>CAMKUA010000016.1:0-42307 GCA_946415825.1 uncultured Prevotella sp. | reverse complement strand
GTCCACGGGCGGAACGGATACATCATCGAATACGGACCACGCAGATAAGGCGGAATACCTGCCGTAAAGTCGAGGTGCTCCATACCTTCGAGGTCTTCTTTCGTATAGACTGGACGAACCTCAATGTGCTCGGGCGTCTTCCAGTTTTCTACAATACCATTGTCTTTAATCCACTTGGCACCATCCTGAGCCTTGATACCAGCGTAGATATCTATGTCTTTAAATTGTTTACGCATCATTCAATTCTCCTATTCTTTAAATACCAAGTTTCTGATTATATTCTTTCAAAGTCTCGAGCACGTTGCACTTTACATGGATGTAGTTCTCGATGCCAGCTGCCTTCAGATCCTCCATGCAAGCAGGAGCTCCAGCCACTACGAACATCGCACGACCATTCAAATACTTGAAGGCAGGGATAGCGTACTCTGCATACTCATCATCACTAGAGCAGATCACTACAATATCGGCCTTAGCCTCGAGTGCAGCATCAACGCCCTCTTCAACGGTCTTGAATCCAAGATTATCGATCACCTTGTAACCAGCACAAGCCAGGAAGTTACAAGAGAACTGAGCACGAGCCTGACGCATAGCCAAATTACCAATCGTCAGCATAAAGGCTGTGGGAACCTTCGTCTCCTCAGTATGGATACGGAGATCCTCAAAATCAGCAGCCAAACGGGTGCTGTTAATCGCCTTGAAAGGATGTTCCTCTTCCTCAGCCTTACCACAGCAGCAGCCACAAGCCCTAGCTTTCTTGCCTTCGCTCTTCTCTGTGAAGTTGGGGAACTGGTTGGTACCCAACAGGAACTCCTTGCGCTTGGCAGCATCACCGTGACGCTTGACGTTGGTTGTATTGATATCGTCCTGTACGGTGCCAGTCTTAACAGCTGCGAGGAAGCCTCCCTCCTCTTCTACCTTCAGGAAGATCTTCCAAGCCTCCTGAGCCAAGGCATCAGTCAGGTGCTCAATATAATATGAACCTGCAGACGGATCAACGATACGATCGAAGTGGCTCTCCTCCTTAATCAGCAACTGCTGGTTGCGGGCGATACGCTCAGAGAAATCAGTGGCGTCTTCATAAGGTGCATCAAACGGTGTTACCACCATCGAGTGAACACTACCCAGGGCAGCACTCATAGCCTCGGTCTGAGAACGCAGCAGATTCACGTAAGAATCAAACAGCGTCTGGTTATAACTAGAGGTAGTAGCATTAATGATCATCTTGCAAGCACAATCACTCTTTGGTTCATACTGCTTTACAATCTGAGCCCAGAGCAGGCGGGCAGCACGGAACTTTGCTATCTCCATGAAATAGTTCTCTGAGACACCCATGTTGAACTTGATACTCTTAGCGGCCAGATCGACATCAACGCCGGCATCTGTCAACTGCTGCAGATACTCATTACCCCAAGCCAGTGCATAGCCCAGTTCCTGAACGATATAGGCTCCAGCATTGTTAAGTGCATCCGAATCGACTGCGATACAACGGAAGTTAGGATACTCCTTCAGGGCTTCAACGAGCTGAGGACCGAACTCCAGCATCGGGGTCACATCCTTGCCCTTCATCACCATCTTCTGCATGGGATCCCACTCAATCGTGCCAACCACCTTCTCCTTATCGTAGCCTTTCTTATTGAAGAAATCAACCAAGATCTCTGCGAGTTCAACAGAATGACGGGGACAAGTGGCGAAATTCACTTCAATGATATCACAGTAGATGCCATCGAGCAAAGCCTCTATAGTCTCTTTCGAAACCAGTTTGCCAGGAATCTTAAAACCTAAGGAGTCGATACCCTTATTCAGGATGTCGAGAGCCTTCTTGTTAGCTTCCTTGGCATCGTCCACCACAATATTCTGACGGACATACCATGTGTTAGAGTCCTTCTTGTTGCCACGCACGAATGGGAACTCTCCAGGGAGAGCATCGGGTGTTTTCAGGTTCGCCAGGTCTTCACGACGATAGAAGGGCTGTACATTAAAACCTTCATTTGTTCTCCATACCAAGCGCTTCTGGAAGTCGGCACCCTTCAGGTCCACTTCAATCTTGTCCAACCACTCCTGAGTGGTAGGCGCAGTAAACTCGGTAAAGAGTTTCTCTTTGTTTGCCATAGAGTTTGTTACGTTAAATTATTATATAAGTTGTTTTAAGTATATCTAAACAGCCCACAAAGATACAAACTTTTTGGCCAATTAACCACAAAGAATTGTGAAAGAAATAAAAAATCAGTTTTTATTCAAAATTAAATGCACAAATTTGCAGAAGTTGCGCATTTTTTTAAGTATCTTTGCACTCGAAAAAACAGATTGTATTGATTATGGAATCATTTCAATGGTTAAAAGACTTGTTTACGGCGACCGACTCCGTAGCTCATATCGTATTACTCTATGCCGTCGTCATCGCAATAGGTGTCTATCTGGGTAAGATCAAGGTCTTCGGTATCTCACTCGGTGTGACGTTTGTGCTATTTGCCGGCATTCTTGCCGGACATATCGGATTCACGGCTCCCACACCCATTCTGACGTTCGTACAAGACTTCGGACTGATACTGTTTGTCTTTATGATCGGTATGCAGGTAGGTCCTGGTTTCTTCGAGAGTTTCGGAACCCAAGGCATCAAGCTCAACGGATTGGCTTCTTCTGCTATTCTGTTGAACATTCTCGTGATGTTCGCCTGTTATTATATTTTCTTCGACACCAGCAACGTCACGAATCTTCCCATGATGGTGGGTACACTGTATGGTGCTGTTACCAACACCCCTGGTCTTGGTGCTGCCAACGAGGCGTTGAACACGGTCTTCCCCAATGGGGCACCACAGATCGCATCGGCATACGCCTGTGCCTACCCCCTTGGTGTACTTGGCATCATTGGTGCTACTATATTAATAAGGTATATATGTAACATCAAGTTAGAAAAAGAAGAGGCTCGTCTGAAGGCCATGGAAGAAACAAGCGCCAACAAGAAGCCTTATAAGATGCACCTTGAGGTGACCAACAAATATCTGGAGGGAAAGACACTGTTACAGGTACACGACTTCCTGAATCGCGACTTTGTGGTATCACGACTGGTTCATCAGGGCGAGTTATGTATCCCCAACCGCGATACCATCTTCCATTTAGGTGATCAGATGTTGATTGTCTGTGCCGAAGCTGACCAAGAGGCCATTATGGCATTCATCGGTCCTAAACTTGACATTGACTTTGAACAGTCAGACCAGCCTTTGGTATCGAAGCGTATCCTTATCACCAACCCCAGTATCAATGGTAAGACGCTGGCCTCACAGCATTTCTCCAGTGTACACGGTGTGAATGTCACACGCGTCACCCGTCATGGCATGGACCTTTTCGCCTCTGCAGGACTGCCTTTGCAGGTGGGTGACAAAATTATGGTGGTAGGTCCTGAAGATGCCGTCGACCGTGTGGCTAATAAGATGGGTAATAGCCTCCGTCGCCTGAACGCACCGAATATCGCCACCATCTTTGTGGGTATCTTCCTTGGACTGATCTTCGGTTCGCTCCCCTTTGCCATCCCTGGCATGCCAGTTCCCGTAAAACTGGGTTTAGCAGGAGGTCCACTCATTATCGCTATTCTCATCGGACGCTATGGTTATAAGATTCACCTCGTCACCTACACCACAACCTCTGCGAACATGATGCTCCGTGAAATCGGACTGGTATTGTTCCTTGCATCCGTTGGCATCAAGGCAGGTGCTGGGTTCTTTGAAACAGTGATTGAAGGCGACGGTCTGCTCTATGTGCTGACAGGTTTCCTGATCACGATCATACCTATCTTAGTCGTAGGTCCCATTGCCCGCATACGCTATAAGTTTAACTACTTCACCATTGCGGGTATGATAGCGGGAACCTATACCGATCCCCCAGCACTGGCTTACGCCAATAGCATCTGTTCGAAAGAGGCACCTGCTGTGGGTTATTCAACGGTCTATCCGCTGGCGATGTTCCTGCGCATCTTCACTGCACAGATCATCGTGCTATTCTTCTGCGGATAACAAAGAGATATTAGAAGACTGAAATATAATAATATACGTAACAAAAATGAATAGAATCACCCTGCTAAGCGGATTGTTGCTAACGTGTGCCTCTGCGATGTATGGCCAAGGAGCCAAGAACATTCGCATCAATGAGGTACTGACCAACAATACCGCCAGTATCGTGGATGAGTATGGTAACCGTGAAGCCTGGATAGAACTGGAGAACACCTCGTTCACCACATATAACATCCGTGGCATGTATTTCACGACCGACCGTTCCGTCCTTGACCCTAAGATGAGCGTACCCGAACGCATCAAGCGCATGAGCGTCATCCCCAGTGGAGACACTCGCACACAGATTGGCGGTCGGCAGCACATCGTGTTCTTCTGCAACTCCAACCCCGCTCAGGGCAAGTTGCATCTTGCACTTCAGGTTCCTCTGTCGGAGCCCATATGGCTCGGCTTCTATAATGGCAATGCCGAGGAACTCATCGACTCCGTTACGATTCCCGCCTTGGCAGCCGACCAAAGCTATGCCCGCCAAGGCAAAGAAAAATGGAGCGTGAAATCGGCTCAGAACGTGACACCAGGTATTGAAAACTTTATCAAGACCGACGAGACGAAAGATGCTAAGTTGAAGCGCGAAGACCCTTACGGCTTTGGCATTACTTTGTTGGCTATGGGTATCGTGTTCTTCTGTCTGGCCATCCTGTTCTTGTTCTTCTGGATATTCGGATTAATCATGCGCAACCTTGATACCGCCAAGAAAGTTGTGAACGCCCAACCTATCAAGCCGATTACCAAGACGGTTGAGGTCACTCACGACATTGCCCATGCCACAGGAAACATCCTGCAGGATGGTCTTAAAACAAAGGGTATCGACAAGGAAGTCTATATCGCCGTCATCTCTATGGCCCTGAAACAGTATCAGGACAATGTGCATGATGTGGAGAGTGGTGTTATCACTATTAAGACCAAAGATACTGGCTGGAGCGACGAATACAGTCAGATGACGCATTTCCATGACCCGCTACAGCCCTCAAGTCACTCGGCACCGAAGATTCCAACAACCCCCGATTTGAGATAGTTGACAGTTGATAGTTAATAGTTTAAAGTTTATAGAAGATGAACAAGTATCAATATAAAGTACAAGGCGTCGATTACGACGTAGAGATAGAAGAAGTAGAAGGCAATGTTGCCAAGGTTAACGTCAACGGCATCCGTTTCGACGTGGAGTTAAAACAGCCCATCAATCCGACGAGCACCCTGAAGAAGGTACATATCGAGGCTCCCAAGCCAGTAGCCCGTCCTACTGTTGCACCTGCAGCTGCCCCCGCAGCCGATAAACCTCTGGCAGCAGGCACAGGCTCACCCATCAAGGCTCCTCTGCCAGGCACTATCACAGACATCAAAGTCAATGTGGGTGACACCGTCAAGATAGGCGACGTGGTGCTGATACTCGAGGCTATGAAGATGCAGAACAATATCGAATCAGAATACGAAGGAACCGTCACTTCCGTTACTGTCAAGCAAGGCGAGACCGTCATGGAGGGTGCCGTCCTCATAACCATCGGATAAGCTATGGATTTAGGACAGTTTATCATACAGAATTTTGAGGAGTTCCTGACCTATACGGCATTTGCTAATGCCACCATCGGGAACCTGATCATGATTGTGGTGGGAGCCTTCTTTATCTGGCTCGCCATCAAGAAGGACTTTGAGCCGTTACTGCTCGTTCCCATCGGACTGGGCATTATCCTGGGCAACATTCCCTTCCGTGCCGACGCCGGACTGGAGATTGGACTATATGAGGACAACTCTGTGCTGAACATCTTCTACCAAGGTGTGCGACAGGGTTGGTATCCACCACTGATATTCCTGGGCATCGGTGCCATGACAGACTTCACGGCCTTGCTGGCTAATCCGAAGCTGATGCTCATCGGAGCCTCGGCACAGTTTGGTATCTTCGGTGCCTATATGGTAGCACTGGCCATGGGCTTTGAACCCTCGCAGGCAGCAGGTATCGCCATTATCGGTGGTGCCGATGGTCCTACGGCAATCTTCCTGAGTTCCAAGCTCTCCCCCAACCTGATGGGTGCCATCGCCGTATGTGCCTATTCCTATATGGCACTTGTGCCGGTGATCCAGCCGTTTATCATGCGCTTGCTCACTACCAAGAAGGAGCGCGTCATCAAGATGAAGCCGGGTCGCGAAGTGTCTCAGACGGAGCGCATTCTCTTCCCTATTATCGGTCTGTTGCTTACCACCTTCATTGTACCGTCTGGTCTGCCCCTGCTGGGTATGCTGTTCTTCGGTAACCTGCTGAAGGAGAGTGGCAAGACCACCCGTCTGGCCAAGACGGCCGGTGCAGCGCTGAACGACATCGTGGTGATGCTGTTGGGACTCACCGTAGGTTGCTCTACACAGGCCTCAGAGTTCCTGACCTTCAACACCATCAAGATTTTCGCCCTGGGTGCCATGGCCTTTATGATTGCCACCGCCTCGGGTGTCTGCTTTGTGAAGATCATGAATCTCTTCCTGCCTGAAGGCAAGAAACTGAATCCGCTGATCGGTAACGCTGGCGTAAGTGCTGTGCCTATGGCCGCACGTATCTCGAATAACCTCGGACTGGAATACGACCGTCATAACTTCCTGCTCATGCACGCCATGGGTCCGAATGTGGCCGGTGTCATAGGCTCTGCCGTAGCTGCCGGTGCCCTGCTCGGATTCCTGTCCTAATAATATAAATAAGGTATATGAAGCATCTGACGCTGCCCAACGACATTGAAACCATTCCTCAACTCGGCGAGTTCATCGAGGTTTTCTGCGAGGAACAGGGAATTGACATGGATCTGTGTATGAGTCTCAATCTGGCCATTGAGGAGGCTGTCGTCAATGTCATGAACTACGCCTACCCTGAAGGAACGGTCGGCTATGTGGACATACAGGCAGATGCTGATCAGCAATTCATAACCTTTGTCATCAGTGATTCGGGCATTCCTTTCGATCCCACCCAGAAGGAGGAAGTGGATACTACACTGTCTGTAGAAGAACGGGAAGTAGGCGGACTTGGTATTCATCTAGTACGTACGATCATGGATTCTGTCAGTTATGAATACATTGACCATAAGAATATACTCACATTAAGAAAAGAATTCAATAAACAATAAACATTATGATTAAGATTAATGAAGAGAACGAAGGACTAAGAGCTATCTTTGAAGGACGTCTTGACACACCTGCAGCAGTGAAGGCGCAGCAGGAAATCGCTCCGCTATTGGAAAATGCCGACAAGACCATCATCATCGACTGCACTCAACTCGAATATATCAGCAGTTCTGGCTTGCGCCTCTTCCTGACTATCCGCAAAGAAGCCGGAGCAAAGGGTGGTAAGGTCATCATTGAGAATATCAATGAGGAAATCCGCAAGGTATTCATGATGACAGGTTTCTACAACCTGTTTGACATCAGGAATGCATAACGGCCAATCCATACGACCCAAAATTGCCATCATTGACCCCAACACTCTCTCAGCGTTGGGGTTAAAGAGTATTCTCCAGAACGTCATGCCCATCATGACCGTTGATACTTACGGTTCTTTTACCGAACTGGAAGCCAACGATCCCGACGTCTATTTCCACTATTTCACGGCCATGAATATCGTGTTGGAGAATATGCCGTTTTTTATGGAGCGGAAACGGAAGACCATTGTCCTGACACTATCATTGGACACCATGTCTCAACTCTCCGGTTTCAACTGCCTTTGCACGAATGTACCTGAAAAACAGTTGATACGCTCCGTTCTGGCTCTCCAGCAGCATGGTCACAGTCACGGCGAGAACCTGCCTCCGATGCCTGCCATCCTGAGGCAGAAGATTCTCACCGATCGGGAGATTGAAGTCATGTCGCTGATCGTACAGGGGTACATCAACAAGGAGATAGCCGACAAGTTAAACATCGGTCTGTCTACCGTCATCACCCATCGCAAGAACATCATGGAGAAACTGGGCATGAAGAGCGTCTCGGCCCTTACCATCTATGCTGTTATGCATGGGTATGTTGACATCAACAAAATATAAACCAAAAGAACACGATAATGAACGAAAATCGCTCACATATAGAATTCGGAAACGCCATAGCCGACATCTGCTGTTTCGACAATGGTACTGAAGTCAGAGAATATCACGCCATGATACACATCACTCGGCAGCGGCTCACCTACGCCCAACAGCTGGAGGCCATCATGGCCGCCTACGACGAACTGCTTGAGCATCTACCCGACACCCATGCCGTCTTCAAACGCTATTTTCTCAGCGATGCTGCCAATCAAGCCGACGACATCATCGTCGGCGATGTTACTGACTGCGCCAAAAGCATCATCCAGCAAGCTCCTCTCGACGGAACGAAAGTAGCCCTTTGGGTATGGCTGATGTCGGATGTGCAGACCGGTCTTACCAAGAGTGGACTCTACGAAGTGAAGCACGGCCAGTTCCGCCACCTCTTTAATGCCTCTGCCCACAACCTCGCAGCCAACTCCGAATACCAGATGCGCCTGCTCTTTAACGAGTATATCATGCAATTGGCCGAAGAAGGCTGCAAGCTCGCTGACAACTGCATCCGCACCTGGCTATTCGTCAACGACATCGATCTGAACTATGGTGGAGTGGTTCGTGCCCGCAACCAGGTGTTCTTCACCCAGGGACTCACCCAGCACACCCATTTCATTGCCTCTACAGGCATCGGAGGGCGCCAGGCCGATCCCAATGTGCTTTCGCAGATGGACAACTACGCCATTGCAGGCATCCAACCCGAGCAGATCCATTACCTCTATGCCCCCACCCACCTCAACCGCACCAGCGACTATGGTGTGAGTTTCGAGCGTGGCTCGTATATCGACTACGCCGACCGTCGCCACGTCTTCATCTCCGGCACTGCCAGCATCAACAACAAGGGTGAGATTTTGTTTCCCAAGGATGTTGAGAAGCAGACACGCCGCATGTGGGAGAATGTAGAAGCCCTGCTCGCAGAGGCTGACTGCAATTACGACGACGTGATGCAGATGATCGTCTATCTGCGCGACGTGGCCGACTATGAGTTGGTTCGCCAACTTTACGAGGAACGCTTCCCGGACAAACCCTACATCATTGTCCATGCCCCCGTCTGCCGTCCAGGCTGGCTCGTAGAGATGGAGGTCATGGCAACAAAGAAGATAAACAATCCCGAACTCCCAACATTTTAAACGAATGAAGATGAAAGAGCAATTCTTCCATATCCTGAGCTGCATGGCAGTGCTCTGCCTGATGAGTTTCATGGCAGGTAACGAAATTATGACCAAGGAAAACGGCGTCTATATTATCGACACCACCAAACTTGGCAAGAATGTAGAAGGCTATCAGGCACCCACCCCACTGAAGGTCTATATCAAGAACGACAAGGTGGAACGTATCGAGTTCCTCAAGAGTCAGGAGACACCTAAGTACTACGCTAAGGTAAAGAAAGCCCTTCTTGAAAAGTGGAACGGTCTGAAAGTAAAGGAAGCCAAGGCCCAGAAGGTCGATGCCGTCACCGGTGCCACCTTCAGTTCTGAAGCCGTTGTCGAGAATGTCCGACTAGCCCTCGACTATTACCAGAGCCACAAGTAAAAAGTAAAACAACTTGTTTTACCTTCAAAGATGACGTCTGAACAACCATAAAGGATGCCTCCTTCGACAGTAAAACAAGTTGTTTTACTTTTAAAGGTGGCGCTCCTTCCACCACAACGACTATCATCATTTCAAGAAGCGGATTATTACAATCATAAAAAAGGCGGAAACCTTTTCAGATTTCCGCCTTATTCGTTTGGTAATATCACCTACTATTTAGCATAAGCGACGGAGCGCGTCTCGCGGATTACCGTAATCTTCACCTGACCAGGATAAGTCATCTCGTTCTGGATCTTTGTGGCGATGTCGGTGCTGAGGGCTTCACTCTCGGCATCGTTCATCTTGTCGGCACCTACAATCACACGTAGCTCACGACCTGCCTGGATGGCGTAGGTCTTGGTGACACCGGGATAACTCATGGCAATAGCCTCAAGGTCGTTCAGACGCTTGATATAGGCCTCGACAATCTCACGACGGGCACCAGGACGGGCACCTGATATGGCGTCACAAACTTGAACGATAGGTGCTAACAACGTCTGCATCTCCATCTCATCGTGGTGAGCACCGATGGCGTTGCAGATATCGGGTTTCTCCTTGAACTGCTCTGCAATCTTGGCACCATAGAGTGCGTGTGGCATCTCGCTGTCCTCATCGGGCACCTTACCTATATCGTGCAACAGACCTGCGCGCTTGGCTTTCTTAGGATTCAAGCCCAGCTCTGCAGCCATCACAGCACAGAGGTTAGCCGTCTCACGGGCATGCTGCAACAGATTCTGTCCGTACGACGAACGATACTTCATCTTACCAATGATACGGATGAGCTCAGGATGCAGACCATGGATACCCAAGTCGATAGCGGTACGCTTACCCGTCTCGATAATCTCATTGTCGAGTTGTTTCTTTACCTTGGCTACCACCTCTTCAATACGGGCAGGATGGATACGACCATCGCTGACGAGCTGATGAAGAGCCAGACGGCAAACCTCACGACGGACAGGATCGAAACCAGAGATAACGATGGCCTCAGGGGTGTCATCAACCACAATCTCAACGCCTGCTGCTGCCTCGAGGGCACGGATGTTACGACCTTCACGACCGATAATACGACCCTTCACCTCATCGTTGTCGATATGGAACACACTGACGGAGTTCTCAATGGCTGTCTCAGTAGCTACACGCTGAATCGTCTGGATAACAATCTTCTTGGCCTGGGCATTGGCATTGAGTTTTGCCTCATCCATAATCTCGTTGATGTAACTGGCTGCGGCAGTCTTAGCCTCGTCTTTCATCGACTCTACGAGTCGGGCCTTGGCATCCTCAGCACTCAGTCCAGATACCTCTTCGAGCATCTCGCGCTCCTTGAGCTGCATCTTCTCCAGTTCCTCAGCCTTCACGGCCAACAGTTTCTTCTCATTGTCGATACGATTCTGCTGGTTGTCGAGTTCATTCTTCCTGCGTCCGAGTTCCTCCTGACGCTGGTTCAGTGAAATCTCGCGCTGCTTCAGTTTGTTTTCACTCTGCTGGATGTGCTGGTTGCGCTGCTGCACTTCCTTCTCCAGCTCGCTCTTCTTGTTCAGGAACTTCTCCTTTACCTCAAGCAGTTTTTTCTCCTTGACAACCTCAGCCTGCTTTTCAGCAGCATCGACCATCTCATTATACTTTCCTTTCAGAACAAAACGGAAAAGCAAGTATCCACCGACACCTCCCAATACGAGAGCACCGGCAGCAATCAATAATACAAAAATTAAATCCATATAAAATCTATGTTGTTAATAATGAATTCCTACTTCAGCGCTTCCTCAATCTCAGAAGTCAACTTCGTAAGAATATCATTATAAGGAGCCGTGTCGTTCTTGCCCAGCTCCCGCTCATACATCAGGGCAATGTCAATCAACGCCATCAGCGCGATTGTGTGCTCGCCCTTCTTACCCTTATATGCCTGTGCATAGGCATTATAACGGTCAGTGATGAGCTTGGCTGCCTTACGGTAATACTCCTCTTCGGAGCGTGGCACCGTCACTTGAATCTCCTCGTCATAGACGTGCAGCCTTATATTGAGTTTCTCATTGTTCACTTCTGCCATTGGTATAGCAATTTATTGTTCCTGTTCGTCAGTTAGGATGGTGATGCATTTGTTCACCTCTCGTATCATCTTGGCGAGACGGGCTTTGGCACTCTCCAAGTCACCATCGGTGATTTCCATCATCTTAGCCATCTTCAATGACTGATAGTCGTTGTCCGCCTGAGTCAGCTGAGCCTGTAGAGCCTTGATGTCTTGTTCATTCTTGCCCACAAGTACACGCAGATCCTCATTCTCCTTTTTCAATTCCTGAAAGCGGAGAATCATCTGCCTGACGCGAGTCTCGAATGCTGACAATGCTTTCTCGTTTGGATTCATAACATAACTAATTATGCTACAAAATTATGCAATTTCCTTGTTAAAGAATAAGACACGGACTATCTTTTAAGAATTTTTAATCTATTTCTCGTCGCCAGAGGGGCGTGGCTCCTTTTTAGCAAGCATCACCACCTTATATACGAAATCGGTTATCCACTTCTGCGAGAACCCCAAACGACGGTTGTACTCACGCACGGCGACTACAGTCTTCATCACAGAAGCATCCGTGAAGTCGTTCTTGTTGAAGATATCGCTGACCGTCTTCTCCGTCATGGTATAGAGTGCCTTCTTCATGAAGCCCGGCAGACGGAGTTTGAACTTCATCAGATTACCAGTCAGCATCATGATGTCTTGTGTAAAGCCCTGGAACTGCAACAGATAGGTCTGTGCATCCTGTACCTTCTTACAACGCTTGCGAAGGCTCCCGTCAATTTCCTTGAAGAAATCGTCGTCCATACCGTACATCGCCTTCAACATGTTCTTACAACGACTCCGCTCACCTACTCCTAATTTATTATTAACAGTAGGAACCTTCAGGGTAGCCTTAAACACCCGAAGATCGGGAAGTGCAGCCAGGTTGGTAATGCCAAGGTCTGCCGCCATAGCAGCCTGGAAATAGACACGGATGAGCGTCATGAAATCCTCCATGCCTCCCACCTTCTGAGTATCTTTCTTTCCGAATATTTTATTCCAAAAACCCATAATTGTTTGATGTATATTTGTAAATCGCCTGCAAAGGTACAACTTTTTTCTTAATTCTTCACGCTTATGTCGTTATTTTTATTATCTTTGCACCATCAAACAATCACATGACATGAAAGGAATCGTATTAGCCGGTGGTTCGGGCACACGCCTCTACCCCATTACAAAGGGAGTTTCAAAACAGTTAATCCCCATCTTCGACAAGCCGATGATCTACTACCCCATCTCAACGCTGATGCTGGCTGGCATCCGCGAGATCCTGATTATCTCCACACCTTACGACCTGCCTGGTTTCAAGCGTCTGTTGGGTGATGGTTCGGAACTGGGTGTCAAGTTCGAGTATGCAGAGCAGCCTTCCCCCGACGGTCTGGCTCAGGCCTTCATCATTGGTGAGAAGTTTATCGGCGATGACTGTGCCTGTCTCGTCTTGGGCGATAACATTTTCTACGGCAGCGGATTCACTGGTATGCTGAAACAGGCCGTCATCAATGCAGAACAAAACAACCATGCCACTGTATTCGGCTACTACGTGAACGATCCTGAGCGCTATGGAGTTGCCGAGTTTGATGAGAACGGCAATTGTCTGAGTATTGAGGAGAAGCCTGCCAAACCTAAATCCAACTATGCTGTAGTGGGGCTCTACTTCTATCCAAACAGCGTGTTGGAGATAGCTAAGAACATCAAACCCAGTGCTCGTGGGGAACTGGAGATTACAACGGTCAATCAAGTGTATCTGCAACAGAAGAACCTATTGGTACAGACACTGCAGCGCGGTTTTGCCTGGCTTGATACGGGTACCCACGACTCACTCTCCGAGGCATCGACCTTCATAGAGGTTATCGAGAAGCGTCAGGGTCTGAAAGTAGCTTGTCTGGAGGAAATCGCCTTCAAACGGGGCTGGATTGACAAGGAACAACTGAAGAAACTAGCAGAACCGATGATAAAAAATGATTACGGCCAGTACCTGATGCGCCGTGCAGAGGAGTACAAAAAGTAGGCTTTTAGAAAGATTCTGACCTCAAAATAATGGGAAATAGGCCCCTAAAACGGACTTATTTCTCATTTTTTTTTGATTTTATTTGGTTGTTTCAACAAAAATTCATACTTTTGCCGCCAGTATTAACAATTTAAACCATTATTGCCTATCGAAACAGACTTTACTCAGTATTAAATGAGAATAAAGTATGAGCACGTTGGAAAGTATGACCGACGAACAGTTGGCATTAGCTTACATCGATGGTAATAACAGAGCATTCGACGAGTTACTTTCACGGAGTCAAGACAAGATTTTCACCTATATCATGTATGTGGTGAAGGATGAAGACTTGGCCAATGACCTCTTTCAGGAGACCTACCTGAAAGTGATAACCAAGTTACAGGGCGGTCAATATGCCGTATCCGGTAAGTTTATCTGGTGGGTAACCCGTATAGCACACAATGTCATCATCGACCACTACAGGGCTGTGAAGAGCAGCAAGATCATAGAAACAGGTAAGGACAACGATCTTTCAAACCTGAACAGCGCCTCGATGCTGGACAGCAACCGCGAAAGCGAGTTGTCCAACGAACAGGTACTCAAGGATGTGAAACGCTTGATGGAGGCGCTTCCTGAGACACAGCGCGAAGTGGTCTTCATGCGCTATTTCCAGGAGTTGTCGTTCAAGGAGATTGCCGAACAGACAAATGTCAGCATCAACACCTCACTGGGACGTATGCGCTACGCCCTGATGAATCTCCGTAAGCTGACGAAGGAATACGGTGTGAATCTGGCTATAGAGTCCTGAGTTGACGAATCACCGTCTCTGGTTCGGGAGCATTGAACACATAACTGCCACTGACCAACACATCGACGCCTGCTGCCACCAGTCGGGGAGCCGTTTCTCCTTGCACACCGCCATCTACCTCGATAAGTGTTTGAAGACCCTTAGCCTCTATCATCTGGCGCAGGCGCTTCACTTTATCGATGGTGTTCTCGATGAACTTCTGACCGCCAAAACCGGGGTTCACGCTCATCAACAGCACCATCTCCACATCACCGAGGATATCCTCCAATACTGAGACGGGAGTCGATGGGTTCAGAGTTACTCCAGCCTTCATACCTGCGTTGTGGATCTCCTGAACCGTACGATGCAGATGAACAGAGGCCTCATAGTGCACATTCATCATCATAGCACCAAGTTTAGCTGTCTGCTGGATATACCGCTCTGGACGCTCAATCATATAATGCACGTCGAGCGGCTTCTTACAAGCTTTGGCCACAGCCTCTAGAACGGGGAATCCGAAGGAGATGTTTGGAACGAACGATCCGTCCATCACGTCAAGATGAAGCCAGTCGGCCTCACTTCTGTTAATCATGTCGATGTCGCGGTCGAGATGCAAGAAGTCGGCAGCGAGCAATGAAGGTGATACTAATGCCATTTTCTAATTCAGGCTATACGCCGTTTTTTTGTTCGGTCTGTACGTGTAGGCTACCTGCCGGATAATGTCGAGCGTCAGTGCTCTGGGCTTAAATTCTTCGGGAGTAGAAATCTTCATAGGCAATCACAATTTGAAGTTGTTTATACCTAAGAAACGCACATATACCTTATTTTATTATATAACTTTCAATATTTTTATTTCCATTCAAGAAGTCGCGTGCTTTCATCCGCTCCCTACCAGCCATCTGCAGCTCGTCAATCTGCAACATATAGTCGGCAGTAGTGATATAGAGCACACCCTTATACACCACAATCGTTCCCGGTCTCATGCCTAACTGTTTCTCCGTCTTAGTGGTCTTGAATATCTTCAGATCCACCGTCTTGCCGTTAGGACCTAAGAGTGTTGTCCATGCACCAGGATATGGACTCAGACCACGAATAAAGTCATAAATGCGTTTGCAAGGACGGTTCCAGTCTATCTCACAGACATTCTTAAAGAGTTTCGGAGCTTCATAGAGCCGCTTAAACTTCCCCTCAAGTTCTTCCTGAGGAACACTCTCCGGATGTCCGTCGGCAGCAATAATCTTCTCAAGTGTTTCCAGACAGATGTCGGCACCAAGGTGCATCAAGCCATCATAAACGTATTCCACATTAGCCTCATCGGGGATATCGAAAGGCTTCTGCAAGATCACGCGACCGGTATCAATATCTTTGTCGAGAAAGAAGGTGGTCACGCCCGTCTTCGTCTCTCCGTTGATGACTGCCCAGTTGATGGGAGCTGCACCGCGATACTGGGGCAATAAGGCAGCATGCACATTGAAGGTGCCGTATTGCGGCATATCCCATACCACTTCAGGGAGCATCCTAAAGGCCACCACCACTTGCAGATTAGCCTTATAGCTCTTCAACTGTTCCACAAACACCGGATCCTTCATCTTCTCTGGCTGAAGCACGGGGAGTTGATGCTCCAAAGCAAACTTCTTCACTTCCGAAGGCTGCACCGTATCCTGATGCCGTCCCACAGGTTTGTCGGGCTGTGTTACCACCGCCACCACATTATACTCGTTCTCCACCAACGCCTTCAGCGTCTCAACGGCGAACTCCGGCGTCCCCATAAAAATGATCCGCAAATCCTTTTTCTCCATACTATCAACTATTAACTGTCAACTATCAATAATTATCTATCACCTAATCCTCACTCATATCGGCCACCATTTTGCGATACATGGTATAGATACGCTGGCGCGAGATGTAACCTTTCAGACGACTGTCTGCATCGAACACAGGCAACCAGTTTGCCCCCGTATTGTCGAATGTCTGCATCACATCAGCCATCGGCATAGCATCACTCAGTGTAGCCTTTGGCTCTATCATCAGCTGTGAGGCCGTAAAATGATGATATAGTTCGATACGGAACAACACATTACGGATGTTGGCTATATCGATCTCGCCCAACAGCATCCCTCCTGCATCCAATACCGGCAGCACAGAGGTGTGGCTACGACTGATCTTGTGGACAATCTGTCCCAGTTCCATATCGGGTGTCACACTCAAATAATCCTTCTCTATCACAGAATCCAAATTCATCAGCGTCAGTACAGCATGATCGGTATGATGAGTCAACAGCTTTCCCTGTCGGGCCAGTCGTGATCCATAGATGCTGTGAGGCTCAAAGATGATGATTGTCAGATAAGCACACACACTAACAATCATCAGTGGCATAAACATCGAGTAGCCTCCTGTCAGCTCCGCTATAAGGAAGATACCCGTCAATGGTGCATGCATCACGCCCGACATCACACCTGCCATACCCAACAGAGCGAAATTCTTCTCTGGCACATACACTCCAAGGGCGTTGATATTCCACAAACGAGAGAACAGGAAACCAGTCAGACAGCCGATAAACAGCGACGGTGCAAATGTACCGCCACAACCGCCGCCACCATTTGTGGCTGAGGTGGCCAGCACCTTCGTAAACAGCACCAAAGCGATATAAATAATCAATAACGAACCCTGTCCAGAGAACAATGAATTATTCAGAATCTGGTTCCAATCAGCCTCTGTCCGTCCATTCAACAACAGGTTTATACTACTATAGCCCTCACCATAGAGTGCAGGAAAGAGGAATATCAGCAGACTCAGCACTGTTCCACCAATAGCCAGTTTGATGTGCGGATGGTCCTTGAACTTAGCAAACACATCCTCGCAGGCACCCATCATCCGGATAAAATAGAGTGAGATAAGTCCACAAACCACACCCAACAACACGCAAGCCGGTATTCGTTCTACCGACCACCCGCTGTCGAGGTGAAAGGTAAACAATGCAGCATCGCCACTGAAGATATAAGTAAAGCACGTGGCGGTTACACACGACACCAAGATGGGCAGCAAAGCCGACATCGTCATGTCGATCATCAAGACCTCGAGTGTAAACACCAGGCCAGCTATTGGTGCCTTAAAGATACCTGCGATGGCTCCTGCTGCACCACAGCCCACCAATGTCATCAGCATCTTACGATCCAGATGGAACAATTGTCCCAAATTCGAACCGATGGCCGAACCTGTCAGCACAATAGGTGCCTCGGCTCCCACAGATCCACCGAAACCAATCGTAATAGCTGATGCTATCACACTCGACCAGCAGTTGTGTGACTTTAACCTCGATTTATTTGACGAGATGGCATAAAGGATGCGCGTAATACCATGCGAGATATTGTCTTTTACGATATAGCGTACAAAGAGCGACGTCAGGTAGATACCTACCACAGGATACACCAGATAAAGCCAGTTGGCATGCGACTTCTCAAACGAACTTGTCAGCAGCATCACAATCTGGTTGATGATCCAGTGGAGCGAAAAGGCAGCGACAGCCGCAAAGAAGCCTACAATCAGCGCGAGGATAATCATAAACATCCTCTCGCTGACATGTGCCACGCGCCACTCATGCAGGCGCATCAGCCACTTAGGTCTTCTGTCTGTTGTTGCTTCCATTCTTATTCCATTGACACAGATTCAATCCACGGTAATCTGCAAAATACGTGCCTCATATTATTTTCTGATTATCTCAACTTCTCCGTTTCCTTTTAACTTGATAATGCTCGATGGGGTATGAGGCTTATGCTCCTGCCTACGACTCCAGCATACATAATCCACCGCCTCGATGATTCTCGGGTCGATATCACCGTAATTCTGCGCAGCAGGCTCCCCGCTGATGTTGGCAGAGGTGGAGACGATAGCCTTTTGGAATCTATAGCAGAGTTCCTTCGAGAAAGGCTCGTTGGTAATACGCATACCCACGCTACCATCTTCAGCAATCAGATTCGGAGCCAGATTGATGGCTCCATCGAGAATAAGCGTCGTAGGTTTTGAGTCTCCCTCCTTTAGACTATCCACAATCTGCCAAGCCACATCAGGCACCTGTCGGAAATACCGTTGCATCCTTGCATCCGAATCAACCAGACAGATCAGTGCCTTCGTATCGTCGCGCTGCTTTATTTGATATATTTTGGCCACAGCCTCCGCATTGGTTGCGTCGCATCCTATACCCCACACGGTGTCGGTTGGATAGAGAATTACTCCACCCTTTCGCATCGTCTCAACAGCTTTCTTAATATCTTCTTCTCTTGTCATAATACATATCATTAGAACGAAGGGTTGATGGTAAAGCGAATACCATGCTTGGCAGCAGTAGGCAGGTAGAGATAATTGATACGATGAACGTACTCTATCTGTATAAGACTGAAGATGTTCTGCACACCGATGGCATACTCGAAATAAGGGTGCTTGCTGTCCATGATAAAGCTGTTCGACGGGAACACCATCAACCGCGAACTCGACTGGTTTTCTGGTAGATAGGGATTATTTTTATCAGAGAGCGCACCCCATAGCCCCTTAAACTCTAGGATTTCACGCCATTTCAGTTTGCGCAACAAGGGAATGCGGTTGAATATCTTACCACCCATCTCCCAAGTAAACATCAGCGAACCAAAACGGTCGTTCAAGAACTCGATATTGTTGATCATGTTAAACAGCTGCGGTGCCACCACATAAGAGAGGTTGGCCTGAGGCATAGGCAGCAATGGCCAAGGAACCTGATTCCATTGTATGCCTAATCGCAGACGTGTATCGATCCTACCCCAACTCATCGGAAGCCAAGTACGACGGAACCACTCAAACTCTGAGTAATTATAAGCATAGTCGCCACCTAAGAATCCCTGATAGCCAATAGTGTGCTGTATCTGTGCATACCAGGCATCCTTATTCGTGGTACGACGACGCTGCTTGGTATTGATAAATTTCTCATCGGGGGCAAAACGGATACCAAAGGTCGATTCCGTATAACGCATCTTAGAGAGTGGTGTAGCCTCTGAACCAACGGGCAACAGCTCAAAACTTCCGATAGGCTCTATACGCTCCATCTTCAGGTCTGCTGAAAAGCGCCAATGCGTAGAGGTCTCAAATTCGTAAGCCAGCCTCTGGGTGTTATACATAAACATCTTATCGATATCGTGAACCTTAAACGAAGAGAACACATTATCCTTATCCGTTACAGCATATTTATCGCTGGGCAAGGCCACATCGCGTTTTGAAGAGAAGATAATGTTGTTCACAGGGAACTCCTGAGGCAGATACGACTTAGGCGTAATCGAATAAGTGAGTTCTGCGTTATAGTATTTCTCGTGCGTCTTCGTGCCGTAGGCCAAATAGCCTTTGGCGAAAAGGTGGCGATTCAGGTTGGCTGTGGTCTGACCACCCACACGGAAACGCAGACCGTCGTAGAAGTTCTGCGAGATAAACGTGTTGATGGGGCCAACGTCAAACTTACTGGGTTTATCGCGCGAGCCTGTTTCCAGATAGTTCTCAAAGAGTGCTTTCAGCACAAAAATAACATACTTAAAGCCCTTCAACTGCTCCAGATGATCGAGGAAACCACCCATGCCAGCCTCACTCTTGGTAAACTCCACCTGTCGATGTTCGGCCCAGAACTCATCGCTACGGTTGTCGGAGCCAGGCTCCACCTGTAGCGGATTCTTCTTCTTGAACCTCGCATCGGCAATGGGGTCGAAAGAGAAATCGGTCTTACGCGTCGTTCGCGTCACCACCCCTTTTTGTATAAAGTCGGTTAGCATCAGCTCCACCACCATATCGTCGATGGTGAGTAGCCACTCACCGTCATCCTGTTGCGAGAACTCCTGCATACACTGCATCGACTCCACCCAGTTCACATCGCTCGAACGAGGTATATAGAGCTCGCAACGCTTTACCTGATAATGGAGAGTGGTATCGGCAATGATATATATCTGCCCACGGAATCCGAAGTCTTGCTGGTTATTAGGCAGAAAATCAAGCTGGATACAGCGGTCGTTGCCTACATAGACGGTATCGGTGATATAATAACGATAAAACTGGATGGCATCGCGACCGATAGGTGAGCTGAACTTATGGCGCATCAGCAGGATATAATCATCGTAGATATCCACGTCGGCAAATGTCTCACGCATCACTGTAGTCAACATATCGCCAGTCTGGAACAAGTCGTTCACACCACTCGACTTCGTACCTTTCACAATGGTACGCTCTGCCTTGGGATCCTTGCGCCACAAATGTTCGGTCACCATTTCATCGACCGTCAGCGGCAACCACAATTTGTCGGTGTATTGACTGGTGTCAACCTGCTCTCTAAGCCAAGGATAACGCTTGAAGATACCCTTCTCGAGCGTCTCTTTCTTGATATCGTTGAGGCCGAGTGCTATCTTCTGATAACTCTGATAGCTATAGTAGTCGTGACGCTTCAGGTCGGCTTTCTTCTTGTTGGCAATCACCTTGCGCATCAGATCAACGGCAGGGTTGTTCTTTCGGCGATAGCGAGAACTTTTCTTCGACTTGATGGTCACTTCACTAAGCGTACGATTGTCAGAAGCCAGTCGGATGGTCATCTGAGTGGGAGTCTTTGGATTCACGTTGATCACCTGCTCACGATAACCCACTGAACTGATGGTCATTCGCCAACCGTTATGGCGCTCTATGCGGAAACGGCCATTACCGTCGGCCACTACCGACACATTGTTACCTTTATACTGGACAGAGGCATAAGGCACTGGTCCACCATCGGATTCATCAACCACCACACCTGTTATCTGTGCTTGTAGCAACAGGGGCAGCATCAACAGGATGGATATAACTATTTTTCTCATAAGTCTAGAACTCACTTGTGAAGTGGAATTTGATGTGTTTAAAGTCTTCTTGCGCCATTGAGAGCACGTAACCTGAGTCTGCGAGGAATACGTCGCGCCCCTCCTTATCCTTAGCCATATATTGGTATTTGCGCTTCTTGAAGTTCTCCAACTCAGTGTCGTCGTCGCTCTCTATCCAACAGGCTTTATACAGATGCACAGGCTCCCAGCGGCACTTAGCGTTGTACTCGTTCTCAAGTCGATACTGAATCACCTCAAACTGCAACTGTCCCACCGTACCGATAATCTTGCGGTTATTGAACTGATTGACAAAAAGTTGGGCCACTCCTTCGTCCATCAATTGGTCGATGCCTTTCTGCAGTTGTTTCGACTTCATAGGATCATCGTTCTCGATATATTTGAAGAGTTCGGGCGAAAATGAAGGCAATCCGCGGAAATGCAGTTGCTCGCCTTCGGTGATGGTATCGCCGATCTTGAACACGCCACCCGTATCGGGCAGTCCTACGATATCGCCTGGCCAAGCCTCGTCGATGGTACTCTTACGCTGTGCCATAAACTGCGTGGGCGAGGTAAATCGCATCGTCTTCCCTTGCCGTACATGCAGATAGGGCACATTGCGCTGGAAACGTCCTGAGCACACCTTACAAAAGGCGATACACGAACGGTGGTTGGGGTCTATGTTAGCCGTAATCTTGAAGATAAAGCCCGTAAATTTAGGCTCTTCGGGCTGCACATCGCGTTCCTCTGCCTTCGTGGGGCGTGGTGAGGGAGCTATCTCCACAAAACAGTTCAGCAGCTCCTGCACACCAAAGTTATTGAGGGCAGAACCAAAAAACACAGGAGCCACCTCAGCCGAACGGTATGTCTCCACATCGAACTCGGGATACACACCATCCACTAGTTCCAGGTCTTCACGCAGTTTCCCTGCATCCTGTTCCCCTACCCGAGCATCGAGTTCAGCGCTGTCGATATCCACTTCCACCTTCTCAGTCACTCGCTGCTTGTCGGGGGTAAACAGGTCTAGTTTCTGTTCGTAGATGTTATACACGCCCTTGAACTTGGCACCTTGGTTAATAGGCCACGACAAAGGACGTACCTTGATCTCCAGTTCCTGTTCCAGTTCATCGAGCAGATCGAAGGGGTCACGTCCCTCACGGTCCATTTTATTGATGAAAATAATGACGGGCGTCTTCCTCATGCGACAAACGGTCATCAATTTGCGTGTCTGCGTCTCTACACCTTTGGCACCATCCACCACGATAATGGCCGAGTCAACAGCTGTCAGCGTACGGAAAGTGTCTTCAGCAAAGTCTTGGTGACCTGGGGTGTCTAGTATGTTCACCTTATACTCGATGTCTTTACCATCGGGGGTATAGTCAAACTCCATCACTGAAGTGGATACCGAGATCCCACGCTGTTTTTCAATGTCCATCCAGTCGCTTGTAGCTGTCTTCTTGATCTTATTATTCTTAACGGCTCCAGCTACCTGTATCTGGCCACCAAACAACAGGAATTTCTCCGTCAGTGTGGTCTTACCGGCATCCGGATGCGAAATAATCGCAAAAGTTCGTCTTCTTTCTATCTGCTGATTCATAATCATATTTTTAAGACACGGATAAACGCAGTATCGTGCCTATATTAATTGTTTCACGCACTCCGCGAGGCTTTCTTCCCAATAGGGGATTTCGAGGGCGTAGGTTTGTTTGATTTTGGTCTTGTCAAGCACGGAATAGTGGGGGCGCTTGGCTGGTGTGGGATACTCCGACGTGTGGAGCGGACGCACATGACAAGTGGTGATACCTGCGATGCGGTGGATAGCCTTTGTGAAGTCGTACCACGAGATGACACCCTCATTCGAGAAATGGTAGATACCAGGCACAATGCCCTGATTGATGGCCGCAAAGATGACCACAGCCAGGTCGCGGGCATATGTCGGCGTACCAATCTGATCAAAGATTACGCCCAACTCTGGTTTCTCCTTACCCAACCTAATCATCGTCTTCACGAAATTATTACCAAAGGTGGAGTAGAGCCAAGCCGTACGAATGATCATCATCCTGCGACAAGTTTTCCGTACAGCCTCCTCACCAGATAGTTTTGTACGTCCATATACACTATTAGGACACACGGGGTCGCTCTCCACATATGGTGTATGGTTGGTACCGTCAAACACGTAGTCGGTCGATATCTGAATGATCCAGCCCCCACGTTTTTCAATAGCAGCAGCCAGGTATTCAGGTGCCGTAGCGTTAAGCTTGGTACAGAGTACCAGATTGTCCTCAGCCTTATCAACAGCGGTGTAGGCGGCACAGTTCACGATACCGTCGATCTCGTGTTCCTCCACAAATGTTTCGATGGCTTTCTGGTCGGTAATGTCGAGTTCTGCCACATCCGTATTAAAATAGGTATGCTGGGGGTTCTTCTCCTCCAGCAACTGCATCTCGTTTCCTAATTGGCCATTACAGCCCGTTATCAATATTTTCATATTTCCTCAATTATCTGTTGGACACAAATTAACACTATCTTCTTTCTGAGCATACTTTTTTATTTAGTCAAATTTCAGACCTTCTTCCTTATCTTTTTTGTAGTAATCTGAGAGCATGCCTATAAAGGTGGATATCTCCTTCACGGCATGCTGGGTGTCAGTAGATATGTCCTTCTTCTGCAGTCGAAGCATCATCACCCCATAAAGCGAGTTGAAACATGTCTCAATCTCGTTCTCGTCCTTATTGGCACCACGATTACGGAGCTCCACGATAAACGGAAGCACTTTGTAGTACTCCGTGTTGTAAAAGGGGAACTTCGGAGACTGCAGTAACTGGTTATTCAACTCAATCAGCATCTGCATTGTCACTTGGTTAATTTGCAGGTGTCCCTTTTCGCGACAACCCTCCTGATTCATCATACGGATCAGATTGCCAAACCAGTCGATTTCCTCTTCTTTCTGCTCGTCGGTAAAATCGAAACGCTCCACATATTCATGCTTAATACGTGTCAATGAACAGTCAAAAGCCCTTATCGTGTCCTCAATCTGCCACATATACAATAGATACTCGGCTATATTACTTTTCCTCAATTTGTTTGCTATATACATAATTCTTTTTAACCGTGTTAATCAGTATTCATCCGTACCTAAAAGCGCAGCAGGTTCGTGGTGAGTCCCAACAGCATGATGACCGATCCGATAATCACAGCCACACCAATCACCTGATTGATGATACGGATGCCGTTGGTATCAAACTTCGTGCGGATCTTATCCACCAGCCACGTCAGTCCCCACCACCACAGCAGGGCGCCACCAACGATGCTGGCAAAGCCCACCACCATCTCAAACGGATGGTCGGGCAGCACAAAGGCGAACTGGGCATACATAGCCAAAAACAAAAAGATAATCAGCGGGTTTGAAAATGTCACGAGGAAAGCCGTCCACGTGTTATACCACAGAGTACCCTTCTGCTGGCCACTCTGGTGCATCTTCCTCGTGGGATCCGATCGATAGGTGTAGAGACCAAAGCAGAGCAACATGATGCTACCCACTATCTGCAGATAGAAACGGTTCTGGTCGTTGGTAATGAAATCCATCACAAATGACATACCGAATCCAGCAAAACCCGCATAGATGATATCACTGGCCGCAGCACCGATACCCGTAGCCAATCCATACCAGCGCCCTTTGTTCAGTGTGCGCTGTACACAAAGGATACCAATAGGCCCCATCGGAGCACTGGCTATTACTCCGATCATCATCCCCTTAAAGATGAAATCTAATATATTTATAGGTATATGTATCGGCATATCGGGTGCAAAGTTACGAAAAAATCCCGAAATTAATGGTTAATTTCCGTAAAAACAGCCTAAGAATGTAGCTTTTTTGTTAACTTTGTACCTTAGAAACAATAAATCGGAAAATAAAACTTTAAACCATATTAAATATGAACGAACAAAACTCAACTATCAAACCGTATGTCATCGGTTTAGACTTAGGAGGAACAAACTCTGTTTTCGGCATCGTCGATGCCCGTGGTGAGATTAAGGCTACAACAGCCATCAAGACCGGCTCATACAAGACGGCCGAAGAATATGTAGATGCCTGTGTAGAGGTTCTGAAGGTTATCATCGACCAGGTGGGTGGTATCGAGAAGATCAAGGCTATGGGTATTGGTGCGCCTAACGGTAACTATTATAACGGTACCATCGAGTTTGCGCCTAACCTGTCTTGGGCCAAGAGCGGAGTAGTGCCACTTGCTAAGCTGTTCAGCGAGCGTCTTGACAATATCCCCGTTGCCCTTACCAACGATGCCAACGCCGCTGCTATTGGCGAAATGGTATATGGTGTGGCTCGTGGTATGAAGAACTTCATCGTTATCACTCTTGGAACGGGTGTAGGTTCTGGTATTGTTGTCAATGGTCAACTGCTCTACGGTCACGATGGTTTCGCAGGTGAATTGGGCCATGTCATCATGGTGCGCGGCGAGGAAGGCCGTAGCTGCGGTTGCGGTCGCACAGGCTGTCTCGAGGCTTACTGCTCCGCTACCGGTGTGGCTCGCACGGCGCGTGAATTGTTGGCCAAGAGCGATCGCCCATCACTGCTCCGTGAACTCGATCCCGAGAAGATCACCTCCCTCGATGTCAGCATCGCAGCTGGAAAGGGTGATGAACTGTCAAAAGAAATTTATGAGTTTACAGGTAAGATGCTAGGTGAGGCTTGTGCTGACTTTGCAGCATTCTCTTCGCCCGAGGCATTCATCTTCTTCGGTGGCATGGTCAAGGCTGGCGAACTACTGATGAAGCCTATTCGTGAGGCTTACGAGAAGAGCGTCATGAACATCTTCAAGGGCAAGGCCCAGTTCCTCGTGAGTGGTCTCGATGGAGCCAGTGCCGCTGTCCTCGGCGCCTCCGCCATTGGCTGGGAAATCTAGTAATCAAACAAGAAAGGCCCGACTCAGTCAGGCCTTTTTTAGTGTTATAATTATTCAATTGGCTACGCCTCAGTTTCTTTCAACATTCTTGGCCTCCTCCAGTTTCCTTAGGCAGTAATTGCGGAAATCGGACCAGTGGTAATAGGGGGCGCAGTCGGTGGAGATTGGCAGAGTTGCCTCTTGTTCGTTGAGGAGCACCTTCAGGAGTACGTCCTTGTCTCTCGGGCTGCTGCGGTAGAAAATGAACTGCAGGTTGGCACCCATGGGAAAGACGCTGGAGCACCACCACCCTTTCTCTTCGAGCTCGTCAAGGTTATCTGTGGCCAGATCGTAGCCGTTGATACCAATCAGACAGACCAGCGGCAGCAGCACAGTCTCGTGACCATAACGCAATTGGGCGCCCGGTTTATCCAAGCGGATGCAACTGTCGGCATCAGCGATAAGCTGACGCAGCAAGGGAATCTGGCTGGTAGGCTGCTTGCCTCCATTGAGCTTACAAGCACCATGCTGGATATACCATAGGGCATTGTCAATCTGCCACATCTGGTAGAGCTCGTCGATCTGAAAGAGGTCCCGCAGATAGGTGTTTTGATAGAGGTGGGTGTTCTGCTGGAAGAGCCCCATCTTCATAAGGTAATAGTTAAAATCCTCCTCATCAACAATCTCCTTCACGATATCGGGGTTTTTAAAGATGAGTTCCATCAGTCGGCTGTTGCCCAAACGGGGATTGACATAGGCATCATAGGCTTTCTGTGCCTCAGGAGTCATATAGCCTCGACGCAACTTGCGGTCCTGGTGGTTCATATACCACTGATAGCGCTGTGAGGCTTCCATCGTGATGCGCAACTTGGGGTTATGCTGCTTCATCTCCATCATGGCGACGCCCATCGACACAATGCATCGTGGTATGATGGTACTGATGCACTTAACACGCGCATCACCGCTAAACACTTCTGGAAAACGCTCAACCATTCTTTGGGCAATCAGACGATGCTGTTTCTTACCATAATTAGTAAGCTCGCCCCAGCGACCTTCGGTGTCGGCCATGATGAGCTTCATCTCTTCGAACACACGCTCACCAGTGGGCGTGAGTTCGTTGACGCTGTCAGCATGGGCCATCATCTTAAATGGCGTATCGTAGCCAGTGCGACTATTGATATAACGCGACCCGTGACGGCCGTAATGCGAGATGTAGAAAGGCTTCTTGCCCTTGGGCGACGGTGTCAGATTGTTAGGTATGCTGTCGGGATAGGTATCATAGTTGCACGAGGCATAAGCAGGTTTCTGGATGATGAGGTCTCTCACCGTCTGAGCTTGAGAAGGTATAAAAGTAAAAAGGTAAAAAAGTAAAACACTTATCACCAACAACTTGGATATAGGGTATTTGTGGATCATGTCAATTCATTAATCTTATTTAGGTTCTGCTGCATTCAGTCGGATATTCTCGTAACGATAAAGCTTACGCAGGTAGTAGCGCTTCACGTCATCCCAGTGGTAATATGGAGCACAATCAGTCTCGATGGGCAGGCGAGCCTCCTGGCCATTGAGCAGCACTTTCACGAGTACATCGGGATCGCCCTGCTCACTACGGTAGTGGATCATCACGATGCTACCGCCAAGGGGGGCAATACGATAGTTCACCCAACCCATATCGCCCAAGGCATCAAGATTGTCGGTCTGCACACCACAGCTATCGAGCTCCATCAGACAAGCCAGCGCCATCACCACATTCTCGTTGGTGAAGCGCAGATGTGCCATGGGATGTTCCCGTTTCTGCACACTGTCGCCCATGTGGATCATGTTGCGCAGGGTGGCGCGTTGCATGAAGGGCTGGGTGCTACCATTCAAGGTGCAGGCTCCGTTCGTGATATAGTATTTGGCGTTCAGTTTTTTCCAATGGCCCCGGATCTCTGCTGGTGTAAAAAGGTCGAAGAGTGACACATGGGCAGCAAGGTCAGTGTGCTGGATGCTGCCTGCAAGGACGAAAAGCTGACGGCTCAACGTCTCCGGATCAACATGAGAGATCAGGAAATCCTGATCGGTGAAGAGCGATTCCATAAGACGAGCATGTCCTGAATGGAGGGCCAGAAAACGATCATAGCGGACCTGTGTTAGCGAGTCCCAACGCAGGGCTTCGAGCACCTTATCCTGAGGTTCCATGAAACGGTCCTCCCTATGCGTACACGACAGGTTCATGTTGAGGGGCTGAATCATCGACGACAACTGCACCATAGCCTCCTCGACTGTCAGGAGACAATTGTTCTGTACAATGCTACGACCACTGTAATAACCGTCAGACGAAAAGACGTCAGGGAAGCGCAGCACCATCTGGCGGATTTGCTCCCGACTCTGGTGTGCACCCTTAGACGTAAGTTCACCTATACGGTCCTTGGCATCGCGACGCAACAGGTCGAGACGCAGTTTCACGTCCTTACCCAGTTTCGTCAGTTTCCCTAGACTATCGGCTTTAGCAAATACTTGATATGGCTCCTCATATAAAGAAATTGACTCGCGATAATAGGATCCTGGACAGCCGTAATGGTTAATGTAGAATGGTTTCTTACCCTCAGGGGCTGGTGTATCCTTGGGCATCTTGTCGATGGGAAGGGCATAAAAATTGCCTGCTGAACGGTTAGGATCAGCTTGTAGCTCCTGAGCAACGGTCTGAGCCGAAGCCGTAACAGCAACCATCAGCAACACAGATAAACATAATTGTTTCATAACATGATAATACGACTTACAAAGGTAGTCATTTTTATCATAATAGCGACAGATTCCTACGCTATCTTTATATTAATTAACGATTACAAACGTGTTTTATTTTGTATTGTGCATGAATTACACTATCTTTGCAACCAGAAAACTAAGCCCTAAGAGGAAGATGAAAATAATTCTATCTACTATGCTGCTGTTAGGAGCGGTAATAACAGCTGGAGCAAAAGAGGTACCGCAAGTGATGAACGTGATGGGAAGGCAAACCATGAGTCTGAACGGCGCATGGAATTACATCGTGGATGTGCAGGAGGAGGGTTACTACGACTACCGCATGAACCCGACGAGATGGGGATTCTTCGTGAATGCCAAACCCCAGCGACCAGAGGATCTGATCGAGTATGACTTTGACAAGGCTGAGACCATGCAGGTTCCGGGCGACTGGAACACACAGGACGAGCGACTGTTTTTCTACGAAGGTACGGTGTGGTTGAAGAAAAGTTTTGAGTTCCACCCCCAGGAGGGACGAAGGACGCTAATCTATTTCGGGGCAGCGAACTACGACACTCACGTGTGGGTGAACGGTAAAAAGGCCGGCCATCACATCGGGGGATTCACGGCATTCAATTTCGACGTGACGGAACTACTAAAGGATGGTGAAAACGTGGTAATCGTGAAGGTGGACAACAAGCGCCATGCGGAGGACGTGCCTACACAAATATTCGACTGGTGGAACTATGGCGGTATCACCCGTGATGTCTACCTAGTAAACGTAGCATCCTCCTACATCGAAAACTACAAACTGGAACTCAGCAAGACGCCTGCCAAGAAAAAGAACCATCGTCTAATACACTTCACAGCCAAACTCAATCAGGCCGAAGGCGGACAGTCTGTCACGCTCCGCATCCCCGAACTGAAAGTCGAGAAGACCTTTACTACCGACGACAACGGCACCATCAACTGTCAACTCTCAATTGTCAACTGTCAACTGTGGTCACCCTCGAACCCTAAGTTATACCAGGTTGAAATCCTGCATGGCGAGGACACCATCACCGACGAGATAGGTTTCCGAACGATAGAGGCACGGGGCAAACAGATTCTGCTGAACGGTCAGTCCATCTTCCTTAAAGGCATCAGCCTCCACGAAGAGAAACCTTACGGCGGTGGTCGAGCCAATTCAACTGAGGATGCCAGAACGCTATTGTCGTGGGCAAAGGAATTAGGGTGCAACTTCGTGCGACTGGCCCACTATCCCCACAACGAATACACTGTGCGCGAGGCAGAAAGGATGGGAATCATGGTGTGGAGTGAGATACCCTGCTATTGGACCATCGCCTGGACAAACCCCAAGACCTATGCCAATGCTGAGCAGCAGCTGAGCGACATGATTGAGAGAGACCAGAACCGTGCTAATGTGATCATTTGGAGCATCGCCAACGAGACACCCCACTCTGCCCAACGTGACAACTTCCTAAGCCGATTAGCCAAGCATGCCAGAGAACTCGATAACAGCCGACTGATATCGATGGCTATGGAGGTGACTGGCGCCTCAAACTACCACAACAAGTTGCAGGACAACATGAGCCAATACGTGGATATCGTGAGTTTTAACCAGTATATCGGCTGGTATCGCGACGTGAACGACGCCCCGAAGATGACATGGGAGATTCCCTACGACAAGCCGGTCATTGTGAGTGAGTTTGGAGGAGGCGCCAAGTATGGTCTTCACGGCAACAAAAACCAGCGATGGACGGAGGAGTTCCAAGAGAATCTTTACCTCGAGAACACGGCTATGCTCGACAAGATAGAAGGGCTGGCCGGTACGACACCTTGGATCCTGAAGGACTTCCGTTCACCACGACGTGTGCTCACAGGCATTCAGGACTATTACAACCGCAAGGGGCTCTTCTCAGACAAGGGGGAAAAGAAGAAAGCCTTCTATGTGCTCCGCGACTGGTACAGCACGAAATAAACAAATCCCCCGCAATGCCTGCGGGGGATTATTCATTATTCGAGGGTGATAGTTTGAGGTTCCTCTGAGAGATCGCAGGTAATCTGCAATTCACCATGAGGCTGGATGCTGATGTAGTTGTCACTCCAGAAGGCTGGGACGATGAGTTGACCTGCAGCATCCTTGGCCGAGAGACGAACGAAGTATCCCACAACATCTGAGGCGTTGGCCAGTGTCAGCGTCAGATGACCGTCCTTGTAAGTCTTCGACTTGATCTGCACATCAGCCTTCGGCATCTGCGCCAATGAGGTGTAGTCGGCAAAGCGTGTAAACTCGGTCTTATACCAGTCGGAGGTGCTCCAGTCGTATTCGTCAGCCACCGAAGAGAGGGCATATTCGTTGCGAGCAACCACACGGCCCTCGCAGTCGCTCAAAGTGAGGAAAAGGAACGTAACGCCATCGGCTGTAGGCACGTCAAAGGTCTTCACTGAGGAATAGGGAGCCACATTCACGGGCAGAGAGCGCTGGGCCAAGAGCCGGCCATCGAGGGCATAGAGATGCATCGTAGCCTGCAACTGACGCATGTCTCGACACTCATTAACGGCAAAGACGGTGCGCTTGGCGTAATCATAGATCAGTTGCAACGGAGCATTACCTTTCTTCACAGAATAGTATGAGGCATTGGGCACGAGATAATAGTCATAGAGTTGCCAGTAAAGACCCGGGCGCGCTGAGTTGAGCATCCACTGCACGATACCTGTTGCTCGGGGCACATTGACTCGGAACGACTCGAACATGGCACGAGTGCCATCGTAATTCACAAGGTTGGCCTTGCGGAGGAAATCATCGAGTCCTGTAGGCTCACCGTAACGGCCTTTAATCACCATCTGCAGACGACTGAGCGTGTTCATGGCCGAAGCAGAGGCCGTGCAGTGATAATTCCACACATCGCTGAGTGGCCAAAGATTCTTGCCAATCATTTTCTCAAGCGACTCACGCACAGGCAACTGAGCACCGATGCCCGTCTCAGTGTTGAAACCGAAGGCGCCACCTGGTGCTTGTTCCAAATACCAGTAGTTAGGCGCCACATAGTCGTAAGGACCTGCCATCTTCATTCCCGAGAGTCCTGACACCTCACTCTTGGTGTTGGCTGCCGAGATGAGATGGGGACGATCATCGTTCTGCTTCAAGATATCGATATACTGTCGCTCGAGATCGGGATGGGGCAAAAGGTCGCTACCCACAAACCAGGCGATGATACTGGGATGGCGGCGCAACCAGCGCACTTGATCGCCAAACGAACGACTAATGAGAGTCCTATCCTCGGCACTGACGATGCCACCATACTTCTTATCGATGGGTTTGCCCAGATACTCAGCCCACTCCCACTGACAACTCCAACCCGTAAGCACCATCAGGCCATAGCGGTCGCAGAGATCGTAGATATTCTGCGATGTGCCCCAAACATTCTCGAAGCGGATACAGTTGAGGTTCATATCGCGCACATAGCGCACCTGGAGTTCGTTGGTCTCTGGTGTGTCTCGAAGAAAGATATCATCTGTCCATCCGGCTCCTCGGATAAGTACTGGACGACCATTGAGCTCAAAAGCACGAAAGCCCTCAGAGGTGTAGTAATCCTTGATCTCACGGATACCAAACGTGAATTGTTCGTTGTCGCTCACCTTATCATTAATGACAAACTCGAGTGTCATGTCATAGAGTTCGGGCTTGCCCATGTTATGGCACCACCACAGACGGGGATTCAAGACGTGGAGGGCTTCGAGATCGCTGACGCAGAACTGATGAACTTCATGAGGTGCTAAAGCGACAGGAACAGAGAACGTACGACCGTCGAAACGACCTCTGACCTCACCCTTGACAGGTTTGTCGGAGAGATTGCGGAGTGTCGCCCTCACCATGAGCCAAGCTTCGCTAAGCGTCTTGAGGTCGAGCTTTGATTCAACACTACCCTCGCCAATGGCCACATCACCCGTACGCACAAGGCGCACCTCACGGAACAATCCCATCGACTCGTCGAGCGGACGCGGATTCCAGTCCACAAAACCGATGTTGGGTTCGCCAGGCTGAGCTTTAAAGATTTCTACCTCAAGTTTATTCTTTGCCTTAGCCACACCGGTGATGTCAAGGATATGACGACGGAACGGACCGCAAAGCGTATCTTTAGAGGCCACCTGCACACCATTCACAAAGACATTGGCACGATAACAGATGCCATCGAACACGAGCAACACATGTTCATCGCTGCTGAGATTCTTCAGGGCGAAGTCGCGACGATACCACCAAGAGCAGTCGAAGGGCTTACTATCATATTGTTTATAGGCCACACCCTCAAGGATGCCCTTGTAGAGACCATTTCGGGTAAGGGTACCCATAATGGTGGAAGGCACTACAGCATCGTAAGACTTCTTGGATTGTGAACTCTGAACACGCCATCCGTCACTCAGCAACTGTTCGGAGGCATGGGTCTGCATAGCGGCCATCAGCATGACCAATACTAATAGTTTTTTCATATTTTCCTTTGGCTTATAGTTATTTGAAAGTCCAAAATTAGTAAAAAACCTTCAATCAAGGGTGTAAATACAAAGAAATCGGTCGTGATTTAAGATTATTTTTAATAATTAGCGGATAACTATACAGAAATCTTCGTATCTTTGCAGTTATGATGAACCATAAATTAATGACCCTATGCCTGATGGCAGGACTCAGTCTGGCCACTATGGCGCAAACATCGAGAACCGAGCTGCTTGCTCATTTGGACCTGGCTAGCGGTAATTACTGTAATTACCCCAACCCATCAGGTCATGTCACCCCTGCACCTGATGGCTACGAGCCCTTCTATGTGACTCACTACGGGCGTCATGGTGCCCGATACATGACGGGCGACGAGCACTACGAGTACACAATTGCCAAGATGGACACAGCCAGGAGTCTTGGATTGCTGACGCCCTATGGCGAAGACGTGCTGAGACGACTGAACATCGCTGCTGAGGATGCCAGACAGCGTGCAGGAGACCTGACACCATTGGGCGGTCGCCAACATCGTGCCATCGCCCATCGGCTCTACACAAACTATCCCTCTCTGATGAGTCAGCCTATCAGTGTCAAGGCCAACTCTTCAACCGTGAGGCGCTGCATGCTCTCGATGGCTAATTTCTGTCAGGAGCTGTTAACGATGAACCCTAAGTTCGACATCACCATGGATGCCAGTGAGCACGATATGTACTACATCATACCCAACGACAGCATCTATCTTCCTGAGTCGGAGACCGATGCTGCGCTCTACGAGAAACTCGACTCGTTCCGTCACCAGATGCTCAACGGGTGCCACCAGTTCGAGATGCTATTCACCGACACAGAGCAAGCCGGACAGTTCATCGACCACTATCAGTTTACTGACGGACTTTGGAACATCGCTGCCGATATGGATTGTCTGCCTGAACTTGGACTTAGTTTCAAGGATCTGTTTACCGACGACGAGTACATCGATGGCTTTAGGGCCTATAATGCCAGCTGGTGCCTGTGGGAAGGACTGATGCCTGGTGCACAGCACAGCTATTACGCCATCTATCCGCTGCTGAAGAATGTCCTCGACGAGGCCGACCAGATGCTGGCCTCTGGCAAGAGCGGCGTACGTCTGCGCTTCGGTCACGACAGTGTGGTACTGCCCTTCGCCTTTATACTTGGTGTAAAAGAGGCCATAGGAGGCACCGACGATATGGACGACCTGCACAATCATTTCGCTTTGTTCCGTCTGATCCCTATGGCCGGTAATATCCAACTCATCTTCTTCCGCAAGCAAGATTCAGACGATATCCTCGTGAAGTTCCTGATGAACGAGAACGAGACCTCCATTCCCATCGCTACAGACTGCTACCCATTCTACCACTGGAAGGACGTAAGTGCCTACTACCGCAACATGTTAAAAGAAGCCAATATCACCTACAAGAAATGAGACACCTTATTATATATATAGCATTGCTGGCTGCGACCACCGCTACAGCCCAGACCACGAAGAAGGAAATCCTTAGCGACATCTACCGCACAGGCTCTAATTACTTTGCCTACCCAGGCCCCAGGCAACAGAAACTGACCAAGGCGCCCGAAGGTTACGAGCCATTCTACATCAGCCACTACGGGCGGCATGGGTCGCGCTATATGTCAAGCAACCAATACTACACTACAGCCATCAACAAACTCGACAGCGCCAGGCAGTTCGGTTTGCTCACGCCACTGGGTAATGACGTACTGGCTAAGTTGCGCTTAGGCTATGCCGATGCCTGGCACAGAGACGGAGACCTGTCGAAACTGGGTGCACGCCAGCATCACGAGATTGCCCATCGTATGTACGAGCGATTCAGAACGCTCCTTTCGCAACCACTCAAGATTGATGCCAAATCATCGACCTCAAGGCGCGTCATGCTCTCGATGTTCAACTTCTGTCAAGAGCTCCAGTCGTTGAATCCTGCTCTGGAGATCACGATGAACGCCAGTGAGCGCGACTTCCGTTACGTGGTTGAGGACCTCAGCATCAAACCTGAAGTAACATCCCAGGCCAAAGCGCTCCATAAGGAGGGTTCCGACCTCTTCGAAAGTGCTCACAATCCCACACGACTGATGGTATCGCTCTTCAAGGATGCAGAGAAGGCAAAAACATTTGTTGACGGACGCGAGCTGATGGAAGCCCTCTACAATGTGGCCGAAGACCTACAGAACGTACCCGAACTGAACATCTCACTCATAGATATCTTCACCAAAGACGAACTGTTCGATATGTGGCAGGGATACAATGCCGGGTGGCTATTGAACACAGGACTGGTGCCAGGCTCAACACCCTATTATCTACAACAGAAGGAGGCGCTCGACAGCATTGTGAGTACAGCCGACAGAGTGATCAGGGAAGGCAAGCCCACAGCAACACTTCGCTTCAGTCACGACAGTTCGGTATTGCCCCTGACCTATCTGTTAGGTCTGAAAGAAGCTATGGGAGCAACATCCGATATTCAGAACCTCTACAAGCATATCTCCATCGACAAGATCATCCCGATGGCAGCAAATATCCAGATCATCTTCTACCGCAAGCAAGACTCTGACGACATACTTGTAAAATTCCTGCTCAACGAGAACGAAACCACCATTCCTGCACTGACACCAGTCACTACGCCCTATTATCACTGGAGCGACGTGAGAGCCTATTTGACACAAAAATAGCACTTTTTCTTTCGTTTTATTAAAAAAATCGCCAAAAAGTTTGCACAGAAAAAGAAATATGCATATCTTTGCAGCCGAAACAAACAAAAACAGAACATGAAGTATATGAACAACATTTGGTGGTGGCGCTCTCGAGATTAAAATAGTCGCGAGGCTTATGGCCGTATGTTGTCATCAGATATAAAAAGGCTCGTCGCGACTGCGACGGGTCTTTTTTAGTTAAAGATTGAACATTGAAAGAAAAAAGATATGAATGATTCGATTAAAAGAAACCAGAATGAACTTGGTCATTATGACGAACGTGGGAATCTTCGCACGGAGAGCAAGGAGAGTTATTTCGTTGACGAAAGAGGTTTTTACGGAGAGTTCGGAGGCGCCTACGTGCCCGAGATCCTCTACAAGTGCGTACACGACCTGCAGGATGCCTATCTGCCGATTATCGAGAGCGAGGAGTTCAAGGCAGAGTATAACGCCCTGCTGAAGGATTATGTAGGTCGTCCGTCGCCCCTTTATTACGCCAAACGCATGAGCGAACAGTACGGATGCCAACTCTACCTGAAGCGCGAAGACCTGAACCATACGGGTGCCCATAAGATCAACAACACCGTTGGACAGATCCTGCTCGCCAAGAAGATGGGCAAGACGCGCATTATCGCTGAGACGGGAGCCGGACAGCATGGTGTTGCTACTGCTACGGTGTGTGCACTGATGAACATGAAGTGCGAGGTGTTTATGGGTGCTACCGATGTAGAGCGCCAGCACACTAACGTAGAGCGTATGAAGATGTTGGGTGCTGAAGTGCATCCCGTTCGTACGGGCAACATGACACTGAGCGATGCCTGCAGTGAGGCTATCCGCGACTGGTGCTGCCATCCTGCCGACACCTTCTACATCGTGGGCTCTACCATGGGACCACACCCCTATCCCGACCTTGTGGCACGTATGCAGAGCATCATCTCGGAAGAGATCAAATGGCAACTCAAAGAGAAGATCGGACGCGACTACCCCGACTATCTTATCGCCTGCATCGGTGGAGGTTCTAACGCTGCCGGCACCATCTACCACTATGTGGATGACGAACGTGTGAAGATTGTATTGGCCGAAGCAGGAGGTCATGGTTGGGAAACTGATTATACCGCAGCCACCATCCACAAGGGTTCGACGGGCATTCTTCACGGAGCGAAGATGCTCGTAATGCAGGACGAAGACGGTCAGATACAGGAAGCTTTCACCATCTCGGCTGGTCTCGACTACCCAGGCGTTGGTCCCATGCACTGTAATATGGCCAAGAAAGGTCGTACGAAGGTGCTCAGCATCAACGACGACGAGGCCATCTATGGTGGTTACGAACTCACCCGCATGGAGGGCATCATCCCTGCCATCGAGAGTGCCCACGCTATCGCTGCCTTAAAGAAACTCTCGTTCAAGCCCAACGACGTGGTGGTACTCACCGTCAGCGGTCGTGGCGACAAGGATGTGGAGACCTATTTGAAGAACAAACAAATGGCTAAGGAATATGGAAACTTTTAAATATACGACAAGTAGTAAGACGATCCTCGCAGACCTCTACACCCCAGTGGGTGTGTATATGCGACTGAGAGATATCTACCCCCAGAGTGCACTGATGGAGAGCTCTGACTATCACGACTCGAACAACTCGCGCTCGTTCATCGGCATCAACCCCATCGCCAGTGTCGCAATCGGACATGGCGAGGCCACCGTTTCCTTCCCCGATGGCAGTATCGAGAAGCACGAGGTGAACAAGACCTATCGCTCTGACAAAGCCATCCATGCCCTCATCGACCACATCAAGGTGGAGGGCGAACATGCTGAGGTATGCGGACTCTATGGCTATACCTCGTTCAACGCCGTTCGCTACTTCGAGGATATCGCCGTGAAGGATGAGACCCAGGAGCGCAACGATGCACCCGACATGCTCTATATATTATATAAGGTGGTGATTATATTCGACCACTTCAACAACACGCTGACCATCGTCACGCTGGGCGACGAACAAGAACTCGACACCATCTACAAGCAGATGAACAAGGCCAACGTGAAGGCCTACGATTTCCACCCTGTGGGAGAGACCACTTCGCCCCTTACCGACGAAGAACACAAGGCGAATATCCGCAAGGGCATCAAGCACTGTCTGCGAGGCGATGTATTCCAGATCGTGCTCAGTCGCAGGTTTATCCAGAAGTACGAGGGCGACGACTTCAAGCTCTATCGCGCCCTACGCTCGATCAATCCTTCACCCTACCTCTTCTACTTTGATTTCGGAGGGTTCCGTATCTTTGGTTCCTCGCCCGAGACGCATTGCCGCATCGAGGGAAGAAAGGCTTATATCGACCCCATCGCAGGTACCACCAGGCGAACGGGTGATGCAGAGGCCGATCGCAAGGGAGCCGAGTATCTGCGCAACGATCCCAAGGAGAATGCTGAACACGTGATGCTGGTGGATCTGGCACGCAACGACCTGTCGAGGAATTGTCATAGTGTGAAAGTCGATTTCTACAAAGACCTGCAATATTACTCCCACGTCATCCATCTGGTATCTCGCGTAAGTGGCGAACTCGACGAAGGGGCCGATCCCATCAAGGCTTTTATCGACACCTTCCCTGCAGGTACGCTGAGTGGTGCTCCGAAGGTGCGTGCCATGCAGCTCATCTCCGAGTACGAGCCACACAATCGTGGTGCCTATGGCGGTTGCATCGGATATATAGGACTCAATGGTTCGTTGAACCAGGCCATAACCATCCGCACGTTCGTTTCACGTAACGGTGAACTTTGGTTCCAGGCTGGTGGTGGTATCGTGGCCAAGAGCAACGAGGACTACGAGCTTCAGGAAGTGAACAACAAACTGGGTGCGCTTCGTCGCGCCATATTAATGGCTGAAAAGATGTAAGGTTATGAAGATAGTAATCATAGACAACTACGACTCGTTTACATATAATCTGAGTCATTTGGTTAAGGAGCTGGGCGCAGAGGTAACCGTACTGCGCAACGACCAGTTCGAGCTTTCCGACCTGGAGCAGTACAGTAAGATTCTCCTCTCGCCAGGTCCTGGCATCCCCTCTGAGGCAGGTCTTCTGCTAGACGTCATCAAGACCTATGCAGGCAAGAAACCCATCCTTGGCGTATGTCTGGGTCATCAGGCCATTGGCGAGGTGTTCGGGGCCAAGTTGGAAAACCTCTCCGACGTCTTTCATGGCGTAGCCACTGAAGGCACGCAGTTTGGTAACGACGAGATTTTCTCCGGTCTCCCAAGCCGCATCACCATGGGGCGCTACCACTCGTGGGTGGTATCGAGGGAGAACTTCCCCGATTGCCTCGAAATCACCGCAGAAAGTGACGAAGGGCTACGGGTAGGCGACGGAACGTCGGGGATGGGGCTACGGGTAGGCGACGGAACGTCGGGGATGGGACAGATCATGGCCCTGCGCCACAAGACGCTCAACATTCGAGGCATCCAGTTCCACCCTGAGAGCGTGCTTACCCCCGACGGACGCAAGATAATTCAGAACTGGCTCTATCTCTAAAAACTCATCACTAAACACTAAACATAATTATGGCACAGACAATGAAAGACATCCTGAACAGGATGCTGAACCACGAGGAACTCTCTCGTGAAGAGATGAAGAATATTCTGATTGGCATCACTCAAAGTGAATTCCCTACAGAACAGATTACGGCGTTGCTGACAGCTCTGCAGATGCGTGGCGTCACCGTTGACGAACTGCTTGGTTTCCGTGACGGCATCCTGGAGACAGGCGTTCCTGCTATCCTCAACGCCGATCGATATATCGACGTGGTGGGTACGGGTGGCGACCGCAAGAACACCTTCAACATTTCGACCACCTCGTGCTTCGTCATCGCAGGCGCAGGCTACAAGGTAGCCAAGCACGGCAACTACGCAGCCACCTCTGTATCAGGCGCTTCGAATGTGATTCAGCACCACGGCATCAAGTTTACCGATGATATCGACAAGCTGAACCGCTCACTCAACGAGGCCGGTATCGTATATCTCCATGCCCAACTCTTCGCCAAGGCCATGAAGTTCGTGGGGCCCATCCGCAAGGCACTTCAGTTCCCCACGATTTTCAATCTGCTGGGTCCGCTGGTGAACCCTAGTCAGCCTAAGTGCCAACTCCTTGGTGTGGCCAACCTCGACCAGATGCGCCTCTACCATCAGGTGTATCAGAAGATCGGTATCGACTACGGCATCGTGAACTCCATCGATGGTTACGACGAGATATCGCTGACGGGCGACTTCAAGGTGACCACCAAGAACTACGAGCGCATCTTCAAGCCCCAGGATCTGGGCTTCGAGATAGCCAAACCAGAAGAACTCGTGGGTGGCGCTACCGAGGAAGAGGCTGCTCAGATCTTCGACAGCGTACTCGAGAATCGAGCCTTGCCCGCTCAGAAGAATATCGTGCTGGCTAATGCGGCCTTTGGCATCCAGGTGCTCGAGAAGGGAGAGAAGTCCATCGAGGAGTGCATCGAGATTGCCCGTGAGAGCATCGACAGCGGCAAGGCCCTTGCTACCTTTAAGAAATTCGTTGAACTAAATAGTTAAATCGTTATGGCAGACATTTTAGAAGACATCGTCGCTTACAAGAAACTGGAAATAGAGCGCTACAAGAAGGAACTCTCGCAAAACATTCTGGAGAGCCGGGTGGAAATCCTCAAGAAGGGGCAGACGGAATCCATGAAGGCTGCGCTCAAAGCCTCCGACACTGGCATCATAGCCGAGTTTAAGCGCAAATCGCCTTCCAAGGGGTGGATCAACAGGGAGGCTATGGCCAACATCATCCCCCGCCACTATCAGGACTATGGTGCTGCTGCGCTGAGCATCCTCACCGACACCCACTTCTTCGGAGGTAACAGCGTGGATATCAGGAACGCCAGACTCTCGAAAGTCAACATCCCCATCTTGTACAAGAACTTCATCATCGACGACTACCAGATCTATCAGGCACGCCTCACAGGAGCCTCTGCCATCTTGCTGATTGCAGCCTGTCTTTCGAAGGACCAGTGTCGAGACTACATTGCCAAGGCCCACGAACTGGGTCTCGAGGTGCTGCTCGAGATGCACACTGAGGAAGAAACCGAGTATGCCGAGCTGGAGCCCGACATGTATGGAGTGAACAACCGCAACCTGGGTACCTTTGAGACCGATGTCAACAACTCGTATCAGTTGCTTTCACGATTGCCTTACGATGGCGTGAAGGTGAGCGAGAGTGGCATCAGCGACCCCAATGTCGTGAAACAGCTGAGAGACTGTGGTTTCCGTGGTTTTCTCATCGGAGAGAACTTCATGAAGGAGCCCGATCCAGCCTTGGCCCTGGCTAACTTCATCGCCCAGCTCAAAGCCCTCAACACCCTCAATGCCCAAGTATGACGATTAAGGTATGTGGCATGCGCGATGCCCTCAACATCCATGAGGTAGAGGCATTAGGCATCGACCTGATGGGGTTCATCTTCTGGCCCAAGTCGAGTCGCTACGTATCGCAAAAGCCCGATTACCTGCCTTCCAATTGCAAGCGTGTAGGCGTGTTCGTGGATTCCTGTATCGAGGATATCCGCCAGAAGGTGCACGACTACGGCCTCGACATCGTCCAACTTCATGGGCACGAGCGTCCCGGGATGGTGCACACCGTCAGCCTCGAAGGCGTGAAGGTCATCAAGGCCTTCAACATCGCTACAGCCTCCGACCTCGAGCAGACCAAAGCCTATGAGGGCATTGCCCACTACTATCTCTTCGACACCAAGGGTAAGATGGTGGGAGGCAATGGTGAACAGTTCGACTGGAGTGTGCTCACAGCCTACAAGGGTTCCACGCCCTTTCTCCTCAGTGGAGGCATCGGTCCCGACGATGCTCACCGCATCCGAGACTTCCACCACGAGCGATGCATCGGCATCGATCTCAACTCGCGCTTCGAGCTCGCCCCCGCCCTCAAAGACGTAACCGCATTAAAAGAATTCATTAAAAAGACTAAGATATGAACAAGATTAACGCTCTTTTCGCAAATCATAAGGATGAGAAACTCCTGTCGCTCTACTTCTGTGCTGGTTGCCCCACGCTTGAGGGCACAGCCGATGTGATCCTCGCCATGCAGAGCCGAGGTATCGCCATGATCGAGGTGGG
>CAMKUA010000015.1:0-42546 GCA_946415825.1 uncultured Prevotella sp. | reverse complement strand
TATAATGACTGGTTCCCCAACCTCTCAGCAGCCTGGCAGAAGGGTAAGTGGGGGGCTCAGTTGAGTTACAGCAAACGTATTACCCGACCTCCTTATAGTATGTTATCTTCAATGATCATATATGACAACCGCATGTTCTATCAAAGTGGCAACCCGCTGCTACGTCCTTCTGTTCGCCAGAGCATCGACTTCAACCTCACCTATTCGTGGCTGAACTTCATGACAGGTTTTACCCGCGAGAACGATTTCTTCACCCATACATCCAAAATCTATGACGAGGAAAAAGAGATTGGCATATTTATACCAGAAAACTTCGACCATCAGGATCGTGTCTATGCCACCCTTGTCGCTTCGCCCAAATTCGGCTTCTGGCAACCACAGGCCACGTTGCACTACTACCAGCAGATGTTCGATGCCGAGAAATACGGTGCGCCTGAGAAACTGAACAAGCCCGAATTCAGTTTCAACCTGAACAGTTGGTTCGTGGTTGGAGAGACAGCCAAGGCGCTACTGCAAGTCAACTATACGGGTAGCAACCACTGGGGACTCATGTATCGCGGTAGCAATTTCATCGTGAACGCCCGACTGCAAAAATCTTTCTTGAAGGGAAAGTTGTCGGCTACGCTCTATGCCAACGATATCTTCCGCACGGCCAGAAATAAGGTAGCTTCCTACTATGCCATCGGCAAGACGGCCCAAGACGACTACAACTATACACAATGTGTGGGTATCACCCTCAGTTATAACTTCAACGCCAGCAATTCGAAATATAAAGGAACTGGTGCCGGTAATGAGGAGAAAAACAGACTGTAAGCAAATAAAACACGATTTATTTTGTTTTTTAGACCGATTTGCACTATCTTTGCAGACGGCATGCAGAAAAACAAATATAAATATGTGTCGGTAGGGGCGATGGTGGCAGTGATGCTGCTATTGGGACTCTACATGTGGATGACGTATCGCTCTGAAGTGAGGGATATCTCGGAAAAGGCTGGTAACCAGTTGCCTTGGGCGATGTTCTACGAAAGTTACAATCGCGCTGAGATCCTCTCGAAGGGCGATACGCTCAGTCTGCCTGAATTGCGTGGCGACCTCTCGCTGGTTTCATCGGTAGAGGGCATGAACGACGTACTGAGTCGCAGATACCACTCAGAGGTGTCGCTCGACACACTGGCCCTCTTTGTTGACAGTCTGCTCAGTGTGGTCAATCTGGACCGCAATTTCACCATCCTCGAAGTGGATCATCAAGGGAAGGCACTCAGGCAGAGCAATGACCAGCTGACCACCACCTCACTGAAAACCAGGGTGTTCAGCATCAGGCGCGACCAGTCGAAAGGGCTTCAGCTGGCCCTCAACAATCCCTACCCCACACTGGCTCGCAGACTCAGTCCGCTTTTTCTGGCCAGTGCCATCATCCTGATACTGTTTGGGGCTATCCTGCTGAGACTGTTGCGCTATCTCGACGAACAGAAACTGATGGCCGACCTCCGGAACGACTTCTCTTATGCGATGGTTCACGACATGAAGTCGCCCCTTTCGAGCATTATCATGGGATCGAGGTTCCTGCATAGCGGCAAGGTGGACGACAAACCTGAGATCAAGGAAAAGTACTTCTCGATCATTGAGAGCGAGGCTGAGCACCTGTTGGCTCTGGTAAACAAGTTGCTTACCATCTCTAAGCTGGAAAACAAGAAATTGATACTGAACAAACAGACGGTAAATCTGGAGGCAGTTGTCGATGATATCGTGGAGAAAGCGAAGGCGAAATCGGAGAAAAACATCGATTTCATCGTAGATTTGCTGGAGAAACACGTGGTGGCAGATGAACAATATCTCACTGAAGCCATCTCGAATCTGATCGACAACGCCATCAAATATTCCAAAGACCAGGTCAAGATCAGTATTACCTCCCAGAACAGCGACAAATATATACTCCTGAAGGTGCGCGACAATGGCATCGGCATCTCTAAGGAAGATCAGTTGATTATCTTCGACAAGTTTGGCAGGGCAGCTGTTCATGAGCACAACCGCAAGGGAGGTGTGTCAGGCTTTGGCTTGGGGCTAAACTACGTGGATCAGGTGATGCAGGCCCATGGGGGAAAGGTCACCGTATCGAGCGAGAAAGACAAATATTCAGAATTCACCTTATTTATACCTAAGAACGTATGATTAAGCTATTACTCGTGGAAGACGATGCCTCGCTGGCATATATCGAGAAGACAGGACTGGAGGATATCATTGGCGGTTACGAAGTGACCACTGCTACCAATGGCAAAGAGGGCTTGAAGGCCTGGCAGGAACTGCGACCCGACGTGATTATCTCTGACATCGACATGCCAGTGATGAACGGTTTCGAGATGGTGGAGCGCATCAGGGAGACGGATCAGGACGTGATCATCATCTTCACCTCAGCCCTCACCTCGCCCAACGACGTAAAGGCAGGCTACCGTCTGGGTATCAACAACTATGTGAAGAAGCCCTTCGTGCCCGAAGAACTCGATGCTCATATTCAGGCACTTATGAAGATGCGCGGGGGTGCCAAAACACAAAAGGAGACCAGCCACTATAAACTGGGGAAATACACCCTCGATGCAGACCATGCCACCTTGCGAAACGACGATACCAACGAGGCTCAGACCATCACCCAGCGTGAGGCCCAGATCCTGCAGTTACTTGCTGAAAACAAGAACAATGTAGTGCGCAGAGAGGCCATCCTCAGCCGTTTCTGGAATACCGAGGACGACTACTTCGCCAGCCGTTCGCTCGACGTCTTCGTCAACAAGCTCCGTAAGTTGCTGGCCAACGAGCCAAAAATAGAGCTGAAGACCGTCAGGGGCATTGGTCTTCAGCTGATTGTCAAGTGATTACAGGTTCAGGCGCAAGCCCAACTGCAAGTTGAAGTTGGTAGGTTTATCCTTGAAGAAATTACGTACCTTGCTACCATTATTGAAGTAGTATTTCACACCTGGCTCTGCATAGATGCCCAGTTGAGGGATGATGTCGTACTGCAGACCTAAAGCGCCCTGCATACTGAACTGAGCCCGGTCCTTGTCATAAGGAATATCAGTACCACCAGATATCATCTTTGCCTCCAGACAGAAGTCCACCTGACCACCAGCAGTGGCATAGACTTTCAAGCCCTTATAGCCCCAAAGCAGATACTGAGCACTCAAGGGAATGCCCAGATAATAAAGTGTCTGTTGCTTCTCCAGCTCATAGCCATTGACGATGTTGGTAAAGTCGGAACGCAAACGTGTATAGACGATACCAGAGGAGAGAGAAATCTTCGATGAAATGGGGATTTTTGTCGTCAGACCAAAGGATATGGGCTGATAGTGTTTCTGGCGCTCCTCGTAGTTATAGAGATAGACTATATCGCCCTGACGGGTTGAAGCCTGAATGAGGGAGTAATCGTAGTTCGCCAACTGATTCGGACTCATCAGCACCCCATTCCTATTCGACCAAGAACCCAAATCGTTAGAGGCAAAGAGACTGAAACTGGTGCCCTGATGCTTCCGACGCTTGGCCTCGGCAATCTTGGCATCGAGTTCGCGAATCACTTTTTCCGTTTCTCTCTGTTCAGGAAGCGTTGTTTCAGGTTTGGGGGTTCTCTCAGGTTCAGCTTGAGGCTGTTCAGGTTGAGGCTGGGGTGCATCAGGTTGAACAAAAGTCTGAGGGGATTCAGGTTGAGTCGGAGTCTCCTGAGCTGTCGATGGCTCAGAATCAGAAACCAGGTCCTGAATAGAAATCTCATCCGTCTTTACCTCATCCTTATTTGTCTGAGAAGGGCCGTTTTTCTCCGATTTCATCGGTATTTTTCGCTTCGTTGTCTCCACAGAGGCATCTGCTATTGAAGCGCTTTGGCTATCATTAGTCCACAACAGGTAACCACCACCAAGCAGCAATCCAACAAGGGACGCAGCTACTGCCCACCTACCCCACAAAGGAATAGTGCGAGCAGACTGGCGCTTTCCAGGCTCTTCATTCAAGCGAGCCTCGATGCCAGCCCACAGATCGTCTGGAACAGACTCTTCGTAGTCTGCCAGCTTATCGCGGAGCTGTTGGGTCCAATCTTCTTGTTTCATATTCCTTGTGAGTTTAAATAATCGTCAATCATCTTCTTGAGTAGTATTTTCGCCCTGGAGAACTGGGAGGCAGAGGATGATTCCTTGATGCCTAACCTTTGGGCGATTTCCCGATGCGAGAGTTTTTCGAATACGTGGAGGTTCAGTACCAGTCTGAACCCTGCAGGCAGTCGTCCTATCATCCCGTTGAGAATGTCGGGCGGTATTTTCTGTATATCAGGCGGTTCCTCGTCGATGAATTCGGGCATTTCTGCTGGTCGCTGAATCACCAGATGCATCCGTTCATGGGTGGTGACCCAGTCGATGGCCTGATTCATCACCACCTTCGCCACCCAACTCTTCAGCGATCCCTCTCCCCGATAATCGAAAGTGGCGACGCTTTTCAGGATCTTCACGAAACTGTCTTGCACCATGTCCTTAGCGTCTTCACGATCATGGATATATCGCAGACTGATGGCCATGACATAAGCAGAGTATCTGTCGTAAAGGCGTCGCAACGCCTGACGATCGCCTCTGTATATAGCGTCGAGCAGTTGCCTCTCGGTCTCCACCACGGTAAGTCTTAAATGATTTTCTTAGTAGTATTGAACACTAACATGGGCATCTCCTCAACAAACTCATCAATTGTTTGATGGGTTTTGAGATTTATTACCGCAATTTCACTATACGGTATCATAATTGTCCACATCCTAGTATTCAAATCGAATATAGAGGTTGCTTTGCCAATTAGCATTAAATCAACTCGATAAAGCGTGTCATCTACGGTCATAGTAAATGAATAAACATCATCTGTAACTGGGTCAAAGCGGGTCTCTACATTTTCCATTTGCGCATAACTTGCCTCTTTAGAAATCCCTTGCCAAGTATAATGTATAAATTGAACAACACCATGAAACTGAGGTGCGGAAGATGACGAATAAAAAGGATCATCAGAATAAAGATCATCCAACCTATTATATGATTCCTGTCTGCTTTTCAGAAGTGAGAAGATCCACTCCTCTGGTAAAACAAATTCCATAAGGTCAGATTTCACCGCCAAATTTCCTTTACCTATTACAGTACTCCTTGTACCCGTTCGCCACTCACCTTCATAGAGACCCATAGCCAACAATTGGTCTTCTGCATTTTTCAAATCATCTATGGCACTGGTATCTTCTGAACAAGACGCCATGAGCATCATGCCTAACAAAACTCCAAGATAAACCTTCGTCTTCATGGCATAATCTCATCTAAATTAGTGGTATAAGTATCGCGGGTCTCCTGCAGTTGCTCATCCGTCATTCTGCGAAGCACCACATAAAGGAAAATCTGTTTCATGCCTCCATGATTATCTCCTCTGAGGCCACCCAACTTCACGACACGGATTTCCTGTTCATTAGCAGAAAGTACGGTAAAGATTTTGTTTTCATCAAAAAACACTTCCCCCGTTGTCTCATCATATCGCAGAGACCTTTTATAAAAACCATCTGCTGGCAGAGCATCTATATAGACATAACAAGTAACCGTACCTTCGCCAAATTCATATCTTTCAGGGCCAGCACCTTCCATGCCTTCCCAATAGTTTCGCTTTTGATAGGTTCCATCGTCATTCATTTCGTGGGTCTCAGCCTCACGCCAACCATAGCCGATGGTATATTGATTAAACAGAGTCAAACTAACTGGTGTCGGGTCTCTCTCGATAACACCATTATCATCGGGTAAAACAACCGGGCAAATAACCGGATCCTTCGTATCATCATCCTTACTACAACTGGTCAATAGTCCGACTGTAGCTACCAACAGCATTGCTATCACTTTTACTTTCATAACCATAGCTTTTAAGTTCATTGATTCTATAGATAAAACTGCAAAAATGAAAAACCTTGCATGAAAGTTCAGATAATTAAGATTATTTAAGAATCGAGTGCGTATTAAGGCGCACTTTAGTGCTCCTTATAGATTACATTGTTGGCACCACTAGTTATCTTGAGGGCCTCAGGATGATCCTTGATAAAGGAATCGATGTGGCGCACGCGCTTCTCTTCGAAGATTTCCTCCATAGCAATCAGAATACCCGTCTCCTCCACATCGCCAAAACCATAGTTGATGGCCGTACCAAACAGTTTCATGGTGGGCGAGAGGTTCATATAGGCATTGACCAATGGGGGAATATTGTAGCCCAACTTACGGACTTCGGCATTCAGGATGCGATAGTCTTCCTTGAAGTTGTGACCAGTAAAAATCTTCTCCAATTCAGCAGGATCCGACTCCAATTTCAGCGGTTTCATCGGTATAATCAGCTGTTCCTTATCATCGAAATACTTCTTCAGGAAGTAGAGTATCATATCGCGACCCTTGCGAATATACGAGGGGTACATTGTCATCTTTCCAAAGAAATACCTTACATTGGGTTTGATAACCGTCAGAGCTCCCAAACCATCCCAGAGGTTATCCAATGCAAAGAGGCTCTTGGCTCCCATGCGGGAACTCTGATAAGGAAGCGATACGAACGAACGACCCAGTTCGATGGTATAGGGCTGATACTCCTTCAGGAACTTCTCAGAGAAATGGAACATGTGACTGGTGGCTAGGATTGGTTGACCCTGATCGTCCATATCCCATGCTGTGCCTTCCAGATAGCGGTAACCACCAATGATCTCCTCAGCCTCAGGGTTCCAGACAATCAACTGCTTGTAACAGTTCTCGCAGATATCAAACTCGTCGATATCCATATCCTTACCAGTACCGCCACCTGCTTCACGAAAGACAACCTCACGCAGACGTCCTATCTCCTTCATCACGTTGGGTGCGTTATGGGCAGTAATGACATAGATCTCGTTATGACTTTTGTTCGTCATTCTCAATTGGCGCTCAGGAGTCAATTCGCTCTTGAGAATCTCTCTGTCAATGGGTTGGATAATCTCTTGTTCCATCAGTTCTGTTATTGGTTGTATTAAGTTTTCTTATAGGGTATATATTTGATCCTTGACATATTGTGCCCACTCAACAGGCTTGCGGCTCTTGTCGAAAGTTTGCCAGGGAATGGGTTTCCCGATGGCCACACGAAACGTCTTGTGAACATTCTTGTACATCTCGTCAACCAGATACATCATCGCCAGGTTGAAAGGTAGGAAACGGTCGGAGAAGTTAGCCAGACGGTAGAAGAAATCCGAATTCTGTCCTCCGAAATGAATGGGCACCACATCGCGCTGATACTCAACACTTTTCGAGACGAACGTCTTTGTCCAGGGGATATCTCGGATTTCACCATTCTTCTTACGAGAGCAGAGGCCTGCAGGGAACATCAGCATGTGGTTATCGCTTTGGAATCCCGCCTCCACCATTGCTGGGAAATTACGACTCTGACTACCCGTCTTGTTAATGGGAATGCAGACAGGAGCCAGTCCTGGGAGATTCATCAACAAGTCATTGACCAGATAACGGAAACGCCCATCGTAATGACGCCCGATGATGGCACCCAGAGCGACCCCGTCCTCACCTCCAAGAGGATGATTGCTGACAAAAGTATAGAAACGCCCATCCTGAGGGTCGGGCAGATTCTCCTTACCCTCAATCTCGAGTGTCATATCCAGATATCTGACGCACTCTTCAAGCCATTCCACACCTACCTTGTCACGACTTTCCCAAAGGAAGGCGTTCACCTGATCCTCATGGACAGTGCGCTTGAGCCAGTTGACCAAGAACTTTGGTACAAACTTAGCCTTAGCACCCAGTTTTCCTTTCAGGATCTGGTCAATGTCGATGGTCTTTTCTGTTACTGTTGCCATTCTCTCTTTCTAACAGGGGGCAAAGTTACACCAAAATATCGAAACCACCAAACATCAAGCGGGGAATTTTTGCACAAAAATTATTGTTGTGTGCTACTCTCACATACCATTTGTAATCCCAGAAATGACGAAATTAGCAAATTAAAGTTAAATTTAAAAAATAGTGGGGAATTGTGGTGGAAAGTGGGGAAAAATACCTATCTTTGCACCTGAACTTTTAAAAGAGATGAACGCATGCGTTTTTTAGGTAATATAGAAGCCAAGACTGATGTGAAGGGAAGAGCCTTCCTTCCAGCCATTTTCCGCAAGGTGTTGCAGGCACAGGGCGAGGAAGTGCTGGTGCTTCGCAGAGACGTCTTCCAGAAATGTCTGGTGCTCTATCCTGAAAGCGTATGGAATGAGCGGTTGGACATGCTGAAGAACCAACTTCGTACCTGGAAACCTGTCCATCAGCAGATGTTCCGTCAGTTTGTATCAGAGGCAGAAGTGGTTAGTCTCGACGGCAATGGTCGTTTCCTGATCTCCAAAAGACTACTGAAAGCGGCTGAGATCGACCAAGACATCCAATTCATCGGTATGGATGACACGATTGAGATCTGGTCGCCCAAGAATCTGAAACAGACGCTCAAAACTGATGAAGAGTTCGGACAAGAGTTTGAGAATATCATGAACGCGACAGAAGAGGTATGATGACGACCGTCGAAACATATCATATTCCAGTACTCCTTCGGGAGAGCATCGACGGGCTTGACATCAAGCCCGACGGTGTTTATGTAGATGTGACTTTCGGTGGTGGCGGACATAGCAAGGAGATCCTGAAGAGGCTTGGAAAGAAGGGGCACCTTTATAGTTTCGACCAGGACGAGGATGCAGAAGGAAACATACCGGAGGACAACAGGTTCACCTTCGTCAGAAGTAACTTCAGATATCTGCGCAACTGGATGCGCTACTATGAAGTAGAACAAATAGACGGTCTGCTTGCCGACCTTGGGGTATCCAGTCATCATTTCGACGATGAGACACGAGGTTTCTCCTTTCGTTTCGATGTACCTCTCGACATGCGGATGAACAAAAGGGCAGGTATGACTGCGGCTGACATCCTGAACAACTACAGCGAAGAGCAGTTGGCTGATGTCTTCTATGTCTATGGAGAGTTGAAGAATGCACGAAAAATCGCGAATACGGTTGTGAAGTCCAGAAACGAGAAGTCTATCGAGACAACTGGCGACCTGCTGAGGATCACTGAGGACCTGCTACCGAAAACGAGAGAGAAAAAAGATACTGCCAAACTGTTTCAGGCACTTCGCATCGAGGTCAATCACGAGATGGATGCCCTGAAGGACATGCTGAACGGTGCAAGAGAAGTGCTTCGGGATGGAGGCCGACTCTCAGTCATCACCTACCACTCTCTGGAAGACCGCATCGTGAAGAACTTCATGAAAGCCGGTAATGCAGAGGGAAAGGTAAAACAAGACTTCTTCGGACGGGTGGAAGCCCCTTTCAAGCAGGTCGGGGAGAAGATCATCACCCCCAATGAGGAGGAACAGCAGCAGAATCCAAGAAGTCGGAGTGCCAAACTGAGGATTGCGGAAAAAGTGAAAAGTAATGAGTAAAAAAGACAACATAGAATTAGAGATTCAGGAGACGGTCACAGAGGAGCCAGCCGTTCAGAATGAAGAGGTCAGCCTGAAAGAAGAGGCTGCCGAGATGAAGGAGCAGGCCAAGAAGACCATCCAGCTGATTAAGGAAAAGGCAAAGGAGGAGGATCCGAAGCTGACGCCTACCCTGACTCTGCGAACCATTCTCGGTGGAGACTTCCTGACTGCCGACATGGTGCGACGCCAGATTTGGCTTTTCGTCTTACTGGTTGCATTCTGTATCGCCTATGTAGCCATACGATATCAGTGCCAACAGGATCTGCTTGCGATAGACAAACTGGAAAAAGAGTTGCTCGATGCCAAGTATAAAGCCCTCTCCAGTTCCAGTACGCTGACAGAGAAATGCAGAGAGAGTCATGTGCTCGACGCCCTGAAACAGAACAAGGACAGTCTGCTGCATATTGCCGACAAACCACCTTATATAATAAATATACCAGAATAAATAGAGACGGGATGAGTAAGTTCAAGAATGATAAGGTCATGCCACGCTACTTCGCCATCGCAGTAGTGCTGACACTGTTGGGAGTTGCCGTTGTTGGTAAGGCCATGTATATCATGACTGTCAAGAAGGACTACTGGACTCAGGTAGCCGACCGTCTGAAGCGAGACAGCGTAAGCGTGAAACCTAACCGAGGGAACATTCTCAGCTGCGATGGTCAGCTGATGGCAAGCAGTATCCCCGAATACAAAATTTTCATGGACTTCCAGGCTGGTACTGCGGATTCTGTCAGCAGCCTCCGCCACGACTCTCTCTGGGCAGAGAAGATCGACAGTATCTGCTACGAGTTGAACCAGATATTCCCATCAAAGTCGGCCAGTGAATTTAAAGCCCACCTCTTGGAAGGTATGAAAAAGGTTCAGAAGAATGGTTCTGTTGGAGCCCGCCATTGGCCCATCTGGCCACGCCGCATAGACTACAACACCTTCTGCGAGGTACACAAACTGCCGATCTTTAAAGAGCCTATTTATAAAGGAGGTTTCCATTGGGAGCAGTATAATGCCCGTCGTAAGCCCTTCACAACCTTGGCCAGACGTACCATCGGTGATTTGTTTGGTGAGATCGACAGTGCCAAGAATGGTCTGGAACTGGCATTCGACAAAGAGTTGCGAGGCACTAACGGTCTGATGCACAGACGTAAAGTGCTGAACAAATATATGGACATTCCCGTCTTGAATCCTGTCGACGGCTATGATATCGTGACCACCATTGATGTAAGTATGCAGGACCTGGCAGAACGAGCCGTCATCGAGGAACTGAAGGAAATCAACGGTGAGATGGGTGTAGCCATACTGATGGAAGTTAAAACTGGCGATGTAAAGGCCATCGTGAACATGCAACGGGCTTCTGACGGAGAGTACTATGAAATGGTGAACAATGCCATCAGCTACCGCTGTGAGCCAGGCTCAGTATTCAAAGTGGCCTCCTTCCTCGTAGCTCTCGACGACGGTGTCATTCCCAATGACACCAGTTTCGTGATCCACACGGGTAGTGGTGTGATGGAGATGCACGGACGTCCGATGAAGGACCACAACTGGCGTCGTGGCGGCTATCAGGATATCAATGTGGCACGTGCTCTGGAAGTCAGCTCGAACATTGGTGTCAGTTATGTTATCGACAAGTTCTATGGCAGTAATCCGACGAGATACGTACAGGGACTATATCGAGTAGGTATCCATGAAGACCTGAAGTTGCCCCTGGTAGGCTATCATCCACCTTATATCCGTATGCCAGACACCAAGACAAACGATCGAGCCAAATATTGGAGTAAGACCACCTTGCCGTGGATGAGTATCGGTTATGAGACGCAGATTGCCCCAATTAATACAGTGGCTTTCTACAATGCCATTGCCAACGATGGCAAGATGATGCAGCCCCGCTTTGTCAAGCAGTTGATGAAAGACGGGCAAGTGGTAAAGGAATATGAGCCTGTGGTGCTCAAAGAGAATATCGCCAAACCAGCAACCATCAAGATGATGCAAACCATCCTTGAACATGTGGTGAGCCAGGGCCTGGGGCGCAAGGCCGGTTCCAAGTCATTTAAGGTGGCTGGTAAGACGGGTACTGCCCAGGTAGCAGACCAATATGGTAGTTACCATTCAGGGACAACCCGCTACTGGCTCTCGTTTGCCGGATATTTCCCTGCCGACAATCCTCGCTATACCTGTATCGTCTGTCTGAAGAAGTCAGGATTACCTGCTTCTGGTGGTGGTATGTCGGGGGTTGTGTTCCACCATATCTCAGAAGGTGTGATGGCCCAGAGTCTGAAACGTAGTGTGGATGACGCCCATGATACCACATCAGTCATCATTCCCGATGTCAAGGGAGGCGACATGGTTGCTGCTCATTATGTGCTGAACCAGTTGGGCGTGAAGACAAACAACACTTGGAACGGTTCATACACAGAAGGAAATCCCATCTGGGGCAAGGCAACAAACAACAGGAACAACGTAGTTCTCTCACAATCCAAAACAGGCAAGGGACTCGTTCCCGATGTGACTGGCATGGGAGCAAGAGATGCCGTTTTCCTGTTAGAAAATATAGGTGTGAAGGCCAAGGTAAGAGGCCGGGGCAAGGTAAAGTCACAAAGCATCTATGCCGGTACGGCAGTCAGACAAGGCATGGTATGCGAATTGGTATTAGACAACTAAAAAGAAGAAGCATATGAAGTTAAACGAGTTACTGAAGAATGTAGAAGTTCTGAACTTAATTGGCGATGACGAGGTAGAGATTAAAGGTGTCAACATCGATTCCCGTCGTATCGAGGCAGACCATCTCTTCATAGCTGTCCCAGGTACTCAGACCGACGGACACCGGTTTATCAACAAGGCCATCGAACAGGGAGCTACCGCTATCCTGTGCGAGAGTCTTCCCACCAAGCGCACCCCTGGAGTCACCTATATCGCTGTGGAATCAACAGAGGACTGGGTTGGAGAGGTTGCCACACAGTTCTATGGCGATCCTTCAAGACAACTGAAACTGGTTGGTGTGACAGGCACCAATGGCAAGACCACCATCGCCACCTTATTATATAATATGTTCCGTAAGTTCGGTCACAAGTGCGGTCTGCTGTCCACAGTCTGCAACTACATAGAGGATGAGGTGATTCCGGCAGACCACACGACGCCAGACCCCGTAGAACTGAACCGTCTGCTCTCTCAGATGGTGGAGGCTGGTTGCGAGTATGCCTTCATGGAGTGCTCAAGCCATGCTATCGCCCAGAAACGTATTGGCGGACTTCGGTTTGCTGGAGGTATCTTTACCAACCTGACACGTGACCATCTGGACTACCATGGCACCTTCGAGAACTACAGAGATGCAAAGAAAGCCTTCTTTGACGGACTCGACAAAGACGCCTTTGCCATCATCAATGCCGACGACAAAAACGGAGCTGTGATGGTTCAGAACTGTAAAGCATTGGTTAAGACCTACTCCACCCGGACGATGGCAGACTATAAGGCAAAGATCATCGAGTGTCATTTCGAAGGGATGTATCTCGACATCAACGGCAAAGAGGTTGGCGTGCAGTTTATCGGTAAGTTTAACGTGAGCAACCTGCTCGCTGTCTATGGCACTGCCGTGATGCTGGGAAAGAAGCCCGAGGATATCCTCGTCATCCTTAGTACACTGAAAAGTGTGAATGGTCGTTTGGACCCCATCCGCTCGTCAGAGGGCTATACAGCTATCGTCGATTACGCCCATACTCCCGATGCTCTTGAAAATGTGCTCAATGCCATTCACGAAGTGCTTGAAGGGAAGGGAAAGGTTATTACCGTCTGCGGAGCAGGTGGCAATCGTGACAAGGGCAAACGACCGCTGATGGCTCAGGAGGCAGTGAAGCAGAGCGATCGGGTCATCATCACGAGTGACAATCCCCGTTTTGAGGAGCCAGAGGATATTATCAATGATATGCTGGCAGGTCTTGATCAAAAGCAGATGAAGAAGGTGATCAGTATCGTTGACCGTCGTGAAGCCATCCGCGCTGCCTGTATGATGGCAGAAAAAGGCGACGTTATTCTCATAGCAGGCAAGGGACATGAGGATTATCAGGAGATACAAGGTGTGAAACACCACTTCGACGACAAGGAAGTCGTGCGTGAGATCTTCAACTCATAGTTCCTGAATCAAACTTCAACAAACAAACTCCAAAGAAAGATGTTATACTACCTTTTCCGTTTTCTCGGGCAATATGATATTCCAGGGTCACACATGTGGTCATATATATCATTCCGCGCCTTGCTGACACTCATCTTCTCGTTGTTGATATCGGCCTGGTTCGGAGAACGGTTCATCAAGTGGATGAAACGAAAGAAAATCTTCGAGACCGAGCGTGATCCAAGCATCGACCCGTTCGGAGTGGAGAAAAAGGGCGTGCCCACAATGGGTGGTGTCATCATCATCGTGAGCATTCTCATACCAGTCATCCTATTGGGACGCATTCTTAATACCTATCTGCTCCTGATGATCATCACCACCATCTGGCTCGGATTCCTCGGATTCCTCGATGACTATATCAAGATATTCAGGCGTAATAAAGAAGGACTGAAGGGCAAATACAAAATCATAGGTCAGGTCAGCATCGGCTTTATCGTCGGACTGACACTCTGGCTTAGTCCGGATGTCGTGGTTCGAGAGAGTCTGAATGAACCCATACAAAACCAGGAGATTGTTATCAAACACAAGAAGGAGGCGGTAAAATCGCTGCAGACTACCATCCCATTTGTCAAGAACCACAACCTGAACTACTCAGCAATCATGAGTTTCTGTGGTAAGTACAAGGTAGCTGCAGGATGGATAATCTTTGTGCTGATGACCATTTTTGTTGTGACGGCGGTATCGAATGGTGCCAACCTCAACGACGGCATGGATGGTATGTGTGCAGGTAATTCCGCCATCATTGGCGTAGCATTAGGTATCTTGGCCTATGTTTCATCCCACATCGGTTATGCCTCGTATTTCGATATCATGTATATCCCCCACTCTGAGGAGCTGGTCATCTTCCTCTGTGCCTTTGTAGGAGCAATGATAGGTTTCCTCTGGTACAACGCTTTCCCTGCCCAGGTGTTTATGGGCGACACCGGCTCGTTGACCATTGGCGGTATCATCGGTGTTTGTGCCGTGATTATCCACAAAGAGCTGCTGCTGCCCATCCTCTGCGGTATCTTCTTCATGGAGAGTCTGAGTGTGATCATACAGACCCAGTGGTTCAAGATACAAAAGCGGAAGGGCAAGCGTGTCCGTGTGTTCCGGGCCACTCCTATACACGACACCTTCCGTAAACTCGACTCCCAGTTGGACGCCACCAGCACCTACATCCTGAAGAGCTGGCCCCACCGTCCGTTCCATGAGTCGAAGATTACCATCCGTTTTTGGATTACCAGCATTATCCTGGCAGCATTAACCATCATAACATTAAAGATGAGATAAAAGATGAAAAAGAGAATCGTTATATTAGGAGCAGGAGAGAGCGGAGCCGGTGCTGCCGTCCTTGCCAAGAAAGAAGGTTTCGACGTGTTTGTATCAGACATGTCGAAGATTGCCGATAAGTACAAAAAAATGTTGGATGACCGACAGATTGAATGGGAAGAAGGACAACATACTGAGGAAAAGATTCTCAATGCCGACGAGATCATCAAGAGTCCGGGTATCCCCGAAACGGCTCCTATGGTAAAGAAGGCTATTGAGAAAGGTATTCATATCATCAGTGAGATTGAGTTTGCAGGGCGCTATACCAACTCGAAGATGATCTGTATTACCGGTTCGAACGGTAAGACCACCACAACCTCTCTGATATACCATATCTTCAAGGAGGCGGGTTATGATGCAGGACTTGCAGGTAACATCGGAAACTCACTGGCCCTCCAGGTAGCCGAGGATCCACACGACTATTACATTATCGAACTTAGCTCATTCCAACTGGATAACATGTACGACTTCCGTGCAAACATTGCCATTTTGCTGAACATCACGCCCGATCACCTTGACCGGTATAACTTTGAGATGCAGAACTATGTGGATGCCAAGATGCGTATCATCCAGAACCAGACGCCACAAGATGCCTTCATCTACTGGGCCGACGACCCCATCATCAAGAGAGAACTGGAGAAATACGACATCAAAGCCATACAGTATCCTTTCTCTGAACTGAAAGAGAAAGGTGTCATTGGCTATATAGAGGAAGGACAGTACAAGATTGAGAAGCCCGAGCCGTTTAACATGGAACAAGAGAGTCTCAGTCTGACGGGCAAGCATAATATATACAATTCCCTCGCTGCCGGTATCGCCTCTAATGTTGCCGGTATCAAGAAAGAAGATATCCGCAAGAGTCTGAGCGACTTCCCCGGTGTTGAGCACCGTTTGGAAAAAGTTTGTATGGTGAGAGGCGTACAGTATATCAACGACTCAAAAGCCACCAATGTTGATGCATGCTGGTATGCACTGGAAGCCATGAAGACAAAGGTTATCCTCATTATCGGGGGCAAAGACAAGGGCAATGACTACGGTCCAATTAAACCACTTATCAAGGAGAAATGCTCTGGCATCGTATATCTCGGTGCAGACAATCAGAAGTTGCACGACAACTTCGATAACATGGGCATTCCGGTGAGAGATACACACTCGATGAAAGCGTGTATGGAGGCCTGCTATGAGATGGCAAAACCTGGTGAGACAGTATTGCTTTCTCCCTGCTGTGCTTCGTTCGACCTCTTCAAGAATATGGAGGACCGAGGTGAACAATTCAAGGAACTGGCAAGAAACTTATGAACAATAAGATAGGGAACATCTTCAAGGGAGACAAGGTCATCTGGATGGTTTTCTTCTTCCTCTGTATGATCAGTATTGTCGAAGTCTTTTCGGCTTCGAGTAACTTGACGTATAAGAGCCAGAACTATGTAGGTCCGATAGCCTTCCATACCATCACCATCATTGTCGGTGCAGTAGTGGCTGTGTTCACACTCAACATCCCATGCAGATACTTTAAGCTGATGACACCCTTCTTGTTGATCATTTCGGGTATTACCCTGCTCTGGGTGCTGGTCGGTGGAGAATCCATCAACGGTGCCAACCGAGTGATATCACTTCCCGGCGGCATCACCTTCCAGCCGTCGGAGATTGCCAAGGGAACCATGGTGTTAATCACCGCCCAGATTCTCAGTGCCATGCAACGGGAGGAAGGAGCCGACAAAAAGGCCTTCAAGTATATCCTGATGATTGTCGTCCCCACGACAGCACTGATCGGTATAGAGAACCTGTCAACAGCAGCGTTGCTCTTTGCCGTTATCTTCATGATGATGTTTATCGGACGCGTTCCGATGACACAGTTGGGTAAACTTCTTGGAGCTTGTGCATTCTTAGTCGCTCTCTTCCTGACGCTCGTGCTTACCATAGGCAGTATTGGGGCCAATCAGGAAGACACTAAACAGACCACAGAAGTTGTAAATGGGGAAACTGACACGAAAGTCATCAAGGGCGGAGGAGTCTTCCACCGTTTCGTCACCTGGCGCAACCGTATCGTCAAACATCTGGACAAGAAAGATATTGCACCTGATGAATATGACCTTGACAAGGATGCACAGGTGGCTCACGCCAATATTGCCATCGTATCGAGCAATATCATCGGAAAAGGGCCTGGCCAGTCGGTGGAGCGAGATTTCCTCTCCCAAGCCTTCTCCGACTTCATCTTCGCTATCGTCATCGAGGAACTGGGTATTATTGGAGCGTCGTTTGTGGTGTTACTCTACATCGTACTACTCTATAGGACAGCTCGTATTGCCAGCCGTTGCGAGAACAACTTCCCGGCTTTCCTGGCCATGGGTCTGGCACTGCTCTTGGTTGTTCAGGCCAGCTTCAATATGCTTGTGGCAGTGGGTATAGCACCCGTCACGGGTCAGCCGCTTCCCCTCATCAGTAAAGGCGGTACCTCGACCATCATTAACTGCGCCTATATTGGTGCCATCTTAAGTGTGAGCCGTTCTGCGAAAAAAAGAGCAGCAAAAATGGCAGTATAAGAAATATAATTAGTAATTTTGCACGCAATTAAAAAAATAAGGTATGAATAAGGAGATTAGAGTCGTTATCAGCGGAGGAGGGACAGGTGGTCACATCTTCCCAGCCATCTCGATTGCTAACGCCATCAAAGCGTTGCAGCCAGATGCCAAAATCCTATTCATAGGAGCTTTGGGGCGCATGGAAATGCAGCGGGTACCTGCTGCTGGTTATGACATCAAGGGTCTGCCTATCAGAGGTTTTTACCGTCCGCTATGGAAACTTGCCAATATCGGTGTGGCTATTGACTACCTCAAGAGCAAGTGGATGGCAAAGAAACTGCTGTATGACTTCAAGCCCGACGTGGCTGTGGGTGTTGGCGGTTATGCCAGCGCTGCTGCCTTAGGTGCGGCCCATGGCATAGGCATACCTACACTGCTTCAAGAACAAAACAGCTATGCTGGTCTGGCCAACAAGAATTTCTCCAGAAAAGCCGATAAGATTTGCGTAGCCTACGAAGGTATGGATCGGTATTTCCCTGCAGATAAGATTATTCTGACAGGGAATCCTGTCCGCCAGAATCTGCTTGATACCGCCATCTCTAGGGAGGAGGCCATTAAGACCTTTGGGCTCGATCCCACCAAAAAGACTATTCTCCTTGTCGGTGGCAGTCTTGGTGCTCGCACCATCAACGAGAGTGTGCTCCAGCATCTGGATCTCGTCAAGTCATCCGATGTGCAGTTCATCTGGCAGACCGGCAAATACTATAGTGCTGAAATATCCGACCGTTTGAAGGGACAAGATATTCCCAACCTGAAAGTCACCGACTTCATTACCGACATGGGAGCCGCCTATAAGGCTGCCGACCTTGTCATCAGTCGTGCAGGTGCCAGCAGTATCTCCGAGTTCTGTCTTATTGGCAAGCCCGTCATTCTTGTGCCGAGTCCCAATGTGGCAGAAGACCACCAGACGAAGAACGCCCTGGCGCTCTCTACCCGTGACGCTGCCATCTACGTCAAGGACTCTGAAGCCCCTGGTACCTTGCTGCAACTGGCTATCAACACTGTAAAAGACAATGACAAACTGAAATCACTCAGTGAGAACGTATTGAAGCTAGCCCTCCCTGATTCGGCAGAAATCATTGCAAAAGAAGTTATCAAATTAGCGAAATGAATATAAAAGATATCAAAGCAGTCTATTTCATAGGAGCAGGCGGCATCGGTATGAGTGCCATCGCCCGTTATTTCCTGAAAAAAGGACTTGTCGTGGCCGGCTACGACAAGACACCATCTGACCTGACCCATCAGTTGGAAAAGGAGGGCATGCTTATACACTACGAGGAGAACCTTGACGAGATCCCCCATATCTGCAAGCAGAAAGAGGCATGTCTCATCATCTACACACCTGCCATTCCCGAGAATCACCAAGAGCTCCAGTTCTTCCGTGCCAACGGCTTCGACATCCAGAAGCGTGCACAGGTGCTTGGCACACTGACTAAAGCTCATAAGGGACTTTGCGTGGCTGGTACACATGGTAAGACAACCACCTCGACGATGTGCGCCCATATCATGCACCATAGTCACCTTGACTGCAATGCCTTCCTTGGAGGAATCTCCAAGAACTACGGCACAAACTACATTCTCTCGGAATCAGACTATGTAGTGATTGAGGCCGATGAGTTTGACCGCAGTTTCCATTGGCTCCGTCCTTGGATGAGTGTCATCACATCGACCGATCCCGATCACCTGGATATCTATGGCACCAAAGAGGCCTATCTGGAGAGCTTCCGTCACTACACCGAACTGATACAGCCGGGCGGTGCATTGATCATCCACACCAATCTGGAGATGAAAGAGAATCTCCAGCCGGGTGTGCGCCGTTATGACTACAGTCTCACCGAAGGAGACTTTCACGCAGAGAACATCCGCATCGAAAACGGTGAGATAACATTTGACTTCATCTCGCCTATCGAGAGCATCAGCGGCATACAATTAGGACAGCCCATACCTATCAACATTGAAAACGGTATTGCTGCCATGGCTATGGCCCAACTTAATGGCTGTACGGCGGAAGAATTGAAATACGGCATGAAGACCTACAGAGGTGTAGATCGCCGTTTCGATTTCAAGATCAAGACCGATCGTTTAGTGTTCCTCAGCGACTATGCCCACCACCCCAAGGAGATCTACCAGAGTGCCAAGAGTATCCGTGAGCTCTATAAGGGTAAGCATATCACCGCCATCTTCCAGCCCCATCTCTATACTCGTACCCGCGATTTCTACAAAGACTTCGCAGAGGCATTGAGTCAGTTGGATGAAGTGGTGCTTACGGAGATCTACCCTGCCCGTGAGCTTCCTATAGAGGGTGTCACGTCGCAACTCATCTATGACCATCTGAAACCCGGTGTTCAGAAATCACTTATCCGCAAGGAAGATGTCATTGATTTCGTGAAGAGCCACCAGTTCGATGTGCTCATCGTGCTCGGTGCTGGCGACCTTGACAATCAGGTTCCACAGATTACGAAGGTGCTAAATAGTAAATTACAACAATAGAAATAAATCTTATGTCCGTCAACTGGAAGAAAACCCTTTTCGTAGTATGCGATATCATCATCGCCACCTACCTGCTGCTGGCTGTCACCGCATTCAACAGGCCTGATGCGAGGACAACCATCTGTACGGAGGTGAAGATCGATGTGGAGCAGACTGCCGTCGAGGGCTTTATGACAGCAGAGGAGATCAAACGGATTTTGACACAGAACAAGTGCTATCCGCTCTCTCTGTTTATGACGGATATCAATGTCCGTACGATCGAGGAATGCCTGAAGAACAGTCCGTTTATCGATCAGGCGGAATGCTATAAGACACAAGGCGGGCATGTATGCATCTATGTCAAGCAACGGATCCCTGTGGCCAGAGTGATGGCCGACAACGGTGAGAACTACTATGTAGATACCCACGGAAGTCTGATGCCCGAGACGCACTTCGTCACCGATCAGGTCATCGCAACAGGCAACATTACCCGCAGATATGCCCAGACCACTCTGACAAGGGTGGCTAACGACATCCTGAGAGATAAGTTCTGGAAGAACCAGGTGGTACAAATGAACATTCTTGCCGACGGTTCGGTGGAACTTGTCCCTCGTGTTGGCGACCATGTGATTTACTTGGGCCCACCTATCAATATTAACAAGAAACTGGACCGGTTACGAAAGTTCTACCTTTACGGACTGAACAAAGCCGGATGGAACAAGTACAGTTATATCAACGTAGAGTTTGACAATCAGATAATCTGCAAAAAAAGCAAAAGAAAAAAACAAAATACATAAGAGATGGCAGCAAAGGAATTTATCGTAGCAATTGAACTCGGGTCATCAAAAATGACCGGAATCGCGGGTCAGAAGAATCTCGACGGCAGTATTCAGGTATTGGCCGTCGTCAAGGAGGATTCTTCCTCATTCATCCGCAAGGGAGTGGTCTATAACATCGACAAGACCGCCCAATGCCTCTCCAGCATCGTTAAGAAACTGGAGAATCAACTCAAAACTGAGGTTACTCAGGTATATGTAGGTGTTGGAGGACAATCCATCCGCAGCGTAAGAAACGTCATTGCCAAGGATCTCCCCAGCGAGACAATCGTCACCCAGGACATGGTGATTGAGTTGATGGATGCCAACAGGAACATGAAGTATCCAGATCAGGAGATACTCGACGCAGCCGTTCAGGAATATAAGGTAGGCAGTCAGCTACAGCTTGACCCCGTGGGTATCCAGGCCACACATCTGGAAGGAAACTTCCTGAATATCCTGGAGCGTACCTCTTTCTATAAGAACCTGAACAAGTGCTTTGAAACAGCCGGCATCAACGTAGCGGAGATGTATCTGGCTCCACTGGCACTGGCCGACAGTGTTCTGACCGAAGCAGAGAAGCGCTCAGGCTGTGCTCTGGTAGATATCGGGTCGGACACGACGACGGTCTCTGTCTTCTCGAAGAATATCCTGCGCCACCTTGCCGTCATTCCCCTTGGCAGCAACAACATCACCAAGGACATTGCCACCCTCCAGATGGAAGAGTCTGACGCTGAGCGCATGAAACTCAAGTATGCCTCAGCCTATACAGACAACAGCGATATTGACAACGACCTGAAATACGCCATCGACACAGAGCGGCAGATCGAGAGCCGTAAGTTTATCGAGATTGTCGAGGCCCGACTGGAAGAGATTGTCGAGAACGTATGGTACCAGATTCCTTCGGAGTATTATGACAAACTGCTGGGTGGTATCATCCTGACGGGTGGCGGCTCGAATATGGCAAATATCGAGAAGGCGTTCACCAACCACACGCACATCGATAAGATCCGTGTGGCCAAGTTCGTCACCCAGACCATTCTCTCAAACAACGAACTGATCAAGGCACGCAACGGCATGATGAACACCGTACTTGGTCTTCTGGTCAAGGGCGACATCAACTGTGCCGGCAATCCTGTCGATCAGAATGGTGACCTGTTCAGCACGCCCAAGCAACCCTCTACCGCAACTGTAGATTCCCGACAGCCGCGTCAACCCGGTGAGACTCCTCCAGGTGTCATCCGCACGGCCACCGAGAAGAAGGCAGCAGAAGAGGAGCGCCGCCGCCAACAGGAAGAAGAGGATCGTGCCAAGCGAGAGGAAGAACTGAGACAGAAAGAGGAAGAGGAGCGCATCCGTAAGGAAAACAGCTTCTGGAACAAGGCACTGAAAGGCATCAAGCAGTTCGGTAAGTCTATCGTTGAGGATGAATAATAAGAGAAACAAGAGAATAACGACAAAAGCAAATAGTTATGAGTGATAGTAACAATAACATACAGATCCTTGACTTCGGAGCACCGGAGAAGGAGCACAGCATCATTAAGGTAATTGGTGTAGGAGGCGGAGGCGGCAATGCCGTCAACCACATGTACCGCGAAGGCATCCACGATGTCACGTTTGTACTCTGCAACACAGACAACCAGGCACTCAACGACTCACCCGTACCGGTACACCTCCAACTTGGAAAGGAGGGACTCGGTGCCGGCAATAAGCCCGAGAAAGCCCGTGAAGCCGCAGAAGAGAGCCTGGAGGACATTCGCAATATGCTCAGCGATGGCACTCGCATGACCTTCATCACTGCTGGTATGGGTGGTGGCACCGGCACTGGTGCTGCACCTGTTATCGCCCGGGTATCGAAAGAACTGGGTATCCTGACCGTAGGTATCGTCACCATCCCCTTCCGTTTCGAGGGTGACCGCAAGATCGATCAGGCCCTCGACGGTGTTGAAGAGATGTCGAAGCATGTCGATGCCCTGTTGGTTATCAACAATGAGCGACTCCGTGAGATCTATCCCGAACTGTCTGTGCTCGATGCCTTCGGCAAGGCCGACGACACCCTGAGCGTGGCAGCCAAGAGCATCGCAGAGATTATCACAGTGCACGGCCTCATCAACCTCGACTTCAACGATGTGAAAACAGTGCTGAAAGACGGTGGCGTGGCCATCATGTCCACAGGCTATGGTGAAGGTGAAGGCCGCGTGAAGAAGGCTATCGACGACGCCCTGAACTCCCCGTTGCTCAACGACAACGATATCTTCAACTCCAAGAAGATCCTTCTCAGCATCTCGTTTGCCGGCTCGAAAGACGGCCAGTCGTCGCTGATGATGGAAGAGATGAACGATGTAAACGACTTCATGGCGAAGTTCGGCAACGACTTTGAAATCAAGTGGGGACTCGCAACCGACCTCGAACTGGGTAAGAAAGTGAAAGTCACCATCCTCGCCACCGGTTTCGGCATCGAGAATGTCGATGGCATGAACAGTCATCTGAAGAAACAGAGCCAGGAAGAACTCAACCGCATCGCTGCCGAACAGGAAAGAGCTGCAGAGCGCCAGGATCGTCGTAACCGCTACTATGGTGGCGAGGGCACTACCAAGCGCTACAAGCGCCGTCCTAACATCTATCTCTTCCGTCCAGAAGACCTTGACAACGACGACGTGATCTCAGCCGTAGAACAGACACCTACCTACAAGCGCACTCGCGAGATTCTTGATAGCATCAACAGTCAGGCCTCTGGTGAGGACACGTCATCAGACGCCGGCAACGCTCCCATTGATAATACCGAGCCTATACAAGGAACTATTAAGTTCTTCTCATAAGGGTTTCATAAACAGAGTTTTTAATTCAACGAGCGGTGCCTTCCTTCCGAAAGCACCGCTCGTTTGTATCTAAGAGAAGTCACCCCTTAAAGTAAAACAACTTGTTTTACTGTCGTAGATGACGTCTGAACAGTCGTAAGGGATGCCTCCTTTGAAGGTAAAACAAGTTGTTTTACTTTTGTTACTGATACAGCTCTTTTAATACCGAGACGGATTTAAGTGGCGGAAAGTCCGTCAGATGAAGTCGGTAATAGGTCAGGGCTACCTCCAAAAGGCGGTTGCGCTCCTCATGAGACATGCGGAAAAGATACATCGTTGGGAAATCCATGCGCATCATCAGCTGTATCTTCTCTGCCTCGTCGGGATGCAGGAAATCATGATGAGCAGGCGCTGTGGGACAGAAGACACTCTCACGAAGATCGAAATAGTCGCCAGAGACATAATCATCCAAATTGGGATAAAAGCCGAGGAAACGGCTTAAACGCATCAGAAACACCAGATGGAAGTTGGCAATACTCCCCTCCTGTCCGTCAAGCCACTGGATGCTGTTAATAACATAGTCAAATAGCAAGGCATTCTGCTGCTCGGAGCGAAGGGCGTAATACAAGAACTCTGCAACGAAAAGCGAAATGGATAGTTTGTCGGGCTCAAAGGGGATGGAGACAAAGGGAGAGGCCAACCGCACATCCTTCAGCTTCTGAAGCTGGACCTTTGGACGTACATCGCTCTCTATCTCCAATACCGTTAACGGTTGGAACAGCTGTATCTTTACCTTCGACTTGGCAGACTTAGGAATGTTGACGATGAACGACAGGCGTCCATGACTTCGGGTGAACATATCGACAATGAGTCGCGACTCACCATACTTGAGAGAATGCAGCACAATGGCCTGAGTTTTCGTCAACATACGGTGCAAAGTTAATCATTTTTGCCCTAAAATATTATTTTTCCTTAAGAAAATTTTGCCAATTGGAAAAATTACAGTACCTTTGCACCCGCATTTTGCGAAAACGGTCCGTTCGTCTATCGGTTAGGACGAGAGATTTTCATTCTCTAAAGAGGAGTTCGACTCTCCTACGGACTACTTCCATTAAATCTATCATCTGCACAGCCAAGTGCTACCAGGCAACTGGGAAAGGTGGTAGAGGGCAGAAGGCCAACAGCCAGGTGCTGAAGGCAGAAGCCCGCCCAGGGCAACCATAGCGGTGTAAGACCCATAAGCTTTAAATTAACAATTAAACAATTAAAAAAATGGCAAATCACAAATCATCCGTGAAGAGAATCCGCCAGACAGAGAAGCGGGCACTTCACAACCACTATTACGCAAAGACAATGCGTAATGCTGTGCGCAAGCTCCGTGCAATGACTAACAAGGAAGAGGCTGTTGCCCTGTACCCGAAGGTCCAGAAGATGCTGGACAAGTTGGCAAAGACCAACATCATCCACAAGAACAAGGCCGCTAACCTGAAGTCGAGCCTCGCCAAGCACATCAACAAGTTAGGATAATTATTTATCCAGCATAGGATGGAACCGTAACTCTTCAAGGTTACGGTTCTTTTTTTGTGTTTTTTAGCAGATAAACTATGTTTATCTGACTTTTTTTTCGTACCTTTGCACGCAATAAAGAACAAAGACAACAAAATGACAGAAGAACAACTGAATCAAGAGCAAAACTATTCCGCGAGTAATATTCAGGTGCTTGAAGGATTAGAGGCTGTGCGCAAGCGTCCGGCCATGTACATTGGTGATATTAGTGAAAAAGGACTCCACCATCTGGTCAACGAAACCGTCGATAACTCTATCGACGAGGCGATGGCCGGATATTGTACACATATTGAAGTAACGATTAATGAGGATAACTCCATTACCGTTCAGGACAATGGCCGTGGTATTCCCGTTGACGAGCATGAGAAGATGCACAAGAGTGCGCTCGAAGTCGTCATGACGGTGCTCCACGCCGGAGGTAAGTTCGATAAGGGTTCCTATAAGGTGTCTGGTGGTCTGCACGGCGTAGGTGTTAGTTGTGTAAACGCCCTCTCTACCCACATGATGTCGCAAGTATTCCGTAACGGGCATATTTACCAGCAAGAATATGAAAAGGGAAAGCCCCTCTACGATGTAAAGATTGTAGGCGATACCGACCAGACGGGTACCCGTCAGCAGTTCTGGCCCGATGGTGGTATTTTCACCACCACCGAGTATAAGTACGACATCATCGCCCGTCGTATGCGTGAGTTGGCTTACCTGAATGCCGGTATTACCATTACCCTGAAGGACATGCGCCCCGACGAGGACGGTAACCTGAAGCAGGAGATCTTCCATGCCAAGGACGGACTGAAGGAGTTTGTGCGCTATGTGGACCGTCACCGCACGCACCTCGTTGACGACGTCATCTACCTGAAGACCGAAAAGCAGGGCATCCCCATTGAGGTGGCTGTCATGTACAACACCGACTACAGCGAGAACATCCATTCGTACGTGAACAATATCAATACCATTGAAGGAGGTACCCACCTGGCCGGTTTTCGTGCTGCCCTTACACGTACATTGAAGAAATATGCCGACAACGACCCGCAGATTTCCAAGCAAATCGAAAAGGCAAAGATTGAGATTGCCCCTGAGGACTTCCGCGAAGGCCTTACTGCCGTGATTAGCATCAAGGTGGCCGAGCCCCAGTTTGAGGGACAGACCAAGACAAAGCTTGGCAACTCAGAAGTAGCCGGAGCCGTGCAGCAGGCTGTTGGTGAGGCGCTTGCCAACTACTTGGAGGAGCACCCGAAAGAGGCTAAGATGATATGCGACAAGGTGGTCCTTGCTGCAACGGCTCGTATTGCCGCTCGTAAGGCCCGTGAGAGCGTTCAGCGCAAGAGTCCTATGACGGGAGGCGGTCTGCCAGGCAAGCTAGCAGACTGTTCAAAGAAGGATCCCAAGGAATGTGAGATCTTCCTCGTCGAGGGTGACTCAGCCGGTGGCTCTGCCAAACAAGGTCGTCATCGCGAATTCCAGGCTATCTTGCCTTTGCGCGGAAAGATCTTAAATGTGGAGAAAGTTCAGTGGCACCGTGTATTCGAGTCAGAGTCCGTCATGAACATCATTCAGAGCATTGGCGTACGCTTTGGCGTCGAAGGTGAAGGCGACCGTGAGGCTAACATCGACAAGCTTCGTTACGACAAGATTATCATCATGACCGATGCCGATGTCGATGGCTCGCACATCGACACACTGATCATGACTCTCTTCTACCGCTTTATGCCTCAGGTCATTCAGGGAGGTCACCTTTACATCGCCACCCCGCCACTCTATAAGTGTACTTACAAGAAGACCTCTGAGTATTGCTACACCGATCAGCAACGTCAGGCTTTCATCGACAAGTATGTGGCAGGCGACGAGAATGCCTCTGGCTTCCACACCCAGCGCTACAAAGGTCTTGGTGAGATGAACCCCGAGCAGTTGTGGGAAACTACGATGAACCCCGAGAACCGCTTGCTGAAGCAGGTAACTATCGAAAACGCTGCCGAGGCAGACGAGATATTCTCCATGCTGATGGGTGATGACGTTGAGCCACGCCGCGAGTTCATTGAAAAGAATGCCACATACGCCAACATCGACGCATAATGATAAGGGGAGCCGTATGGTTCCCCTTCTTTGACCATGGTACGAATCCTGCTGTTCCTGCTTGGACTGATAGCTACCCCCTGTATAGCACAGACCTGTGAGCTAAGGGAAGAAAATGGTTTTACGCTGCGTAAAGAGCATGACAGTCTCTACTGGCTCAATGACTGGCGGTTGCCCTACCCCGTCTATCAGTTCCAAACGGGCGATGTGGATGGCGACGGGAGCATAGACGCAATGGTGGGTGTTGTCAAGGCCACCCGCTTTTACCCGGAAAAGGGACGACGGCTGTTCATCTTCAAACAGGTCAACAAAAAAGCACGCCCGATGTGGCTGGGCTCGAAGCTGGGAGGCATCCTGCAGGATTTCAAGTTTACCAACGGTCTTATCCGCAGTCTGGAGAGAGCCAACGACAGTCTCTATGTGGTAGCAGAATACAAATGGGGAGGATTCGGAATGGACTTCGACCACTATATTATAAAAGGTACAGACAAACAAACAGCAACAAAATACTTTAGCCAATGAAAACAAAAACCTATCTGATGCTGTGCCTCGCCGCTCTGGTGATGGCATGTAGCCAAAAAGCAAGTGTGGTCTCTGTGCCCGCATCGCATATCGATGTGGAGCAACTGTTAGACAGTATCGACTACAGCATGGACGTCTCAGGACTGTCCATCAGTGACGTTCGTGTGCTGCGTAATGCACCTGCCGCCCGTCAGGGATTCCCCTTCAAGGATGCTTATATCCGTGGCGTCTATGCAGGTACCACCTGGTATGACTCCCTGATGTGGAAGTTTGATGAGAATACCAATTTCGAAAACATCGAGCAGAAGGAAAATGAGTCATGGCGCGACTACTACTACCGCGCCAGTGAGGAGAAAGGGCTTATTAAATACACCCAAGAAGAGCTGGACTTCATGAAACGCCTGCAGGCTCGTGAAGACGAATTGAAGAAACTGAACTTCGACACACCAGAAGACCTTCGAGTGAACATGGCCAACCTTATCAATCCCTCGCAACTGAAGGAGTTCGACTCCCTGCTCTGCGAGCATCTGGCACAAGACGGTTTTGCCATTGTTCCTGCCACCCACGACCAGCTCTTCCATGTCTATGAGCAAAACGACTACCAGGAGTTCCCCAGCTTTGTCACCACCGACCTCTATCTCCAACTGTATCATCTTTATTTCGACTGTATGCTGAAAGAGATTGAGGAAGAGTCGCTCATCAAACTCATGACTGAGATGGCCCGTAACATGTATGACGTCATGCACCAGCAGGCCGCCAACACCAACAACGAGGAGATTTGGGCTTATGCCAATCATAATGCCGTCTTTTTTGCCGTAGCCTACCAGCTGTTAACAGGAAAGGCCATCGGTACGCCCGAAGAACAGGCAGAAGCCAAGCCTGAAGTGGAGAAGGCAATAAATGCCAAAAACGACTTCAGCGACTTCATGGAGGACTACAAGTCGATTGAGTACCCCTATAGCCTCTTCCGTCCCCGTGGCCACTACTCACGCAATGAGACACTGCAACGCTATTTCCGAGGTATGATGTGGCTACAGAGCGTGCCCTTCGGTTTGGACAATCCCGACGAGGTGGCCGAGGCCGTGGTGATGGCCTATGCACTGGATAGCCATCCGCAGGCTAAGCAGAACTACGACACATTCAATAAACTCATCACCTTCCTGATGGGACAACCCGACAACCTGTCAATCCCCCAGGTGATAGCCGAGGTGAAAAAGATTGGATTGCCGCTCGAGGACTTGCTTGCCAACAAGCAGAAGATGGACGAACTGAAGGAGTCTCTTAAGAAGATAGGTGATAAGCAGACACGTATCCGTCCGGCTTTCGAGAGGACCAGTCACAATAAGATCTGTCTGATGCCACAGCGTTACCAGCCAGATGCCGAGGTACTGCTGAATACCGTCGATTATGAAAACAAACCCACTCAGCGTGCTACACCTAAGGGACTAGACTTTTTTGCTGCCATGGGTGTCTCTGCTGCCGAACGGATCCTCATGGAGGAAAAGCAGGAGTGGAAAGGCTTCAAACCTGCCCTCGATAATATGAAGAAGCGCATGCAGGAGATTGACTGGAACGAGACTATTGCCACACAGTGGATGAACACCTTGAAAGTGCTCAACGACAAAGGCGAGAATCTGCCTTACTTCATGGTGACTTCGGAGTGGGACAAAAAGAACATGAACGCCGTTCTCGCCTCATGGGCAGAACTCAAGCACGATGCCATCCTCTACGCGAAACAGCCTTTCGGAGCCGAATGCGGCGGCGGTGGTCTGCCAGAGCCTATGGTAAAGGGCTATGTGGAGCCCAACATCAAATTCTGGAAGAAAGCCATTGAGCTGCTCAACAACACTGAGAACCTTCTCAAGGAACAGCATATGCTCACCCAGAAAGTCAGTGAAGCAACAGGCCGTCTGCGTGAAGAGGCACAGTTCCTGTTGAATATCAGCGAGAAGGAAATTGCAGGCACACCACTTACCGACGAGGAGAACGACCAGATCGAATGTATCGGTTCAACCTTTGAGAACATCTCCCTGAATCTGGTACGACAGCCTGATCAGTATCTCGACGGTTGGAGTAATGTGGAAGGTGCCGACAAGAAGGTGGCACTGGTTGCCGATGTCTATACCGCCAATGCCAACAATAATCCCAATAAGTCTATCCTCTTTGAGGCCGTAGGTCTTGCAGACGAGATCTATGTCGTTGTAGAGATTGACGGCTATCTTTATCTGACACGCGGTGCCGTTCTCAGCTATCGTGAATTCATCCAGTCCATTGATGAACCACGTCTCACCGACGAGGAGTGGCAAGAGCAACTGGAGAAAAACCCACGTAAGGGCGTGCCCGAGTGGATGAAGCGCATCATCGTGCCGCTGAAGGAAATGCCAGAGGCCAATGAGGAGTATTTCTATAGTTCTGGCTGTTAGTTCGGTGTTCAGTGTGTCGGCCCAAGCCACCGACACACTGAATATCATTTTCACCGGCGACATTCTGTTAGATCGTGGGGTGCGCCAGGTGATAGACCATCACGGGGTTGATTATCTGTTCTCAGAGGACATCGACTCCGTGTTCCGTTCTGCACAGGTGGTCGTAGGAAATCTGGAATGTCCAGCCACAAAAATCCAATCACCCGTCTTCAAACGATTCATCTTCCGTGGGGAACCAGAGTGGTTGGGTGCCCTTCAGAATCACGGCTTTACCCACCTGAACCTGGCTAATAACCACTCCATTGACCAAGGGCGCGAGGGACTAATCGACACAAAACGTCATATCCTCGCTGCCGGTATGGTACCTATAGGTGCTGGAGAGAATATGAACGAAGCCGTACAACCCGTACTATTAGCTGAATATCCTAGGAAAGTGTGGCTCGTTGCCTCACTTCGACTAGCACTTGAGAACTACGCCTATCTTACTGATAAGCCATGCGTCAGTCAGGAGCCCATGGACTCACTGTTGGAACGCGTAAACCGTCTCCACAGAACGGACTCCACAGCCGTTGTCATCGTTTCACTCCACTGGGGCGGTGAGCATACCCTTCAACCTGTTCCAAGCCAACGCTTTGAGGCTCATCAACTGATACGGGCTGGTGCTGACATTTTGATTTGTCACCATACCCATACACTCCAGACCATCGAAGATTTTCAAAACAAGAGGATATACTATAGCATTGGCAACTTCATCTTTGACCAGCCGAAGCCCTTAAACAGTAAAGCCTGTATTGTGCGTTTACGCGTCAGTGAGAATGAGCTCACGGCAGAGACCATCCCCATAGAAATCCGCCAATGCGTACCATATATTGAATGATAAAATAGAGGAATTATTTGTTCGTTTCGATTTAAATGCTTATCTTTGAAGCAAAATTGACCGATATGAAAATATTAGCTATTAACCCCGGAATGATTTCGACCAAGGTGGGGGTCTTCCAAGACGAGAAGCTGCTGATGCATGCCACGCTGAACCACCCTTTTGAAGAACTGTGCCGCTATCCCTTTATCATGGATGAGTTCGACTACCGCAAGGAAAAGATCCTTGAAGAGCTACAACGACAGGGCTATGCCATGGACTTTGATGTGATCGTTGGTCGAGGCGGTCTGGTAAAACCCATCGAAAGCGGTGTCTATGAACTGAACGACAAGGTGATTGAAGACACCCGAAATCCCCGTCTGCACCACGCCTGCAACCTGGGGTCGCTGATAGCACTGAGCATTGCTCGCGAGATTGAGGGGTGCCGCGCCTTCACCGTCGATCCAGGTGTCGTGGACGAACTCGACGATGTAGCCCGCATCACCGGTCTGCCCGAAATGCCCCATCAGACGATCTGGCACGCCCTGAATCAGCGTGAGATAGCCAAGCGTTACTGTCGTGAGCACAACCTCAAGTATGAGGAGCAGGACTTGATTGTCTGTCACATGGGCAGTGGCATCTCCTTCGCCATGCACCACCATGGTCGGGCCATCGAGTGCAGTGACGCACTGAGTGGCGACGGTCCTTTCTCACCCTCCCGAGCAGGTATGCTACCCACAGCGGCCTTGGTAAAACTATGCTACAGCGGACAATATACCGAAGCAGAGATGTTGCGCAAAATTAACGGTCATAGCGGACTGACGGCCCATCTGGGCACCAACGACGTGCGAGAGGTGGAACGGCGCATCGCTGAGGGTGACCAGAAGGCCAAGTTAGTACTCGATGCCATGATCTACAGCATTGCACGCTGGCTGGCTTCTCTGGCACCGGCTACCAACGGACATGTGGACGCCGTTATCCTTACCGGTGCTATTGCCCACAGCCAATACGTCACCGACAGCCTGCGCCGCCGACTGAACTATCTCGCCCCCATCTTCGTTTATCCTGGTGAAGACGAGTTAACGGCATTGGCCATGAATGTGCTCAGGGCCATGCGCGGAGAACAGGAGATTAAAGTCTATTCCTAACTATATCGCTGCCAGAGCTAAGGAGTAATACTTGGATTCCGGACTATCAGCACGCGATGGCAGCACACAACAGCACTGTGTTCCTTGCAACACACCGGCCGTCTTAGCATAGCCAAAAAGTGTGAGTGTCTTATAGAACACATTACCAGCCACGATATCGGGGAAGATCAGGGCATCCGCCTGTCCGTCAATCACGGAATGGATCCCTTTCTCCCTCAGACTTACGGAGTCGAGGGAGGTTTTCAGATCCAATGGTCCATCGATGATACAACGCCCGAACTTACCTGTTTGGGCCTCAGCAATGATCTCCAGATAATCAACGGTATAGGGGAATGTCTTGGCACTGACCTTTTCTGCACAATGGATGAGTGAGATTCGCGGTTCCTCGATGCCAAGGGCATGACAGACATAGTTCACATAGTGAATCTGTTGGCGACGCTGGGCTTCGGTAGGCACTGGGATAACAGCTGCATCCGTAAAGAATAGCAACTTCTCGTATTTGGGTATCTCTGCCATTGCCACATGGGTAAGTACATGACCGGGACGAAGAATACCATTTTCCTTATCCAATATGGCTTTCAGAAGGACATCGGTATTGATAAGACCCTTCATCAGGATATCCGCCTCGCCACTCTTACAGAGCGCTACGGCTCTACGGGCACATTCTTCCTTGTCATCGCCATCCACGTAGATAGGTTCGATAAAGCCCATCTCCTTACCCTTCTCTACGGCATAACGGGTACTGGCATCATTGGCACACACTACTGCAACACGCTTCTTATCTCCTCGCTGCTGGAGAAAGATAATCATATCATTCAGGGTTCTGATTGACTGCATAGATGACTATTTTTAGGTTTTGATGGGGCAAATATACAAAAACTTTTGTATCTTTGCAAGCGAAATAACTAAAATAACTGATTATGAAGAAAAATCTCTTTCTTTTAGCACTGTGGGCCGTGATGAGCGCCACAGCTCAGAACCAGGCACCAATGGTGCTCCATTACGACAAGCCTGCAGGTTTCTTCGAGGAGTCGCTGCCCATCGGCAACGGGAAACTCGGTGCACTCGTCTATGGAGGAACTGATGATAATATCATCTATCTGAATGATATCACCCTATGGACAGGCAAACCCGTTGACCGCCATCTCGATGCGGACGCACACCAATGGATACCCGCCATCCGAGAGGCACTCTTCAATGAAGATTATGCCCGTGCCGACTCGTTACAACTACATGTTCAAGGACCTAACAGCCAGTTCTTCCAGCCTCTCGGCACATTGCATATCAAGGATCTTGGACTGGGAGCGGTCAGCGACTACCACCGCAGCCTCAGCCTCGATAGCAGCATCGTTAAAGACAGCTATCTGCGTAATGGCAAGAAGATAGAGCGCGAGTACTTCGCCTCAAACCCTGACAAACTGATTGCCATCCGTCTTAGGGGTGACATCAATTGCAGGATAGCCCTTACTGCTCAGGTACCCCATAAGGTAAAAGCCATCCCCACCCAACTCACGATGACAGGTCATGCCACAGGCGACGCCAAGGAGAGCATCCATTTCTGTACGATGATGAGCGTGAAGACCGATGGAGAGACAACGGCCAGTGATTCATCACTGACCATCACCCATGCGAAAGAAGTGGTTCTCTACCTGATTAACGAGACCAGTTTCAATGGCTTCGACAAGCACCCTGTCAACGAAGGCGCTCCATATCTGGAGAATGCTGCCAACGCTATCTGGCACACCCAGAACTACACTTATGAACAGTTCTATAGCCGTCATCTCGCTGACTATCAGGCAATCTACGACCGCGTAAAGATCAGACTCTCCAGTGAGCACGGTATGAACGCAACCTGTACTGACGCCCTGCTCAAGGACTATACCGATCATGGAGGCAACAACCGATACATTGAGGAGCTCTACTTCCAATTCGGGCGTTACCTACTGATTTCATGTTCCCGAACACCTGGCGTACCTGCTAATTTGCAGGGACTTTGGACACCTCACCTTTGGTCACCTTGGCGAGGCAACTATACCGTCAACATTAATCTTGAAGAGAACTATTGGCCCGTCTTCGTAGCCAATATGCCAGAAATGGCCAAGCCCCTCGATGGTTTCATTCAGGCAATCGCCACTAATGGCCGGTACACAGCCAAGAACTATTATAATATAGATGAAGGCTGGTGCTCCAGTCATAACTCTGACATCTGGGCGATGGCCAATCCTGTTGGAGAGAAGCGTGAAAGTCCGATGTGGTCGAACTGGAATATGGGTGGTGCCTGGCTGGTAAACGCACTATGGGAGCGCTATCAGTTTACCCAAGACAAGCAGTATCTCAAAACCTTTGCCTATCCACTGATGAAAGGGGCTGCTACCTTCTGCCTGAACTGGCTCGTTGATAATCCGAAGGTGCCAGGCGAATTGATTACCGCCCCCAGCACCTCGCCAGAGAATGAGTATAAGACGGATAAGGGCTATCACGGCACCACCTGTTATGGTGGTACAGCAGACCTTGCCATCATCAGGGAACTTTTCGCCAATACCATCGCTGCAGGCAAAGTAGTAGGAGAGAAAAACAAGGCGATCGAAAAGGCCCTTGCACGACTCCATCCCTATACGATTGGTCACATGGGCGACCTGAACGAATGGTATTACGACTGGGATGACTGGGACTTCAAGCATCGTCACCAAAGCCACCTCATCGGACTCTACCCGGGGAACCATCTTACTGACGCCGCCCTCCAGAAGGCTGCTGAGAGGACACTTGAGATCAAGGGCGACGAAACTACAGGATGGAGTACGGGATGGCGCATCAACCTATGGGCACGACTCAAGAATGGGGAAAAGGCCCATCAGATCTATCGCAAACTGCTCACTGCTGTGGCACCAGAGAAAAGCAGGAGGCCCAACTATAGTCAGGGAGGAGGTACCTACCCCAACCTCTTCGATGCCCACCCTCCTTTCCAGATCGACGGAAACTTCGGAGGAACAGCTGGTGTCTGTGAGATGCTGATGCAGAGCAAAGATGGTGTCATAGAACTATTACCTGCCATTCCTGAAGTGTGGAAAGACGGAGCCGTCAGCGGACTCTGCGCCCGTGGCGGTTATGAGGTGTCATTTGAATGGAAAGGTGGTTATGTGCGCGACTGCACCATTAAATCACGCCAAGGAGGTACCATTACCTTATTATATAATGGTCAGCAGAAAACTATCAAATTCAAGCCAAATCAAACTCAACATATCAAGACATGGTAACATCATAGATAACCCTGACGCTTCAGCTCTTCCACCACCTCAAGAAGGTCGCGGTACCAGTCTTCACCAAAACGGCGGATGAGCGGGTCTTTCAGAAACTGATAGAGGGGAAGGTTTAGTGCCTCCCCTTTTTCAATGGCTGCCTTGCACACATCCCAACGGTTATAGTTCAGGCCAATGAGATCATTCCCTACCTTCTTGGCACGTATGGGATATAGGGCACAACTGACGGGTTTGCAAAAGCGCGTGTTTCCATTTCTGTAAGCCTTTTCCAATGCACACAGGCAACAGTCGTGGATACCTTCCAACTCGTCGTAGAAAGTGAACACGCAATCTTTGCCTCTTACTATGCTCGTCACCAGGTCGCCCTCCTGATCGGTATAGGCCACACCTTGCTTGTCGATCACAGCCTGTGCTGAAGCAGAAAGATCGCTCCAGACATCGTCCAGACAATCCTCTATTTCTGCAATTTCGTCGAGTGTCACAGGGGCACCTGCATCGCCTTCCACACAACAAGCGCCCTTACAGATGCTGAGGTCACAGCAGAACTTCTCCGTCAGAATCTCTGACGAGAGCAGCACATCGCCTACTTGGATAATCGGAGGGAGATTCATAAGTGGATAGTGAATAATGGATAGTTATGATTACCAATTGATCGGAGTCATTCCATTTTCCTGGAGGTAAGCATTACAGTGTGAGAACTGATGTTGGCCAAACCAGCCACCACGATTAGCACTCAGGGGCGAGGGGTGGACACTCTCAAGAACCAAGTTACGCGTCTTGTCGATCATGTACGCCTTAGAACGGGCATAGCCCCCCCAAAGCATATAGACCAGATGCTCACGATGAGAAGCCAGTGCCTGAATAGCGGCATCTGTAAACTTCTGCCAACCAAGCGTGCTATGGCTATTAGCCTGATGGGCACGTACGGTCAACGAAGCATTCAGCAAAAGTACGCCTTGCTCTGCCCAACGTGTGAGGTTGCCAGATGTCGGGATGGGTGTACCCAGATCGGCTTGTATCTCCTTGAAGATATTCTGTAGCGAGGGAGGGAACTGTACCCCGTCTTGCACAGAGAAACTCAGCCCGTGAGCCTGACCTGGCTCATGATACGGATCCTGTCCAATGATCACCACCTTCACCTGATCAAACGGACACAGGTTGAAAGCATTGAAAATCAGTTTGCCAGGCGGGTAGCATGTGTATTGGGAGTATTCAGAACGAACTGAATTGGTGAGTCCGACAAAATAAGGCTTGTCGAACTCACCAACCAATTGCTGTTTCCAGCTTTGTTCTATCTGAACATTCATTTATCTCACAACCTGAGTGAATACAGGAGCTTCGCCATCGAGAGCCAGCACATAGACCTTCAGTTCACCAGGAGCAGCAGGCTGTGGTACACCCTCACGAGGCAGGTCAACGGCATTGAACAGATATTCTGTGCCACCAGGAACGGCACGAGAAGCAACCGTCGTAGCCTTGGCATGAATCATCTGATAGTCGGCCACTGCCTTGTCGAAGATTGCTGCCTGTTCCTCTGTTACGGGCTGCTGCTCGGGGAATTCCTCCAGCTTGGTGTATTCGCCCTCAATGAAGCCACCGGCCTTCAGGAACTGATCCACCTCTGAAGGAACTGCTGCCATGCGGGCTGCCCTGACACCATATCCGGCCACAATCTCAGCATTGGGCTGGGCCTTTGCCATATCCTTCACGCTCGAGTCAAGACCACCGCTTCCAAAGGTGCAGAAAGGCACAATCTTCTTGCCGCTCAGATCCACCTGATTCAAGAAGGCAGCCATTGGAGGCGCATAAGTTCCAAACCACACGGGATAGCCCAGGAATATCACGTCGTACTGAGCCAAATCAGCCTTGATGGGCTCAATCTCAGGTGTCACGCCCTGTTCGCGCTCCTGCTGACAACGGGCAATCGTAGCCTGGAAATCGCCATTATACGGATTCTTAGCCACAATCTCCTCCATATCGGCACCAAGTTTGTTGGCTAATTCCTGTGCCACAGTCTTCGTGTTCGAGGTCTGAGAGTAGTAGAGAACCAGCACCTTACTCTTAGTCGCTTCTTTCTTCTGACTGCAAGAGGTTGCAGTTAATACAAAAGCTGCAAAGGCCAGCATTAATTTCAATGTCTTCATACGCTTTAGTTATTTGTTGTCCGAAATCAGATTCTCACCTGTCATATCTGCAGGCTGCTCCAGTCCCATGATGTGGAGGATAGAAGGTGCTACGTCAGCCAGACGACCGTCCTTCACCGTAGCGCTATTGTTATTCGTTACATAGATGAAGGGCACGGGGTTCAGTGAGTGAGCGGTATTCGGTGTACCATCGGGGTTGATGGCATTGTCGGCATTACCGTGGTCGGCAATGATAATAGCCTCGTAGTCGTTGGCCTTAGCAGCCTCAATCACCTCACGCACACAGTTGTCCACGGCCCATACAGCCTTGGCAATGGCATTGTAAACACCCGTATGACCCACCATGTCACCATTGGCGAAGTTCACCACGATGAAGTCGTACTCCTGTGTGTTGATGGCGCCTACCAGCTTATCCTTCACCTCGTAGGCACTCATCTCGGGCTTCAGGTCGTAGGTGGCCACCTTCGGAGAGGGTACCAGGATACGGTCTTCGTTCTCGAATGGAGCCTCACGACCACCGTTGAAGAAGAACGTCACGTGAGCGTACTTCTCAGTCTCAGCGGTATGGAGCTGCTTCTTGCCCTGCTTGGAGAGATACTCACCTAAGGTGTCCTCCACGTTCTCCTTGGGGAAGAGGATGTGAACACCCTTGAAGTTAGCGTCGTATGGCGTCATGCAGTAGTACTGCAGGCCGGGGATGGTCTTCATGCCCTGCTCCGGCATGTCCTCCTGCGTCAGGGCGATGGTCATCTCCTTGGCACGATCGTTGCGGAAGTTGATGAAGATCACCACGTCGCCTTCCTCGATGCAGCCGTTCACGCTGGCATTATGGATAGGCTTGATGAACTCGTCGGTTACGCCCTCGTCATAACTCTCCTGCATGGCCTGAACCATGTCGGTAGCCTGCTTACCAGTGCCGTTTACGATCAGGTCGTAGCCCTCCTTGACGCGCTCCCAGCGCTTGTCGCGGTCCATCGCATAGAAACGGCCTACGATACTGGCAATAGCGGCATCGTTAGCGGCACAAACATCGCTTACCTGCTGAATGAAGCCCTTACCAGAGCGTGGGTCGGTATCACGACCGTCCATATAGCAATGTACAAACACCTGATTCTTCAGGCCATAAGCCTTACCAATCTCAATGAGTTTGAACAGGTGGTCGAGGCTTGAGTGCACACCACCGTCAGAGGTCAGACCCATCAGGTGCAGCTTCTTACCCTTCTCCTTGGCATAGGTATAGGCAGCCTTTACCTGAGGATTCTCCATGATAGAGCCATCCTTGCAGGCACGGTTGATCTTCACGAGGTCCTGGTAAACGATGCGACCAGCACCGATATTGAGGTGACCCACCTCAGAGTTACCCATCTGTCCATCGGGCAGACCAACGTCCTCACCAGAGGCCTGGAGCTGAGAGTGAGCCGAAGTTGCTGTTAAAAGATCAAGATAAGGCGTTGGTGTATTGAAAATAACGTCACCCTTACCATGCTTACCGATTCCCCAACCATCAAGAATCATCAAAAGTGCTTTCTTTGCCATAATCATATTTCTATTTTAAAAACGTACATATTTCTATTTTGCGGTGCAAAATTACAAAAAAATATCAATTATCCGCCCTCCATTCTCAATTATTTTGTACCTTTGCACCCATTATAACATCAATTAAAACAATATGAGACGTATTATATTCTTAATGGTTGCATTTTTGGCATGTCTGTATGCCAATGCACAATTGGAAGTCAAGGAGTTGAAACTCAGTAACGGCATGACCGTATGGCTGAACGAAGACCACTCGCAGCCAAAGGTGTTTGGCGCCGTTGTCGTAAAAGCAGGTGCCAAGGACTGTCCCAACACAGGTATCGCCCACTACTTCGAGCATATCATGTTCAAAGGCACCGACCGCATGGGTACCATCGACTATGCCGAAGAGAGGCCCTGGCTCGACAGTATCTCGGCTCAGTACGACCTGCTCTCACAGACCAAGGACGAGGCTGAGCGCACCAAGATCCAGTTACATATCAACGAGTTGAGCTTGAAAGCTGCAGACTATGTGATTCCCAATGAGTTCAACCGTCTCATCTCGAAATACGGTGGCAGTGGTCTGAATGCCGGCACCAGCTACGACCTGACCTTCTACCACAACTCGTTCCTCCCACAGTTCATCGAGCAGTGGTGCTGGCTGAACTCCGAACGGCTCATGACACCTGTGTATCGTGGATTCCAAGGTGAATTGGAGAATGTCTATGAAGAAAAGAACCGTGCATCCGACGAATTAGCAGGTAATTTCCAGGAAAAACTCTTTGGAGCGGTGTTCAAGACACAACCCTACGCCTATCCTATTATCGGCTCGACAGAGAACCTGAAGAACCCACGCCTATCGGATATGGCTGAGTTCTACAAGAAATACTATGTAGCCTCAAACATGTGCCTCATACTTTGTGGTGACATTACACCTGATTCCACATTAACCGCGCTGTTGGAGCAGACCTTCGGACGGGTGCAGACGGGGCCTGTGCCTGAACGTGGCTATAGTCCCATGCCTGACATCAGCATTGGGGAGAAATATGAGATTAAACTGCCTATTCCTCTGATAGGTGCCGAGGCCTTAGTCTTTAAGGCTCCCACGGAGTACGAGGCAGACGCCGATGCCCTTGAATTAGCGAATAAGTTGCTCTCCAATGGAAAGGCAGGTCTGCTCGACTCGCTGGTAAACGAGCATAAGTTAATGATGTCAGCAGCAGGCAGTATAGGTCTTGACGATGCTGCCGGCACAGGCATTATCATCATTCCCAAACTGTTTGGAAAGATGAAGACCGCAGAAGAGCGCGTCATGGAACAGCTGCAGAAAATCATGGACGGTAACTTCAGTGAAGAGTGGTTGGAAACCCTGAAGCAAGAGATGGTGATAGAGGCCCAGCAGAAGATTGAGACCATCAATGGTCGCGCCCAGACGCTGGTCATGATCTTCTCTAAAGGCAAGACCTGGAATGACGTGCTTGCCAAGATTGAGGCCATCAAAGGCATCACGAAGAGCGACGTCATCGCTGCCGTCAAGAAATACTACGGGGCTAACCACATCACCTTTTCGAAGAAATACGGCACACCGGACAAAGAGTCTGTCAAACAGCCTGGCTACCAACCCGTTTCTCCGAAGAACACGGATGCGAAGTCGGCCTTCGCCAAGCAACTGGAACAGATTCCCGTGAAAGAGGCTGAGATCAAGACGGTGGATTTTGCCCAAGACATGAAGACGCAAAAGCTCAACGACCACGTCACCTTATATTATAAAGAGAATCCCATCAACGATATATTCACCTTCACCCTACGCTATCAGGACGGAACACTGCATACGCCCAAACTCGATATGTTGGCTGGATATCTGTCCCAACTTGGCACCGACTCACTGAAGAAACAGCAGTTGGAGCAGGCCTGGCAGCGTATCGGCACCACCATGGAAGTGGCACAGGGCGACGAGCGGTTCAGCTTTAACCTCACAGGACCTGACCACCAGTTAAAGGCCGCCTTGCAATTGCTGGCACACTTCCTGCGAGCTGCTGAGGGCGACAACGAGGCCCTTGACGAAGTGAAGGATGACGACAAGGTGACACGTAAAGGTTTTGGCAAGCAGAAGGACGATGTACTGAGACCCGTCCTCCACAAAATAGCCTACGGCGATAAGTCGGATTATCTAACCCAACTCTCGAAGAAGGAGATCAAAGCCCTGAAGAGCGAGGAATTGATGGAGACGTTCCGTGAACTGCAGCAGTATGACTGCGAACTGTTCTATTGTGGACGACAGCCTATCGCTGATGTCGCTGCAATATCACAGGAAACCTTACCCTTAAGCCAGTGCACTCGTCAGAAAGCTGACACCTTCCGACCCTTGCAGCAGTACTCAGAGCCTACCGTTTTCTTCTACGACGTACCCAAATCGCGCCAGAACTACGTAGTGAGCTATGATGGCATCAGCGCACTGCCTTCTGCCATGGATCGTACCCAACTGAAACTGTGGGAGGAATACTTCAGCGGTGGCATGTCGTCAGTATTGTTCCAGAACGTGCGTGAGTTCCGCTCCCTGGCCTACTCCACTGGCGGTCAATGCCTCACAACAAGTCTTGCCCAGCATGCCCGGGAGCCTCTGGCCTACTTCACCGCTACAGGCACTCAGGCTGACAAGACCTTAGAGGTTGTTGCCACCATCGACTCACTATTGCGCCAGATGCCCATGAAGGAGGAAAACCTGGAGGCTGCCCGCCAGACCGTGCTCAATGACATCCAGAACGACTACCCCACCTTCCGGAATATGACCAAGCATATTGCCAACAAACAAGGCGAAGGTTACACCACCGATCCTAATGCAGAGATCGCAAGACTGTTGCCAACTGTCAGCGTTCAGGACATCGTCACGTTCTATCAGCAGCACATCGCCAAGAACCAGAACCGCGTCTGGGTCATTATCGGAGACAAGAAACTCACCGACCTGAAGGCCCTGGCACGCTATGGCAAGATTATAGAACTCAAGAAAGAAGACATCTACAGATAAAAATAAGCTGCCATTATCATGAAATAATGGCAGCTTATTGGAAAATAGTCGGTACTTATTTATCTAAGAATTACCTTTTTACCATTCTTGATGTAGAGGCCCTTGCCTGGGTTGTCCACACGTTGGCCCTGGAGGTTGTAATACACTTCGTTTGATTGAAGATTGAACATTGAAGATTGAACATTTATGCCAGTAGCATCGTCAGCAAACAATGGGATGGCGATGACATCATCGTTTGCTTCGTCTGAGAGGATCATCTGACAGAAGGCATTCTCAGAGCTCTTGCCACGGGCACCAGAGGCGGCGTCGCGCTTCGGAATCGGCAGGTAGCAGCGGTTGGCACCCATCTTCACACCATCTTCGTTCGTTACCTTGTAGAAGC
>CAMKUA010000014.1:0-44109 GCA_946415825.1 uncultured Prevotella sp. | reverse complement strand
CTGGTATCCTTGCAGCGATCTTCATTGCTTATCTGTTCTTTGGGTAAAATTGAAGAATTGAAGGATTGAAGAATTGAAGGATTGAAGAATTGAAGGATTGAAGAATTGAAGAATTGAAGAATTGAAGGATTGAAGTCATGGCGAATCTGAAATCACTTTTCAAAGATACGGCCATATACGGGCTTTCGAGCATCGTGGGCAGGTTCCTGAACTATCTGCTCGTGCCGCTCTACACCCACTATATGCCCAAGGCTTCGGGCGACTATGGCATCAGCACCAACATCTATGCCTATACGGCTCTGATTCTGGTGTTCCTGACCTTTGGCATGGAGACCACGATGTTCCGATTTGCCAACGACGAGCGCACCAAGCCAGACACGGTGTTCTCGACAGCCTTTGCCACTGTGGGCTCGCTGACAGCCCTTTTCCTGGTGCTGGTCTTCGGATTCATTGGTCCTATCAGTGGGGCACTGGGCTATACAGAGCACCCCGACTATCTGCTGATGATGGCTGTGGTAGTGGCCCTCGACGCCATCCAGGCCATGCCTTTCTGCTATCTGAGATTCCAGAAGCGCGCCATCCGATTCGCCTCGCTGAAGATGCTGTTTATCCTGCTGAACATCGCCATGAACGTCGTCTGGTTCGTGCTTTTGGGCAAGACATCGGTGTTCTACGTGTTCTTTATCAATCTGCTGTGCACAGGTTTCATCACCTTCTTCTTTATCCCAGACATGTTCCGCATCAAGTGGAACTTCGACGGGAGTCTGCTTCGCGAGATGCTGAGCTACTCATGGCCCATCCTGATACTGGGTATCGCTGGCATCCTGAACCAGGTGGCCGATAAGATTATCTTCCCACTGGTGTATCCTGACGAGGCGGAGGCCAATGTGCAGTTGGGCGTGTATGGCAGTTGTGTGAAGATTGCCATGATCATGGCTATGATCACCCAGGCCTTCCGCTATGCCTACGAGCCCATCGTGTTTGCCAAGAAAAAGGATGCCGACAAGACGGATTACTATGCCTCGGCCATGAAGTTCTTTATCATCTTCACCCTGCTGGCCTTCCTCGTGGTGATGGGTTGGATGCCTGTGCTGCAATATATTATAGGTGAGGACTATCGTGAGGGACTGGGCGTGGTGCCTATCGTGATGATGGCTGAGATATTCATGGGCATCTACTTCAACCTGTCGTTCTGGTATAAGCTCATCGACAAGACCATCTATGGAGCCTGGTTCTCGATAGCGGGTTGTGCTGTGCTGTTGGCAGTGAACATCGTCTTTATCCCCAAGATCGGCTACTGGGCCTGTGCCTGGGGCGGTCTGGCTGGCTATGGAACGTCGATGATACTGAGTTATCTCGTGGGACAGAAAAAGAACCCCATCCCCTATCCTATCAGTAGTATTGCCATTTACTTTATTTCTGCGATGACCCTGTTTGGCATGATGAAGTGGTTCGAGAGGAATACAGACTGGCCAACATGGATTCTGTTCATCATCAACAACCTCCTGATTGCAGGCTTCGTATTCAGAATCATCAAGAGCGAGCATTTAAAAGTAAAAAGGTAAAAAGGTAAAAAAGTAAAAGGGTAAAAAAAGATGGGAAATAATGTAATATACAAATTAAGCAAGGGTTTTGCTTTGAGGATTATAGATTTGTATTTTTATCTTTATAACGAGAAGAAAGAGTTTATTATGTCTAAACAAATATATCGAAGTGGAACAAGTATTGGGGCAAACATTGCGGAAAGCATATATGCACAAAGTGAAGCTGACTACATAAACAAACTTAAAATATCTCTTAAGGAGGCTAGTGAAACAAAATATTGGTTAGAACTCTTATATGAATCCAATTTAATTGACGAAGCGCGTTTTAATTCTCTTTCAAACGACATTAATACAATAATAGGAACAACAATTAATATAATAAATAAGTTGAACAAAAAATGAGAAAGTTTTTGTATTTCTTTTTACCTTTTTACCTTTTTACCTTTTTACCTTTAAAGGCTGATGAGGGGATGTGGACGCTGTACAATCTACCGAATGCCGTCTATGAGACGATGAAGATGGAGAACTACGAACTGCCCTACGGTGCTCTGTACGAAGGCGACGATGCCATCAAGAACTGCGTGGTGAACTTCGGAGGCTACTGCTCGGGGGTGGTGGTATCTCCCGACGGACTCGTGTTTACCAACCACCACTGTGGCTTCGAGGCCATCCGCTCGCACTCTACCGTGGAGCACGACTATATGTTGGACGGCTTTGTGTCGAACAGTTTCGAGGAGGAACTGCCCAACAAGGACCTCTTCGTGTCGTTCATGGTGGAACAGAAGGATATCACGCCCATGCTCGACTCACTGGGTATCAACCAGATGAACAGCGACAAGCGCTACCTGTTCCTCGACTCGCTGGAGAACGCCATGCTGAAGGATATCGAGAAACAAGACTCCACCTTGCGTGTGGAGATCAAACCTTACTACGAGGGAAACCAGTACTATCTGACAACCTATCGCGACTATCCTGACGTGCGCCTGGTGTTTGCCCTGCCCAAGTCGATGGGTAAGTTTGGTGGTGAAACAGACAACTGGATGTGGCCCCGCCAGACCTGCGACTTCAGCGTGTTCCGCATCTATGTCGATCCGAAGACGGGTGGACCTGCGAAATATTCGAAGGACAACGTGCCGATGAAACCGAAGAAATGGGCACCCGTATCGCTGCAGGGCTACGTGCCCGGCTCGTTCTCGATGACCATTGGCTATCCTGGCTCTACAAGTCGTTACCTGTCGAGCTATGGTATCAGGGAGCGCCGAGATGCCCAGAACACCCCGATGTATCAGACAAGAGAGGTAAAGCAGGACATCATGCTCCGACATATGAGAGCCGACGAGGCCGTTCGCATCAAGTACGACTCGAAGTACGCCAACAGCTCAAACTACTGGAAGAACTCCATCGGTATGAACAAATGTATCGACAGCATCGGACTGATTCAGCAGAAGGCACAGTTCGAGCAGAAGATACGCCAGTGGCAGGACTCAACGGGATACCTGAAAGACAAGCTCGACTTCGACCTGTTGGAGCGTCTCTACCAGAAGCGCTTCGCTGCTGCCAGAGCCCTGACCTACTACAGCGAAACCTTCGGACGCAGAAATACTGACGAGATGACTCGTCGTGCCCTTCGGGTGCAGAATGGTGCCATCGTCAACGGCAAGGAAGGCAAGCCCAAGACCTATTATATCGAATTTAAGGACAACAGCGATACATGGGACTACGATACGGACCGTGAGATCATCGGTGCCCTGCTGAAGCATTACCGTGAGAATGTGGAGATCAAATACCAGCCCGACTTCTACAACGTCATCGACCACGACTTCAAGGGCGACTACCAGAAGTTTGTGGATTACATCTATAAGAAGTCGAAACTGATGAAGAGCGACAAGAAGATCTACATCAACAAGAAGAGCTATCACAAAGACCCGGGTGTGGTGTATGGCGAGAGCGTGAAGAGCGCACAGGCTGACATCGTGCTCGACCTGGAGGCTGTCTCTGACAGTATCGACATCCTGGAGCGTTACCTCTGTGCTGCCAAACTGCGCATGGAGGAGGATATGCCCAACTACAGCGATGCCAACTTCACCATGCGACTCAGCTACGGCCAGGTGGGCGAGTATCTGCTGGGCGGAAAGCCTTCAGGCTACTATACGGACGCCAAGAGCATTGTAGAGAAGATGGAAAAGGGCGAGAAGGGTGTCATCGACTACGAGGCTGAGCCCATCATGAAGGAACTGCTCTCGAAGAACGACTTCGGCAAATATACCGATAAGACCACTGGCAAACTGCACCTCTGTTTCCTGTCGAACAATGATATTACAGGTGGCAACTCTGGTTCGCCGATGTTCAACGGCAAGGGTGAGCTCATTGGTCTGGCCTTCGACGGCAACTGGGACAGTCTGTCAAGCGATATCTTCTTCGACAAGCAACTGGCTCGCTGCATCGGTGTCGATATCCGCTACGTGCTCTACATGATGGAGAGCTGGGGCAAAGCCGATCGCCTGCTGAAAGAGATCAACGCCAAGTAAAGACCTTAATACTAGTTTTTATGCAATATAATTTTAGATGCCTGCTGTTGTTGACAGTCATGGCTTTGATGGTAGCTTGCGAGAAAGAAAAGACCTTTACCACCGTGCCCAGCATTCCACCTGAGGAGCAACCCGAGGAGCCTCAAGTGGAAGAACCGCAGGTGGCTGAGTTCTCACCCCTCCATGTGGAAGGGCGCTGGTTTGTGAATAAGGAGGGGGTGCGTCGTAACCTGCATGGTTTTGCCCAGACCTATAGTCCCTGGTTCAATGAACAGGGCTCGAAATGGAACAACTACGACGTTGATGCCTGTCTGAGCTATAACCAAGGTTTGATTAACAACATCCTCAAACAAGGTTGGAAGATGGACTTTGTGCGTATGCATATGGATCCTTACTGGAGCAATAAGCCTGGTGTGCAGACGACTGGTGAGAACGATATCTCGGCTTTTGACTTCGAGCGCTTTAAGAAGTATCTCGACGAGGTGTTCGTCCCTATGGCCGAGTATATCATATCTAAAAAAATGTATGTAGTGATGCGCCCACCTGGTGTCTGTCCTGAACAGATTACTATTGGAGGGGCCTATCACGACTATCTGAAGCAGGTATGGACCTACGTTGCCCAGCATCCAAGACTGTGTAACAATGGTTACGTGATGTTTGAGCTGTGCAATGAGCCCGTCCAGATCTGCGACGACGACGGCAAGGCCCTCGACAACTGGAACGGTTCGACGTTTGATGCACGTGGTAAGCAGATTACCATATTTATGCAGGAAATCGTCGATGAAATGCGAAAATACTGCAACAATATCCTGCTGATTCCAGGACTGCACTACCAGATGCTATACAAGACCTTTGAGAAGTATCCCGTCGTGGGCGAAAACATCGGCTATGCCGTACACTGCTATCCTGGTTGGTATAACAGTGGTTACGACAGCGAAGTCGATGTGGTCTATGACAAATTCAAGGCAAGCTGGGACAACGAGATCATGCCCATTGGTAAGAAGGCACCTATTGTTGTCACTGAGATGGACTGGGCGCCTGCTGAGTATAATGCCTCATGGGGCAAGGCCATCACTGGTGTGGCTGGTGGGAACGGCTTTGGTGCCAACTTTATGAAAGTGTGCGATGAGAGTTGTAATATCAGCTGGCTGTTATTCACCGGTCCGGAATGGTTGGCTAAATACGACGATAAAGCCGCTGACAGCCACACCTTCCTGACTAATCCGGAGGCCTGTCCAAGACCCGTCTATCGGAAGTATCTGGAATACGCCACCCCAGAGTACATTACCAAGATAAATGCTGCGAACTACGGCAAATAGTCATTCCTATATCATACGGCTGATTTCTTCGATGGAATCAGCCGTTTTGATATACTGTCGCCAGTCGCCACGAATCATGCCCTTCGCCTGCAGATCGTCGAGCATGGCGATGAGTGAGTCCCAGAAACCTTTCATGTTATAAAGGATGACCAGTTTGTCGTGATAGCCGATGGTGGCAGAGGCAGCGACAGTAAAGACCTCATCGATGGTGCCAATGCCACCAGGCAAGGCGATGAACACATCGGCCTGGTCCATCATCAACTGCTTACGATCGCTCAGATTGTCACATGGGATATCAATATCCACATAGTCGCTGATACGACCAGACTTCTCTACAATCATCGGAACGATGCCGATGGTTCGGCCTCCATGCTCTTTAGCCGCTTTGGCCAAACACTCCATCAGTCCCTGATTCACCCCACCATACACAATAGTATGACCATTCTCAGCGGCCCACGCTCCCAACTGCTCCGTCATGACGAAGAAAGCCGGGTCAATCTGCTGGTTTGCAGAACAAAACACACATATCTTCATAACTGCTGCAAAATTACAAAAAAAATTTGTATCTTTGCACCCATGATGAAGACTTTTGAAGAATTAGGCGTCAGCGAGGAGATTCGCAAGGCCATTGAGGAGTTAGGATTTGTGCAGCCGATGCCTGTGCAGGAGGCTGTGATTCCCTATCTGTTGGGTAATCAGAACGATGTCATCGCCCTTGCCCAGACAGGTACGGGTAAGACGGCAGCTTTCGGTATTCCACTGCTAATGCGCCTCGACACCAACTGGCGAGACACACAGGCTCTAGTGCTATCACCCACTCGTGAACTCTGTCTGCAGATAACAGATGATATCCGAGACTTTGCCAAGTATATGGACGGTGTGCATGTGGAGGCCGTCTATGGCGGTGCCTCTATCGAGCCCCAGATGCGCGCCCTGAAGAAAGGCGTGAACATCATCGTGGCCACCCCTGGTCGTCTGGTGGATCTGATGCACCGTGGTTATGCCCATCTGGAACAGGTAAGGAATATCGTGCTCGACGAGGCCGACGAGATGCTGAACATGGGATTCTCTGATAGTATCAACGAAATCTTCGAGTCGTTGCCAGCAGAGCACAACACCCTGATGTTCTCAGCAACGATGAGTAGGGAGGTGGAGCGCGTGGCCAAGAACTACCTGCACGATTATAAGGAGATTGTGGTGGGCTCTCGTAATGAGGGCGCAGAGAACGTAAACCACATCTATTATATGGTGAACGCCAAGGACAAATATCTCGCCCTGAAGCGCATCGTGGATTACTACCCCAGAATCTTTGCCATCATCTTCTGTCGCACAAAAGTGGAGACACAGGAGGTGGCCGACAAACTGATAAAAGACGGTTATAATGCGGAGTCGCTGCATGGTGACCTTTCACAGCCTCAACGCGACCAGACCATGCAGAAGTTCCGTCAGCATCTGACACAGTTGCTCGTAGCGACGGATGTGGCTGCAAGAGGTCTGGATGTGGATGATCTGACACACGTCATCAACTTCGGATTGCCCGATGATATTGAGAACTACACCCATCGCTCTGGTCGTACGGGTCGTGCTGGCAAGAAAGGTACGAGCATATCGATAGTACATAGTCGTGAGAAGTTCAAGATCCGCAATATCGAAAAGGAGATTGGTAAGGAGTTTGTCAAGGCGGAGATTCCGTCGGCAGAGGAGATCTGCAAGAAACAGCTCTACAAGGTGATGGACCAAATTGTGAAGACCGACGTGGACGATGAGGAGATTGCCCCATTCCTGAAAGACATCAATCGCTACTTTGAGTATATCGACAAGGAGGAACTCATCAAGAAGATTGTTTCCCTGGAGTTTGGCAAGTTCCTGGCTTACTATGCCGAAGCACCTGAGATTGAGGCAGTGGTGCCAGACAAGAAGCAGAAAAAGCCCCAGAGCGATAAGCAGAAAGTACAGAACAAGGCCGCTAAGGGGTATCGCAGGCTCTTTATCAATTTAGGTAAGCGTGACGGTTTCTACCCTGGAGAACTGATGCAGACGCTGAACCGTTTTGTGGGAGGTCGTCAGGAAGTGGGACATATCGATCTGCTCGACACCATCTCGTATTTCGAGGTTCCTGAAAAGGATGCCAAGAAAGTGATGATCCAACTATCTGGTATCAGATATAAAGGTCGTACGGTCAGATGTAATGATTCGGAGGATAAGGGTGCAGCCTCGAAATCCTCAACCCGGCCACCTCGTTCTGCTAAGAAAGAGGATTGGCGTGAACTGATCAACAAACCCAGGCGTGACTTCAAAGGCGAGGAGCCCGATTTCAGCGAAGAAGGCTGGGCCTTGCGCAAGCCCCGCAAAAAGAAGAAATAGGTTTCATAGTAAAATATTTCGTTATTCCACAATTGTTTTGTATCTTTGCAGACGTAAAACCTAAACATTAAAATGAAGAAACTAATCGTAATCGCACTGATGATGGTGGGAGGGCTGCAAGTGGTTTGCGCCCAGAACACTATTCAAAGTATCCGTGAGGCTTATCAGGCTCAGAAAAAAGTAATCGCCGAGATGTGTGAGACTTATCCGTACGAGGGAATGCCTCCCGCATTATATCATCTGAAGGTGCTCATGAACCTGCCCGCCACAGGACTGCACGAGGAGAACATCCGTATGTACTTTGGAGAACAGGAGCAGGACGACGAGGAGAACTACAATCCCTATCCTCCCCACTACCTGAGTTTCCTGACGACGAAGTATAACTATGCGGCCCGACAGTTCTACGAGGAGTATCTCTACGACAATCAGGGGCAACTGATGTTTATCTATGCACAGACGCCCGATATCGATATGGGTTGTATGCACGAGTTGAGGCTATACTTCGACGGGCAGAAACTGTTGCGCCTGAACGTGAAGAAATCAGAGGAACTGGAATCGTTTGATGACACAGCTACCAAGAAGGCCGGCTTTAAGGACGTCTATACTGGCACGGCAATCCCAGAAGCCTATCAGGAATTCTGCGACATATATATAGCGAAGGCGAAGCAGTTTCTTGGGATGTTTAAAAGCATAGACAACGTGGTGTACTAAAGGATTGAAGGATTGAAGAATTGAAGAATTGAAAATATTGGAATTATGAGGAAACTGATTTTATCATGCATGCTTTGCGGAGCGGGAATGATGGTGAGTGCTCAGGAGGCGCCTAAGTCGAGAATCATTGAAGACGGGGGTACAGGTCCCTATAAGGTGGTAATGACCGAAGTGGCCGGACTGGCTGAGCACACCGTGTTTACGCCTCAAGACCTCTCGGCCTTCAGTGCTGAGAAGCCTCTTCCTGTGCTGGTGTGGGGTAATGGTGCTTGCGCCAACTCTCCCTGGGAGCACATGAACTTTCTGAACGAGATTGCCTCGAACGGATTCCTCGTGCTAGCTACGGGTATCATCCCGATGGTGGACGAGTATTACAGGGGGCCGATGAGCCGTACGGAGCAACAGATCGAGAGCATCGACTGGGCTTTCGCTCAGAATGCTGACCCGCAGTCGCCCTACTATCAGAAGATCGACCTGAAGAATATCTGCGTGGCAGGTATGTCGTGCGGTGGATTGCAGACACTCTTTAACTGTGCTGATAAGCGCATCAAGGCTCTGATGATCTGCAATAGCGGTCTCTTCAATCAGCAGAACGCCCATCAGGCTGTAGGCGGTATGCCTATGCCTCCTAAGGAGAAACTGAAGGAGATTCACACTCCCATCATGTATCTGCTGGGTGGTAAGGAAGACATTGCCTACGAGAACGGCATGGATGACTTCCACCGCATTAACCACGTGCCTGCCTGTGCCATCAACTTCCCCGTAGGGCATGGCGGTACCTATCGTGAGCCCCATGGTGGTGAGTTCACAATTGCTGCCCTGGCTTGGCTGAAGTGGCAACTAAAGGGTGACGCTGAGGCGAAGAAGATGTTCGTGGGCAAGGACTGTGGAATCCTGAAGCGCGAGGGATGGACGATTGAAAAGAACGGACTCTTTGAGAATAACGACTACGAAACACTGCAGACGGAGCCTATACAGAATCCGATGCTGTGGGCCGATGTACCCGATCCCGACGTGATTCGCGTGGGCGATACCTTCTATCTGGTCTCTACCACAATGCACCTGATGCCAGGTGCACCAGTGATGGCTTCGAAAGACCTGAAGAACTGGGAAACGGTAAGCTATATCTTCGACCGCCTGACAGACTCGCCCAAGTACGACCTGCAAGAGGGTACGGCATATGGGCGCGGTCAGTGGGCTACCTCGCTGAAATATCATAAGGGCAAGTTCTATGCGCTCCTGGCTCCCAACGAGCGGGGTGCTATGGGCGATACCTATATCTTCTCGGCAGAGAAAGCAGAAGGCCCTTGGAATCTGGTTTCGCGTATGCGCCATTTCCACGACTGCTCGCTTTTCTTCGATGACGACGACAGGGTATATGTTGTTTATGGTACGGGAGAGTTGATGGAGCTGAAGCAGGATCTCTCGGATGTCATCGAGGGCACCTATCAGAAGATATTCGAGCGCGAAGAAGACGAGAAAGGACTCCTGGAGGGGTCACGTATGATCAAGCACAATGGCAAGTACTACCTGCTGATGATTTCTCACACCTACGCCCCAGGGCGTCATCGTCGTGAGGTATGCTATAGGGCTAACGATATTCACGGTCCTTACGAGAAGCAGGTGATTCTGGAAAGCGAGTTCGGTGGTTTCTCATACGAGGCACAGGGTACTATCGTAGATTCGCCTGATGGTGACTGGTATGGCATTATCTTCCAGGATCGTGGCGGTGTGGGACGTGTGCTCACGGTGATGCCCTGCCGATGGATCAACGGTTGGCCGATGCTGGGTGACGTGAACGGGAAAGTGCCTGACTCGATGCTGCCCTACGTCAGCGGACAGCCTATGACAACCATCGTAAAGAGCGATAAATTCTCTGCCACCAAACTTGGACTACACTGGCAATGGAACCATAATCCCATCGACGAAGCTTGGAGTCTGACAGAGCGTCCGGGTTATCTGCGTCTGAAGACCAACCGCGTGGTGAAGACACTCTACCTGGCACCCAACACGCTGACACAGCGCATGGAGGGTCCTACCTGTACAGGGGCTATCGTGATGGACCTCTCGAAGATGAAAGACGGCGACTGTGCCGGACTGGCCGCCTTCAATAGTGATACGGGTGCCCTGACCGTAAAGAAGCAGGGCAAGAAGCTTATCTTGGAGATGAATGAACAGAAGGTGGAACTCTCGGATCGTGACAAGGAGGTGACAAAGTTTGAGGAGAATCCCATCGAAAGTGTGGCGCTGAAGCAGCAGAAGATCTGGCTGAGAATCGACGCAGACTTCCGTCCGAATGGTCATGGCAGAGGTACGGATACCGCTAACTTCTTCTACAGTCTCGACGGTGAGGCCTGGACACAGATAGGCACCAAGGACTATCGGCTGAACTTTGACTGGCGTCGTTTCTTCATGGGCACCAAGTTCGGCATCTTCAACTATGCCACGAAGAAGAAAGGCGGCTATGTGGATATCGATGAATTCAACTATAAGAAACCATAAAAACGATGAAAAAAGTATTAGTATCAACAATCCTGTTTTGTCTGACCGTCGTGGCCTCAGCCCAGACGGCATCAGAGTTTAAGTATCCGTTCCAGAACCCCAATCTCTCGAACGAAGAGCGCGTAGAGAATCTGCTTTCACTATTGACACCCGACGAGAAGGTGGGACTGATGATGAACAAGTCGGTCTCGATAGACCGTCTGGGTATTCCATCATACAACTGGTGGAGTGAGGCTTGTCATGGTGTGCGCCAGGGTGGCTACACCGTCTATCCCCAGCCAATCGGTATGGCTGCGGCTTTCAATGCCCAGCTGGTGTATGACGTGTTCTCGCAGGTGTCCGACGAGGCCCGTGCCAACTGGAACCGCACTGACCATAACGACCCTCAGTTGTTTAATGTACCTCAGGGTGTGACCTATTATCCCGGAAATCCGGAACTGACCTTCTGGTGCCCTAATGTGAACATCTTCCGTGATCCCCGCTGGGGGCGCGGTCAGGAGACCTGTGGTGAGGATCCGTATATGAATGCCGTACTGGGTGTGCAGACGGTGTTGGGCATGCAGGGTAACGATAGCCGTTACTTCAAGACGCATGCCTGTGCCAAGCACTATGCCGTGCACAGCGGTCCTGAGCCCCTACGCCACTCGATGAACGTGGAGCCCACCAACCGTGACCTCTGGGAGACTTATCTGCCTGCCTTCAAGGCGCTCGTCAAGAAGGCCAACGTAAGAGAGGTGATGTGCGCCTACCAGCGTTTTGAGGGTAAGCCCTGTTGTACGAGTGACCGTCTGCTCATCGACATCCTGCGCAATAAATGGGGTTACGATGCGATTGTGCTCACCGACTGCGACGCCATCAACAATTTCTTCAACAAAGGTCAGCACGAGACACATAAGGACGGACTCGCCGCTTCGGTTGACGCCGTGCTGAACGGTACCGACCTGGAATGCGGTAAGGTGTTTATGTCACTTGGTGAGGGTCTGAAGAAAGGGCTCATCAAGGAGAGCGACCTCGACGCCCATCTGCGTAAGACCCTGATGGGACGTTTCGAACTGGGAATGTTCGACCCTGCCGACATGCTGCCTTGGGCTAAACTGGGTCCAGAGGTGATCAGCAGTGAAAAGAACAACGCCCTGGCCACGCAGGCTGCTCGTGAGTCGATGGTGCTGTTGGAGAATAAAGGCAACGTACTGCCTCTCTCGAAAGCCATTAAGACACTGGCCGTGATCGGTCCTAACGCTGACGACGTGAACCTGTTGAACGGTAACTATGGCGGAACCCCCACGGAGGAACACCAGATATCGCTGCTCAGTGGTATCAAGGCCGCTGTGCCCGAGGCTAAAGTCATCTACCAGAAGGCCTGTGAACTCGATGACGAATATACCACTATCCACCACCTGCAAGACTTCAACGGTGGTAAGGGTGTGAAGGTGGAGTTCTATAATAATAAGGAACTCGCTGGCGAACCTGCCAAGACAGATTATTACAACGAACTGAACTTCTCGACCTTCGGTGCCTGGGGCTTTGCCCAGGGCGTGAACCGCGATACCCTCTCGGTACGTATCAGCGGTCAGTATGTCTCGACCTTTACGGGTGAGATGAAATATACGCTGATGACCGACAACGGCTACGTGCTGAAGGTGAACGGTGAAGTGGTGGAAGAGGCGCAGGCCGGTGGTCGTCGTTTCTTCGGATTCGGACGCAAGCCAGAGTACAAGTCGTTCCCCGTGGAGAAGGGCAAGACCTACGACGTGGTGATTGAATACAAGCATGGCAACGGTCAGTTTGCCATGTTGCGTGGTGACATCTGCGAGCGCAATCTCGTAGACTTTGCCGATCTGGCCAACGAGGTGAAAGGTGCCGACGCCATTATCATCATCGGTGGTATCTCTGCCCAGATGGAGGGCGAGGGTGGCGACAAGAAAGACATCGAGTTGCCGAAGGTGCAGCAGATGCTGGTAAAAGCAATGCACCAGACTGGTAAGCCCGTGATCTTCGTGAACTGCTCGGGTTCGGCCATCGCCTTTGGAAGTGTTGAGGGCGAGTACGACGCCCTGTTGCAGGCCTGGTATGCTGGTCAGGGTGGTGCGAAGGCACTCGCTGAGGTGCTGTTTGGAGACTACAACCCAGGTGGTAAGCTGCCTGTGACCTTCTATCGCTCGAACAACGACCTGCCCGACTTCCTCGACTACTCGATGAAGAACCGCACCTACCGTTACTTTACGGGTGTTCCCCAGTATGCCTTCGGCTACGGTCTGAGCTATACCACCTTCAATGTGGGTACAGGCAAACTCTCGGCTAAGAAGATGAAGAAAGACGGAAAGGTGACGCTCACTGTGCCTGTGAAGAATACAGGTAAGCGTGAGGGTACGGAAACTGTTCAGGTATATGTGAAGGCTCTCGACGATGCCGGCGCACCCATCAAGGCCCTGAAGGGATTCCAGAAATTATCGTTGAAGGCCGGTGAGACCAAGACGGCCACCATCACCCTTGACGGGGAGGCCTTCGAGTACTATGATGAGATGATCGACGAACTGGCTGTAAAACCTGGTCGCTACCAGATTCTCTATGGCACCTCGTCACTCGACAAGGATCTGAAGGCTTTTGACTTTGTAGTTGAAAATTGAAAATTGAGAATTGAAAATGAAAAAGCTATTGATATTCGGTTTGGGTTTGTTGCTGTCTGGTTCGACAGCAACGGCCCAGACCATAGTCAGTCCTAACGGAAAGGTCTCAGTTAGTCTGGAACTCTCGGAGCAAGGCCAGCCCTGCTATCGTGTCAGCTATGACGGACAAGAGGTTGTTCAACAGTCTGCTTTGGGTCTGAAGACCAATATCGGAGATTTCACCCAGGGATTGGGACAGAAGGAAGTGGTGAGGAACCAGGTGAGCGACACTTATGAGTTGCGTAACATCAAGCAGAGTTGTGTGGATTACGAAGCCAACGAACTGGTTGCCACCTATGTCCTGAAAGATCAGCCTGAAAAGAACGTAGTTGACATCATCTTCCGTGTGAGCAATCGTGATGTGGCCTTCCGTTACAGGATCCTTCCACAGAAAGAGACTCGCGTATGTGTGGTGACAGAAGAGGCCTCGGGTTTTGTACTGCCTGAGGGGACGACAACCTTCCTCTGTCCGCAGTCGAAGCCGATGGGTGGTTTCGCACGGACATCGCCCAGTTATGAGACACCTTACACTTGTGATGAGCCTGTAGGCAAAAACGGCTGGGGCGAGGGCTATAGTTTTCCTTGTCTGTTCAAGACACCTGCCGGATGGGCACTCATCAGTGAGACGGGTACAGATGGCGATTATGTGGGTTGTCGGTTGCTGAACGAGCAGAAAGGCTCCTACCGCATCGGATTCCCACAGGCAGGCGAACTGAATGGAGCTGGTGCTACGAGTGCCGCTGTGGCACTGCCCTGTGAGACACCCTGGCGCACCATTACCGTAGGTCCTTTGGCCAATATCGTAGAGACGACTGCAGCCTTCGACCTGGTACAACCCAAGTACAAGGCTTCGCAGGAATATATCTACGGCAAGGGCTCGTGGAGCTGGATTATCGGCATGGATCCCAGTTGTAACTTCGACGAACAGAAGCGCTATATCGACTTCTCGGCAGCAATGGGGTATCAGAGTGTGCTCATCGATGCCTTCTGGGATCAGCAGATTGGCTACGAGAAGATAGCCGAACTGGCCCGCTATGGCAAGGAGAAGGGTGTGGGCATCTTCTTATGGTACAACTCCAATGGTGCGTGGAACGATGCCTTCCAGACACCTATCGGCAAGATGAACAATAGCCACATCCGTCGTCAGGAAATGAAATGGATGCAGGAGAATGGCATTCGTGGTATCAAGGTAGATTTCTTTGGGGGCGACAAGCAACCTATGATGCAACTCTATGAGGATATCCTAAGTGATGCCAACGACTTCGGACTGCTTTGTATCTTCCACGGTTGTACGCTGCCTCGCGGTTGGGAACGTATGTACCCCAACTATGCCGCCTCAGAGGCCGTACTGGCTTCAGAGAACCTGCACTTCGGACAAGGAGCCTGTGACGCTGAGGCTTTTAACGCCTGTATTCATCCTTTTGTAAGAAATACCGTAGGATCGATGGACTTTGGCGGTTCGGCTCTGAACAAGCGCTATAGTGCAGACAATCAGCATGGCACCACTCGCAAGACCTCTGATGTCTATGCACTGGCTACGGCGGTTCTTTTCCAGAGTGCCGTTCAGCACTTCGCTCTGGCACCCAATAACCTGACGGATGCTCCAGCCTGGGCTATCGACTTCATGAAGAAGGTACCCACGACTTGGGACGAAGTGAAGTTCATCGATGGATACCCAGGCAAGTATATCATCATGGCCCGTCGATGTGGTAAGCAGTGGTTTGTGGTGGGTGTCAATGCAGAGAAAGAGCCTCTGAAGAAGACCATCACCCTTCCGATGTTTGGAGCTGGTACTCCGTTGCAACTCTATAGCGACGATGCTCTGCTTAACGGTAGCGTGAAGACCATCAAGCAGAACAAGCGACAACAACTTACCATTACCATTCCCTGTAATGGGGGTGTGGTGGTTACGGAAGTTCAATGATGATACGGCATCCGGCTTTGTAAAGGGGGTCAAGGATAGTGTTGCCCCCCAAATTGGTGATATGCCGCTTACAGAGGGCCAGACCAAGTCCAAGTCCTTCGGAAAGATCATTCACCTTGGTGAACATCTCGAATAAACGGTTGCTATCTTCGATAGCAATGCCTGGACCTGTGTCTTCAACGATAAAGCGCATACCCCTTTTGGCCTCTTCAACACTAAGCGACACACAACGTCCATCGGAGTATTTGGCGGCATTGAAGAGTAATTCACGGATGGTGATCTCCAGATAGTGACGGTTGGTCTTGATACAGAAGTCATCGGGAACATCACTCGCGAACATGATGAACAACTTGGGGAAGAGACTCTGGATGCGGGCAATACAACTACGGGCGATCTCGTTGCAGGATACCTCCTCGTCCTTGATGGCATAGACCTCTTCTGTGATGCCCCGGGCAGAGCTGTCGAAGAGCATTCTCACCATACGTTCGAGAACCATGGCATTATGGCTCATCATATCGATGATGCTTATCTGCTCTTCTTCAGGCAATAGACCCTTGCTCTCGCCGATGACCTGGGCAAAGCCCATGATGATGTTCAAAGGTGTACGGATCTGGTGGGAAACATTCTGGATGAACAGTGTTTTCTGCCTATCAGCCTCCTCGGCCAGTTTGCTGGTGCGTGCCAGTTCTTCGTTGCGTTGAGCTGCCTCCTCATTCATCTGATAGATATCGCTGACATGACAACTCAACGACTCCTGCATGATAGAGAAATTAGACTGCAACCGACCCACTACATCGATATAACGGCTTTTCTTAATCCGTTCGTCATAATGACCTTCAGCAATTCGTTGTAGTTTATTGGTCAGTTTGTTGAGGGGTCGGATGGCACCGGCCACAATGAAAATAGAGAACACCAGGATCAGCACCAGCCCAATGAGGATGAGTGGGGCGAGGAGGTAGTTCAGAAGATTATACCCCTTGAGGACGCTTCGTTCAGGACAAACAAGAGCCAGACTCCAATTGGTGCCAGGCACGGGCTGGTAACAGACAATACATGGTTCACCATTGATTCTGACCTCCATACTGCCTTGCCGTCCGGAAGTCATCTCATGACCTAAAGCAATCATGTCGGCAGTCCGGTTGGGATCGGTATCTGTGAAGATGGTGTTCTTGAAGAGTTGTGCGGTATCGGGGTGCAGATAATAGCGTCCGTCATCGCCCGTCATCATGAAATAGGAACCGGAATAGAGCTTCTCAGCCGTAATGGTTTTCGAGAGGCGAAGGAGGGAGAGATCGGTAGAGATAACACCCACGAACTGCTTATTGTGATTGTAAAGCGGTTTGCTATAGGATGCGATCATCCCATCAAGCGTGAGAGACAAAGAGTCGCTTTCATCATAATAGACCACCCAGCAAGGCTTATTCAGATCATGTGGTGTCTTGTACCATACCTTCTCGAAGTATTCGTATTCCTCCTCGATGACGGTAGTCACGGTGTCGGCCTCTGAGCCTGTACTCTCCCTGACGGTATAGGCGGAGAAGTACCTGCCGAATTGAGGGAAGACATCTGGTTCGGTACTGATGGAACAGCCATCGATCTGACTATTGAGTGAGACGATATAGCGCGAGTAGGCCAACAACGAGTCGGGTTGAAGGTTATCTGCAATGACCCAGTCGTTGATGTCGGTAGCCGTCTCCACAATGTTCATATGACGACAGATGCGCTGCATAGTGGTGTTAAGCACGCTGTTGGCATGTTTGGTGGCCTCGTTCTTAAGATTGTTTTTCGACTGCAAGAAAAGGATGCCCAACGACAGCACAAAGATGGGAATGGCCATCAGCAGAATGCCGAGACTCAGCTTCCATGCAAGCGATTGGCGGATATGTCTGACAAGGTTGCGCATGCTGTTTCTATTCTTTATTCATAATCTTCTCGGAGTCGGCTATCAGCTGGTTAAGCAGAGCAGTTACATTTCCTCCCTGTTGCCGAATATCATTGACCAACTGGTCGGTTTCTTCCTCAGTCAGTTTGTTTCGGTCAATGCTGATGGACATGACACTATGATAGATGACACTGACAGGTGACAGAATCTGATTCGACATGTTATAGAGGAAGCTGGTCTTCATGCGGTCTGCACTCTGGGCTTGTTCGTAGGCAGCCTGGAGCACTTCTCCTCGTTCCTTAAGGGTATCCGACAATTGCTGCATCTCGGCCATACGGGTGGCCAGCGATTGCTGCATCTGTTGGAAGTGCTTTTGAAGGCGTCCCACCTCGTCCTGTTGACGACTATCGGGAATGAGCTCGTCATAACAACCCTCGGCAATATGCTGTGCTGCCTTTCCTAATCGGCGTAGCGGCAAGAACTGATGATGGATAAAAGACCGGCACAGGAACAGCAAGAGCATCAGTCCGATGACAGCGATAATCAAAACATAGTAGAGCAGACGGTTATAGTCGCCGAAGATATCGTCTTCTGGATAGATGATACCTGCGCTCCAATTGAGATCAGTCATGGCACGCCCTCTCACAGCAGTACGCTCAAAAGGCTTGTAGAATATGTAGAACTTCTCGCCATTTAGTTTGATGTACTTGTAGCCTGTCTCGCCAGCCAGCATCGATTCTGCAGCATCTGCCACTGTAGGGTCTTCAACAGCCAACTCAAATACATTCCGGTTCAGGATACTACTATCGGGATAAACAATGAAAGAACCATCTTTGCCCAATAAGGTGCAGAAGGAGTTGGGCGATGGTTTGGTTTCGAGTACGATCTTCGACAGTAATGATGGCGACAAGTCGGCTTTCTGTACACCCACCTTCTGCTGCCCTTTAAAGACAGGCAGGAGGAAAGAGAAGTTGCCGTTATTTTCTGATGAAGGCTCTATCCAGCATGCTTCGTTGATGTCTATCGCATCGGAATCAGCATCCCAGATGATCCTGCAATCTGATATGTAGGGATTGATCTCGGCCAGTTTGCTAGCATAGAGCTCTGCCATGTCGGGGTCATCGATATGGGCTAACATCTTCCAATAGATATTACCTGAAGCCTGCTCTACATCCAAAAGGATATTGTCGATTTGCTGAACCGTTGCTTCCAAGGTTTGTCTGGCGTCCAAAAGGGCCTCCTCCTTTAACAATTTTCGCGAAAAGACAAACATAATGATAAGTGCTACCATCAGGAGTGTAGTCAAACAAGCAATGACCATTAGGCTGAGCCTAAAGGATAAGGTCCTGGTAAGCATTCTAGTTAGTCCAAACATATCAGTTGCAAATATAAATAAAAACTGCGATAATTATGTCAAATAATCAGAAAAAGATGTGTAAATTCCCTCAAAAAACACAGATTATCAGTGTTTTCGTGTATCTTTGCAGAAAATATGGATTTACAAAGCATAGAATTATGAAAAAAACAATTCTCACCATCGTCGTCTTAGGCTTGGGTATGATGGCTCAGGCACAAGGTCATCTGACCATTAAGAAGGTAGCGCGAAATGCCGTTAGAATACAGTATCAGGAGCGCGAAGTCGAAGACTCATTACCAGACTGGCTTTATGTGAAGCATGGCGAGACCGCCTGCAATCTGCAAGTGGAAACAGATGCTCAGGCAAACACTCTGACTATCAAGGACCAGCATGGGCACCAACTGTTTAAAGCCTTGCGCCATGAACTGCAAAACGGAAAGGCTACACTGGCCTTTCATTCTCCGAAGGACGAATTCCTCTTCGGACTCGGACAATTCCAGGACGGCTATAGCAATGTGCGTGGACTTTCGAGAAGACTTACACAGGTGAACACACAGATCAGTCTGCCCATGCTCATTTCGAGCAAAGGCTATGGCATCTTGTGGAATAACTACGGAATGACTGAATTCAACCCCAGTGAGCAGGTTGTCACCTTTACCAAACGGTCGGGTGAAGGTCAGCGCGAGATTGTCGATGTGACCTCTACCGAGGGTGGCAAGCGAGAGGTGCGCCAACGGCATATCTTCGACGCCCTCATCAGTGTCGATGAAGAAGCCGACTATGCCCTATTGCTTGATGTAGGCCAGAAGATGGCACGTCGTCATAATCTGGTCATCGACGGAGAAACCGTCATCGAGATGCAGAATGTATGGCTACCCCCCACAGCCTCGACAATCGTACACCTGAAGGCTGGTAAGCATGTCGTGACAACCGAACTGACGAGAGGCGATGAGCCACGCCTATATTATAATAAGGTAAAGAACGAAACCGTATTCAGTTCACCAGTGGCTGATGCAGTGGATTATACCGTGTTTACAGGTACACCCGATGAGATAATAGCCACTTATCGTGAACTGACGGGTCAGGCACCGGTGATGCCAGACTGGGCCTTGGGCTATATCCATTGTCGTGAACGCTTCCACTCCTCTGCAGAGATTCTGGAAACAGCCAATCGTTTCAGACAGGAACAGATGCCCATCAGCATGATTGTGCAGGATTGGCAGTACTGGGGGAAATATGGTTGGAATGCCATGCGTTTCGATGAGGAATTCTATCCTGATCCAAAGGCCCTTACCGATAGTCTGCATAAGATGGACATCCGTCTGATGGTCAGCGTGTGGTCGAAGATTGACAAGACATCAGAGGTGGGTCGCCAGATGGAGGCTGACGGACATTATATCCCTGGCACCGACTGGATCGACTTCTTCAGTCCCGAGGCAGCAAAGGCTTATTGGAAGAACTTCTCTGAGCGCCTTGTTCCTCTGGGCATCGATGCCTGGTGGCAAGATGCCACGGAACCCGAGAACGACGATCTTGCAGGGCGCCTTGTGAACAAAGGTAAGTGGTCGGGCGATAAGGTGCGTAACGTGTATCCTTTGCTGGTCTGCCAGACGGTCTATGAAGGTCTTTTAAATGCCGGTAAGGAGCCCATGATTCTTACGCGCTGTGGTTTCCCGGGCATCCAGCGTTATGGCGCAGCCCTCTGGAGTGGCGATGTAGGTAACGACTGGGAGACCTTCCGTCGTCAGATCGTGGCAGGTCTTGGCGTTCAGGCTGCAGGTCACCCTTGGTGGACCTACGATGCAGGCGGTTTCTTCCGTCCCCAGAACCAATATACCGACAGCGCCTATATCGAACGGATGCTTCGTTGGATAGAGACCAGCGTCTATCTGCCCTTGATGCGTGTACATGGCTATATGAGCAACACCGAGCCGTGGAACTATGGCTCGCAGGCACAGGCTATCATCACCAACTGTCTGGAAGAGCGCGAGAAGTTACAGCCTTATATCAAGGAATGTGCAAGAAGGATTAGCGAAGAGGGCTACACCCTGATGCGCCCATTGGTCTTCGACTTTTCCGACGACCCCGAGGCACTCCGTCAGAAGTATGAGTATATGTTTGGTCCCGACCTGCTCGTCAGTCCTGTGACAGAACCGGGTGTCACCACCTGGCGCACCTATCTTCCCAAGAACAATGGAGGATGGACAGACTACAATACTGGTAAACATTATGACGGGGGTCAGTATGTTACCACCCCCGTCACAAAAGCCTTTATTCCCGTCTTCGTAAAAGCGGGCTCAGATCTTATCTCGAAGTAAGCACAAACTTACAACTGGTCTTGTGGCCATCGCCATCAGTGACGATGGCTACATAGACGCCATTGGAAAGACTGAGTGGTATTTCTGCATATCCACCAGTGAGTAATGCAGAGGTTGAAACCACCGTCTGTCCGGCAAGGTTGTGTATCAATACTTGTGCGTTGCTTGAAGCACGTCCACTGACGACAAGACTGCCTGCATGATAGTGTACCGCAAGTGCATTGTCATCAGCCATCATATCCTCGATGCCACTTAATCCCGGTTGTGCAACTCCCGTCATATAAGCCTTTCTCAGGTTTGACTTGGCGATGGTGGGAATATTCGTCACATAGACATCAGCACAACCGTCAGGCCAGCGCGCTGCCGTCTCGTCAGCCTTGAGCAGGGGGTAGGTAAGCTTGTCGCTCCAGGAGCCGTCAGAAGCCGTCAGGAGTATGTCACCACCCTCGGCACTGAGCTTGAACGAGGCATGAAGCTGTGAAACAGGATCTTCCTTATCGCACCAGATGACGATGAAACCATGAGCGGGTATGATGGTCGATGCCATCGTATTATCCTTTGAAATCTGGTATTTCTGGGGCTTCTCAGCATTATCACTCAGATACATTCCCTCTACGTCGATGGGGGCATCGGTCGTGTTGTAGAGTTCTACCCAGTCGTCACGCTGGAAGAACTCATCGACAAAGATGCCATTAGCTGCACTTACCTCATTGATACGAACAGGTGTTATGTGGGTGTCGGTCTTCTCGCCATCGGTGAGGGGTGAGAAGGAGGCTGTAAGGTGTACGGAACTGCTGGTGGGCATATCGATTGTCGTATTTGTGGAAACCGTCTCGCTGCCGTTTTTCCAACTATCAAACTTATAGCCTGCAGGTGCCTGGGCCCTGAGTTTGACTGAGCCATAGAGATAGCCTTTCAGCTGGGCATAAGGCACTTCGATCTCATTGACAAAGATCCGGGCGCCTTCGACATTGGCATTCAGTTCGACATTCTGCCTTGATACGCCAGAGAGCTGCATGGGCTGATACTTCTCCAGATTCTTGATCATCCGGTCTAGTTGTGTCTTCAGCTTATTCTTAATCTTATCAGCAGCGCCATCAGGGGTATAGCCGTCCAACTGGGACATCGGTCGCATCTCATCTGCAATCTCATTGACAATGGCAGTGGCACGGTCTTTCTCAAACACACTACCAGAGACCAGACAGAAGTGATCGATGAACTTCTTACGGAACTCATCATGACCCAGCATATTGATGAAGAACTTCACGACTGGTACCGACTTGTAGTTGTTGAGTGCACCTATGGGGTCTTCACGATTGAAGGCATAGTCGAGGTCGAAGCTGATGAAACGGTAACGTCCGTCTTCTCTGCTTCGATAGGCCTTGATGTTGTTGTCAGGCCAGTCGTTGTTGCCAAGGAACAGTTCCACAGCCATATAGTTGCAGAACACGTCGAGGTCGAGCAACGTCTTCAGTTCGTCGTAAGCACCAGCATCGTTGATGCGGTTACCAAGTGCAACAATACGGTTCCAGACTTCCTCGTCACCGTTCTTGAAGTTGAAGTTCTCAAAGTAGTCAATCTCATCGTCGTCGTAGCCGTAGTTGGAATAGACGTACTTGTCGTTGTTGGTCTCACGCATGTTCACAATACCCTTGAACTCACCATTGATATACTCAGCCACCTGAATATACGACTGGTTGTCGAGGTCGATGCCAGAGCGTGTAATGATGCTCTCAAGCGCCAGATCCATAAAGCGGCTATGTGTCTCCCACACGTCGTTACCACCATTGCGCAGAAGAATGGCCTTGCTGCGGATATAGGGCTTGAGAGGGAAGAACGGATAATCGAAACGATTCTGGTCGTCGAATTTCTTGTTGGCCTTCAACTTCATCGAACGGGGGTTGATCATACGGGTACAACCACCCGAAACGGCGATATTCGCATCCTGGTTGAATACCATCTTACCGTCGGGGGTGAGATAGCTGAAGTTGACAGGACGATCCCAAGGCTGGTTCCAGTTTACGGCATCATTGCGGCAATTACCTTCAATACCATTCCTACCTTCGATGTCGATACCCCACATCGGATCAGTGAAATAGCGCTGATCGCCTACGATGAGGACCACAGGACAGGTGTATTGCTGATTCGTCTTGACATAGGAACGTGTAACAGGTGCACTGGGCAGATAGCCATCACGGAAGAGGCGCACCGTCAGGTTTGTCGTGTTGTCGATGTTGAAAACACCATCATCACTCTTGTAGGAAGCAACGGTGACAAGGTCGCCCGTAGATGCCTCCCAGTAGATGTCGTCGAAATAGATATTGTTGTCAGCATGCAACTCGTTAAGGTTGAAGGCGATGGTCTGGAACTCAGAATTCTGGGGTTCCCACCAAGCCCAGGAGTTAACGCCAGCCTGTTCATCGGTAACCTCACCCTCATAGCTAATCTCTTTCCACTCAGTGGTCACGTCGTAGCCACCAGCCAGGAAACCATGATGGATAAAGTTACCAGGCTTCTTGTGGGTCTGTACTGAGATATGACAGGCTTTGTCGGCACGCACCCTCATGTGGAAACGATACTTGTCTCCGCTATTCCAGGTGTGGTTGGGGGTATAGACGAAGAACTGCGAATCCCAGTCGTTGGCAGGATTGGCGATTGTATGCACCTTCACACCACGAGAATTGTTATAGCCCACACCGTTATCGATACGGTTCACATCGCCATTGCCGTCGCCATCTCTGCAAACGAAGCAGTTGGCATCGGTACCCTCACAGTCGCTGTTGGTAACGATATTGGTCCAAGGCGATGTTTCCTCTCCGTCGGGTGATGGTGCCTGAGGTGTGCTGCCATCGAGGGAGTACATCAGTGTCGCACCGGCAGGGATGGCTACCTTCACAGTGAAAGAGTTTGTAAACAACTTACTGTCGGTATCGATAACCGGTAGTGCCAGACGTTCTGAGGCAAAGATAGCCGTAGCGTTGGTAGCCTCAGGCGTAGGTGTCGATGTCCACCCCCATTCATCACCCCCATCCTTCTTACGGGCATAGGCAGTATGACTCATCGACTTGGGATAGTCTTCACTGACGATAAGATTGCCCGAGGCATCGCTCAGACAGATGGTACCTCCGTCGCAGTCGAGTTTAAGAGGTGCCTGCCATTCGTCGATTTCTTCCGATCCGAGCCATAACACATAATATCCCTTAGCAGGAACGGTTCCATGGGGAATCTTCCAAAGTGTCAGGTTGTTAGGATCGTCGCTCAGGTACATACCTTTCAGGTTGATGTCCTCGTCGGAGGGATTATAGAGTTCTATCCAACTGTCGAAATTCGTTGCAGGGCTCATTACTTCGCCCGTGTTTGCAGCCATCAGTTCATTGATCACGACAATGGCTGATAATAAGAAAGAGATCATGTGATTAAGATTTTCTTTATTTGATTATCCTACTTGACTTCCGGGTTTGACATCTTTCGTTGTGGTGACTACACTGAGGCTCTCGTCAGCATCGACGGCAGAGAGGATCATACCCTGACTCTCGATGCCCATCATCTGGCGAGGGGCAAAGTTGGCCACGAAGAGAATACGCTTGCCAATGAGTTCCTCCGGGTTCTCATAGAAGGCTGCGATGCCTGAGCAGATGGTGCGATCAACGCCAGAACCGTCGTCGATGGTAAACTGAAGGAGCTTCTTCGACTTCTTCACCTTCTGGCAATCCTTCACCAGACCTACACGGATGTCGAGTTTCTCGAATTCCTCGAACGATACGGTATCCTTAATGGGAGCGGCCTTGTAAGCTGCTGCCTGATTAGCCTTCTTGGTGGCCTCGAGTTTGTCGAGCTGCTTCTGGATCACCTCGTCCTCAATCTTCTCGAAGAGCAGGGCAGGCTCACCCAACTGGTGACCAGCCTTCAAGAGGTCTGTCGAACCCAGCTGTTCCCACTCGAAGCTCTCGATGTTAAGCATCTCACGAAGTTTCTTCGATGAGAATGGCAGGAACGGCTCGAAGGCGATGGCGAGGTTAGCTGTGAGCTGCAAGCAGATGTTCAGGATGGTCTCGCAACGCTTGGAATCCTGTTTCCATACCTTCCAGGGCTCGCACTCTGTGATGTAGCGGTTACCGATACGAGCCAGGTTCATAGCCTCGAACTGGGCATCACGGAACTTGAACTGCTCCAGCAGAGCCTCAACCTTAGCCTTCACATCCTTAAACTCCTCGAGGGCCTGCTTATCTACATCCTGCAGTTCGCCACAGGCAGGAACCACACCGTTCCAGTACTTCTTGGTAAGCTGGAGGGCACGATTCACGAAGTTGCCATAAACGGCTACCAGTTCGTTGTTATTGCGATCCTGGAAATCCTTCCAGGTGAAGTTGTTGTCCTTGGTCTCAGGAGCGTTTGCTGTGAGTACATAGCGCAACACATCCTGCTTGCCAGGCATATCCACCAGATACTCGTGGAGCCAAACGGCCCAGTTGCGAGAGGTAGAGATCTTGTCGTTCTCAAGGTTCAGGAACTCGTTGGCTGGTACGTTGTCGGGCATGATATACTTGCCGTGAGCCTTCATCATCACAGGGAAGATGATGCAGTGGAACACGATATTGTCCTTACCGATGAAGTGCACCAGACGGGTGTCCTCATCCTGCCACCATTTCTCCCAGTTGCCCCACTTCCCGGGCTCCTTCTCACAGAGCTCCTTCGTGTTCGACACATAGCCGATGGGCGCATCAAACCACACGTAGAGCACTTTTCCTTCTGCATCCTTCACAGGCACAGGGATACCCCAGTCGAGGTCGCGAGTCATCGCACGAGGCTGAAGGTCCATATCGAGCCAGCTCTTGCACTGACCATATACATTGGGGCGCCACTCCTTGTGCTCCTCCAGAATCCACTGCTTCAGCCAGTCCTGATACTCGTTCAGAGGCAGATACCAGTTCTTGGTCTTCTTCAAAACGGGCGTGGAACCACTGATGGTTGACTTCGGATTGATCAACTCTGTAGGCGAAAGGTCGCGCCCACACTTCTCACACTGGTCGCCATAGGCGCCCTCGTTGTGGCAATAGGGGCACTCGCCAGTGACATAGCGGTCAGCCAGGAACTGCTTGGCCTCCTCGTCGTAAAGCTGTTCGGTGGTCTCCTCAGTCAGTTTACCCTCGTCGTAGAGTTTCTTGAACCAGTCTGCAGCAAACTTGTGGTGAGTCTCGCTGGTGGTACGGCTATAGATATCGAACGAGATGCCGAACTCCTCGAAAGAGTCCTTGATCATCTTGTGATAGCGATCGACGACATCCTGAGGCGTGATACCCTCCTTACGGGCACGAACCGTGATGGGCACACCGTGCTCATCACTGCCTCCGATAAACAATACCTCGCGCTTTTTCAGTCTGAGATAACGCACATAGATATCGGCAGGCACATATACACCAGCCAGATGCCCGATATGCACACCACCATTAGCATAGGGTAGCGCCGACGTCACCGTCGTACGCTTAAAAATCTTGTTTTCCATTAAAATAAAATACGTATTTCCAATTTCGGCTGCAAAATTAAACAAAAAAATGGAAAGAACAACAGAATCTCCGAAAAAAAGTCCTACTTTTGCAGTCAACAAGCAAAGAAAAACAGATTATGGCAGCACATAACGAACTTGGAGCGTGGGGTGAGCAGTTGGCATCCGATTTCCTTCAACAGAAAGGCTATACCATCATTGAGCGTGACTGGAAGTTGGGCCACAAGGATCTCGACATCATCGCTCTTCTCGATGATACCGTTGTCTTTGTGGAAGTGAAGACCCGTCGCAACCGGGTGTTCGAAGAACCCGAAGAGGCCATCGACTACAGGAAGCTGCAGCATCTGCGCCAGGCCATCAACTACTATGTCAAGTCGAGACGCATCAACCTTGAGATCCGTCTGGATGTCATCACAGTGGTGGGCACCCCCGAAGGCGCCCCACCAGAGATTACTCATATACAGGACGTTCCGATGTTTTAACGTCACTGATTTTATGTGGACATCTCGGTTTCATTTTTTCGTTTCAAAGTTTGGTACGTACATTTCAAAGTTTGAAACGAAAAATTACTCAGGACATTTTTCTTTTTACTTCTCTTGATTTCAATTTTTCAATTTGATGGCACAGAAACAAAAAAAAGCCGGAAGCATGAAACTTCCGGCCTAAAAAATGAGTATGAATAATGGTGATCACTTAGCTGCTGAACGGGCCTCGATTTCACGATTGATCTCGTCAAGCTTCTCGTCGGTAAGAGGATACTTGTAAATCAGGTAGCCTACAATCACAAGAAGGATGGCAGGAATGATGGTCGTGAACAACAGGATGGCATTCTGGGCGATCTCAGAATAGTTGGCCAGCTTTGGATAATAGGCATTCACAGGCGCACTGATGAATGATGCCAGGAACACCACGACAAAGATGCTCAGCACGAGCTGCAGGCACTTGTTGGCCTTGAACTCCTGCCACATCTCACCATACGAAACAGGCTTCTCGGGTGTCGTGGTGATATTCTCCTTACTGCCCATAAAGCAAAGCATCAGGAGGAAGAATCCTACGATAGCAAACACACAGGTCACCGTGAACCAGGCCATAGGATCAGTAGCCAGAGCAGAGGCCTCGCTGGCAAAGTTGAAGCCAATCCATCCCATCACCAGAGGCGTAATCCAACCTGCAATCGAGAAACCAGCCTTAAAGGCTACACCAGCGAGGGCGTTGACAGTAGCAGCAGGTCTGTTTCCCGTACGATACTCAGCCTCCGTAATCACCTCAGGTACAAGTGCCCACATCAGAGAACCAACGAGCAGTCCGACACCCGTCATCACCTTTGCAATCTGGACAATCGTATTCAAACCAGTCACATCGAAGAACTTACCAATGGTGAACAGGATGGCAAATCCAACGAGTCCGATCGCGAGAAGCGTATAGTACAGGCCCTTCTTGCCCAACCATTTCTTCAGGATAGGCATAGAAGGCAGGATAACAAAAGCAGGAATAGTACCGATAGCCATAAAGGTGGCCTGATTCCAGTCGATGGCTGCATGGACGCACATGGCGAGTCCGATGGGGAAGCCTGCCTGAACGATAATCTGACCAATGTTGGCACATACCATTCGAGTGGAAGTAAGGATAAGCACCTCGTCGTTATCACGAGTCATACTAGCCATGATAGAGCCGTAAGGAATATTCACCACTGAATAGATCATGCTCAGCACGGTATAGCTCAGAGCAGCATAGACCATCTTCATGGGCATAGACCATGTAGCGGCCTGAGGAAGCATCAGCAGACAGGCGGCTACCGTAAGGGGAATACCACCGTAAAGAAGATAAGTACGATACTTTCCTAACTTGGGATTACGGTTATCAATATAACGTCCCACTACAGGACTCCAGAAACAGTCGATAAGACGAACCGTGAGAATCAGTCCGCTGACAAAGGCAGCATTAATCTTTAATACCGTAGTCAGGTAAATCATCAAGTAGGTTGCTACCGTCTGGAAAATCAGGTTTTGCGCCAGGTCGCCCGAGCCAAAGCCGATGCGCTGGAGCCATGAGAGCTTATAGAAGCCCTTGGTTTCATTAGTTGTTGCCATAATTACTTTATTAATATTACTTTTTTACCTTTATCTCAAATGAACTCATCGGCAGACCGCTGAGCGAGCGCACGTTAGCCTTGACAGGATTGTCTTTCCAGGCATAGCGCACAGCATAGACGACGCTCTGTGGATGGAATCCTTCGGGGAGGTTCAGGGTAACCTTATTACCCTCTGCCGTAGCAGTCACGTTCTGGAACACCTGGTCGCCATCGGCTGCTGCCACCTCGAAATCACAGACCTCTCCCTCTCGTACGGCTTGGTCTAAGGTGAGGATAATCTTACCGTTGGCCACCTCTGAGGAGACAACCTTTGGCGAGAGTTTCACCTTATTATTATATAATAGACTTTCAAAGCCAAGGGCGATGCGCTCAGCCACCTCTTTCTTGCGCAAAGGGTGGATATCTACCGTCTCACCCAGATCGTTGATGACGGCCAGTTCGGCCCTGGGATCACCCTCTGCCACCAAGCGCTGAGCCTCGCGAAGCTGGGCCCAACCGCTATTGACGGGTGAGGTCTGGGGTACGATGGGAGAAGGGAAACCTGTCTGCTGGCGACCATCATAGTTAGCCAACTGTACGATGACGAAGGGCATCTGCTGATCCTTCCAGGTGTCGCGCCAACAACCCATCAGTTTTTTCAGATAGTCGGCATAGGGTGCCGGATTGCCCGTATTCGACTCACCCTGATACCAGACGACACCAGAGAGGGCATAAGGGGCCAGGGGATAGAGCACGGCATTGTAGAGAGTTGTCGGGATGTTCTGCAGCGAGATGTCGCCACTGGGGCATGAAGGCATCTCGGCACCAAGACTCATCTTCCATTGCTCGCCCAAGGGAATCACGTCGGCAGGTAATGGATTCTGACTCATGCGGTCGTCACCAAAAGCCAGCATATAGGGCTTTTCAGGAATGAAATGAACCAAACCGTATTTGTTGATGAAGCGCACGGCAATCACATTGTCGCCCTCACGGAGCAGTCCTTCGGGGATGTCGTAGCGACGAGGGGGATACTGGTAGTAGGTATGTCCGATCTCCTTGCCATTCAGATAGGTGATGTCCTGGTCGAAGAGCGTACCAAGCAACAGACGGGCAGGCTTGCCGGCATGAGCCTTATCTACCTGAATATGCTGACGGAGCCAGATGGTGCCGACGACGGGGCGACGGGTTGTGGGCGACAAAGCCCACTGGGTATCCCACTGGCTGACACTCTGCCACTGGCTGTCATCGTAATCGGCTGAGGCCCAGTTGTCCTGAATACCCATATCCTCAGCATTCAACATCTTCTGCCACTGGCTATCAGCCTGCATATTAGCCTGACCTTGGGCTTTCACATAGTCGTCGTTCTGGAAGAACTGTGCCCTCTTTACCAGCATCGGATAGTCCTTCTTCAGGGAGTCGGCAGAGATCCAGGCCTCAATGGGCGTTCCACCCCAGCTATTGACAATAATTCCCTGTGGCACATTGGTCTGCTCGTACATCCGGCGTCCGAGGAAATAGCCTACAGCAGAGAACAGCCAGGCATTCTCTTTGTTAACGGGTTTCCAGTTGATGGATGGCGTTGTAATATCGTTTTTCACACCATGAGCATCGGCCTGGTTCGGCACACGGAACATTCGGATGTCTGCATTCTCATACGTGTCGATGTCTTTGGTGTATTGGGGATAGACGCGCTCGATAGTGACGTCGATATTCGATTGTCCTGACAAAAGCCATACATCACCTATTAATATATTAGTAAGCACCAGGTCGCCTACCGTCATCGTGTAAGGACCACCGGCTTTCATCTTCGGCAGGTTGATACGCCAGTTGCCATCAAGGTCGGCGGTTGTGGCATATTGCTTTGTATTAAACCTGATGGTGACCAGTTCTCCAGCCTCGGCCTTGCCCCAAATGGGTATCTGTTTGCCGCGTTGGAGAACCATACCCGACTGAAACATTTGTGGCAGACTTACTTTGGCTTCCACGCAAATGACGCAGAAGAGCAAGAAGCACAAAGACAGAATTTTTCTCATATTTTTGTCGTTTTATGTTGCAAAAATACAAAAAAACTTCATTGGAATGGTCTTTTTTTCTATTTTTGTTACGGAATGAAACATTTGAAAAAACATCTGTAACAAATCAGAATGTTATCTGAAAAGAATTTTACTATCTTTGCAAACGGAAAATAGCACCGTTTTTGCGATGAAGGTTCAGACATCACAGAAAGTTTCAATCAAAGAGAAACTGGGGTACTCCGTTGGAGATGCCGCAGCTAATCTGGTGTTCCAGATGATGATGATTTTCCAGCTGAAGTTCTACACAGACGTCTTCGGCCTGGACGGTGCTGTGGCAGGCAGTATTCTGATGATAGGCAGTATCTCTGCCATCGTCGTCGATCCTACAGTGGGTATCCTGTCTGACCGTACCAATACCCGTTGGGGTAAATTCCGTCCCTGGGTCATCTGGACCGCCATCCCCTTCTGTGTTTTCTACATTCTGGCCTTCTATAACCCAGGTATTCACGATAAGGAGGTAGTAGCCACCTATGCTACCATCTCTTACGTGTTGCTCATGACCGTTTATTCTTTTAATAATGTACCTTATACCTCTCTGGGCGGTGTCATGACGAGCGACATCAAGGAGCGCACCAGTATCACCACGATTCGCTTCATTGCCGTGACGATAGCCCAGTTTGTCGTGCAGGGTCTGACCCTTCCTCTGGTGGATCATTTCGGTCAGGGGAATCTCCAGCGGGGATGGACTTCAACGATCATCCTGTATGCCGCCATCGCCTTCTGTTTCTTCATCATCACCTTCCTGGTGACCAAGGAGCGCATTCAGCCGCCTTCAACCCAGAAGGTTAATATACGTGAGGATATCAAGGACACCTTCTCCGACGTGTCGTGGAACTCTATGGCCCTGCTGACCTTCTGTTTGTTTGTCACGTTAGCCATGTGGGGCTCTGCCATGAACTTCTATTTCCAATATAATATTGACCAGAAATCGCTCTGTGATTTCCTGTCTCATTTTATTGAAATCGATCAGAAGAATGCTTATTCCTTGGGCTTTTCCGTCTTTAATATGACAGGTGCCCTTATCCAGTTTGCCGGTGTCGTCTTCCTGTCCCGGTATCTGGCCAACAAGTATGGAAAGAAAAAGACGTTTATCGTCTGTCTCACTCTGACGGCATTCTTTACCGCCATGTTCTACATCCCCTCACCGACGGATGTGAGTCTGGTGTTTGTGCTGAATATCCTGAAGTCGTTGGCATATGCTCCCACCGTTCCCCTGTTGTGGGCTATGATTGGTGATGTGGCCGACCATGTAGAGTACGAGAACCACCGTCGTGCCACAGGTTTCTGTTTCTCTGGCATCTTGCTTGCCCTGAAGTTAGGACTGGGATTTGGTGGTGCTATCGCTGGTATCATTATCTCTATGTTCGGTTATGTGCCAGGCAGTGAGACGGTACAGAACGAGAGTGCTATGGAGGGTATCAGGTTTGTATCGAGCATCGTACCAGCCCTCTTGTTTGGTGTAGGTGTGGTGGCCCTGAATTTCTATCCCATCACTAAAGAGTATAATGAGAGTATGCAAGCTGAACTGGCTGCACGCCGCCGGTTGGATGCCCAGGAAGCCCAAGAAGATGAATTGTTCGTTTAATTTATAATAGTCAAGCAATATGAAACCACGCTATCTTTATCCCAGCGATTATTATGCAGATCCTTCTGCCAATGTGTTTAACGGAAAATTGTTTGTTTATCCTTCCCATGACTGGGAGGCAGGTGCAGCCTTCGATGATGATGGCGGGCACTTCCAGATGAAAGACTACCATGTAATTTCCATGGAAGATGTGGAGAACGGAGAGGTGACCGATTATGGCAAGATACTCGATGTGGAGGATGTGAAATGGGCTGAGAAACAGATGTGGGACAATGATGTTGTCGAGAAAGACAGCAAGTATTTCCTTATCTTCTCTGCCAAGGACTACAATGGTGTGTTCCACCTTGGTGTGGCTGTAGCCGACAGACCCGAAGGTCCGTTCATCCCTCAGGAGCATCCCATCCGTGGTTCATTCTCTATCGACCCCAGTGTCTTCAAGGATGACGACGGACAGATCTACTGTTATTTCGGTGGCCTTTGGGGTGGACAGCTCCAGTGGTATCAGGCTGCTCAGAAATATGTGAAGGAGGGTGTTGACCTTGGTCCTGCCGCTGATAAGAAGACCCAGCTCTTTGCACCTGCCGACGTACCTGCCCTGTCGAGTTTCGTGGTGAAGATGAGCGACGACGTGATGCAGTTTGCCGAGGCTCCTCGTTCTGTGGTGGTTATCGACAAGGATGGTCAGCCGCTGAAGGCTGGTGACCCCCATCGTTTCTTCGAGGCTTCGTGGATGCATAAGTATAATGGAAAGTACTATTTCAGCTATTCTACTGGCGACAGTCACTTCCTCTGCTATGCCATTGGTGACAATCCTTACGGACCGTTCACCTATCAGGGTGTGCTCCTCGACCCCGTCGTAGGTTGGACCACTCATCATAGTATCGTACAGTACAAGGGCGAATGGTTCCTGTTCTACCACGACTGTGTGCCCTCCAACGATATTACCCATCTGCGCTCCTTGAAGGTACAGCGTCTGTTCTATAACGAGGATGGCACTATTCAAAAGGTTGTGAATGAGTAAGGCTGTTTACGAATAGGAATTACTTAAATATCAAAATAGTCAAGTGGTCTGTTGGGAATAGCTCGCAGGCCACTTTTTGTATGTCTTCGGCTGTAATGGCGTCGATATGGCTAAACAGATTGTCAAGATCCCGTTCATGTCCGTGGTGCAGGTAGCTCCTGCCGAAGTCGAGGGCAAACTGCTCCCTGTTGTCACAGGCAATGGCTATCTGCCCCTTCAGCTGTCGTTTGGCTGCAGCGAGCTGTTGCTGGCTGAGTGGTTTCTGCATGATACCGTTTAATTCCTGACGTACCAGATGAAGACAACTGTCGATATCATGATGGTCACAACCGAAATAAATGCTCCAGACACCTGTGTCACTATAGCTCACCATCGTACTCTCAACGGTATAGACCAGTCCGTTCTGCTCACGTAGTGAGAGGTTCAGACGGGCATTCATCCCTGGTCCGCCAAGGATATTGTTCAGAAGGTAGAGCGGCATTCGCCGAGGGTCGTTATAAGCATAGCCGATGGTGCCTATCATCACATGGGCCTGGTGTGATCCAATATTCATTGTAATCGTTTGGGCATTGACAGGTGGGACTGGATAGTTAAAATAATCATCCGCCTCAACATAGAATACATCTTTCTGGGGGTCATAACTATCCACTTTTATCATTCCACTATCCAATGTTTTACAGAGTTTCTTGAAGTCCACATCTCCATAGACGAAGAAGACGGCCTTTTCAGGACGATAGTTCCGATTGACGAAGCGCAAGGCATCCTCTGTAGTATAGGAGCGCAGCCTATTAGCATTGCCCAGAATGTTATGGCCAAGAGGATGATCCTTAAAAAGGATGTTCTCAAACTCGTCATAGATCAGCTCGGCCGGCGAGTCATGATAACTCTCAATTTCATCACAGATCACCTCTACTTCCTTGTCGATCTCGTTTTGAGGATACTGACTGTTGAAGACAATGTCGGTAAGCACATCGACAGCCTGGTTGAAATGCTCTTTGGAGATTGCTGCGTAAAAGACAGTGTCCTCCTTGTTCGTAAAGGCATTCAGCTCTCCGCCCACACCCTCCAGGGCATTGATAATCTGCAGCGCATTTCGACGTTTGGTCCCCTTGAAGGTCATGTGTTCGCAGAAGTGGGCGAGACCATACTCCGGGAGTATCTCGTCACGAGTGCCTGCCTCTATCTGATAACCACAGTAAACCACCTGCGAGAGACTCTGGTTAGGCGCATAAGAAGGAATAGCCGATGGCAGGTGAATAATCCTTAGCCCGTTTTTGAGAGTGTAAGTGTTATAATTCGTCATTTCGGCTGCAAAAATACAAAAAATAATTCTTGTAGGCACTTTTTTATCTTTTTACCCTTTTACCTTTTTACTTTTTTTATTATCTTTGCAGCCATAACTACAAAGAATATGCGAAAAGTAATAGGTATAGGTGAGACCGTCCTCGACATCATCTTCAAGAACGAGCAGCCGATAGCTGCCGTGCCAGGCGGCTCTGTGTTCAATGGTTTGATCTCCTTAGGGCGCTCAGGCATCAACGCCACATTTATCAGTGAGACGGGCAACGACCGTGTGGGCAGGAATATCATCCAGTTCCTGAACGACAACCATGTCGATGCCAGTAACATCAGTGTCTATCCCGAGACCAAATCGCCAGTTTCCCTGGCTTTCCTTAATGAGCAGAACGATGCAGAGTATGTCTTCTACAAAGATCATCCCAACGATAAGCTCGACTTTGTCTATCCCGACATACAGGCCGACGATGTCGTGATGTTCGGCTCTTATTACGCTGTCAACCCCGTCATCCGTCCTCAGATGCAGTCGTTCCTGGAGTATGCCCACAGTCATGGGGCCATTCTTTATTACGATGTGAACTTCCGTGCCTCGCATCGAGGAGAGGTCATGAAACTCCGTGCCAACATTCTGGAGAACCTGGAGTATGCTGACATCGTTCGCGGTAGCAAGGAGGATTTTGAGGTGATGTTCAACATGAAGGATGCCGAAACCGTCTATCGCTCTCAGATATCGTTCTACACCAAGAACTTCATATACACCCAAGGGGCAGAACCTTTGGAAGTGAGGGGTGTGGGCGGACTGAGCAAACAGTATCCCGTAGCTCCTATGGAGACTGTCAGTACCATTGGTGCAGGCGACAATTTCAATGCTGGTTTCGTGTATGGACTGCTAAAGACCGGTGTTACCCGTGAGATGCTGGAGAACGGTCTGCAGGAGTCCCTGTGGGATGAAATCATTGACCAGGCACAGCAGTTCTCTGCCAACGTCTGCAAGAACATCCAAAATAGTGTGGATGCCGACTTTGCCGCTCAGAAAGAGCGCGAACTTCAAGAAGTGATTAACGACTAAACAAATATTACGTATGAAAGAGATTATCAACAAGATTTATTACGTTGGTGTCAACGACCGCAACAAGAACCTCTTCGAGGGCTTGTGGCCTCTGCCGAATGGTGTGTCTTACAACTCCTATCTCATCGACGATGAGAAGGTGTGCCTGATAGATACGGTAGAGGTTGACTTCTTTGTGCAGTACCTTGAGAATATCCAGGAGATTATCGGAGACCGCAAGATCGACTACCTGGTGATTAACCATATGGAGCCCGACCACAGTGGCAGTCTCGCCCTGATTAAGAAGTACTATCCCGAGATCCAGATCATAGGCAATAAAAAGACCTTCCAGATGGCAGAGGGTTTCTATGGTGTTACCGACGGACTGGTAGAGGTGAAAAACGGCGATTCCATCGAACTGGGTCACCATACACTCAACTTCGTCTTCACCCCGATGGTGCACTGGCCGGAAACGATGGTTACGCTCGAGAGCGTTAACCACGTGTTGTTCTCTGGCGATGCCTTTGGTTGCTTTGGTGCACTCAACGGTGGCGTGGTTGATTCACAGATTAATACTGATACCTTCTGGCTCGAGATGGTGCGTTACTATTCAAACATCGTCGGCAAATATGGCACACCTGTTCAGAATGCCCTGAAGAAACTCGAGGGCATCCAGCTCGATTATCTCTGTACCACCCATGGTCCTGTATGGCATGAGTATGTACAGAAGGTGATAGGCATCTACGACCAGCTCTCGAAATACGAGACGGAACCAGGTCTTGTCATCTGCTACGGTACGATGTATGGTAATACAGAGCGTGCTGCCGAGGTCATCGCCCGTGCAGCCTCAGAGGCTGGCTTGAAGAACATTGTGATGTATAATGTCTCTAAGACCCACCATTCTTATATTATAAGAGATGTGTTCCGCTATAAGGGGTTGATTGTTGGAGCACCTACTTATAACACTGGTCTCTACCACGAGATGGACGTGCTGCTCTCCGAACTCGCCGGCAAAGATATCAAGAACCACTACCTTGGCTGGTTTGGTTCCTTTGGCTGGGCTTCGAAGGCAGTGGCAGAGATCCAAAAATGGAACGACGAGAGGCTCCATTTCGAGGCCGTTGGCGAACCCGTAGAAATCAAGCAGGCCCTCACACCCGAGACGAAAGCCAAGTGTGAGGCCTTAGGTCGTGCCATGGCTGAGCAATTACTGAAATAACCGCCCTACCCTTAACTGCCGACTGCCTTTATTTCCTGATGTACTTCTGTCCGTTGTGGATATAGAGGCGGCGGTTGGGTTCAGCATTGAGCTGACGACCTTGCATGTCGTAAATGGCGGCAGTAGAGGTGGCAACACTGGCCTTGGGGGCACTGACGCGGGTAGAACCCTTGATCCGCTCGTACTCGGCACGTGCCTTCTTGAGCTGCTCCTGATAGGCCTCGGTTGACACTACCATCGCAAAGATGCCGGCGGTCAACAGGAGCGAGGCATTGGTGTCGCTTTTCCAATGGTGGCCGCAGATGACACGATTTGTAGCATAGCTCTCGGCACGCTCCATCAGTGCAGACGTCAAGGTGGGATCAAGGTTACTGAGTACTAAGGCAAACATATAGCCTCTCGACGAGTGGCTAAAAATAAATGCTTCTTCATTGTAGTAACAATTAATAACGTCTAGTATTCTTTAGTATATAACAGGAAACGTATCAGATAAAAAGAGAAGGGAGCCTTGGACTCCCTTCTTTCACATTGTTTTAGTTATTAGTGGATTCCCTCCTCGAGATCTAGTTGTTTGATTTTGTCCATGAAAGTGGGCTCGTAGATGCACTTATGGGTAGCAGCTACCTTGCCGCGGGCCGGACTGTTCAGCACCACGAAGTTCATCACGTAAACATCCGTGCTACCGGCATGGTCGTATGGATAGCATCCCCAGACAGGATTGTAGGGACTTGAGCCCGACTCCACCGTGGTATAGCCATCGGTCCAAGCCATGCTGTTCTCGCCAGGTGTGCGCTGGGGCAACTGGTTCTGAACCAGCGATCCCTTATAGCGAACCACGAGCTGCCAGTTCAAGTCGGTACCGATACTCTTGTCGCAGTTCTGATACATCTGGAGATAGACCTGATAGACTCCTGGCTCGACAGCTGCCTCAGGAATCACAATATTCTCGTTGTTGAGGTAGTCGAGACGACAAGCAGGGTTAGAGTCGTGGTCCAGACCGTATTCCACTGTCGTGCCATCGGGCAGCGTGGCTACCCATGTACGCTTATTCCAATAGATATGATTGCCACTGGGCGTCAGAAGGTGCAGGTCGAGATCCTTGGGCTTGTCAAAGGTGAGGTTGATCGTCAGATCACCATCCATACTCTCCTCGAACTTCACTTCCTGTACATAAGCTTCCGAGATATCGCCATCTTCCCACTGGCCCTTTATGATAATACTACAATTCTCACTGAAGTCAGGACCGAACGTGAGGGGGATTACATAGGTGAAAGCCTCGCCAGTACGCGTGCCGGGGAAAGTACCACCGCCAGGAAACCCGCCACCACCTGAAGGGAGTGATGATCCTGAGGGAACAGCCTTCACACTGAAGTAATTGCCGACACCCTTCAATCCTACAAAGAACATCTTATAAGCGACATTGCTCTTGATGGTAATAAAGTTAGAACCGTTGGCCAGCGAACGGTCATTCATCGTGATACCTGCAAGCTTAGCAGCATTGGGTGATGACTTGGGCATACCACCAGTCATGAAATTGGCACCAGAGATATTAAAGAACTTATCGACAAAGTCGCCCATGGGGAATGAGGGACCTTCAACGGGATCAGTATCGCTGCCACCGTCGTCGCTATCACTACTGCTGCATGCCATCAGCAAACCTGTTGATGCAATCAGCATCATAAATAACCATTTCTTCATAATAGTAACTTGTTTAGTTAATAATACATGATAATCTGCTGCAAATATACACATTATTTTTTAATTCTATCGTATTTCGATATAAAATTACGCTGTTTATACAGAAAAAGTCGTATATTTGCACCATCTAACTAAGCAATCAGAAGAAAACGTATGAGAAAGTATTTGTTTTTGCTGGTCTTCGGACTACTGGGCCTGGCAGCCAATGTGCAGAGTCAGCCATTGTTGAAAACGCATGTGGAAACAGGCGATGTGGAAGGTGTCCTCGAGGATGGACTTGCCGTATATAAAGCCATCCCTTATGCTGCGCCTCCTGTGGGAAATCTGCGCTGGAAAGCGCCCCAGCCTGCCCTGGCTTGGCAGGGCGTGAGAGTGTGCGACAAGTTTGGCCCCCTGCCCCCTCAGCCTACACGTGAAGGGCGTACTGCCGATATGATGAATGAAGACTGCCTCTATCTGGGCATCGCCACACCTGCCACCTCGGCCACCGACCGCCTGCCAGTGATGGTATGGATCCATGGCGGTGGGTTCCAGACGGAGTGGTATGGAGGCGATCTCTGGAAGTACCTCGCCATGAGGGGCGTGGTGATCGTGAGTGTGGAGTATCGCACGGGAGCCCTTGGTTTCATGGCCCATCCCGACCTCGCTAAGGAGGATCCAGAAGGCCATTGCGGCAATTATGGCATTCTCGACCAGATCTATGCTCTGCAGTGGGTACAACGCAACATTGCCAACTTTGGTGGCGACCCCACGAACGTCACTATCTTTGGCGAGTCAGCAGGTGCCATCAGCTGCAGCATCCTCTGTGCTTCTCCATTGGCCAAAGGTCTCTTCCACCGTTGCATCAGCCAGAGCGGAGGCTCGTTTGCCCCCTGGCGCGACCAACCCCGTTCTTTAGGTATGGACGCCTCGCAGAAGGGAGCCGAACAGCAAGGCCTCGCCTTCCAGAAACATCTGAAGAAGAAGAACCTCAAACAGCTCCGCAAGATGGACGCGATGTCGCTCTGCGACGGGAATGTAGGCTTTGCCGGATTCTGGCCCTGCGTCGATGGTTACGTCATCTGCGACGACCAGTATCGCCTCTACGAGCGTGGCGAGTATAATGACGTGCCCGTCATCGTGATGACCAACTCTGACGAGGGTGCCCTCTTCGCACCGGGCAACATCACCGCAGAGGATTACCAGAAGTCTGTCGAAAGCATCTTCGGCGATATGGCCGACGAGGCAAAGAAGGTATATCCAGGCAGCAACAACGACGAGGCTTGGCACGGCTTTGGCGACGCTTTCCGCGATATGGGTTTTGCATGGCCCTCCTATGCCTGGGTTAGTCTGCAGGCCAAGACGGGCAAGAGTCCTGCCTATGCCGCCTTCCTCGCCCAACCTTCTACCATGAGTTTCTCTCAGGATCCCCGTCGTCGTGGCGTGGCCCATGCCGACGATATCCTCTACCTCAATGGCCACTTCCTGACTCAGCCCGACAAGTATCCCGCAGAGGCTGCTGTGGCTGAGATTATCCAGCAATACTGGGTGAACTTTGCCAAGACGGGCAATCCCAACGGCAAAGGTCTGCCTTGGTGGCCTACGTTCGACGATGCGAAACCCACCACGATGCAGTTCTCTAATGGTGCCTCACTCATCATGGTACCCAATCGCGAACAGATCAACTTCGTGGATAGCTACTACAAAGCCAAACGCCAAGAGACAGAGTCGCTTCGCAAATAATCATCAGACAGGGCTTTTTTAGTAAGAAGCGGCATCTTTAAAAGTAAAACAACTTGTTTTACTATCAAAGGAGGCATACTTTACAACCGTTTAGACGTCATCTTTGAAGGTAAAACAAGTTGTTTTACTTTTAGAGACGATATGCCTTAAACAGAAAAACGTATAAGATTTCCTTATAAAGCCCTTTATCCCCCACAAAAAGGTGACCTCAAAAAAATGAGGTCAACTCTGTAACACATTTGAAAACAACATTTTACAAAGAAAGTGACCTTAACTTGTATTTTTCATATTAAATAGTTGCGATCTACAGAACACCTATCGTTTTAACATTTCATTTCCTATATGTTTCCCTAATTAAATTAGGAAACTAATTTGGTGAAGGCTCATGTTAATGGGATTATTTTATTTAAATTCCGCTCATAAAATCCGTAACTTTGTAGCCTAAAAACATGCTTAAACCAATGGCTAACAGAAACATTATTCTCCTACATCTCTTGGAGTCTGATACATACGAGTTTTATGGCTCGCCAGCCTCCCTGTATGATAGGCACGATGCCAAGGAATTGCTCATTGCCCAGACGAGTTTGAATAACCATTTTAGCAAAATGGCAGCCCAAGGCAAGGAACTTGTATATCGAAATGATTATTGCGAAATCCGCAAGGGCTGTATCTATGTGAAACCCACAACAAGAGGCAGAAAGAAGGAAAGTTAGTATATGGCAAAAGAAATACTTAAAAGACCAATACCAGATAATATTCGCGTACTTATAGATTATGCGCAAGGAGAGGGTTATTGCGAAGAAATCCTTCATAGCGAAGCTACCCCAGAAGAACTCTTAGCTATACTTACACATTGCACTCCCAAAATGCCACAGACTGGTGTTGAGGAATGGCAACGCAATATGTTTCGAGAGGCATGCGATTATGTCTATAATGCTTATGAGAAAATTGTCCCCTTTGATTATTCTAAGATTCGTAAGGCAGCAGAGTCGCCTCTGGAACTCGATTTGTTCAGAGACGTTTTGGATGTGCCATTTCCTGCTCCCAAGAATCCTACATTTACATTCATAGATCTGTTTGCAGGAATTGGCGGTTTCCGTATAGCTATGCAGGAACTTGGTGGCAAATGCGTCTATTCTTCAGAATTTGATCCACAAGCCCAAAAATCATATTTTGCGAACTATGGCGATATGCCTTTTGGTGACATCACTAAGGAAGTTACGAAGAGTTACATTCCAAAAGAATTTGATGTGCTTTGTGGTGGTTTTCCGTGTCAGGCTTTCTCTCTTGCTGGAAGACGCTTAGGATTTAAAGATGAAACAAGAGGAACATTGTTTTTTGAGATAGAGGATATCCTTCGTCGCCATCAGCCTAAGGCTTTCTTCTTGGAAAATGTAAAGGGCCTGGCCATTCATGATAAAGGTCGTACATTGAAAACCATACTTGAACACCTTGATGATGCGGGCTATGATGTAGTCCATCCTCAGATCGTTAATGCGATGGACTTTGGTGTTCCACAGCATCGTGAGCGAATATACATTATTGGTTTCCGTAAGGATCTCAACATTGATGTGAAAGGATTCCAATACCCTTCGCCAACTACTCCAGAGGGCAAGCGCGTGAAATTCCGCGATGTAATGGAAAAGAATGTGCCGTCTGTGAAGTATTATTTATCCAATGTATATGTTGAAACTTTGAAGCGTCATAGGGCTCGTCATGAAGCTGCTGGACATGGATTTGGATATGAAATTATTAATACTGATGGTGTTGCCAATGCTATTGTTGTAGGTGGTATGGGTAGAGAGAGAAATCTTGTCGTTGATAAACGTCTTACAGATTTCACACCAGTTACAAACATTAAAGGCGAGGTGAATCGTGATGGAATTCGACGCATGACACCTCGCGAATGGGCACGCCTTCAGGGCTTCCCTGAGGATTTCAAAATCGTGGTTGCTGATGCATCTGCCTATAAGCAGTTTGGCAACTCTGTGGCAATACCTGCCATCAAGGCAACAGCAAAAAAAGAATTAGAATTATTAGGAATATTAAGCGCATAAGAAATATGGCAATAACAGGAAACAAAGGAGAATGGAGCGAAATATATGCTCTCTTCCGTTTATTAGGAGAAGGTAAAGTTCATGCTGGTGATGCTGACTTGAATAAACTCGAATTGTATTATCCTATCCTGAACATTATACGTGAGGAATCAAAGAAATACGAGTATAAGCCTGATACAGACAAGAATATTGTTATTATTGACGAAGACGGCAATGAGTTTGCGAGAATATCAATGACTCGTTTTATGGAGGAATCTAAATCTCTTTTGGAATCTATCAAAAATAACAATCAGAGATCATTCGCTATACCTTCTGCAGAATGCTTTATGAGCGAAATCGGTTGCACAAGACTTAAAGCTCCCTCTAGCGACAAAGCAGATATTCATATAGTTATCCACGATCTGCGCACCAATATGACACCCTGTTTGGGGTTTAGTATTAAGTCGCAATTAGGAAGCGCTTCAACCCTTCTAAATCCAGGTGAGAGCACTAATATCCTTTATCATGTTGTTGGGCTTGATTTGACGGACAAGCAAATCGAAATAATCAACGGAATTGAGGATCATTTGCCAAGAATGCAGGCCCTTATTGATGCTGGTTGCAAACTAGAATATTCTAACATTGAACATTCTACATTTAGGAATAACCTTCTTTTCCTCGATACTTGTATGCCTGAATTTATAGCATCTTGTCTGGTTAAAGGAAGTATGCCTGGTCATTCTTCTACTATAAAAGATGTAGTTGAGAGTGTCGCAAAAGAGAATCCATTCGGTTTCACGGGAAGTGATCCTGTTGCATTTTATGAGCACAAGATGAAGGTACTTCTAATTGATGTGGCGTTAGGAATGACGCCAGGAAAAGAATGGAAGGGGAAATATGATGCCAATGGAGGATATTTGGTAGTTAAGAAGGATGGTGACATAATTTGCTACCACTTCTATAACAGAAATGACGTCGAAGATTATTTGTACTACAATACAAGAATGGATAGGGCCAGCCGTAGCCGCTATCATTTCGGGAGTCTCTTCCGAGGCGAAGACGGAGAGGTCTATATCAAGTTAAACTTGCAGATAAGATTCACGAAATGACAATTCTATAAAACTATGGACCACCTCACTCCAAAACAACGGAGCAAAAACATGGCAGCTATTCACAGTAAGAATACGAAGCCAGAGATGATTGTGCGGAAGGGGCTGTGGAGAAGAGGATTCCGATATAGGCTGAACTCGCCAAGGTTACCAGGACATCCTGACCTCGTGTTGAAGAAGTATAGGACTTGTATTTTCGTGAATGGTTGCTTCTGGCATGGGCACGGAGTGCCATTGAAAATTGAAAAATTGAAAATTGAAAATTCGGAGTGTTGTAAAATACCACAGACAAACAGGGAGTTTTGGGTGGCGAAGATTCGCAGGAATCAAGAGCGTGATATTGAGGAGCAGAAACGTCTTGCAGAAATGGGTTGGCATTGCATCACCATTTGGGAGTGCGAACTCAAACCTTCGAAACGAGATGAGACTCTAAAATCTCTCGTCTATACTTTGAATAAGATATGGCTGGAAGAGCATGCCGTCATAGGTAAGCCTTATCCAGAACTGGAAGAAGAGGGTGGAATGCTGAAAGCTGCGGAGGAACGAGAATGAAACAGATAGAAGTCGTAGCAGCAATCATCCATGATTCTGAGGGACGGATATTCGCTACT
>CAMKUA010000013.1:0-46338 GCA_946415825.1 uncultured Prevotella sp. | reverse complement strand
CAGGATAAGATTAATGAGTATCTGGACCGCGTGCTCCAGTTGGAGGCTGTGGCTTGTAAGGACTGGTTGACTAATAAGGTGGACCGCTCTGTAACAGGTAAGATTGCCCGTCAGCAGTGCCAAGGTGAGATCCAGTTGCCTCTGAGCGACTGTGGTGTCGTAGCCCTCGACTATCGTGGTGTGAAGGGAATCGCCACTGCCTTAGGTCATGCCCCTCAGGCTGGTCTGGCTAATCCTGCTGCAGGTAGCGTACTCTCTGTTGCCGAGGCTCTGACGAATATCGTCTGGGCACCATTGGCCGAGGGTATGGATTCACTGAGTCTCTCTGCCAACTGGATGTGGCCCTGTCGCTCTCAGGAGGGTGAAGATGCCCGATTGTATGCTGGTGTGAAGGCGCTCTCTGATTTCTGCTGCGACCTGCACATCAACGTACCCACAGGTAAAGACTCTCTGTCACTCTCTCAGCAGTATCCCAACGGCGAGAAGATTATCTCTCCAGGAACCGTGATTGTTTCTGCCGGTGGTGAGGTTTCAGATATAAAGAAGGTGGTATCACCTGTATTAGTAAACGATAAGAATGCCTCTCTCTATCATATCGACTTCTCGTTCGACGAGCAGCGCCTGGGTGGTTCTGCCTTTGCCCAGAGCTTAGGTAAGGTGGGCGACGATGTGCCTACCGTGAAGAACGCGGAGTACTTTGCCGATGCCTTCATGGCCATACAGCAGATGATTGAGAAGGGCTGGATCATGGCTGGTCACGATATCTCTGCCGGTGGTCTCATCACTACCCTGCTCGAGATGTGCTTCGCCAACCAGAAGGGCGGTTTGCACATCAACCTCCACGACATCTGCAAGGATGGTGATATCGTCAAGGCACTCTTCGCTGAGAACCCTGGTGTCGTAATCGAGGTGAGCGACGAGTACAAGCAGGAGTTCAAGGACTTCATGGAGGAACAGGGCGTGGGCTTCGCCAAGATTGGTTATCCTATAGAGGATGCTCGCACCATTGTGGTAAAGGCTGGCGATATTGAACAGACCTTCGATATCGATACCCTGCGTGATACATGGTACAAGACTTCTTATCTGCTCGACCGCAAGCAGAGCTTCAATGGTAAGGCTGCCGAGCGTTTCGAGAACTACAAGAAGCAACCCATCGAGATGAAGTTTAACAAGGACTTCACTGGTAAGCTGGCACAGTATGGTATCTCTGCCGATCGTCGTGAGGCGTCTGGCATCAAGGCTGCCATCATCCGTGAAAAGGGTACCAATGGTGAGCGCGAAATGGCCTATTGCCTGTATCTGGCAGGTTTCGACGTGAAGGATGTGATGATGACCGACCTGATTACTGGTCGTGAGACCCTCGAGGATATCAATCTGATTGTATTCTGTGGTGGTTTCTCTAACTCCGACGTGCTTGGTTCTGCCAAGGGTTGGGCTGGCGCCTTCCTCTTCAACCCCAAGGCTAAAGAGGCCCTTGATAAGTTCTATGCTCGCAAGGACACCTTGTCGCTGGGTATCTGTAACGGTTGTCAGTTGATGGTTGAACTCGGTCTCACTGGTGCTAAGGGTGCTAAGATGCTACACAATGACTCGCACAAATTCGAGAGTGAGTTTATCTCACTGAGTATTCCTCAGAACAACAGCGTGATGTTCGGCTCACTGAGTGGCAACAAACTCGGTCTGTGGGTTGCCCACGGAGAAGGCAAGGTCTCGTTACCAGAGGCAGAAAGCAGTTACAACGTGATTGCCAAGTACAACTATGCTGGTTATCCTGCTAATCCCAACGGTTCTGACTACAATGTGGCAGGTATTTGTTCTGAGGATGGTCGTCATCTGTGCATGATGCCTCACCTGGAGCGTGCCGTATTCCCTTGGCAGAACGCTTGGTATCCGGCAGATCGTCGTCAAGATGAGGTAACCCCATGGATTGAAGCCTTTGTAAATGCTCGTAAGTGGGTAGAGACAGCCGCCCCCTCCAAAAGGAGGGGAGAATAGACTCCTGCTATGAATCAACAATTAGAAAAAGAATCGAAAGCGCCCCTCCCTTTGGAGGAGTTGTGGGAGGCTTTCAAGACATTCTTTAAGATTGGCATATTCACCCTTGGGGGTGGATATGCCATGATACCTTTGATAGAGGAGGAAGTGGTGAACAGGAAGAAATGGGTGTCGAAGGACGAGATGCTCGACCTGATTGCCATTGCCCAGAGCTGTCCTGGGGTGTTTGCCATCAACATTGCTACCTTTGTCGGCTATAAACTGCACAAGACACGTGGCGCCATCTGCACGACACTTGGCACTGCATTGCCATCATTCCTCATCATCTTGGCGATTGCCATGTTTTTCAGTCAGTTTAAGGACAACCCTGTTGTTGCGGCCATCTTCCGAGGTATTCGCCCTGCTGTTGTAGCCCTGATTGCCGTACCTACGTTCCGTTTAGGTCAGCGTGCCAAACTGAATTGGTACACCATCTGGATTCCAGTCGTATGCGCTTTGCTCATCTGGGCTCTCGGCGTTTCACCTATTTATATTATTATAATAGCTGCTTTGGCTGGCTATCTCTACGGCAGGTTTGTTCAGGGAGACAAGGAGACAAGTAAACAAGAAGTTCAAGACAAATGATATATTTATCTCTTTTTATCACATTCTTCAAGATAGGCCTCTTTGGCTTTGGCGGAGGCTATGGTATGTTGTCACTCATCCAGCATGAGACGGTGGAGTCACACCACTGGCTCTCTACAGCCGAATTTACAGATATTGTTGCCATTTCCCAGATGACCCCCGGACCCATTGGCATCAACTCTGCCACCTATTGTGGCTACACCGCTATCCATAATGCCGGTTATGGACACTTGATGGCTGTGCTGGGTTCTACCACATCCACCTTTGCCTTGGTACTTCCCTCATTGATACTGATGATTCTGATTAGTCGTCTGTTCATGAAGTATATGAACACACCCTTGGTACAATCAGTCTTCAAGGGTCTTCGTCCAGCCGTTGTTGGTCTTCTGGCAGCTGCCACTCTGTTGCTCTGCAACAAGGAGAACTTCTCGACGCCCTACGAGAATCCCTGGCAGTTCTTTATCAGCTGCGCCTTGCTCATCGCCACCGCCTTCGGCACTGGCTATCTCAAGATCAACCCCATCCGTATGATCTGCTACGCAGGCTTTGCCGGACTACTTCTGCTTTACTAAGGTGCCAATAGTAGGCGATAAAGTGTCTGACTGAACTCATGCTGGGCATTATCGCTGGCATAATCCCAATACATGCCACCCCTCAAGTTGTGGTCGAGGATATACTGGCACTTAGCAGAAAGCGACTTCACGTTCTCATAGCCCCACACAAACAAGCCCTCAGCATTGACGATATAAGGCACCTGACTATCCTCACTCCAATGTTGTTTATAGCCCTCAGGCAGAACGCCCGTCTTCAGGAATGCCTTTATACCTTCATCCTCTCGATGACCCTTGCCATAGAAGGGTACACCCAGAACCAGCTTTTCTTTGGGCACACCAGCCTTCAGATGGGCTTCAACAGCTCTGTTCGATGTACAGTTGCCTGATATGTCAGAAGAATAGAGCGCAGCATGATGGGTGCAATCCCCTTCGTTCATGTCGTAAGCCATCACATTCACCATATCCAGATAGTCGATACAACTCCTGAAATCGATATACTGGGCATCGCTGACAGTAGCAGCCGTCAACAGCTTTCCACTCCCGATAGACTTGCGCAGATCGTTCATCAGCAAAGTAAAGTTGGCAGTGTCATCGGGTGATGAAGAGATGCCTGCAGAGTTCTGCGTAGGATACTCCCAGTCGATATCAATCCCGTCAAGTCCATATTCTTCCACCACACGCTTGCAGTCAGTGGCAAACAACTCACGATTCTCTTTCGAGGCAGCCATCTCACTGAAACGCCCACTACCCCATCCGCCTATCGACAGCAATACCTTCAACCTCGGATTCTGCTGCTTCAGACCCACCAACATCTTCAACCGTTCAGGATTGTCGATCCTGACCCCATTGAACGAGTCGTTCACATGTCCAAAGGCATAGTTAATATGAGTCATCACATGAGGATCAGGCACCTCATCAGTCCATGAGGTCACATAAGCCACAACCACTCTCGACGCTTTTTGGGCTTGAACCTGCAACCCACACATCAACCCCACCAACGCCAAAAGCCAGATACGGGAAACATACTTTTTCATCGCCATATACATTTAGTTTCTGCAAATATACGGCTTTTCTTCCACATCCGCCACGTTTTCATCATATTTAACTACTCCCCTCGCCATTTACTTAAAGGTTACTCTGACACCGAAGGGTATGGAGAAGGTTGCCGGATGCTTGGTGCGATAACTGTCAAAGCCATCTTTGGTCTTGAAATAATACTGGAGACTTGGTTCGACAAAGAAGCCAAAAACAGGTGTCAGACGATATTCCAGACCTAGGCCAACACCGAATGACCACTGAACAGACGGACTCAGGCTTAACTTCTCATTCTCTACCTCATCGTCTCCCACAATACTGATTCGCTGCAGTGTTGAATGCAGAGGCAGTTCCATCATGGCCTGAATTGTGCCATAGAGGTTCCAATGGTTGGTCATGACAGGTTGCCACGACATCCTTAACGGAATACCAAGATAACGAAGATGCTGCTCCTTCTGAACCCGACTATAGGTATTGCCTTCCTGAGTCTCTGAGTAAAGCTGTGTAAATTGCAAACCTGTGCCGATGGAGATATGGCGGTTCAGCATTTTGTTGACAGACAGGCCTATGGTCAGTGGCATACGATGGTGAGTGATGGTATCCATCTTGGGATCGTTCATGCCATATTCTCCATAAGGCAGATTAAACGACTGATCATTATTGAAGCCACTATAGGCCAGTTGAACAGACCACTCCTGCTGATGTTTTCTGGCAGGGATTGTTATCTCTGGCTGCAACGAAGGTTGCTCTGGCTGAGAGATCGGTTGCTCTGGGTGTGGAACAGGACTCTCTGGTTGTGTGACAGGACTCTCTGGTTGCGAAACAGGCAGTTCGGTATTCGTATTCATATCTGTTGTATCGACCTCCACTCGTTCATACTCTTTCTTTAGTACTATACGACGGACTACGAGTTTGTTCACTACGGACTCAGAGTCCGATGGGGACGGACTCATCGTTGGAGCTGGTGATGGATTCTTAAACCCTTGTTCTGTAGATTGGGCTATACCAGAACCTTCGTCGTCTTTATCTGCTATCCAATACCAGGCCAAGGGCAAGGTTAGACACAGAATACCAAGCAGCAACAAGGCCAGCGACTGGCGCAACATCTTCTTTGCCCTGAAGAGTTGTGATGACGAGGTGTGAGGCTCAATGTTGAGCAGGGCAGCTATCTCCTGGTGGCTCAATCCTTCCAGCACAGAAAGACGGAACACCCGTTGATAACTATTAGGCAGAGCCTCAACAAGATTCAGTATCTCGTCGTAGGTGATAGCCATCGGTATAGGAGAGGCTGCATCGAGAGGCTCTTCCAGATCATCGAGCGATATGGCATACTCTTGTTTATGCTTTTGCAGATACTTAAGTACGAGGTTCTGTGTCACTTTCTGCATCCAAGCCTCAGCTTTCGACGTATCATTGAGGGAGTCGATCTTACTGATAATCAGGATAAACGAGTCGTGAAGCAGATCGTTGACGGTATTATCATCAGCCACATACCGACGACACACCTTCCGCAACGGTTCAGCCATAGCAGTATAGAGTTGCCCGAAAGCCTCTCTATCGCCCTGCTGGCACCGCTCTACGATTTGACTTACGCTCTGTTCTGCCATTTACTATTTGACAATCACCTTTTTTCCACCTATTATATATATACCAGGACTGATTCCGCTAATACTCAGCCTGCCCTCATCCCATTCTGCAGTTCCTACCCGTTGACCACTCAGCGAATAAACAGCCTCTGTCTTCTCAGGAGAAACATCTCTGATGGCATCGATTTTAGTTGATTCTCCACCATCACCACCAGATGATCCACCCGCACCAAAGGATATGAATAGATGATCGTAAGTATTTGAGAGGCCCGTTGGATAGATCAAGGCTGAAAACGGACGTGCCCAAGAGGCATTCTCCACTAAATCGCTCAGATGAAAACAATTATCGTCAGCATTCCATTGATAGGCGCCTTTAGGTATAGCCGTCTGCGTGGTATAGCCAATCAAGTCGTAGTTGCTACCTTTTACAATTGCAGGGCGCGTTGAGGGAATCACGACGTTTTCTGCATAAAAAATGATGTTCGAAGGCGATGAGGAGATAAAATAGGGCTCATACGCATTCAGACTATTAGCCTTCACAGGTTCTATGAACAATTCATTTCCATCATCAGAGCCACTGTATCTGAATATCTGTAGATTATTCCCGTCAAAACCTGCATCGATACCAGGAGAGCCGTTAGCTGCTGCCAACCATGCCTTAGTCGCCCCGAACGGCAGTACTATAGTCCCCATAGTAGGCCTGCTCAAGAATGGATTGATTGGCTCTGGTGTATAATTGAAGAGTACCTCTTTAGCCTTAAAAGGCGTCGGACAATAGTAATCCCTATTTCCGTCGATGGTAATTATTCTGGCCTCATAGTCACGAATCACATTCTCGTTATCCGAGAAGCCCTGGGGCAGATTATCTAAGAAACCTAAGAAATAGAGGCAATTGGGATTAGCCTGCGAGACATCTACTGAAAAGGTGGTATTTGTCTCATACTGTCCTCGCATATCTACAGTTAATGCCTCTGCTGGTATCTCCAGCACTTGATTATCTTTGACTGGCAGCGGTTTTACATGTCCGTCTGCAGTCCAGTAGGTATTGGTGCATTGCCTGACTTTAAAGGGAATGCTGGCTAATGTTTCTGTAAACGTGTTTACTTCTATTCCGTATTCCTTGTCCTCCTCAGGTACAGCCACAAAGTCGTAGGAGAAATCGTATGTAAAAGTTCCTCGTCTAAGTTCACTGGGCAGAGCATAGAATGGCTCATTAGCAGAACCATTATTACTTCCGAACCAAGGGTTGACCACACAGGCCAAACCATATCCTCCATCAACCATGAGATGTCCCAAACCATAATAGGGGTATCTTTCATCATAGGTAATGGTAGCTGTTCCTGTTATCCTGAAGTGATTGAAATCACCATAAAGGATATTACCTTCTTCAGTTTGTTCAAGCATATCTAAATGTATATCACACTTGATTCGTGGAGCTTTATATTCTGAGATATCAACACTATAGACAAACAGTTCTCCCCATGCTGCTGTAGGTTCTATGACGTAAACATCATAATGGCCTTCTTTCTCAAATATCATATCTATAGCAACCACTTTGGTTTCTCCTGGTGCTAAAAATACTTCCTCAGAATTACCATAAAATGAAGGAGAAAAAATAGTTGGGGATAACTCATCTGCCTGACCATTTACCGCCCACCATGACCAATCATGATAGTCTTCCGCGCTAATGTTGGTCACTTGTACATACAAACGCTGTACAAGTTTGGCACAGCCACTGCCCTCCATCGACATCTCGCCTATCTCCAGCATTGGATTACCACCCGATGCCGTCACGATGCTCAACATCAGTCCAATCATACTAAGAATCAAACTCTTTTTCATATCGCACGTCTTTTTATGATTATCTTATGATCTTTTTAATCTTACCACCTTTTCGCAAGATGTAAACTGCATGCCCATCAGCCTGATTTCTGCGCTGACCAGAAAGCGTAAACACTTCTGCAGGACTCTCGTCAGAGATTTCCATCTCACATATTCCCAAAGTGCCTGATAACGCCTGCGAGAAACTCCATTGTTCTCCAAGTTGTTCTGGCCACGAGCCGTATTGAGGCGTTTCGTTCAGACGGTCATGAGCCTGAGCATAGAGAAAAGCTTCCCTCATCGACACATTCCCATCTCCATTGGCGTCGGCATCCACAGGTTTTCCAGTCTCATCAGCCCCATTCACTGCACAAGTCCAGTGATACACGAACTCGTCATAGGGACGATCAGGGCAACTCCAGGACTGCTCCCCGTCACTACAAGCAGTAGCGATGATACGACCCTCTCGTGTCAGGTCTGCCATAAACCCGCCTGAATAGCACTGGCCCATCAGGATATTCATCGTGCCAACTCTGAACATATTGAGTAACGAGGCCAACGTATAGTCATTCAGTTTCTCATCGTCCCACAACCAAATAAACGAATCTCCACTTCCTTCATCAAAACCACCATGATCTATGAAGTACAGAAACAGATGGTCATCAGGTCCCAGCCGACTTGACATGTTAACCATCACATAGGTCAATGCCTGTTTGGTAGCTGCGTAATCTACATCTGATTGTCCGTCTCCATCCAGATCAATAGGCGATGAGAGGAATCCTCGACCGTCAGCCTGCAGCATATCCTTATTGGCAGCGCCACCATCGCTCATCAGGATCGTGATGTTTCGCTTTGGCATATGGTAAGTCTGTCGCAACGTTCGATAGAGAAAGGCGCAATCGTTCCAATAGCGCTCATGATTCGTCAGACGGTTCCTACCACCATTGACTATGATGGCGTACAGATGACCTGCATCCCTGTCTTGAGCGTATCCTTTTATTGTAGCCAACTGCATAATGGTCAGCCCTATGATTAGCAATAACTTTTTCACGTTCTCCAAGCCTGCAAATATAGCATTTTTATTCCGGCTTTCAATCTATAGATATGAAAAACCAAAAAAGACTGCTTCCCGTTAACACTATTTAATAATAAATTATATATTCACTGGTGTTTCAACATCCGTATTATTGTTAAAGAATAATAAATAACCAAAGAGCGAAGCAGTCTTTCGCTTTTTTCTTGTTCTATAAATATAGAATGTTCTTAAACTCACATTAATATGAAACGACTACTTCTTTCCATCATTTCTTTCTTAACCCTCCTGCCATTATATGCAGAGGAGGATCACAGTATTCTTTACGATTGGAGGAACTTCGACCCTGTATTGTCTCAGGACAATGTTCCTGATATTTATCCCATCGCCGTAGATGGGCAGAATATCTATGTAGGAACATCTTATGGTATCATTATCATTGATAAAGAAACCAAGCAACAGACACTCATCAATCGGACTGACGGACTCACAGATAATTACATCTCTTTTCTTGGTGTTATTGATGATGAACTGTGGTATGGCGGACATGACAATAGTTTTGGAATTATCAAGGATGGAAAGATATCAAATTATCCGCGATCATATACTCAGCCAAATACTACAGTTTGGATTACAGCGATTGATAAAGACCAGGAAGGCAACCTATGGGTAGGCTCTTTAGGAGACTTGTTGAAGTTTACCAATGGGGAAATTGCAGGAAGATATCCATTTCCTGATAGAGATGATGTTACTATGATGGGAATCAATGATATCTTGACAGATGATGATGGGACCATCTGGGTTTCTGGGTATAATATTCCAGGAAAGAAAGGCTTGGCTAAACTGACTGGTAACGGCATAGAAATGGTTTATGAAGGTCTCGGACAAATCTTTGAGATCATCAAAGACCATCAGGGGGACATGTGGATGACTGGTGATAAGGGACTCCTTAAATACAGTAATGGTGTTTTTACAGAATATCAGACAGACAAAAATGGTTATAGCCTTGCCAATATGACAGACCTGACGGAAGACAAAGAGGGAAATTTTTGGGCCATACAGGAATCATGCCTGATTATGTATGACGGGGAACAGATCACTCGTCATCAAAGCCCTTTCTTCTATCTATTCGACATGGTCATGGATGATGACGGCATCTATATCTCAGGCAGTCATAATGGGGTATTGATATTCAAGGACGGTGAGTTCGAACATATTCCCCTACAGAAATTTCCAGGTCAACTTCCTTTAGATACGGGTTTTTCACGCGGAGGAAGCATTGACCATGACGGGAACTATCTGGCAGGTACAAGTGGTGGACATGGACTGCTGAAGCTGACACCAGACGGGACATGCTCTGAGACGGATTTCTTTAAGGGGAAATATATCTCCGAGACCACTACAGACAACCTCGGAGATATCTGGGTCGCTAATTCTTGGGGCGAGCATTTCTATTTATACAAGATTACCCCTACAGATACACTTATGTATGACGAAAGCAGTGGATGTCCGCACTTAGGAGGAGAGGAAATCTTCCAGATGGCCTGCGATCACCAGAACCGCCTGTGGATAGCGTCCAGCAACGGACTTTACTGCTTTGATGGGACAGCATGGAAGACATATAATAATAAAAACTCTGGCCTGACCACCAACCGCGTCTATTGTGTAGCTTTCGACAAAGATGACCGTCTATGGACGTCTTGTGGAAGAGCTATCATTCTTGATTTTGAGTTAGGTGACGGCCTTTTCTGTTTTGATGGAAAGACTTGGACACGTTATATCAGCCAATATGATGATGAGCTCAGTAGAGTAACCGAAGGTTATGTACCATTGAAGATGCCTCTGCGATCCAACTCTATCAGCCGGATTGCCATCGACGACAACAATATCTTCTGGTTGGCCATCCATTTAAATGAGGTGTATGGTACGGAAGACATCGATGAGGGGCATGGCGGCCTGATCCGATGGGACGGCAAGGATGAATGGCATCAGTTCATGAGTCCTTTCACGCCAGACCCAACCCTCTCCACTTACGAACCTGGAGAATGGATTAATAATGTTGATTTCGTCCTGCCAGGGAACTATATTAATAATATCGACTTCGACCGATATGGCAGGTTATGGGTTAGCTTTGAGGGAAAGCACGGCGTGGCGATGTACAATGGAAAAGATTTCACGGTATGGGACACGGATGTGCCAGGCATTAGGTATGGCTGCGCATCTAATCTTTGCATTGACAAAGAGCGAGACCGTCTATGGATAAGTCACCCATATGAACATGGAGCCTCTACCGCCAAGATCCGCAGTGGTGGTACGGATATGCTGTCAACCCCGAGATTGTCACCAGATCGTCATCAGCCCTCATCTGACAAGATGTACAACCTGAGTGGCAGACAGATTGACAATCCTCAGAAGGGTGAGGTGTATATCAAAGATGGCTTTACTCGGATACAGAAATAATTTTGTTGTTTTGTTGTCATATATGACATAAACCGCTGGTAACAAGCATGTTTGACATGATAACAATAAAATATGTCAACAATATAGCCGTTGCTTTCTGCTTCGAGGCTATAAGGCTATCATTACAAGCTGCCTGTAATGTCATTACAGGTAGTTTGTAATGGTATTACAAAAGGCTTGTAACAATGTTACAGCAGCCTTGTAATAGGTATAAGGGATTATCTTAATCTCTGCAAAAGGCTATCTGAATGAACCAAAAGTGCTATCTGAACAAATCACAGAGTCGTTTATTGTCATATTATCATTTGTTGTTAAAGAAATATAAATAATCGCTAATCGAAGCAGTCTTTTCATTGTTTTGGGGTTATATTTGTAGAACATAATGAAAATTGAAGTTATGAAAAAGGTAATTGCTTTAGCCGTTGTGGCTCTGATGGCCATCAATGTAAATGCTGCTCCAGAGCGAAAGATGCTGGAGGAAGGTAAGATGTGGGCGTATGTTTATCACCATTTTGAAGATAGTGAGTCTCAACATGGTGGTGACTATAAAGAAACCACCTGGTTGTCGTACTACTATCTGAAAGGCGACACAGTGATCGACGGACGCCAGTATATGAAGATGTACAGGGATGACGAGCGTTATAACAAAGAGAAATATTACGGTGCTTTCCGCGAGGATGAAGAGGGACGTGTGTATTTGTATTCCGAATACGACAAGAAGGATCTGAAGATGATCGATTTTGGTTTGGATTTTGATGAACCAGGTATCGCATCCCCAGACACCATCATCGTAGAGAAGATCAAGGTGAGCGGCAAGCTTTTACGACGCTATCGATATATGAATATCAACCCTGACGGCAGCATGAGCGACATAGTAAGCCCTGCTGTAGAAGGCATAGGATATCGTGGAGTGGGATTCGTTCATTATCTCTACGAGCCACAACCTGACTGCATTTGCGACTACGAATCTCTGTCATACGTCAGTGGGTACGGCCTTTTCTTTCTGGCATCTGACTTTGATGCTCCGAAAGAAATCGAACTGACTGAGAACGAAAAGCAACTGATAGCCAGTAACAACGACTTCGCCTTCAACCTTTTCCGTAAGGCTCGTGACGAAGAGAGTTCCATCATGTCGCCTCTGAGCATTACCTACGCTCTGGGCATGCTGAACAATGGTGCTGAAGGGAAGACACAACAGGAGATCAACCAGACGCTCGGATTCGGTACGGCTGGTGCCGATGCCATCAACGCTTTCTGCCAGAAGATGCTTCAAGAAGCGAGCACACTCGACAATAAGACCAAGGCACTCATCTCCAATACCATCTTTATGAACGAGGGCTTAGGCTATCGACTGCAAGACGGTTTCGTGGCAAAGGCCAACGAGTATTACAACGCCCAACCTCAGAACCGCGACTTCGCTGACGGAGAGACGATGGATGTGATCAACAAGTGGGCCAGCGACCATACTGAGGGAATGATTCCAGAAGTGCTCAACGAAGATACATTCAACCCTGGCGCAGTAAGTTATCTGCTGAATGCACTCTATTTCAAAGGTATCTGGAGCGACCCCTTCGATATAGCAGAGACAAAGGAAGAAGCCTTTGGAAGCGGAACCCCTGTACCCATGATGCATAAGCCGTATAAAGATCATACTTATACTGAAAACGACCTCTATCAGGCCATCAACCTGCCTTACGGCAATGGGGCTTATCAGATAAGCATCTTCCTGCCTCGTGAGGGCAAGACCATTGACGAAGTGCTCGAAAACCTGAACGGCAGCAATTGGCAAGTGAAAGACCATTGCGAAGTTGACCTGAAACTTCCTCGCTTTGAGACAGATAAGACTATCGGGCTGGTTGAGATTATGTCAGCCTTAGGCATGCCAACTGCATTCTCACCAGATGATGCCGAGTTCCCCTATTTCTGCAATGTACCCGTCTTTATCCAAAATATGTTCCAAGTGGCCAAGATCAAGCTCGACGAGCAAGGCACTGAAGCAGCTGCTGTAACTGTATTAGAAGGTGGATCTTCTGACATAGTGCAGCAAGCAGAATTCCATGCCAATCGCCCATTCTTCTACATCATCAGCGAACAATCCACAGGCGTCATCTTCTTCATGGGCCAGTATATGGGTGAAGTAACCGCCAACCTCTCTGCGCCCCAACGGCTTTCAACTCAGAAGGATGTACTCTACAACCTCCAAGGCCAGCGCTTAACTACCCCACCAACAAAGGGCATCTATATCAAGAACGGCAGAAAGGTCGTGATAAAGTGAGCGAAGAGTCGAACTCGCTGTAAGCGTATCCGCTTACCATGATAAGGTATATGTTGAGGTACATGTTAGGTATATGATAGGTATATGTTTGAGAATCATATACCATATCTGAAACCCCGATGTACAAAGGGCTGAGCGAGGATTAAGGTATATGTTGACAGAAAAATGACGATTCTATTCCTTTTTAATCCAGTGCACGCAGATTTAGCATTAGTACTAAATTGAGTACGTACGTAGGCGCACTCGAGTGCGCCCTAGGACGCACTGCAGTGCGTACGTTACGTACTGAGTAAGGGCTCGGCTTCCCAAAAGTAATAATCCCCGTTCAACGAGCGGGGATTATTACTTTGCGATTGTTATGGATATAGATGCCTGGACGGTTTGGCGCAGTGACGCGCTGTCCACTGAGGGTGTACCAGGCGTCGTCGATTTCGGGGCGCTGGATGCTCCTGATGCCTGAGGTGACGTCGGTGTTGTAGCCCCAGATGGTGGTGCCATCGCGATAGACTGCAGAGAAGGCAATGGTCTTGTCATCGGTATTCTCCATAGTCTGCTTTACCAAGACACCTTTGTACTCGTGGTTGTCGATGGTGATGGCGATGTAAGAGGTTCCCTCCTGGATGGCCCACGTGCCAGTCTTTTCACCACTGATGGAACCATCAGCATGGAGTTCGATATCCACAGGTTTGGCAGTTTCCTTCTTCATGTGGTTGAGTTTGAAGGGGTGGAGGAGCAGCTTATAGGAGCCGGCAATGCGATCGGTAGCCACTTGTTGGGTGGTGGCGATGTCGGCACTCTTCACTTCCTCACCCGTATATTCGAAGGGGGCGGCACAGAGCCAACCATCCTCGTTCTGGAAAACCTGATGGACGCGCACCTCATGCTCCTCACCACGGTTCTGGAAACGGGTGTGATAGACCAGATAGGTGCGCCCGTCTTCAGCTGCGATGATGGAGTTATGACCCTGCGAGCGCTCGCCATGGTTGCCCTTGGCCACATTACCCCAGTCGCTATATGCTCCGAAGATGTTGACACCACGATTGTCGTTGGCATCAGGCCCGAAGTCGAGTTTGTAATTTGTGAAGACAGCATCCGTATTGCGGGCATCGACATAAGGGCCGTCGGGCTTCTCAGAGCGGAACACGCGCATCTGGTAGCCACCATTATTATAGTCGCCTGCCACACCACCTGCAGCCAATCCGCCATAGGTAACGAAGAGGAAATACCAGCCTCCGATATACTCGATATACGAGGCCTCGCCAGATACATAATAACCTCCGGCTATCTTCTTACCGAAATAGGGATCGACGGTGATGCCATTGCCCTCGCCTTTCAACTCATAGGTGACATCGTAGTCGCGCAGACCAGTCTGCTCGTCGAGTTCGAGCATCCAGATACCACCGCTCCACGAGCCATACGACATCCACAGCTTGCCTTCCTCGTCGTAGAACACACAGGGATCGATGTTGTTTGGCCAACGCTCACCCCAGTTGCCTGCACCGCCCGTCTTCATCTTGTAGCGGTCTGGCAGGGCACTCTGCTCTCCGAGGACAAGTTCGAGGTCGGTATCCTTGTATGCATCACCAGTATGGAAACCGCTGATGACAACAGGGGCCTGATAGATATAGGGGCCTTCGATGTTATCAGACGTAAGCAACACGATGCTGGAGTACCAATAGTCACCGTTGACACTCATATACATGCACCACTTGTTCATGACAGGGTTCCAGATGACATCGGGGGCCCAGAGGTTGCCCGAGATATCGTATCTGGCGTTACCACGCTTCGACCATGCCTGGGCATTAAAGGAAAAATCATATTCCACGCCACCTTTCTTCACCTTTGTCACAGCTGGGGTGGAGAATGTCGTCGCATTGACGAAACTGGGTATGGTACTCCAACTCATCAGGTCCTTCGTCTTAGCGGCTGCACGATGAGAGCCGAAGATGTAATAGGTCTGCGACGTGGGATCCCACACAATACTGGGATCGTGGACACTGACACGTTTCAGATCATAGGCCGAAGCAGAAACTGCCACCAAAGCCGATAACAGACAAAACAGATATTTCTTCATCATTTTAGTAGTTTTTTTATTAATCTGCTGCAAATATACAATTTTTCTTTCAACAATACAAGCGTTTTACATCTTTTATTCCTCCCAACGAAGCACGGCTCCATTGCGACGGGCTGGGTCGGCACCAACATAGTCCATCGAATAAGGACTACCCGTAGTAGGACTCTTGCCGATGTACTTATGGGTACGCATCGACATGAGCATGAACTCGTGGTTCAGGTAGTCTTGCCAGAGGAACACCTCGGCTTTCTGCTCATCAGTGGTGAGGCGCACATCACCAGCAAGACCATAGCCTGCACAGAAGATGTACCGCCCATCCTCGCACTGGAGGATAACCCTACCCTGACCTTTGTCAATGACACGGAAACGGGACTGCTGACTCACATCGGTAGCTTCCGTATCGTACACCAAGCCATGAGGCTGGGCAAACATAGCCTTACCTGTGGCAAGGTTGATAATACGTACGGTCTTGCCATACGGAATGTTTCCACTGCGGTCGGCCATCGGCTCTTCAACCCTGAAATTGTCGAACTCAGCGTAACCGCCATTCTTTCCTTTGTGGTTGAAGGCAAAGAGAGCGTGGCGCGAACCCTGGAACGAGATAAGCTGATAGGAGAGCGGCATCTGGCGACCCATCTGCTGATAGTGCTCACCGTCGAGCGAGTATTCATAGTGGGCAGAGTCATGATCGTAGTCGCCCACCATACGAAGCCACAGCTTATCTGTGGTGACAGATGTGTCGATGGTGTCGTTGGTAGCTTGCTCGAAGCAACGGAGAATGGTCTGTTGGTCATCCTTCACTATGCCCATCCAGGAACAAGGCACATTGATGTTGCCAAGACCAGCCACATCGCCATCCTTCATACCTTTGGTATAGAGCTCAACGGTGGCGACGGAAACAGGGCCGACGACACGCTGGGTAAGCGAGTTGCGAGCCCACATCAGCTGCTCGGCAGGCATCGACTGCAAGCGCAGACGCCCGTTCTTCAGGCTCCACTTGCTATCGTCGGGATTATGATTCCACTGCCACACCCGACCTAATGACTTGCCATTGAAATCTTCGTTACGTTCATAAGCAGCGTGAGGCTTTACATCGGCATTGATGGCAGGCTTCAACCAGGTACGGGGTGCACGGCCTAAATTACCCTCAAGACCCAGCATGGGCCAGCCATCTTTCCAAGTAATCGGTGCCAGAGTGACGGTACGGCCTATCGAGTGGAAGTCCATCATCAGTAAGGCCCACCACTGTCCGCTCTGGTCCTCGACGATACCACCCTGATGGATATTCGTACAGGCGGTAGCACCCTTATCTACCTCAGGAATACCAAACTTGGTGCCATCGTGACCTATACGGTAGGGTTCATTCTGAGGAACCTGTGTCAGGGGAGCAGCATGATAGCCGAAAGTCTCATCGGCTGTGATAGTTATCGTCTCGTAAGGTCCCCAGATGCTTTTGGAACGACTGCAGAGCGTGCGGCCATTTGGCATATAGTCGGTAGAGATCAAGTAGTACATACCGTCTATCTTATACATGTGATGACCTTCACCCACAGCATTTCCCTCAGGAATGATGGTACGTTCTGTCTCCTCGATAGGACCACTCATATCGGGCTTCAGTTCTGTACACTTCACTTCGCCATAGCCGTGGATGGCATAGATCTTACCATCGTCGTCGAAGAGCACACTGAGATCGTAGATGCGACCTTGCATATTATGGTGCTGCCAAGGACCACGGATATCCTTAGAGGTATAACACTGCAGACCTTTGCCGTTGATATTGGTAAACACATAAAACTGACCATTGGCATAGCGGATGGCCGGTGCCCAGACACCCTGACCATAGATTTCCTGATGGTTCTTCAGCGAGAAGGCATCGTCGGCAAAGTCGAAACGGTCGAAGCAGTATGAGATATTCTCCCAGTTCACAAGATCCTTTGAGTGGAGAATCACGAGACCAGGTACGGTATGCATCGTCGTACCAGCCAGATAGTAGTCATCGCCGACACGTAGGATGTCGGGATCGGAGAATTCGTCGTAGAAGAGCGGATTGGTAAATGTGCCGTTACCATTATCGGCTGTCCACGACTGTGCTATTGATTTAAAAGGTAAAAGGGCAAAAAGGTAAAAAGGTAAAAACCATCTTACCATACCTAACACCTTATTATATACATTATGATTCATTTCCTTGCTTTTTACTTGATTTACCCTTTTACCTTTTTACTTTTTTACCTTTCCAATGTAGGCCAGCCATCAGAGGTCCAACGGATGGGGCACTGAATAAGGACAGAGGCGCCCTGCTGGGCTACGCTATAGCCGTGGCAGATAAAGATATCCTGATTGTCGATATGATAGGCTGCACAATGACCTGCGGCCTCATACTCTTTCTTGTCGCCCTCAAGGAAAAGCATTCCGCCACCATCGCGCATGTCGATGCCATCGGGATCGAGATACGGGCCATCGACAGTCTTACTGCGGCCTACGGCCACACGGTAATTGCTCTTCGCTCCCTGACAGCAATAGTCCCAAGAGACAAAGAGATAATAGTATCCTGCATGTTTGAAGATAAATGGAGCTTCGATCGCGTTAGGTCCGGCAAAGTCGGATGTAGGATTCTTCGGTGGATTGGGGTTCACGGCGAGCACCTTCTTACCCTCGGGGGCCGAAAGGTTATAACGTCGGGCAATGGTGCGTGGTTTCTCACCCTTGGCTATATGCATCGTCGTGTCGAGGCGTACCAGTTGTATACCATCCCAAAACGATCCCCAGACAAGCCAAGGCTGGTCGTTGTTGTCGATGATGAAGTTGGGATCGATGGCATTCCAGTTGTCGCGCCCCTCACGAGAGCAGACTATACATCCCTTGTCGTCCCAAAGGCCCATTGCCAGTGAACGGGTGGAGAGCAAGCCAATGGCCGAGCCGTTGCGTCCGAAGGTGGAGCAGCTATAGGCCAACCACCACTGCCCACGATACTGGATGACATCGGGAGCCCATACATGATGGGTAAAGCCAGGCACAGAGTCGCGTGTCCACTCAGGAATGACCGACATCAGCGGAGTAGCCTTGACGGTCCAGGTCTTACGGTCCTTGGAGGTCATCTGCTGGATACCCATACCGGTACAGAAGAGATAATAGGTATCATTCTCCTGAGCCATTACCGGGTCGTGGACCATCGGGGTATCTGTCTCGAAATCTGTTCTTTGGTGGTGAGGCTGGGCAACCGTCTGTGCAGGCACAATAAGGGCTAGCAGCGACCACAATAATGTATTCGCTTTCATAAAGTAATCATGTTAAAGAGAAAAAGAAGGGGACGGGCTTCGCAAAGTCCGCCCCCAACTAAAGAATACTAACTAATTAAAATATGTGGAATATATCCGATTTACTCGAATACCAAGTGACAACCGTCAACCGTGAAGCGGAACCATACATCCGCTGCATCAACGGGAGCGATACCTTGGTAGTCCTGATAATAGGTGTTACCATCGGTACCCAGCATGACACACTTGACGTCGGCCGTACCATCGCCCTTGTTGGTGACAGAGACAGTTACCGTAGCACCGTCCATAGCTGCAAGCCATGCACCCCAGTCAGACTGACCGCCGCTGGTTATCAGGTTCGGGTTCTCATCGTAGCTAGCGCCCCATCCATAGTTGTCGGCACGAACCACAGCATACTCAGTATTATCCTCACGCGTCAGAACGACCACGAAGTTGTTCCAGTTGTTAGCGCCATTGGTGTAGTTCTTGATACGAGTCGTCACAGTCCTACCGGCAGGAACATTGAACATATCGGAATGAGCACCCCACCAACCCGTTGAGTTGTCGTCAGCGCCAATCACAGTGTCAAACTCCAGATGACAACCGTCAACCGTATAGCGGAAATAGAAGTCCTCAGGATCGACAGCAATACCCTTATACTCCTGCATATAGACATTGCCATCATTGCCATTCATCACCGCCAGGACATCGGCAGAGCCATCGCCATTGTTGGTAACGGCTACGTTTACCTTAGCACCGTCCATGGCAGCAAGCCATGCACCCCAATCAGACTGACCACCGCTGGTTACCAGGTTCGGGTTATCATCATAACCTGCACCCCATCCGTAGTTATCAGCACGGACAACGGCAAACTCTGTATTATCCTCACGGCAGAGAACCACTACGAAGTTATTCCAGTTGTTAGCACCACTGGTATAGTTGGTGAAGGTAGAGATGAAGGTCTCACCCGGAGCCACCTTAATGTTCTCTGAATGGGCACCCCACCAACCTGTGGAGTTGTCGGTTGCACCAACACATGTGTACATCTTATCAACTACCTCGAACTCAGCAGAACCGATGACGGGATTGCAAGGCTCACCCTTGAAGGTCTTGGCATAAGCGGCCACGAGAGTCTTCTTGCCGAGATTAGCCATATCGGGGATTACCTGGAGCGACAGCTCGTCGAACTTCACGTCCTTCGTGACGCCAGGTCCGTAGTCGATAGTAGCGGTCACATTGGCAAATGTCTCTTCCATTGTCATGCCCTGGAGCACCTTCTTGGGCACACCATTGAGAACCATTCCTAAAGGCTCTTTGTCCTCAGCAGAGGTGAAGCCACCAATAGGCTCGATGGTAGAACCGAGGAAGCTGATAAATGATCCCTCAGGAACGAGGAAGCAGCGGATGGGAGAGTTGGTTCCATCGGCATTGAGAGCTGCCACTGGCTGAGTCTGCTTGTAGGTCTTCGTCACCTTGCCATTGGTCATGGTAACAATCAGACCACCCTGTGAACGATCGACGGTCAGAGTAACCTTACCACCCAACTGGTCAACGCCACTATCGGTATCAGTATTAAACTCAAGCGTACTCGTAGCAAGACTACGATCGATATAATCACCCCACTCGGAGTTACCGCTCGGCTGATAGTCGTAGCGGATGGCGCCATACTCCTTGTAATCGGCTGCGCCACGGTCCTCGTCGTTACAGATAATCAGAGCGAAGTTCTTATAGGTATTGGTGGCATTTGGATTGATGCCCAGGTTGAACTGAGCAATCCATGTCTCACCTTCAGGAATCTGATAGTACTTAGAGAAGACAGCCCACCAGCCAGTGGAGAAATCGGTTGCACCAACGGTGTACACATCCTCGTGCATGCCCTCGATCTCTTCTTCTTCACCGCCCTGACTCTTGGCATTGGCGATAGAGTCGATCCTTTGAGACATCCAGTCAGGACCATTAATGCTAAACAGATCACCGCCCTCACAGCTCGTCAGAGACATTAGCCCCAACGCTGCTGAACAGAAGACTGTTGCTAATTTATTTAGATATTTCATAATTGTATCGTTTTTTGATGTTGAATGTTAAATCTTACTTGCTGAGGTCAACTACAGGATGAACTGGACCATAGAGCTGGCCTTCGTTGCTGGTACTGTTGTTAGCTGAGTTACCCTCGAGATTGGGGTTATCGTTAAGAGTGCCCTGATAGATGGGGAAGAACTCATGACCAGGAATCCATGTGTCAAATGAACTCTTGTCGCAATTCGGTTCATCAACGGGATCCTTCGGCGTAAAGTCGATTTCGCCAGACTCATATTTTGCCCTGGTCCAGAAGTTGATGGCGCCGTGCTCCCACAACTGCTGCAGACGACCTGCACCGTAGAAGAATCCCCAACGGATGAGGTCGAAGCCACGACCAAACTCACAACCGAACTCCTTCGGACGCTCTACATTGGCAATCTGCTCGAAGAGCTTGTCAGCAGAACCGAAATCAGCCAATTTCAAGTCAGCCAGACCAGCACGTTCGCGAACCTGGTTGATCCAGTCGATAGCCTGCTGTGTGGGGCCATTGACCTCATTCTCACACTCTGCAGCACGAAGCAACACATCAGAGTAGCGCATCATACGCAGGTTGATACCACAGTGAAGACCAGTAACCACCTTGTCGTAGATACCTGTGCGCAGGTTCGTGTTCTTAGCAACAGGCAGTCCACCATAGTTGTTATTCGTAACTACAGGAATATTGGGATTGGTCCACTCGTCGGTTTGCTTAATGGTATAGATCTTATTGCCATACTCGAAGCCTTCCCACTCCTGCTCGTAAGTACCGATAGTCCAATAAAGACGGGGATCGAGAGAGCCATTGGTGGTGCGCTCAGCCTTGAACAGGTTGTAGAGCCAAGGAGAAGCAGAGAGGTCAGCCCATCCACCGCAGTCGCCAGGACCGAAGTTACTCTCGATGGCAGAACCCTGAGTAGCGTTAGGACTGGTGTTCACAGGTGTCCACTCATCATCGGTACCCTGTGTACCATAGTCAAGGAACTGAACCTCGAAGAGGCTCTCTTCATTGTTCTCGTACTTGGAACCCTCGCGGAAGTTGTCACCGTAGTTAGCCATCAGCTTATAAGTACCGTAAGTACCACCGATAATAGCCTTCAGGACAGAGAGAGCCTCGCTGTACTTGTGACGCATCATCAGTGCACGGGCATAGTAACCGGCAGCTGCACCACAGGTGGCACGTCCCTGAGCCCACTGACCACCAGCATCGCGTGAGGGCAGCAGTGTCATGGCCTCGGCAAAGTCCTTCTCAACCTGATCCCATACCTCATCATAGGTGCTGTTGGGAACATACATACCAGTAAGAGACTCATAGACGCTATAGTCGGTAATCAACATAGGATTCTGATAATAGCCTGCTAGCATATAGTATGACAAGCCACGGATAAAGAGAGCCTGGCCCTTGATACGCTTGATAGACTCTGTCTCCTCGTATCCTCTCTTTTCAATCTGGTCGGTGATATAGTTACAAACCTTGATGGTGTAATACCAGTCACGCCAGGGCCACTGGGCAATCTCGTCGGTGAATGCCACATTCAGATCGTCAAATGGCAAATACCATACCTGAGAAGAGTTCCAAACCTCATCACCACGGCAAACATCAAGCATATAACCTACACGTGCGAATGTTCCCTCCATACGGATGTGATTATAGCAAGCAATCACGCTTTCTTCCAAATCAGATATATCATTGCCGAAGATATCTGTAGTCTGCTGGTTGGGGTTGTCCACATCCAACTTACTGTCGCATGATGTGAGAGCACCAAGACCCAGCACTATTGCTAAAGAAATTTTGTATAGTTTCATATTCTTTGTCCTTTTTACTTTTTAACTAATTAACCTTTTCACCATTAGAATGTGAAGTTTATACCAGCCATGAAGCTTCGTGGAGTAGGATATGAACAGTAGTTGTAACCTGGGGTAAATGTACCACCAGCATAGTCTACGTTATAGCCATGATAGCCAGTAAATGTGTAGAGGTTCTGAGCCGATACATAGATGCGGACACCGCTGACATAGTCGGCAAACCACTTGTTAGGCAGGTTGCAGCCGAGTTCAACGTTGGCAATCTTCCAATATGCGGCATTCTGAATCTGACGCTCGCTGAACAAGTCGTTCCATGCCAAAGAGGCATTGTTCGACAGATAGGTACGGGGAACATCTGAGATATAGGTGTCACCATTCCACTGGTTAGCATCGAGGACAGCAACATCGTGGTTGCCATAACCATAGCTGGAGTTCAGTGTGTTATAGAGGTAGTCGGTCACATGATAGCCGAGGGCACCGAAGGTAGAGATACTCAAATCGAAGATGCCATACTCGAGGTGTGCACTCAGACCGAAATTGACTGCGGGAAGACCACTGCCGAGAACAGTCTGGTCGTCAGCATTGATCTGACCGTCACCGTTGACATCACGATAATAACAGTCACCCACCTGTGCACCTGCCTGATACTCATCGAAGCCCTTTGACTTCGCATAGGTGTTCAGCTCGTCGAGCTGGGCCTGTGTGCGGATGATGCCCTGATAGTCCCATCCGTAGAACTTACCGACTTCCTCACCTACCTGAGTGATATAGGCACCAGCGATGTACTTCTCCTCACCGAAACCGAGAGAGGTCACCTTATTATTCAGAGTGCTCAGGTTAGCACTGATCTCGTGCTTCAGGGCGTGGTCGCGGTTGCGATAGGTTGCCGAGAACTCAAGTCCGCTGTTCTCCAGAGAAGCGGCATTCATGGTTACTGTGGTGTTGGATACACCAGCGCTTGCAGGAACGGGAACATTATAAAGCAGATCTACCGACTTATTCTTGTACCACTCGGCAGTGAACTCGATACGGTTGTTGAAGAAAGCAAGGTCAAGACCGATGTTATAGGTCTTTCTCTTCTCCCAAGAAAGATCCGGGTTTGTAAATACAGATACGGCAGAACCTGTAATAGGATTGTTGCCGAAGCTGTAAGTCATGTTATTACGGCTCATCGTAGCCTGGATGGCATAGTCGGCAACAGAGGCCTCGTTACCAAGCTCACCATAGCTGGCGCGGAGCTTGAACATATTGACGATGTCGCGATCGATGGGGAAGAACTTCTCCTTATCGAAACGCCAACCGAGAGATACAGAGGTGAAGGTATCCCAACGCTTATCCGGTGACAGGCGAGAACTACCGTCACGACGTACGATACCAGAGATGAGGTACTTACCATCAAAGTCATAGTTCAGACGGGCAAGATAAGATGCCAGTGTGTGCTTAGCCTCATAGCTGCTGGCATTACGAGTGCCTGCATTCTGAAGCTGCAGATAATAAGGCTCTGAGAGGTTCACGCCCTCACCAGTCAGCGTAGCGGTGTTCTCCTCCTCATAAGTCTGACCTACCACAAGGTTCACATGATGCAGACCGATGGTACCGTCATAGGTCAAGGTGTTCTCAATCAAGGCATCGGTATATTTACGATGTGCCTTGGTCAAACGCTCATTCTCCTTGGCGAGATATACACGGTTACTCTGAATCCAAGCAGGAGTCCATGTCCTATCATTAGCACTGGTCGTACTATAAGAAAGGTTTATCTTGTAAGTCAAACTATGGTTCTTGCTCTCAATACCCACCATCTTCAGCAGGTCAACATCAGCAGAGCCTGTACCTACGAAACGGTCAACAATAGTCTTTTGACTCAGAAGATTATTGACGAGCAGCGGGTTCATGGCAGAGATATCTCCATGTACGGTATCATAATACACACCATAGCCGTATGCATCGTATTTCCAACCGCTGGCAGAACCTACGAGATCGTCAAGCACCCATGTAGATTCGTCGTAAGCCTTAATGGTCGGCTGCATGCTAAGAACACCACGAAGCACATTACCCAGATTACCATACAGACCCTGAATATATCGGTCATCATTACCGATTGAAAGTTGATTCTGATCTGAATGTGAATATACAAGGCTAGTACGGAATTTGATGAATTTCGTCTCCATCGTATTGTTCACACGGGCTGTATAACGCTTGAAGTCAGGACCTGTACCTTCGATTGTACCCCTCTGGTCGTAGTAGTCCAATCCTATATTATAAGTATTGTGTGCACCACCACCGCTAAGGTTTACATTGTGATTCTGACGGATACCCGTCTTGAATGCCTCCTTGAACCAATCGGTATCGGTGTTGTCACGGAACTGGTAAACACCATCGGAAACCTTGCTGTATCCACCGGGGAGAGGAGTGCCTGAGTTGGCAGCTGCAATTCCGAGGTAATTGCTATACTGGGCAGCGTTCATCAGGTCATACTTATCGTTAGAAACAACATCCACACCGAAGTAACCCTTATAGTCGACCTTCAGCGGCTGGTCCTTCTTACCACCCTTGGTTGTGATGATAACCACACCGTTAGCAGCACGAGAACCGTAGATAGCACCAGCAGAAGCGTCCTTCAACACCTGGATGGTCTCGATATCGTTAGGAGAGAAATCTCTAATAGAAGTACCCATGGGCACACCGTCGATCACGTAAAGAGGTGCCTGGTTACCATTCAAAGTACCGATACCACGAATACGTACCGTCGGATCTGCACCTGGCTGACCGTCGGAAGTGATGGATACACCTGCCACCTTACCTTCGAGCATGGTAGAGATGTTCGAGTTAGAAACGCGCTTCAGTTCGTCGGCATTCACAATAGACACAGAACCTGTCAGGTCGGCCTTTTTCTGAACACCATAACCCACAACAACCACCTGCTCAAGCATCATGGCGTCGGATTCCATCTGAATTGGCTCAAGAATTGCGCGTCCGCGTACTGCGATCTCGCGATCCTTATAACCTACATAGCTCACCACGAGGGTAGCGTTAGCAGGAGCATCGATAGAGAAATTACCATCAAAATCGGTAATCACACCCGTTTGTGCACCCTTGATTTTAACAGTTGCACCAATGAGGGTTTCTCCATCCTGGTCAACAACCTGACCACTAACCTTGATGGTCTGGTCCTGCTGTACTGACGCTTTTGCCTCTACCGGACAGAATGTCATTCCACCCAGAATGCCGAGACTTAGCATCACAGAAAATACTAGTTGTTTTCTCATTGTTAATTACTTTTGGTTTGTAAAAATTGAATTATATTAGTGAAATTTTCCGCAAAGTTAGCATATAATAACATTGCAATGGTGGATAAAACGATTTATAAGGTGGACAAAACGATTTTGGCTTTTTTGCGCTCGTTTTTTCCACCTCTTGAGGTAAATCAAGACTTATTCTTGAGATAAATCAAGGATTTGGCTTTTTCCCGTCAAAGGCACTTGGACTTACACCGAACATCTTGGTGAAGCAGCGCGTGAAGTATTTGGGATCATTAAAGCCAACGGCATATGCAATCTCTGTGACATTACGGTTACCTGTCTTGGAAGAGAAAAGCTCTTTGGCCATATTCAAACGGTAATTCCGAATAAATTGTCCAGCAGGGATACCCACTTCAGAGTTCAGGTGTTTGCTAACAACCGTACGACTCATACCAAGCGCATCGCAAAACTCCTGCACTCCAAACTCCGAATCCATATAATTGGACTCCATAATCTCCATAACCCGTTCCATAAAGGGTTTTGTGCTCTTCAATACTTCCTCCTTGTCGGCCTCAACACTTTTCGTAACGCTCTGTTTGTAACGTTGCTGGTTATCAAGGATATTCTGGATTCGCCCCTGGAGCTGTCGGGGGTCATCGGATTCTTCTAGCACCTTGCGTATCGGACTAAGAAGCTGTTCTGCCTCTAAACGCTTCAACCTTGCAGCCCACCTATTATATATATATATAACAAGCACCACAAAGAGAATACTCAGCAACAGACGGAACCACCAACTATTCCAAAATGCCGGACTAACAATAACTTCGATGGAGGCTGTATCGGATTGGTCAGCAGATAAAGTTGACATATATTTCACCTCAAAAACATAACGTCCTGCAGGCAAAGCACTATAACGGACAGAATGTTCACCAAGTTTGAGAGGCGTCCATTCTTTGTCGAGACCCTTCATCCTATAACTGAACATGGTCTGTTCCTCATAACCATAATCCAAAGCAGAGAAGGAGATAGAGAAAGAACGATTGCCTTCACGCAAGTGAATCGTAGAAGCAATGGAGATATCCTCAGTCAGATACTCACTGCCTGCCGTGGCATCCTGATTATCAACCATCAGATGGGTAAAGACCAGCCTACCATATGGTTTGGCTTCGTTATTCTGACCAAGCACCTCTATGAGGCCACCTTCACTGCCCAGATAGATGACACCAGCATTGTCTCTTGTCGCAGAGTTCCAATAAAAATGGTGGTTAACCAAACCTTCATTCTCATAATAATTGGAGAACATGCGAGTCTCAGGGACATAAACCGAGAGACCATTCTGAGTCGCGACCCACAGATGCCCATTCAGGTCTTCAACAATTCCCTTGACACCTCCAAAGGCCAAACCGTTTTCTGTTGTCAAGGCCTCAAATTGTCTTCGACCTTCTTTATCCTTTATCAACTTATACAAACCATAGCCATTGCTACCCAGCCATAGGGTACCATCCTTGGACTGATAGAAAGAGGATATCTTATCTACAATCCGGGAACCAGGCTCGTCGAGTTTATGGGCAATACCCTCCGTCTTAAATGGTCTGTGCCCTTGACGACCAGAATTAAGATCCACCAATCTCAAGCCTTGCATACAGCCCATCCACAAGATTCCATCACGATCAACGATAGCACCAATGCAACCTGTCACACTGCGGCAGCCCTCAAATGGTTCTTCTATCTTCTGGGTCTTGTAGTCATAATAATACAATCCAGCATTACTACCTATCCACAATCCGTCGTTAATGGTATCGTTGGCAAGAGCGCCAACAAAACTGGTACGTATACCATACTCCCTGGGGAGTTCGAGAATGGATATCTTTTGAGGACTCATTCTGTCAACCACGCAGACACCTCCCCCCCAGGTGCCTATCCAGAGACGACCATGATGGTCGGCTGCAATGGCAGAGACACTATTATGTGATAAACCAGAATTAGAGGTCGTAAAATGGATAAATTCAGTAGTGCCTTTCTCTCTGAGATTAAGACCGCCCTCCACTGTTCCTACCCACAGGCGCCCATCGGGTTCTACATACATGGCATTGACCGGGTTGGGTGACAGCGAACGGGAATCTGTCGTATGAACAGAGTTGCGCAGAAGCAGTCGGCGAGGGGCCAGACAAGCTATTCCTCCCGACTCGGTGCAAACCCAGATATGTCCATGATAAATACGGATGCTGTGTACGAAATCACTTTGCAGCGGAGGGTTGCTCTCAGAGTTCCATAACGTAAAACTATCCGTTTGATCATCATAGATATTAACGCCATTCAAGGAACCTACCAGCAAATGATTGTCGGGAGTAACTGCAAGACTCGATAGGAAGACATGTGAGAGTGAACCAGGTACACTGGAGTGATGGTAGGCATCAAGCTTCTGTTTATAAGGATCATAGCTAAAAAGTCCCATATTGGTGGCAATCCACACTACGTTATTCCGTTTCAGGATATCGGTAATGTAATAGTCCTCTAATGGCTTGAGCAGAGGAGATATCTCCTCACGCACCAATTTGTCATCTCTTTCTACTAATCTATAAAGGCAGCTATCAATACCTATCCAGGGCTTGCCATTTTCATCCACATCGCTAATGGCCATATCGAGCATGCGCCAATTATGAGGATACGAACAGATCTTATCAATCTCTCCATCCTCTTTGAATTTCACCAAGCTCACTTGCTGATTGTTGATGATCCAGATACGGCCCACCGCATCACGAAAACACCTGATAGAAGGTTGAACGAGCAACTTATTAAGCTCAGGATGATCAGGTACCACTGCGTTCATCGTCCTAAGGTCGATGATGTTGATACCCTCGTCGAACGCCACCCAAAGTCTACGGAAATTATCTTCCGTAATACTTCTACAAGACTTGCTGTTCAGGTCAAGCCTGGGCTCCATCACGCCATAGCCGTCATAGCGTACCAATCCACCTCCATAGGTGGAAATCCAAAGGAAACCGTTTGAATCCTTGAAAATGTCTCTTACGTTATTATGGGGAAGACCGTTGCTCAGGTCCAGATAGGTGAGGTTATAGCGCTCCGTCAGCATATTCTCACTGGCATAGCACGCCAGTGGGAATAACACTATGAATAGAACGGTCCTGAGACAACGCATCGAATACGATTTATTTCTTTTCCTTAATCACATAGACACAGACAGCGCCAATCAGGAAACTGACGCCTGCAACGATCATCATCGATGACTGATGATGCCCCACCATTGAGAGGATAGTACCACCACAGAGAGCCGCAATAATCTGTGGAATGCAAATCGTACCGTTGAACAGGCCAAGATAAGCACCCATGTGACCATAGCCCTGCAAAGCATTTGTCACAAAAGTAAACGGCATGGCCAGCATTGCTGCCCAGGCACAACCTATTAATATAAATGGTACAAACAGGGTGTACTGGTCATGAATGAAAGGTATGATGGTAAAACCTATGCCACCGAGGACAAGACTGGCAGCATAAGCCCACTTTGTGTTCTTGAACTGAGGAAGAAGAGCAGCCCATGCAACACTACCTACAGCTTGAACTGCAAAGAGAATACCAGTCCAGTTGCCGGCCTCCTGGAAGGCCTCACTGGAGGCATCTGACGTATTCCACACTACCTCCGCAATAGCACCAGTGGTATAGTTCCACATATAGAGCATTGCCACCCAAGAAAAGAACTGCACCAATCCCACTTTCCAGAAAGTCGAGGGCGCATTCTTCAGCAACGTAATCCAGTTTGCACTATTCTCTTTTTCCTCCGAGACAGGATTATATTCCTTATACTCCTGAGGATTCCACTCTTTAACCTTCGAGGTCGTATAAATGACACAAAGAATCAGGATAGCAGCACCGATATAAAACGACCAAATGACAGAATCGGGAACAACGCCTTTCTCCGCTACATTACTTATTCCAATGAACGTGAAGACAAAAGGAAACACATAACCCATCACAGAGCCTGCATTACAGAGGAACGACTGGATAGAATAAGCCTTAGCTTTCTGCTTTTCATTAACCATGTCGCCCACAAGCATCTTGAACGGCTGCATTGCCATGTTGATACTTGTATCGAGGAACATCAACGCCACCAGACCGAATAGCATGGCCGCACCGATAGTCAAGCCTAAAGAACCTGAGTTTGGCAACAAGCACATGACAAGCACAGCCACAGCGGCACCAACAAACAGGTAGGGAATGCGACGGCCAAAACGTGTCCATGTCTTGTCGGAAAGGGTCCCGACGATTGGTTGTACCAAGATACCCATCAATGGTGGCAGGATCCAAAAATAACTCAGATTATGCGGATCAGCGCCTAATGTAGCGAAGATACGCGAAATGTTTGCACTTTGCAAGGCGTAAGCTATCTGTACGCCAAAGAATCCAAAACTCAGATTCCATAACTTCCAAAAGGAAAGATCAGGTTTTTGTTTCATATCATTATTCTTTTGTTGTTCCTCTAGTTACAAGGCGGGTACGCACAACACGTTTCTCCACCTTGTCGAATGGGCAGCGGCCCTCCACCTTATCTAATAAAATATCTACGGCCTCCTCACCTACCTTGTGACCACGCTGCTCCACAGTCGTCAGCATAGGATCACAAGCTATGGCTCGCTGACCATTCGTAAAGCCACAGATAGATATATCCTCTGGCACACGATAACCTGCATGTTTGACAGTATAGAGGATTCCGATGGCTGTATCGTCGTTCACTGCAAAGAAAGCGTCGGGTGGTGTTTCAAGTGCCATAATCTCTGGTGTCACCGTTTCTGCATCAATACGGTTATCACAGACACGGATAATCTTTTTATCAATATCAATGCCATATTTGCCAAGAGCATCCCTATAGCCATTGTATCGGTTCTTTGAAATCTCCAAATTCATCGGACTACCATAAAACGCGATACGCTTGCACCCAGTATTTATCAGATGTGTTACCGCAGTAAAAGCGCCCATATAGTCATCTACTACAACACGACTGGCATTCACGCCTGTACAAACACGATCATAAAACACTATTGGAATACCTGAGTCGAGTAACTTTTGATAGTGGTCATAGTTTTGCGTGTCCTTCGCCTGGGAAACAATCACTCCACAAACCATCAATTGCCGGAATTTATCGCAGATGCTAACTTCACGCTCATATTCCTCACCGCTAAGCGCCACCATAATACTAAAGCCACGCGCGGCAGCAGTCTCCTCTATTCCCGTTAGGATGGAGGAGAAATAGTAATGGGTAAACTCTGGTACAATGACACCGATTACTTTTGAATTAAGCTCACGCTTGTGACGCAAGGCAATACCGAGGGCGTCTGGAAAGAAATGGTGATCACGCGCATATTGTTGAATAGCTCTCCGTCGCTCCTCACTGATGTGGGGATGGTCCTTAAGTGCACGGGAAACCGTTGTCACGGAGATTCCAAACTCCCTGGCAATGTCCTTCATCGTCAATGGAACAAGCTTTTTCATCCGACTTCAAATATTCAACGATGCAAAGATACTAAAAAAAACAAATAAATGACCAAATCTCTTAAAAAAATCGCGTTTTTATGTGTTTATGCAATCGATTGCATAACTAATTTGTATCTTTTTTGGGTAAAAAGTGTACAACATATCAAAAAGTATTCTATCTTTGCACCGTGAAACCAAAGCCTTAGAAGCTTAAACGATATAACAAATAAACAATTAACTCTAATTAAATGTAATGATGAAGCAGGTAAACATTCAATTTCCGCTTAGGATGCTCGGCCTTCTCTTTGGGCTGTTCCTATCGGTGGGTGCCTTTGCACAGATCGACGTCAAAGGCCATGTGAAAGATGCTACAGGCGAACCCATTATCGGCGCAACAGTTCGTGTTGACGGCACACAGACCGCCACCGTGACTGATTTCGACGGTAACTTCGTGCTGAAAGCTAATCAGGGTGCAGACATTACCGTTTCCTACATTGGCTACCAGTCAGTGACGGTAAAGGCTGCTCCTACTTTGGAAGTAACACTGCAAGACGATGCCGCTGTGCTCAACGAAGTGGTGGTCATCGGTTACGGTGCAGTGAAGAAAAGCGACTTGACCGGTTCGGTCACCGCCCTGAAACCTGACACCAAGAATAAGGGTCTGGTGGTGAACCCGCAGGACATGATGCAAGGTAAGATTGCCGGTGTAAGTGTCACCAGCAGTGGTGGTGCTCCTGGCGGTGGTGCCAGCATCCGTATCCGTGGCGGTTCATCTTTGAACGCCTCAAACGACCCTCTGATTGTGATCGATGGTGTACCTATGGATAATAATGGCGTGAAAGGTCTTTCTAACCCCCTCGCCATGGTAAACCCACAGGATATCGAGTCATTCAACGTGCTGAAGGATGCTTCTGCTACCGCTATTTATGGTAGCCGTGGATCTAATGGTGTTATCATTATCACCACAAAGAAAGGTCGTAAGGGCGCTGCCCCACAGGTATCCTACTCAGGAAGCGTGACGATGAGCCATAAGAAGAAGACGGTTGATGTGCTCGATGGCGACCAGTACCGCGACCTCGTTAAAAGGCTCTATACAGGTCATTCCCGCGAGGAAGAGGCTTTCGCTGCCCTCGGCGATGCCAATACTAATTGGCAAGACGAAATCTACCGCACGGCATGGAGCCACGACCACAACGTGACCGTCGCCGGTGCCATAGGAAATCTCCCTTACCGCGTGTCTCTGGGTTACACCGACCAACAGGGTATCTTGAAGACCTCAGATTTCAAGCGTTATACAGCTGCCCTGAATCTGAACCCATCTCTACTTGATGACCACCTGACCCTGAACCTCAATGCCAAGGGCATGTGGGCCAAGACACAGTATGCCAACACCGGAGCCATCGGCGCAGCTGTGGCCTTTGATCCTACCAAGCCCGTCTATGACGACAATGCCACGAACTTCGGTGGCTATTGGGAGTGGCAGATTCCTGGCTCTTCTCTGAATGACCCCGCCTGGGAAACCACTACCAACCGTAATGCAACCAGCAACCCTGTGGCCCTGTTAGAGTTGAACGACGATCGTGCCATCAGCCGCTCATTCATCGGCAATGCTGATATCGACTATAAGATTCACGGTTTCGAGGACCTGCGCCTCCACCTGACATTAGGTGGCGACTTCTCTGAAGGTAAGCAGTGGCTGGATGTGGACCGCATGTCTCCTGCAGCTATTTATTATGGTAATCACGGATGGGATCGCATCAAGAAGCAGAACCTGACACTGTCGGGCTATGCACAGTACTATAAGGATTTCGCCAAGATCCACCATTTCGACATCATGGGTGGTTATGAGTGGCAGCACTTCTGGCGCGAACAGAAGAACAGCTATTGGGGCGCATATCCCAGCACCAATCTGGAGAAACCTGGTCAGTATCACGACTGGTCAATGTACAACTTTAAGACCGAGAATTATCTTGTGTCTTTCTTTGGACGTTTGAACTATATCCTTGCAGAGCGCTACTACCTGACAGCCACCCTTCGTGACGATGGTTCCTCTCGTTTCAAGGATCACTGGTCTCTCTTCCCATCTGCAGCCCTCGCATGGAAGATCAGCGAAGAAAAGCCCCTGAAGGATCTCGGTTGGCTTTCTGACCTGAAGCTCCGTCTCAGCTATGGTAAGACCGGTCAGCAGGAACTGCCATCTAATATTGGTGACTATCCTTACTTTGCTATCTATGGCATGAACACTGGTGTTGGTAGCTACTACAATGTCAGTGCTGACGGTACACTGGCTCGCCCAGAAGCATATAACCCAGAACTGAAATGGGAGACCACCGACACCTATAACGTAGGTCTTGACTTCGGATTCCTGAACCAGCGCATCACTATCGGTATCGATGCTTACTATCGTAAGACTACCGACCTGCTGAACATAGCAGACGTGGCTGCAGGTTCAAACTTTAAGAACAGTGTGATTTCTAACATTGGATCGATGGAGAACAAAGGTATCGAGGTAACCCTCGGTCTGAAGCCTATCCAGACTGACGATTGGTACTGGACCATCGACTACAACTTCACTTACAATCACAATGAGATTACAGAACTGGTTGGCGACGATCCCAACTACTTCGTACCCACTGGTGGTATTGGTGGTGGTACTGGTGTAAACGCACAGGCTCATGCCGTAGGCCATCCCATGAGATCATACTATGTTTATCAGCAGGTCTATGATACCAATGGCAAACCCATCGAGGGACTTGTTGTTGACCGCAACGGTGACGGTACGATTACTGAGGCCGACAAATACTTCTACAAGAGCCCCTTCGCTCCTGTCACCATGGGTCTGAGCTCACGCTTAGAATATAAGAGCTGGGACCTCGGCTTTACCCTTCGCGCCAACATCGGCAATTATGTGTTCAACAACCTGATGTCGGGTAATGTGAACATGAGTGCTGGCGAGATCTACTCTAGCGGTAACAACTTCTTCGGCAACCGTCCAGTTGATGCTCTCGACTACAACTGGCAGACCTACGATCTGGAGGCTAAGCTCTCTGACCACTGGGTACAGAACGGTTCATTCCTGAAGTGTGACAACATCACTCTTGGCTACAGCTTTGCTGACCTGCTCAAGTGTGGTAACTATAAAGGTATTAGCGGACGTATCTATGCCACTGCTTCGAATGTATTCTGCATCACGAAGTATAAGGGTATCGACCCAGAAGTGTTCGAGGGTATCGACAACAACCTCTACCCCCGTCCTATCTCATTCATTCTCGGTTTGAATCTGAACTTCTAACATATAAATATAGATAACAATGAAAACATATATCAAGAATATCATTCCGGCAGCTGCCCTCCTGATGGCAGTAGGATTTACCTCTTGTACGAAGGATCTGGACGTAACGCCTATCGACCCGAACCTGAATACAGAGATCCAGCCGGAGGCACTCTTCAACAAGTGCTATGCCAATATTGCCGTGGCAGGTAATGGCGGCGCCAACGGCGACTGCGACGTTGACGGTATCGACGGCGGTACTTCAGGTTACGTGCGCCAGATGTGGAACGCTCAGGAGCTGACCTCTGATGAGGCCATCTGCGGATGGGGTGATGAGGGTATCGCCAACTTCTGCTACAACACTTACGACGCCTCTCACCCAATGCTTCGTGGTTATTATTACCGACTCTATACAGGCATCTCTTTCTGTAACCAGTATCTGCAGGAGTTCGGCGGTTACAACGCAACCATGACAGCAGAGATCCGTTTCATCCGTGCCCTGAACTATTTCTTCCTGATGGATGGTTGGGGAAATGTTCCTTTCGTCACAGCGATCTCCTCTGACAAGCCCGTGCAATACAGCCGCCAGCAGGTCTTTGAGTTTGTTGAGAGCGAATTGCTTGAGATCGAGCCACAACTGAACGCTGCCGCAGCGAAGAAATCTTCCGATGCCGGCTACGGTCGTGTCGACAAAGCCGCTTGCTGGTTGTTGCTCGCCCGCCTCTATCTGAATGCCGAGGTCTATACTGGCTCAGCTCAGTGGCAGAAGGCTGCTGACTATGCCAGGAAGGTAATGGACTCCAGCTATAAGCTGAACACCACAGGTGCTGGCAAGTGGAGTGCTTATCAGATGCTGTTCATGGGTGACAACGGTGAGACCAGTGCCGCCTACGAGGCTGTGTTCCCCATCCTGCAGGATGGTGTCCGCACCACCTCTTGGGGTACTTCACTCTTCCTGATTGCTTCTACCCATGATACAGACATGGACGACACTTGCGGTACAACTGAGTACTGGGGTGGTAACCGTGCACGTCCCAGTCTCGTTCAGAAATTCTTCCCGAATAATGATGCACCGGAAGCTGCTCCTGCCGATGTGGCAAAAGCAGCAGGCGACGACCGTGCTATCCTTGACACCAGAGGTCGTACACTTAACAATAGTGACGTCAGCACCTTCAAGAGCGGCTTTGCCGTGGCAAAGTTCACAAACATCACCTCTTCCGGTTCAGCTACCAGCAGTGGTCAGTTCCCCGATACCGACTTCTTCATGATGCGTGTTGCTGAGGCTTATCTGACCTTTGCTGAGGCACAGGCTCGTCTGAATGGTGGTGCTACCAACGCAGAGGCTGCCGATGCCATCAACGCTCTGCGCACACGCGCCAACGCTGCTACACAGACCACCTACTCTCTCGATGAAATTTGTGATGAGTGGTGCCGTGAGTTCTACTTCGAAGGTCGCCGCCGTATGGACCTCGTCCGCTTCGGCAAGTTCGGTGGCAGCAACGACTATGTCTGGCAGTGGAAGGGCGGTTCATACAACGGCCGTAACTTCGAAGAGACGAAAAACCTCTTTGCTATTCCGACTACGGATCTGACAGCCAATCCAAACCTGACTCAGAATCCTGGCTATTGATTAATTGAAAACTGATAATTCTTGCTAAGCAAGCGTACTAAAGAAACGATTAGAAAATTGATAATTATGAAAACAATATTGAAGTCAACAATGCTGCTGATGCTCAGCGTAGGATTGTTTGCCGCCTGTGCCGACGACAACGACTCCAACCCTGTAATCGGATCGCCTTCTACGTTCAATTTGAACACGCCATCCTATGCAGCCATCCCCGTCGATCTGGCCACATCGACCGAGCTTCCCTTTACCTGGTCACAGCCCGACTACGGTTTCCCCGTAGCTGCCGATTACCAGTTAGAAGCATCTATCGACGGTAACTTTACCATCTCTGTGGATGAAGCGGCCCTCGACGAGAGCGGTTCTACCATTCCAAATTACGTCACACTGCCCGCCAGTTTCCAGGGCGGCTATGGCACTATTGCAGCCAGCGCACTTGCTGCTGCCGTCAATCAGATGGGTAACTACGGTGAGAATGTGCCTGCTACACAGGCACTCACCATCCGCGCCAGTGCTACCGCCGGTGGACGTACGATCTACTCTAACACGGTTAACATCCTTGTTGTTCCTACGGCTGAAGTAGCTCCCGCATTCCCCGAGTTCATCTATGAGATCGGTAATGAGAGTGGATGGTCTACACCTCACGCCCTCCGCAGTCCTGCACAGGACGGTGTTTACGTTGGTTTCTACTGGCTCGACGGCGAGTTCAAATTCAAGCCTAACGAGGGCAACTGGGACGGTGACTGGGAGAACGATGGCGACGGTAAGATTGCTGACAACGGCGGTGCCAACATGCCTGGTGTGGATCCCGGCTTCTATAAGATTACGGTCGATCTCAATGAGATGACCTATAGTGTTGAGCCTATCACGAACATCAGTATCATTGGCGGCTTCAACGACTGGGCTGGCGATGTGGAGATGGAATACAACATCGAAGGCGGTTACTGGCAGTGCACCACCGATGAAGTGACTGGCGAATACAAGTTCCGCGCTAACCACGACTGGGCTATCAACTGGGGTGGTACAGAGGACAACCTGACGCAGGACGGTGCAAACCTGAACAGCGATGGTGGTACCCATACCTATAAGCTCTATATCACATACGAAGGTGCTAGCCACGTAGTCATTGAGTAATTCATGAACTGTAAAATGAAAAGAAGTATGAAAAAGTTATTGTCAATCATGGGTGCCGCTCTGCTGATGGCAAGTTGTACCGAAGATTATAAGGACTGGGCCAATCCCTTCAGCAACGGCCCGGAAGATCCCGTCACCGTGAGCCTCAGCGCAGCACCTGCTGCACCAATAGACTTCGCTACTGCAGGTAGTCAGGTTCAGGCTTTTGTTCCTACGCTCACCGCACCTGAAGGAACTACGGCCACCTATAATATCTTTCCCTATCAGGATGATATTCTTGGATCAGACGTAGAAGAATATCTCACAGCCGATGAGAATGGTAATGTCAATGCCGAGCAGCTGGAGGTTACACTCAACAAAATGTTCGGCCGTCGCCCTGTGAGTCACACGACGAACCTTCTTGTTGTCGGTTATATCACTTACAACGGTATGTCCTTCAAGAACGAAACAGAAACCACTATCACCTTCACGCCGAATGCTCCTGAGATCGAGGATGCCTACTACATTACCGGCAGTGTGAACGGTTGGGATAACAACAACACCGACTTGGAGCTCTCTAACGGTGGTGCTGATCCCTATGAGAATCCCGTATTCACATGCCTGATTCCCGCTCCCGAAGATGGTGGTAATGTGGAGTTCAAGGTGACACCGAAGTCTGGCCTCGGCGGTGACTGGAGCAAATGTCTTACCGCTTCCGACGTCGAGGGTAAGTTCGCTACCGACAATGCTGGTGGTAACCTCGTTATCGAGGCTGTGGAAGGCGCCAAGTTCTACCGTGTCACCTTCGACATGATGGAGCAGACCTGGAGCAGCGATGCCCTGAGCTTCGACGAGTTTGTCTATTTCATTGGTGCTACTGACGGATGGACCAACGCAGAACAGAAACTGGCATCACCCAACTTCGACGGTATCTACACAGGCTTCGTGTATTGTGCAGATCCTAATGGATGGGGCAACCAATTCAAGTTCCAGAGAGTACCTGGTGACTGGGGTACTGAGCTTAACAGCGAAACCTTCTCAGCAGGTATTAGCGGCGACTTCGCACCCCATGACGGCGATACCAACATCGAAGCAACAGCTGGAGAGGGCGTTTATTTCGTAAAACTCGATCTGGCTAATCTGACACTCCATGCCACTTTCATCAACAACATGAACCTCGTAGGCGACTTCAACGGCTGGAATGCTGCCGATGATGCCCAGCAGATGACATGGGATGCTGAGAACTTCTGCTTCGTTATTGAGGGAGCTGGTGTGACAGCCAATGGCTGGAAGTTCACCGCCAACAACGACTGGGGCATCAACCTCGGTGGCGATGACCTCGGTGTGCTGACACAGGATGGTCCTAACATCACGGCAGAGGGTACGACGATTAAACTCTACCCGACACGTAAGGACAACAACAACATCTATTGCACTGTGGAATAATCCACCATTTGCATAGCGCAAATTTTCAAAAGAGCCGTTTGGAAAAGTCTAAACGGCTCTTTTCTTATTTATAAATAGTGTTTAATTCTTGGTCATTTCAAGGAAAAGTCGTACCTTTGCACCCAATATTTTTATAACTTGACTCAAAAGATTATCTAATGAAGAAAAAGCTCTGGATTCTACTGGCCATTTTCAACATGACCATTCTGACCTCTTGTGAAGACCTGCTCGATGGTCTTCTGGATGCCATCGATGACAATCCCGTTCCCTCCACCCCCAGCTACAATAACAATGCGACGATACCCGATGATGTCTATGTGGCTTCCGTCAATCAGCCCAATGCCACTAACTATATGCCCAAACCTCCCTCGACAGACGATGTTGACTTCATCGACGACAAGGTGCAGTGGGAATGGGGTAAGTATCAGCGTGGTACGGAACGAGGTGCAACAGCCAAAGAACACATGGGCAGAAGTCCAAAGGTCATGTGTAAAGTGATGGCACAGGTATTAGGACTCAGCACCATCAGCAAGGAAACTACACCTGCTTTGGAGCGCTTGTTGAACAGAGCTTACCACACAGGAGAACAATCGGCTGCAACGGCAAAGATGTACTACAAACGACAGCGCCCATTCGTTGTAATGGGAGAGTCTGCCTGGTATGACGCTGATGCTCAGGACGCCACAGGCTCCTATACATCAGCTACTTCAGCTGCAGGATGGGCAGTAGGTCTTGCCTTCGCAGAGATGTGGCCTCCCTTGCAGAATAAAATCCTGAAAAAGGCTTTCCAATTCGGAGAAGACCGTGTCATTAGCGGTTCCAATTTCCAAAGCGATGTCGATGGTGGCTACAGCTCAGGTGCAGCATCCATTGCCCAAGCCCACAACGACCCCAAACTGCAAGAAGATATCCTTGCTGCCCGTGAGGAGTACAAGCGCCTGATAGGACAGCCCTCCTACTATGATCCTGTAGCCTTAGCAGGCACGCTCAATGGCGAGAAGATCATTAATGCTCCAATACCCTGCTCCAACAGCGAGCCCCGTTATGGAGCAGACCTGAAGCGCTATCAGGAAGCCAAGAAATATCGCAATACAACCCGTGGAGAGCAGGCCGTCATGGATGCAGATGCCAGCAGTGATCGTATGGCAGCCGTTTTTGGCGAGATCCTCGGCTTCAGCATTTCACCTTCTAATGCCCCTAATATTTATACACTGATTAAAAGCATCAGATACAAGAGTGTGGATCTTGTGAACAGGACAAAGATCAACTATTTCCGCCTTCGTCCTTTCGCTCAGTTGCACGAATCAACACCCGTCCCTTCCAAGGAGAATACCTATAGGGAAAACAGCAGCTACCCCTCTGGTCATACCTGCTATGCCTGGTCGCTTGGTCTTATACTGGCAGAAGTAGCACCAGCCCGTCAGAACAAAATACTGCACCGTGCATACGATTTCGGCTTCAACCGTGTCATTGTAGGCTATCACTGGCCTACCGACGTCGATGCCGGTCGTGTACTCGCAGCCTCACTCGTCGCCCAATTGCACAGCGATGAAGAATTCTGTAACCAACTTAAACAAGCTAAGGCTGAATACCAAAAGCTCGCAAAATGACAGGAAGACGTATTTTTCTAAGACCAGCAACCATCTGCAGGCTATTTGTGCCTGCCTTTCTCTGCTTGACGATTCTTGGTTCGTGTAGTGACTCTAATAGCCCTGAGCCGGAGCCCATACCACAACCAGAACCAGAACCGGAGCCACAACCAGAGCCGGAGCCACAAGATACTATCTATGTGGAGCCGAACAGACATGCAGATGCCACCTATTACATGTTTGCTCCCCCTACGCCTGAAGATGGTGATTTTACCGATGATAAACTGCAATGGGAATGGGGTAAAACCCAGCGTGCCACTACTCGTGGAGAACTGGCGCGAATCCGTATGGGCAGAACACCTGCCCCCGTACGTCTCATGTTAGCAGGAGCCCTCGGACTGGAAGTTATCAGTGATGAAGCTACTCCCGCCTTGTCACGCCTGCTGACCCGCTCCTATTGGACAGGTTATCAATCTACTTTTTCTGCAAAGTCTAAATACCAGCGTCAGCGCCCCTTTGTAGAGTTTGGTGAAACACCCTGGTATGCCGATGACGCACACGACACTTCTGGTTCCTTTACCTCCGCCACCACAGCTGGAGGATGGGCTGCCACTCTGGCTTTTGCCGAGATGTGGCCACCCTTGCAGAACCCCATTCTTCGCTTAGGTTTCCTCTTTGGCGAAGACCGAGTTATCAGCGGCTCCAACTACCAAAGCGATGTTAATGGAGGTTACCTTTGCGGGTCTGCCGCTTTGGCATTGGCCCATAACAACGCCGACTTTGAACAAGACTTAACAGCTGCTCGTGAAGAATACAAGCGGCTCAAGGGCCTTACTATCGAGTTCGACGACTTCATTGATGTTGACGATCCTATGGGAATAAGTATTCTCAATCCGCCAGTCTTTACTAGCGATTATCGTTTCGAGGGTGACCTGGCACGGTATTATTATGCTAAGAGCCTTCGCCCCTCCATACAAGGAAAGCAAGCCGTTCAGGATATGAATGCCTACTCTGACAACATGACGAAGATCTTCGGCGAGATACTGCTCATCGAAGCTACAGAGGAAAAGACACCTGGCATCTATGCGTTGGTAGAAATGATTCGTCCACGAAGTATCGATATGATTAATCAGGTAAAGTACACCTATTTCCGTAAACGTCCCTATGTAGAACTCGAAGATCCGACACCTGTTCCCGAGAAAGAATACTGGGCAAGCATGGAGAGCAGTTACCCTTCTGGCCATTCTTGTTTGGCCTGGTCGGTAGCGCTGGCTCTAGCAGAGGCCATTCCAGAGCGAGGTCAGCAACTTCTTCGCCGCGGCTTTGAGTTTGGTTATAATCGTCAGATTGTAGGCTTCCATTGGGCCACTGATATTGAGGCAGCCCGTCTGCTGGCCTGTGGCCTGATTGCCCGTCTTCATGCAGAAGAAGAATTCCGCAATCTCATCCAACAAGCCCGTGCCGACTACCTGAAAGCCATCAGCGAACAGTAAGATATCATTTTATGCAATCGTTTGCATAACACAAACTGCACATTTTTAGTCGATTGGAGAACAACCAATCGACTTTTTTTGTACTTTTGCACCAAGAATCACAAATTATTAGTTATTTACTCAAATATAAGGCACGATATGAAAAGACTATTCTCCTCATTCATTCTCCTCGTTGCAACACTTGCGACTATGGCGCAGGGCTGGCCTAACGATTACAAAGGCGTGATGCTGCAGGGATTTTACTGGGACTCGTACAAGGACAGCCGTTGGGCGAAACTGGAGACAGAAGCACCCTACCTGGCTGGGACTTTCGATTTGGTATGGATACCTCAGAGTGGGAAGGGAGCCTATAACCCCTCCATGGGATACGACCCCCTCTACTGGTTTGAGGATTATTATAGTTCCTTCGGATCAAAAGAGCAACTACTGTCTCTTATCAAGACTTTCAAGGATAATGGCATCGGCACCATTGGCGATGTGGTCATCAACCATCGAGGCAACCTCTCTACATGGAATGACTTTCCTTCTGAGACGTATAATGGTGAGACTTATGCCCTGACATACAAGGACATCTGCTCCGACGACGAAGCAGCCAGCAAAGGCTATGACGTGGGACCGAACAAGGACACCGGCGAGAACTGGGACGGCATGAGGGACCTTGACCACAAGAGTGAGAACGTACAAAGATGCGTGAAAGCCTACCTGAAAATGCTGCTCGATGAATTCGGATATGCCGGATTCAGATACGATATGGTGAAAGGCTATGCCGCTGAATATACAAAGATGTATAACGAGGATAGCAAACCTACTTTCTCTGTGGGTGAGTGCTGGGACGGCACACCAACCATACGCCGTTGGATCGATGGTACGGGAAAGACCAGTGCCGCCTTCGACTTCCAGTTCCGCTATACCGTCCGCAATGCCATCAATAAGGGCGACTGGAGTTATCTGGGCAAGCAGAACGATGGCAACTGGCCACTCATCAGCAATGACTATGAGGACGGCAGCTACCGCCAGTGGGCTATAACTTTCGTAGAGAACCACGACACAGAGAAGCGCTCCAATGCGGCACAGGATCCTATCAAGAAAGACACCCTCGCTGCTAATGCTTATCTTCTGGCCATGCCAGGCACTCCCTGCATCTTCCTTAAGCACTGGAACGGAGCCTACCAGCTAGAGATCAAGGCCATGGTGGAAGCACGTAAACTGGCTGGCATCAAAAACACCTCGTCGTACAGCAACTTCAGGAGCAGCAAGGATTATTATGCCAACACCATCGACGACAAACTGATGGTGGTGGTAGGCAATGAACAGCAACTGACTGTGGATGCTGCCAAGTGGACAAAGATTCTAGCTGGCTATCACTATGCCTACTACCTAGCCAACACGATGGAGACAGCCTGGGTGCCCGCACCTTCTGGCACCTACGAACATCTGCTCCTGACACTGATGGCAGCCACTACTGACAACGAGGCTAAGCTCGTCTATACCCTCGACGGCTCGGAGCCATCGGCTACAAACGGCACACAAGTTGAGAAGGGCTCCCAGCTGGATTTGAATGAATTCGGTAGTTATACGCTGAAAGTGGGTTTGCTATCAGGTGGGACTGTGAAGGGTATCGTCACCCGCCACTATACTCTCGAAAACACCGATCCTGAGGACTATCCCGTTCCTGAGTTCTGCACCTTCGAAGAGGGTGAGGTATGTGCCTTCTTCGAGGCCCCGACATGGTGGGAGAAGACCATCTACTGCTGGGCATGGACAAGCTCTCCCGCAGAGAACTTTACATCAAAGACTGGCACTTGGCCCGGTATCGCCTGTGAAAAGATAGGCACCACAGAAGAGGGCAACGCCGTATGGAAGTGGAAGTGGGACGGCACCAAAGAGAAAGATACGTCGCTCACCCAACCCGAAATGATTATCTTCAGCAGTGAGGGTTCACCCCAGACGGAGGATATGTCATTCGTAAATGGAGGTTACTACACAGACTACGGTCTGGTAGGTATGGGCCATTCAGTCCAAACGGCTATTCGCACAGCAAAGACTGAAAGCGATGGATTTGTGAAAGTATATAGTTTGGACGGACGACTGCTGCGCACAGCCATGAGCAGTCATGAAGCAACGGCAGGACTGCCCAAAGGCATCTACATCGTCAACAAGAAGAAATTAATACTTAAATAATTATAGTTAATGATTGGTTAGCAGGGCGCGCACCACAAACCAGCAGTGAAGTATGATGGTTTGTACACGCCCGTAATGACTCTCCATCACGTGGAAACGCTCCCAGAGCGACTCACGATGGTGGAGCGTTGTCTGTCCCTCCTCAGTATAGTTGGCCACCACCATGTGCAGATTCTGCAAAGGCAAATTTTCCTTTTCTGCCGCCTTCATGATCCGGATGCACCAGTCCACATCGGCAGAATAACGGTAGTTCAGGTCGTAGGGCGTGGCAATGGCAAAGTCGGTGCGGGCATAGAAAGCCTGATGACACACGAGCATGCCCTGCCGGAACGATTTCCAGGTAAGATGTTCTGGAGGTGAAAGGCGACGGTGGTGCAGGAACCGTCCTTCACCGTCAACGATATCCGTATCACCATAGAGCACAGCCGGAAGACAGTCTGCCTCGGAAACCTGCTCAACAATTTTACTGACTGTCTCGGGTGTAGGCAGAAAATCTCCTGCATTAAGAAAACATACGTAATCACTGCAAACAGAGCGAAGCCCTTTGTTCATCGCGTCGTAGATACCTTTATCGGGCTCGGAAATCACCTGTACACGATGCCCGCAATCGCTGGCGTTAGAGCGTTCGATATAGCTGTTGACGAGATCGAGCGTATCATCAGTAGAAGCCCCATCGATAATCAGATGGACGATATCAGGATAATCCTGTGCCAAGACACTGTCGAGGGTACGCTGAAGCACAGCCGAAGCGTTATAGGTGATGGTAACGTAAGTGATCGTCATACCTCTGGTTACAATTTATAGTGTTTAAAGGCCAGCGCTTGGTCATATACATCGAGGTATTTCATCGCTACACTCTGCTGAGAATAGTGCTGAACCACCTTTCGGACGGCCTCCCGACTCAACGCCTCATAATCAGCCTCAGTAAGAATCCAACGGATGCCCTTTGAGAGATCCTCGGCACTACGGTAATCGGCGACATAGCCATTGCGGCGATGATCAATCTCCTCTGGGATGCCTCCTACCTTGAATCCAACACAGGGCACACCACAGGCCATCGCCTCCATAATGGTGTTTGGCAGGTTTTCAGAAAGCGAGGGCAACACAAACACGTCGGCAGCATTATAGGCATCAACGATGCGCTGCTCGTCGTTGATATAGCCAAGTGGCCAGGCATCTATCGGCAACTGTTCCACCACCTCCTCGGCATGACCACCCAGTATGACCACACCCAACTGAGGGATATCCACCAACTGACGACAGGCCTCTATCAGGTAGCTCATGCCTTTGTTCTCGTTGGTGACCCGTTGCGAGGCGAAGAGGATCAGTTTCTTGTCTTGTGGCAGGCCTAAACGCTGGCGCGCATCTTGTTTATCACCTTTTTTATATATATGGGTATCTATCGGATTAGGAATGCTTGTTATCTTCTGACCTTTGAGGAGGGCACTCTTCTTGGCCTCCGACTCCAGCCAGCGGCTGCATGCCACGAAGTAGATGTTTTCCTCATTCAGTATCTGCTGTTTCTTTTGCCAAACACTGGCTGAGAGATCGCGATCAGAGCCCCCGCCAGGCAACAGCCTACAACGACGGCATTGCGTAGTGAACGATCTGCAGTCGAGTGTCAGATGACAGATGGCGGTGGCTGGCCAGATATCATGCATGGTCCAAATTACCGGTTTACCACTACGTAGTATCTTACGGATGTCGCTGAGGGAGAGCATCCCCTGATTAATCCAGTGAAGATGAATGACATCAGCCTCCTGAAACTCACGCAGACGGGTGATATCAGAGCCACTATTGGCGATATCGATCTCAAAAAGGCGGGTACGTGAGAAATGGAGATGGCAGAAGATGACAAACCGCTCCCACAGGAAATGCCAACGGAGGCGCCAGGAGGGAGGAAGGTCAACAACAGTCAGCGAATCCGTTAGTCCGGCTATGGCCCCTACCCGTTGTCTTTCCTTATCGCGCACCAGCATCTTCGCCTTTACGCCGTTGTTATTCAGCGCCTTCATCAAACGGTTGGCAGCTACCGCAGCACCACCCGTCCGCTCACTTGTATTGACAATCAATACCCTCATACCAATATATGGTGCAAAGGTAGTATAAAATGAGTGAAACACCAAAAGAAAACACACATTTTCGAATGTCTGCGTACACAAACAATTGATTTACGTCAAGAATAATGGGATTTTATACACTAATTATACTAAAAGTATTGCAGGAATGAAAAATTCAAAGTAACTTTGCATCGTCAAAAGGTTAATAGATTGTTTTAGGTTAGTAGTAATATTTATAGTTTTAGGTTTTTAGTTATTGGTAA
>CAMKUA010000012.1:0-51259 GCA_946415825.1 uncultured Prevotella sp. | reverse complement strand
ACGGCCCCAAGGACCAGGGACATTTCGACACCCACGAGATGCACGATATTCCCGACGATACCTCGTTCCTCGAGATGCTTGACATCCTGAACGAGGAGCTCATCAACGAAGGCAAGGAGCCATTCGTATTCGATCACGATTGCCGCGAGGGTATCTGCGGTATGTGCTCACTCTACATCAATGGTACGCCTCACGGACTCACAGAGCGTGGCGCAACAACCTGCCAGCTCTACATGCGCCGCTTCAACGATGGCGACGTTATCACCGTTGAGCCCTGGCGCTCAGCAGCCTTCCCTGTAATCAAGGACTGTATGGTTGACCGTAACGCCTTCGATAAGATTATCCAGGCAGGTGGCTACACCACGATCCGCACAGGTCAGGCTCAGGATGCCAACGCCATCCTCATTCCTAAGGAGGATGCCGACGAGGCTATGGACTGCGCTTCTTGCATCGGCTGTGGCGCTTGCGTTGCTGCATGTAAGAATGGTTCTGCCATGTTGTTCGTATCGTCTAAGGTTAGCCAGCTGGCTCTGCTTCCCCAGGGTCGAGTAGAGGCTGCCCGTCGTGTGAAGAACATGATTGCCAAGATGGACGAGCTCGGATTTGGTAACTGTACCAACACCCGTGCTTGCGAGGCTGTATGCCCGAAGAACGAGACGATTGCCAACATCGCCCGCCTGAACCGCGAGATGATCAAGGCCAAGCTCGCTGACTAATGTCATTACACATTATTTATTATTATAAGCGCCGCAGCGAATAAACTGCGGCGCTTTTATGAGACGACAAAACGATAGGTGTATTAACTAGAATTTGTTTGCCAAATGATAACAACAGACGTGTTAATTGTCGGAGCAGGACCTGCGGGAAGTGTCTGCGTAAGCCAGACCTATCGTCAGGAGCAGCAGGCGTCCTGCTGCCTTTCCGATGTCGGCAATGGCTGGGGTTACCAGACCGATGATGATGAGTGGGATGAGGAAGCCCAGGAACTGACTGAATACATAGTTGAACGTCACAAAAACGCGCACCCATCCCTCTGGCAGCACGTTTCCCATCAGTATTCCCAGGATGATGGCGATGACGATGCGAGGTAACAGTCCTATTTTCTTCATTTGTAGTCGCATCTTATTTCTTAACCCAGATTTTGTGCGAGCTGGCTCCGTTGGCCTGGATGCTCGAGGTGGGGTCGGAGGCGAGTTTTTTGAGTTCTCTTGAGGCCGTACTCCTGCTGAGGTGGTTGAGGTTGGCATAGTCTTGCAGGGTGATGAATCCGTGCTTTTCTATATGTGCCAGGGCCCGTTGTGCGCGCTCCTCGGAGGAGTAGGGCGAACGCAGGGCGGCATTTACGCCCGAGTGCTCAAAGGTGCTCTCGCTGTTTATTGCTGCCACCAGTTTCTTGTCAACCTTGAAATTCAGGCCCTTCACCTTCACATGATGGTATTTCTTCTTTGTCTTCGGGGCCTCGTGCTGAGGGCTCGTCTCCTCGTTTTCGTCCATTTCATCGGTAAACTTGAGCGATAGCGAGAACACGCCCAGTCCGTCTATCTTGATGGTGTGGCCCATAGGGAGATAAGTCTTCAGTACGGTGGGCAGGGTGTCGAGCACACCTCGGATGGTTGCCGTGCTGAAGGCTGGTGAATAGGAGTTGATGAGTTCTACCACTTTGTCGTAGTCGAACTCGGTGTACACTTGCATTTTGGGGAATTTCCTTCCTTTTTTGCCGTTGCCCATACCTGAGGGCATTTCCTTGGTAACATAATTTGCCATACTACTAATATATTTTTTCGTTTCAAACTTTGAAATGTACGTACCAAAGTTTGAAACGTACATACCAAACTTTGAAACGTACGTACCAAACTTTGAAACGGAAATTCGCTGCAAAGATAATGCTTTTTTCAGAAGAAACCAAAATATTTTATAAAATAAAGTCTTTTTTGTTGGCTAAGTGAAAAAAGATGCGTACTTTTGCAGTAGTTTTATTAGAAGCATAGGACTAATATAATTAATATGTACGACCAACAGCAAGTATTTTCAGATTCATTTTACATGATGGTCTATGGCGGGTCAATGATCTTTTCGCTCATTGCCTGCATCTATCTGTTGTTCCGTCGTAGCAACGCTATTGCGCCCGGGGTCACGCCTCCTCTGAGGCTGCGTCGCAGGGTGGCTGCTTTCTTTGTGGTGATTCTGGTGAGCCATATCTCGTGGTATATATTAGTCAAGTATGGCCATCTCTTTGGCGATTCTCTGATGTGTCTCATCGTGGCAGCTGCGCTCGACTGTATGGTGCTGATACCCTTTATCATGGGTATGCTTCAGGCCATGTTGCAAGACCGTCGTCGCCCGCTCTGGCCCTTCATCTTAGCCTCGTTGCCTGTTGCAGCCTTATTTGCAGTGGCTGCTTATCGTCATGACATAGTCATGTTGCCCTGGATACGAGGCTATTTCATGTTGATGACCGTTGTTATGTTCATATATATGGCCTTTGCAGTCAGGCAGTATAGCCTGTGGCTTCGTAACAACTATGCCGACCTGGAGAACAAAGAGGTGTGGCAGAGCTTTATGGTACTGGCCACCTGTCTGCTGATTCTTAGTTTCTACATATACTCCAGTAGTGGCATGACTTACGAGTATGCCGTTCAGGTGTTCGACTACTTGTTTATCGCTATCCTGCTCTGGCGAGTGGAGACGTTGCAGACGCTGGAGAACAATGACGATAATGATGACATCATTGAGGCGACGGGCCTGGAGGAGGTGATGGCCTTACAATCCAGTGCGCCCCAAGCCACCATTCCTGACAACATCGGACAGTTGCTGGAGCACTATTGCGAGGGAGGACAGCTCTACTTGCGCCAAGACATTACGCTCAGTCAGCTCAGCAAGGCCATCGGAACCAACCGTTATTATCTCAGCCAGTATTTTACACGTCAGGACACCACTTATAACGCCTATATCAATAGTCTGCGCATCCAGCACTTCGTGCGTCTCTACCAAGAGGCTTCCGTTGCCAAGCGCTCTTTCACTGCCCAGCAACTGGCCCAGGAGTGTGGTTTCAGGAGTTATAGCACTTTTGCCGTAGCCTTCAAGCAGCGCATGGGCCAGACGGTCTCGACGTGGATGCGTAACACTGCCAAGTAACCCCTCAAACCATCGGAAATGGGTTTTTTCCATCTGGCGACTCTCAGAATTTGCAAATACAGTCTCAGAATTTGCAAAATCTGATGGTAAAGGCTTCCTTGGGGTAGCATATTCCAGATTTTTTTGTTATCTTTGCATCGCTTTTTCCGTTTTTGAATCCGGAGAGAGGCAAGAGACTTGACGACAGACTCAAAATGGAATCATAATGAAAAAGATATTATCTATAGTAGCCCTGTTGATGGTAAGTGTAGCGCTCACTGCCCGTCAGAAGCATGCTGACCAGGAGAGACAGCAGCCCTCAGAACAGGAGCAGGCCATGACTCAGCGTCTCTATGAAGCGCAGATTGGTGGCAAAGACTCTGACTTCTACGAGGCGCATGACGCTTTCATGGACTATCTGGAGGGGCGCAAGGACTGGGACAAATACTACCGCATGTGGCTGAATCGTGTCATCTATGAGGTCAACAATAAGCATTTCCATCGTGCCTTCGTTGAGATCCAGTATATCATCGACGACATCCAGGAGCGCCATCAGGAGCATTATCTCTATATCGCCAACATGGGTCTGGGCTTCTTCTATAATGGTCGCAACCAACCAGAAGCAGCAGAGAAATACTTCCGACTGGCTCTTCAGGGCATCGATGTCGAAAAGAATCCCGTAGCAGCATTCAATGCCTACCTCTCGCTGGGCCAGTCGCTCAGTTTTAAGCGCCCAGCAGAGGCAATGGCCTGTCTCGACAGCCTTCCCAAGCAGATGCTCGAGAACCCGATGTACGATAGTGGCGTGCTGGGCTACCGTTGTATCATCGCCCACAAATTGGGCGACCGCGAGGCCTTCGACCGTTATTTCGCCAGATATGACAGCATCCGCCACCATCTGCCAGAGCAGTTCAATGCCGCTAATCTCCAGCAAGTGATGGTGTGCCATAGTCTTATGAAGAAAGACTATCAGCAGGCCCTCGCCTGGTGCGACTCCATCGATGTGCCCTTGACAGCTACAGAGCTGCGCATCGATGTCTATGAGCAGATGGGCGACTGGAAGCAGGCCTTCCTGACCTCAGAGCTGAAGGATAGTCTCGTCCTTGTTTCCGAGCTTGAAGTTTTGGAAGAGCATACGATAGATATGGAGCGCGACATCGACAGGCTTCTGGAGGAGCAGGATAGGGCACAGATGCGATATATTCAATTGGTGGCAGTAGGCCTGATGGCATTGGCTATCATCGGTTTGCTCATTGGTATGCTTGTATTCCGCCACAAGAAGAACCTCCGATTGAAGGAGCAGTTCCTTCAGTTGCAGGAGGCTCGCAGTCGCAATGAAGCCGGACAGGCCATCCGTCGTGCCTTTGTCACTACGATACAGGAGAAGTTGAAGTCGCCCATCAACGTGCTGAGAGGCTATGCCCGCATCTTCAACAATCCTGATTTTCTCCTGAAGCCCAATGAGCGCCCCAAGCGCTATCAAGACATTCTCACTTCTGCCCGTGCCATAGAGTCGCTGATGGATCCTGTGCTCGACTCCTATGCCAGGGGAACAGTCGGTATCTCCGACGAGGAGAAGCAGGTGTGTATGGACGCCCTTCGCTCCCCGTTGCTCACCTTGATCAACACGTCGGAGGTGATTATCGACGGGAACGGACTGATTCCACACGATGAATATATGCAGTTGCGAGCCAGCGTTTGTCGCGATGCCTACCGTGTGGCCACCTCTGCCCATCAGCTCATCCTGTTCAGTATCTATAACGACGATATTTCCTCACCTAAGCCAGACAGAATAGGGCTCAACGAAGTGGTGCGCTCTATCCTGAGCAGTTACGACCTGCACCCCTCGGCTGTAGAGAAGCAGCGCGTGCTGGCCACAGAGTTCAAGACTGAGGTGGCTGACGACGTGATGGTGAATTACAACTCCTTGTTGCAGGAGCTGCTGAACTGTCTGCTCGACAATGCTGACAAGTATGCCACTGGTGGTACTGTACTGATGAGTTGTCATGCCAATGCAGACGGTACTTATGCCATATCAGTCAGCAATGAAGGTCCGGTTATTCCTGCCTCAGATGCAGAGCGCATCTTCGATCCCTTCGTCCGTCTATCGCCCGATGACCACAGCCTGGGCATCGCTCTGCCTCTGGCCCGTCGCCTTGCCATCTCAATGGGTTACGACCTCTTCCTCGACCAGACATATACCAAGGGAGTCCGTTTTGTAGTGTCGGGCATTTAAGCTGGCAGAACGGCATTTTTTTCTTAAAAAATACACGTTATCAGATAAATAATGTGTAACTTTGCGCCCATAACAAAAATATGAGGCAATGGATAAGATTCAGTTATGGGTTCAGCAGTTGGTTGAAGCCTGTGGTTTAGAGGGCGCTGGTGTGGCTTATGCCAGTCATGCTATCCTCGTGGTGTTTGCAATCCTGCTTGCTGTCTTGGCAGGTTTGTTGTGTCGCAGGATACTGGTGCCCATCGTACTGCGGTTGACCAGAAAGACAGAGGCAAAGTGGGACGATGTCATTTTCAGTCGTAAGGTGCTGCTCTCAGCATGTAGCATCATACCCGCCATCGTCATCTGGCAGTTGCTGCCTTGGACGTTCTATGATTTCCCCACCGTTCGTGAGGTGTTGGCCCGTCTTACAGCCATCTATATCACTGTGATGACGGTTCGGACACTGATTGTTTTCGCTGACTCTTTTAAACAACTTGAGGACGGTAGGCGAACGGCTCGCCAGCAGTATCTCTATTCCATCTGTGGCATCATGAAGATTATCGTCATCTTTGTGGCTGTCATTGTGATTATTGCTATTGTCATCGACAAAGACCCGACATCGTTGTTCGCTGGTCTTGGTGCTGCTTCGGCTGTACTCATGTTGGCCTTTCAGGACACCATCAAGGGTTTGGTGGCTGGCATCCGACTGACCAATAACGACATGATCCACATTGGCGACTGGGTGACTGTGCCCTCGGCAGGTGCCAACGGAAGGGTGGAGGAGATCAGTCTGACCACCGTTAAGATCCGGAACTTCGACAATACCATCGTCACTGTCACCCCACAGACACTGGTAGACGGCTCTTTCCAGAACTGGTTGGGTATGGAGCAGCGCGAGGGTCGAAAACAGGTGCGCAGAGTGTATTTCGACTTCCGTTCGATAGCCATTGATGACGACGGAGTAGCCAATATCACCAAGTTCCGTCATCATATCGAACAGTGGCTTCAGACCAATCCAAAGGTGATAGCCGAGAAGCCCCCGCTTGTCCGTCAGGCAGAGGCAGCACAGGCAGGCTGTTGCTTGGAATTCATCTTCTGGCTCCGTTCTCAGGCAGCCATCGACTATGAGCACGACACCAGCGATATCATGGAGTATATCTTTGCTGCCTGCTCTGAATATGGCCTGCGCATCTATCAGCAGTTCCCTGAGCAATAATGGTTGGCATTCTGACATAACGAGACTAAACGATGGCATACTTAGGTGAACTGATATCGATAGGCGTTGCCTTTTCGTGGACGGCAACGGCCTTGTTGAGTGAGTTTGGCAGCAAACGGTTGGGCAATCTCACGCTGAATGTGCTGCGAATGGCCCTGGCCTTGGTGTTCTCTTTGGTACTTTTTGGCTTTGCAACGGGAACCCCCTTGCCAGCAGGTGCTTCGGCAGAGGCTGCCGGGTGGATGCTCCTGTCGGGACTGGTGGGCTATGTGATTGGTGATTTCTGCCTGTTTCAGTGCTATATTATCATAGGTTCGCGATATGGACAACTCTTCATGACGCTGGCCCCCCTGTCAGCAGCCTTGATGGCGTGGGTGACGTTAGGACAGCAGATGAAGGGTATGAGCATCGTGGCAATGATGGTAACGCTTCTGGGTATTGGCATCTCTGTGCTCGGACGAGGCGAGCATCATAAGGTCTCGCTGAAACTGCCTCTGAATGGGGTGCTCTATGCCATCGGAGCAGCAGTGTGTCAGGGTGTAGGTCTGGTGTTGAGCAAAATCGGTATGGATCATTACGAGGTGTCTTCAGCGATGCCTGAGTGGCTGGTGCCCTTCAGTGCCAACTTCTATCGTTGTGTGGCTGGCATCATCGGCTTCACCTTATTATTATATTATCGCGATGGAATGGCACCTTTACGAGAGGCCATGCACGATAAAAAGGGACTTTCCGTTGCTACGGCAACCACCATCTTCGGACCCTTTGTGGGTGTGGGTTTCTCACTGATGGCTGTACAATACACTGCTGCTGGCATCGCCTCTACGCTGATGGCTATGACACCCATCATCATTCTTCTGCCTTCTTGTTGGCTCTTCCATGAGAAGATCACGTGGAAGGCTGTGCTTGGTGCTTGTATCTCGGTTATAGGTGTGAGCTTGTTTTTCCTTGATGTATGAGTGAGACGAGAAAGGGTTTTATACAGTTGCACTTGAGTGTGCTTTTGGCAGGCTTTACAGGCTTGTTCGGACGACTGATTACGCTCAACGAGGTTGACATCGTGTGGTATCGCATGCTGTTCACGAGTCTGATCCTGTTGGCGTTTACGGGTCTGCCCAAGGTGGGTTGGCGTAAGTTCTTCGAGCTGTGTGGTTGTGGGGCCTTGCTGGGCCTCCACTGGATCCTGTTTTATGGAAGCATCAAGGCTTCGAACGTCTCTATTGGTGTCATCTGTTTCTCGTTGATAGGTTTCTTTACAGCCCTTTTCGAACCGATCATCTATCAGCGCAAGTTGTCGTGGACAGAACTTCTGTTCTCGCTGATTACCGTTTTGGGTGTGCTTTGTATCTTCTCGTTCGATGCCCGCTATCGCTATGGTATCGCCATCGGTGTCGTCTCTTCTGCCGTTTGTGCGCTTTATGTTATCTACAACAAGAAGGCTAGTGTGGGCGTTCGCAGTAGGACGGTGCTGATGTATCAGATGTCGGGTGGACTCTTGGTGGTCTCAGCTATTATTCCCGTCTATCTTTTCTTCTTCCCCAGCAATCAGCCTGTCATTGTGGTTCCAGAGGGTTCAAACCTTTGGTTTATGCTTTGTCATGCCCTGTTCTGTACGGTGGGTATGTATCTCCTGCAGATTCAGGCCTTGAAGCGCCTTTCAGCCTTTACCGTCAATCTCACTTATAATCTGGAGCCCTGCTATACCATTATCCTCGCTTTCCTGATTTTTGGTGAAGGGCGTGAGATCAACTTCTCCTTCTACATAGGCATCGCCCTGATTCTGCTCAGTGTTCTCCTGCAAACAAGAAAAGAATATGATAGAAAGTCATCCCTTTGAGCCCTTCCTGCCTGAAGGTGCTAAGATGCTGATGCTGGGTACCTTTCCACCAGCAGAGAAACGCTGGTCAATGCGGTTCTATTATCCCAATTTCACCAACGACATGTGGCGAATAGTGGGTCTGTGCTTCTTTGGCGATAAACAGCATTTCGTGGCTGACGACGGGAGGCACTATCGTCTCGACGAGCTCAAGGGCTTTCTTTCTCATCGGGGTATTGCCCTCTATGACACCTGCACCAAGATTGTCCGTACCAAAAACACAGCCAGCGACAAGGATCTGGAGGTGGTGGAGCAAACGGATATCAAGGCCATGCTTCGCCAGTTGCCTGAATGCAGGACCATTGTTACTGCAGGACAGTTGGCTACAACACTTTGTGCCCAGCAGATGGGTGTGGAGGCGCCTAAGGTGGGAACATATGTGCAGATTGATTTCGAAGGTAGGGTGTTGCGACTGTATCGGATGCCCAGTTCTTCGCGAGCTTATCCGATGGCCATCGAGAAAAAGGCTGCCTTCTATCAAGAAGTATTCTCCCAATAAATTTGGAATTCTGCCCGATTTACTTTATCTTTGCACCATCATTTTAAAAAAACAAATGACTATGAATATTGGAGACAAGGCGCCCGAGATTTTGGGCAAGGACGAACAAGGACGGGATATCCGTCTGAGTGATTATCGTGGACGCAAACTGGTGCTTTACTTTTACCCGAAGGATAATACCAGTGGTTGCACGGCAGAGGCTTGTAGTCTGAGAGACCATTACGGTGAGTTGCAAGGTGCAGGCTATGAGGTGGTAGGTGTGAGCAAAGACTCAGCAGCCTCGCATGTGAAATTTAAGGAGAAGCACGAACTGCCCTTCCCGCTGATTGCTGATGTGGATAAGTCGCTGATGGAGGCGATGGGAGCCTGGGGTGAGAAGACCATGTATGGCAAGAAGACGATGGGCACCATCCGTACCACCTTTATTATTAATGAGGAGGGCATCATCGAACAGATATTTGCTGGCAAGCAGGTGAAGACGAAGGAGCACGCAGAACAGATTCTGAACAAGTAGAGCAGAAACGTTGAATCCAGGAGTATGAGAAAATATGCTTTACTATGGCTATTGTCGGTCCTGCCTTTGCTGGCTCCGGCAAGTGAGGTGGGCCTGAAACCACGACTTGTGGTATGTACCGATATCGCACCTGCTGACGTGGAGCCCGACGATATGGAGTCGATGGTAAGGCTGATGGCCTATGCTGACAGGTTTGAGGTAGAGGCACTGATTACGTCAGTGGGGTGGAACTGCGACCCCTATCCAGCAGAATGGGCTCAGTATCTGCAACGTGTCATCGAGGCCTATCGTCAGGATGTGCCCAAACTGATGAAGCGCTCTGCCCAGTCTTCGTTTATGACGCTCGACGAAGAGAACCGTCAGCAACGGATAGGCTACTGGCCCAGTGCTGACTATCTGAAGAGCCGGGCTGTGATGGGAAGTGTGCATGGTGGTATCAAGGTGATAGGTGAAGGCAACGACTCACCAGGTAGCGAACTACTGATCCGACTGGCTGACGAAGACGATCCAAGACCTATCTATGTGGCTGCATGGGGTGGGGCGAATACGTTGGCGCAGGCCATCTGGCGTGTCAAGCAGACTCGTTCGGTAGAGGATCTGAAGCGGTTTGTCCGCAAGTTCCGCATCTATACCATCACTGATCAGGATATGCAGTTCAACATGCGGATGAACCGGGCCTACAGTTCTCACATGTGGTTGCGCCAGGAGTTTCAGGACGACCTTCAGTTCATCTGGGACGAGGGTGCCTGGCAAGAGCAGTGCGAACTGGGTAAGCACCATTGGCAAAAGCACAAGGACTATATTCAGGGCAAGGGTGCCCTGGGCAAAGAATATCCCGACTATAAATGGGGCGTGGAAGGCGACACACCGAGTTTCCTCTACGTGATGCCCCATGGACTTAACGACCCAGAGGATCCGCTTCAGGCAGGATGGGCTGGTTATCATGAACGTGGACTCTGTGCCGACTCGCTGACCACAGCCTGGACCAGTTGGCAGGAACCTCTTCGCAGTATCAGTGTGGGCTATAAGACTCGTTTTTATCCTGATGAACTCTCTGACTTTATGGCTCGTATGCAGTGGGCTGATGAAGGACAGGGCAATCGCAACCCCCTGGTGGTTTTGAATGGCGACAAAGGACTTTCACCTTATTATATTAAGGCAAAGGCAGGTGAAGCCCTCCGTCTTGATGCTTCAGAGTCGAAGGATCCTGATGGCGACGCACTTCAATTCCGTTGGTGGCAACAACCTGAAATAGGCCATTGTAAGGCGACCATCGAGCCATCAGATGCCTCTGTCGTTACCATTCAGATACCTGAGAATATCGCCAGTGACAAGATACATATCATCTGCGAAGTACACGATGACGGCCCCTTCCATCTGGTGGCATATCGCAGAATTTTGATAGAAATAGAAGACCATCGTTAAAAAAAGATTCATTTATGTGTAGTTTTTCGTAACCATGCTGCGTCTAATGGGCAAATAGTTTAAAAAACAGAACGACAATGACGACATTAGAACAACAGTTTGCGCAAACTGTAACAGAGCACAAGAGCACCATCTACACCGTGTGCTATATGTTCTCTCAGGATGCCGACGAGGTAAACGACCTGTTCCAGGAGGTTCTGGTGAATATCTGGAAAGGTTTCGACAGCTTCGAGCATCGCAGTGACATCAAGACGTGGATCTATCGCGTCGCCCTGAATACCTGTATATCGATAGACAGGAAAAAGAAGCGACGCTCATCCGAAGTCAAGCTGACTATGGACATCAACCTCTTTGAAGATCGTGACGAGGACACCAAGCAGGTGGATATGCTCCACAAGCGCATCTCCAAGTTACAACCCTTCGACAGGGCCATCGTCCTGCTCTGGCTCGAGAACCTTCCTTACGAGGAAATCGGACAGATAGTCGGTATCAGCACTAAGAACGTCAGTGTTCGTCTGTTTAGAATCAGAGAGCAGTTAAAACAAATGTCAAATGATTAAAACTTACCCATTATGAACGAGAATTTCGACCTAGAGAACATGCGTCATCAGATGACCACACTCAAGAATAAGCTCAATAAGCAGGAAATCGTAAACGAACATCTTATGCGTCGCTCAATGAAGCATGAAGTGAACACCATCACTCGCCGTTATAACATCGTTATGGTCCTTAGCGTCTTGATGGTACCTTACTCTTACTGGGCCTTTGTCAAACTGTCGGGCTTTTCGATGGCCTTCTGGATCGGTACGAGCATTTTTATGCTAATCTGCGGTGGAGCCACTTTCTACAACACCCGCAAAATCAGCGCCCCCGATATGATGAGCCACAGTCTCGTAGAGGCCCGTAAGAATGTGGCAAGTGCCAAGAAGTTCGACGTCGATTGGCTAAAGTTCGGCATCCCCGCCGTTATCGTATGGTTCGGCTGGTTCATGTACGAGGTCTATCTGCAGAACCACGACTTAGCCAATGGTCTTCTATGGGGTGGCTGTGTTGGTGGTGTCATTGGCGCCCTTATTGGCTTCAAGATTCACTTCAAGACCCAGCGTCAGTATCAGGACATCATTGACCAGATAGGGGAAATTACAGGGGAAGATCAACAATAAGAATGGATATTGAAGATAAAATCACAGAACAGCCTTCGCACTATGACCATCTGGAGCAGATGACGATTGGCGAACTACTGAAACACATCAACGAAGAGGACCTGCGGGTGGCTGAGGCTGTCCGTCAGGTTCTTCCTCGTATTGAAATATTGGTGGAGGCCATCGAACCGAGGATGAAGTGTGGGGGACGATTGTTTTATGTGGGTGCAGGAACCAGTGGGCGCCTTGGTGTGCTCGATGCCAGTGAGTTGCCTCCCACCTTCGGGGTGCCTGATACTTGGGTGCAGGGCATTATTGCAGGTGGTGATCAGGCCTTGCGCCATGCGGTGGAACGGGCAGAGGATTCAGAGGAACAGGGATGGGAAGACCTTCAGGCGTTTCATCCCACAAAAGACGACTCTGTGTTGGGTATAGCGGCGTCAGGCACAACTCCTTACGTGATTGGGGCTATTTGTCAGGCCCGGAAGAACGGACTCTTGACGGGTTGTATCACCAGCAACCCCAATACCCCCTTGGCTCAAGAGGCAGAATTCGCTATCGAGACGATCGTTGGTCCTGAGTTTGTAACAGGTTCCAGTCGCATGAAGAGTGGTACGGCCCAGAAGATGGTACTCAATATGATTTCTACCACTTTGATGATACGGATGGGACGCGTGCAGGGCAATCGTATGGTGAATATGCAACTTGCCAACGATAAATTGATCGATCGAGGTACGAGAATGTTGCAGGAGTCGTTGGGTCTGAGTTATGAGGAAGCCCAAAAGCGTCTTCTGGAGGCAGGAAGTGTGAGTAATTGTCTTGATGAATAATAAAGATGTCAACAGCAAAAGAAGTCATAACGTATATGGAGTCGTTGCAAAACGAAGAGCAGCGACGCATCCTCATGAGATTCTTCAAAACAGGTCCGGGTGAGTATGGCGAGGGTGATGAGTTCCTGGGATTGAAGGTGCCCCAGACACGAGAGGTGGTGAAGGCCGTTGCAAAGGATTTCCCTTTAAGCGAAGTGCCGGAATTGCTGATGAACCATTGGCATGAGGTGCGCCTTTGCGGGCTGCTGATCCTCGTGTCGAGATTCGAGAAACTGGCCACAAAACGATTGGAGAATAACGAGGCAGCAATCCGAGGGCGCGACGATATCCTGACGATGTACCTCAAGTATGCTGAGCGGGCCAACAATTGGGATCTCGTTGATCTCTCCGTGCACAAGATCTTGGGCCATTGGCTCCTTTTGCCTACCTTCCTGGGTGACAAAAAGTACAAGTTAAAGATCCTCGACGGGTTAGCCCAGAGCAATAATCTCTGGAAGCAACGCATGAGTATGGTTTGTTCGTGGAAAACCTCACAGATGGGCGATCCTTCGTGGTGCCTTCGCTATGCGGAGATCCATCTGCACCATCCTCACGACCTGATGCACAAGGCCGTTGGGTGGATGCTCCGTGAGATGGGCAAGCGTGTCTCGATGGACCTGCTTCGTGATTTCCTTCGTCAGCATGCCTACGAGATGCCTCGCACCACCCTCCGCTATGCCATCGAACTGATGACAGAAATCGAACGGAAATATTGGATGAACGTAACAACAAAACAGATATAAACAATTCTGAGAGATATGGAACAGACAGAGAGAATCAAGACGATGGAGAGGCATCTTGAACAGGCTTCGGTAGCAGTGATGAACCTTTCTGCTGCGCTCGATGCCTATGCTGAGGCTCAGGAAGCTATCCGTGCCCTTTCAGACTATTATGGAAGCGAGACGTGGAAACAGGATTTTGCTGACGACGAGGCAGGGCGATTGCCTGAGGACCTGAAACGGGGTGTGCTCTCAGAAGATGGCATCTGGAACGTATTGGAAGATTGCAAAATGCAGAACATCAGGATGCTGGAAGTGGTTGCTGGAATCATGAAAGGGGAATAAAACTCATAAAAGTTTTGGTTTTTTTCTCACTTATTCGTATCTTTGCACCCAAATTATTATTGAGTACACATGAAATTATTCGATGTATATCCGCTTTTCGACGTCAATATCGTCAGGGGCAAAGGTTGCAAGGTTTGGGACGACAAAGGTCAGGAGTACCTCGACCTCTATGGTGGTCATGCTGTGATTTCCATAGGTCATTCACATCCCCATTATATTGAGAAGGTAACGGAGCAGTTAAATCTATTGGGCTTCTACTCCAACTCGGTGATTAATAAATTACAGATGGAGCTCGCTGAGCGTCTGGGCAAGATTTCTGGCTACGACGATTACCAGTTGTTCCTTATCAACAGTGGTGCTGAGGCTAACGAGAACGCCTTGAAGCTGGCCTCGTTCACCAATGGGCGCACTCGAGTGCTCTCGTGTGAGAAAGCGTTCCATGGGCGTACGAGTCTTGCTGTCGAGGTGACTAATAATCCTAAGATCATCGCTCCCATCAATGATAATGGTCATGTGACCTATCTGCCCATGAACGACTTGGCAGCTTGGGAACAGGAGTTGGCCAAGGGCGATGTCTGTGCAGTGATTCTGGAGTGTATCCAGGGTGTGGGAGGTATCAAACTCGCCACCCCAGCATTCGCCCAAGGTCTCGCTTCAGCCTGCAAGAAATATGGCACGATCCTGATCTGCGACGAGATCCAGTGTGGCTACGGACGAAGTGGTAAGTTCTTCGCCCACCAATGGTTGGGCATCAAGCCTGACGTCATCACGGTGGCCAAGGGCATCGCCAATGGTTTCCCAATGGGTGGTGTGCTGATATCGCCCGAGTTCAAGCCCGTCTATGGACAGTTGGGCACCACCTTTGGTGGCAATCATCTGGCTTGTGCAGCTGCACTGGCCGTACTCGACGTGTTTGAACAGGAACATCTGGTGGAGAATGCCAATGAGGTAGGTGAGTATCTGATTGCCCAACTGAAAGAGTTGCAAAAGACGGAGAAGCATATCGTGGATGTTCGTGGACGGGGCTTGATGATTGGTATCGACCTCGACATTCCTCATAAGGATGTGCGTCAACCACTCATCTATCAGGAGCATTGCTTTACGGGTTGTGCAGGCACTAATATCCTGCGATTGCTACCACCACTCTGTCTCACCAAGGCAGATGCCGACCTGTTTATCGAAAAACTAAAGAAGACATTATGAAGATAGCTGTTATCGGAGCTGGCGCCATGGGAGGTGCCACTGTAGAGGGTCTTATTAAAGGCCAGTATTTCAAGAATGAGGATATCACTGTGGCTGATCCTTCGCAGGCTGTCATGGAGAAGTTTGCCAAGATGGGCATCAGTGTAACCACCGACAATAAGCTCGCCGCAGATACTGCAGACATCGTCTGCGTAGTGGTAAAGCCCTGGTTGGTAGAGCGTGTGCTGAAGGATATCAAACCAGAGTTGGATGCCAAGCGCCAGATTCTGATTGTCATAGCAGCTGGTGTCTCTTCAGAGAGCATCAAGGCGTGGTTGGGTGAAAGCTGTCCTCCGTTGTTCCTCATTATTCCCAATATCGCTATTGCAGAGATGGCTTCGATGACCTTCGTCGTGCCCGTTGGTGCCTCAGAGAAGGACATCAAGACGGTTACAGAGATCTTCGACGAGATGGGTTCTACGCTCATTACCGACGAGCAGCATCTCGCAGCAGGAACGACACTGGCCTCATGTGGTATCGCTTATGCCATGCGCTATGTGCGAGCAGCCTCAGAAGGAGGTGTGGAGTTGGGCTTCAAGGCCGACGATGCCAAAGCCATCGTGATGCAGACCATGAAAGGAGCTGTAGAACTCTTAGAGGCCAGTGGTATGCACCCCGAAGTTGCTATCGACTTGGTAACGACACCTGGTGGCGTCACCATCAAAGGTCTTAACGAGATGGAGCATGCAGGCTTCACCTCAGCCGTCATCCGGGGACTGAAGGCAGGGCTGAAATAAAACAAAGATAATGAGGGACTTGCCAAAGCAGGTCCCTCATTCTTTCTGAAGCATATAAAGACGATAGATATACGATACAATGAAGAAAGGATTATTAGGATTACTGGTATTGCTTGCTGTTTGCAGTTGCAGTGATAAGAAAGGGAGTGGGTCTAAGGCTCCCACGAGAGTGAAGACGGAGGTTATATCGACGACCTCGGGTGTTAACGGACAGACATACGTTGGCATCGTGGAGGAGCGTGAAGCCACAGCTGTGAGTTTTACCACGATGGGAGTTGTGAAGCGTGTGTTGGTAAACGAAGGTCAGGCTGTGGGCAAAGGTCAGCTGATTGCAGAAATCGATGATACGCAGGCTCGCAATCTTCTTGCTGGTGCTGAGGCAGCGATGGCTCAGGCCAGCGATGCCCTGGAACGTTACAAGATGCTGCACGATGCGGGTTCTTTACCCGAGGTGCAATGGGTAGAGATCCAGAGTAAGGTGGCCCAGGCTCAATCGCAACTGGATGTGGCCAAGAAGAATCTGGCTGATTGTAGGTTGGTAGCCCCTGTGAGTGGTATCATCGGGCGCAAGATGATTGGTGCTGGCGAAACGGCTCTGCCATCGCAAGCTGTGGTAAGCATTCTCGACATCTCTTCAGTAAAAGTAAAGGTGTCTATCCCAGAAGCAGAGATTGGCAGCATTAGTGGTAATACTCCATCTGTAATAAAAGTAGAAGCCATCAATCGCAGCTTCAGTGGTGGCAGAATAGAAAAAGGTGTACAGGCCGATGCCTTGACGCATACCTACGATATCCGTATCAACGTGGCTAACAACGAAAGGAAACTATTACCAGGAATGGTGGCTAATGTTCAGTTTGACGCAAAAGCTGGTCAAGAAGGTGGTCAGCAAACAATGCCTATAACAGCTATTCAGAGAAAGTCTGATGGAACGCTTTTTGTCTGGACGGTGGGTAAAGACAGTACGGCTCATCGCACTGTCGTCACTATTGGTGAAACTATAGGAAATCGAGTATCTGCTGCATCGGGTATCGGCGAAGGTCAGCGTATCATCATTGAAGGTTATCAGAAACTGAGTGAGGGAACGAAAGTAATATACTGAGATGAAACAGATGAATTGGCTGAAATGGCCTTTGGAGCATTATTCGATCACGCTGCTCATCGTAGGCATCCTGTTTGTTATGGGTATCTTTGGCATGTACACGATGCCAAAGGATGAGTTTCCTCATGCCACCATTCGTCAGGGTGTGGTGATTGCTGTCTATCCAGGTGCTACCAGTGAGGAAGTAGAGCAGCAGGTAGCTCGTCCGTTAGAGCGCTATCTCTTTACCTTTGGCGAGGTAAATCGCTCCAAGACCACCACCACGTCGCAAAACGGCATGTGCATCATGATGGTGCGCCTGAACGACAACGTGAACAACAAGGATGAGGTGTGGAGTAAGTTGAAGCATGGACTCAATGCCTATAAGACTCAGTTGCCCAGTGGGGTGCTGGCCATTGTCGTAAACGACGACTTTGGCAACACCTCTGCCTTGCTGATTGCCATTGCAAGCGACCAGCGCAGCTATCGGGAACTGAAACAGTATAGCGACGACCTGAGCGACCGACTGCGTCGTATTCCCTCTGTTGCCAACGTGAAAATGTTTGGTGAACAGAAGGAGCAGATAAGTCTTTATATTGATCGTCAGCGCCTGCAAGCCTATGGCATTGGCCAGCAGATGCTTTTCTCGCGCCTTCAGGCTCAGGGTATCACAACCGTCAGTGGCAGCATCAGCGACGACGACCAGCAGATTCCCATCCACGTAGAGACAACGGAGGATACGGAGGAGGAGATTGCCAACCAGATCATCTTCTCTGACCCTGTAACGGGTAAGGTGGCAAGGGTGCGAGATGTGGCTACCGTTAAGCGTGAATATGAGCCTATGTCGAGTCGCATCGAACAGGACGGTCACCCCTGTGTATTGCTCTCTATGGAGATGACGCCAGGAAATAATGTCGTACAATATGGAAAGGAGGTTGACGAAGTGCTCAACAATTTCCGTGTTAATGAGTTGCCTGATGATGTGAACGTCACTCGTATTGCAGATAAGCCAAAGGTTGTGGCCATGAGTGTCAGCGACTTCCTTCGCGACCTGCTTATCTCGATGCTGATAATCATCTTGGTGATGATGGTGCTCTTCCCCATCCGTTCTGCCATTGTTGCTGCCATTACCATTCCTCTCAGCACGTTTGTCTCTGTGGCAATCATGTATATGGCTGGTATCGAATTAAATATTGTGACATTGGCTGCATTAATCGTCGTACTGGGAATGATTGTTGACAATAGTATCGTGGTTATCGATGGCTATCTGGAATATCTGGGGAAAGGATTCGAGCCCTCAAAGGCTGCTATCGAGTCGGCCCGTCAGTACTTCATGCCAATGATGCTGGCCACCATCTGCATCTGTGCCATCTTCTACCCCTTCCTCATCACGATGAAAGGTATGTTCCATGACTGTCTGGAAGATTTCCCCGTCACCATTACTATCAACCTCATGGTGTCGCTCCTCCTGGCAGTAACGGTGATACCATTCCTTGAGGTGCGTATCATCAAACCCGGTAAGGTGAGCACTGGTGGTAATGCCATCACTAAGTGGGTGCAGAAAACCTATGATAAGGTGCTCGACTGGACCTTTTCTCACCCGTTCCTTACCATCTGTGGTGGTCTGGGTGTAATCCTTCTCTCTAGTCTTATTGCGCCCACACTGAAGATACGACTCTTCCCCTATGCTGATCGCGATCAGTTTGCTGTGGAGATCTTCTTACCCGATGGCAAGGGTATGGCGGAGACGGAAGTGATAGCCGACTCTGTACAGCATGTACTGCAACAAGACGAGCGTATTAAGAACATAACGGGCTTTATTGGCTGTTCGTCGCCCCGTTTTATGGATGCTTATGCCCCTCAGATGGCTGGGGCTAATTATGCACAGTTCATTGTCAACACAAAAAGCGACAAGGCAACACTTGACTTACTGGCACAGTATCAGCCTCAGTTAAGCGAGGCCTTCCCTAATGCCTATGTGAAGTTCAAGCGCCTTGACTATCTGGAGGTCAGCGAACTGGAGTATCGTTTCTATGGCGATAATCTCGACTCCCTCCATGTGGTGGCAGAGAGGTTGATGGACCGTATGAGGGAAATGCCGGAACTGGAGTGGGTACACACAGACTTTCTCCAGCCTTATCCTATCATAAACATAGAACTCGATCCAGTGACCTCTGCCCAGTTGGGTATTACACGTACCACAGCCCAGCTGGCTCTTAGTGCCACCTCCAGCGACCTGCGGGTAGGACAGATTTGGGAGGGTAATTACGAATTGCCCATCATTGTCAAAGACGATGCCGATATGACCTTCTCCGATATCGCGAACCTTGGCATTTCTTCGCCCACTTCGATGATTTCTGCAGGTCTTTATGAATCCAACACCACGGTACCTCTGCGCCAGATTGCGAAAGTTGGTCCGAAGTGGAGCGAAAGTCGTATTCTGCATCGTGGCGGTGAGCGCTGTATCACCGTGACGGCTCAGTTTGCACAGGGAGTCTATACTGCTCCCATTGAGAAACGTATTGCAGAGATCATGCATCAGGAAATCGATATCCCTCAAGGCGTTCGTGCTGAGGTGGGTGGTGAGATAGAATATGGCGATGAGGCCATGCCTCAGATTATTGGAGGTATAGTTATCGCCATGATTATCGTGTTCTTCTTCCTGCTGTTCAACTTCAAGAAATATGGTATTACCACCGTTTGCATGGCTGCCTTAGGACTGATGATCCCTGGTGCCCTCATAGGTCTCGGACTGATGAACAGAGCATTAGGTCTCACTTCCATCTTTGGACTTATCACGCTGATGGGTATGATTATGCGTAACGAGATATTGATCTTTGAACACGCCATCGACCTGATTAAGCAATATGTGGCAGAACATGGCGATTGGACAGTGGATCGTCAGGCTTATAATGCGGCTGTAAAACAGGCTGCCTATGATGCTGGCAAGCGTCGTATGGTGCCTATCTTCCTTACCACGGCGACAACTGCCGTTGGTGTGGTGCCCATGATTATCGCCCAGAGTTCGTTCTGGATGCCTGTGGGTGTCACCATCTTTGCTGGTGGTATCGGCTCGCTTATCATGGTAGTCACCATGCTGCCTGTTATTTATTGGAAAGTAAACCTCAAATAGTCATGAAAAAGGTATTAACACTCATAGCTCTTAGTTGTGCTATAACAGTTACAGCACAGACCTATTCGTTAGAGCAGCTCAAAGACTCTGCACTGCAGAATAACATCGCCGTCCGTTCTGCCCGTCATGGTATCGAGGCAGCTCAACAGCAGCGCAAGGAATCTTTCACGAAGTATTTTCCTAATATAAGCGGTACAGGCCTCTGGTTTAATGCCAACAAGGGTATGGCTGAAATTACCCTGAACATGTCGGAGACTATTCCGCCTGAGTTGGGCGCTTCCCTTGCACAGATGCTTCCTGCCGAGGCATTGGCTGCCCTTGCCAATCCTATCAGTATCTCAATGATGAAGAACGGAACCATCGCAGGTGTTACAGCTATGCAACCCGTTTTTGCCGGAGGACAGATTATCAATGGTAACAAACTGGCGAAAGTTGGCGAGGATGTGAGTCGTCTTCAACTCCAACTTTCTGAGAACGAGGTAGAGAAGACTGTTGAACAGTATTTCTGGCAGATTGTCTCCTTACAGGAAAAGATGAAGACAATTGAGGCCGTTGAGGCTCTTTTGACAGATGTGGCTAAGGATGCTGACGTCGCTGTCCGTGCTGGTGTTGCCATGCGAAATGATCTTCTGCAGGTTCAATTGCGCCAGAACGATGTGGCCAGTCAGAAACTAAAGCTTCAGAACGGTCTCTCGCTTGTGAGATTGCTGCTTATCCAATACTGTGGTCTGGAAGAGTCTGCTTTTACGCTGAGCTACCCTTCTGAGGTCGCTTCGCCACTCAGTCTTAAACAGGATCATCAGCAGGCTTTGGCTGGTACTGCAGAATATCAGTTGTTAGGAAAGCAGGTAGAGGCAGCCAGTTTGCAGCGTAAGATGGAGGTTGGTAAGAATCTTCCGACGATAGGGGTTGGGGCAGGTTACAACTATCATAACCTCTTGGATAACGACCATACCTTCGGAATGCTCTTTGCAACCGTCAGTGTGCCTATTACCGATTGGTGGGGTGGTTCTCATGCCATTAAGCGCAGAAAGATAGAACAGCAGAAGGCCGAGGAACAACTTGTTGACAATGCAGAACTTCTGAAGATCAGGATGCAGAAGGCATGGAACGATGTGGAAGAAGCCTATCAGCAGCTTGATATCACCAGGCGTAGCATAGAACAGGCAGAGGAGAATCTGCGCCTGAACCGTGATTTCTATCGTGCAGGCACATCTAAGATGAGTGATCTGCTCGAAGCCCAATTGCTGTATCAGCAGGCATGCGACAGACATACCGAAGCATACGCTGACTACCAGAATAAGCAGTTGGAATACCGTCAGGCTGTAGGACAGTAGTTTTTGTGAGTCAACAAATAACGGAACACCGAAGAAAATCGTGCATTTTCTTTGGCGTTTCATTGTTTTTACGTAATTTTGCAACCAAAAAACAAACACAGGTCATTATGGACGAACAATTAAAGCAAATAGGTGAGCGCTTGCGCGGATTGCGTGATGTGCTCGACATTCCGGTAAGTGAGATGGCTGACACCATCGGGATCTCTTCAGAGAAGTATGAGAAGATTGAAGCAGGCGAGTTGGATATCACCATCTCAAATTTGATGAAAATTGCAAAAAAGTATGGTGTTTCCACAGAGGAACTGATCTTTGCTGAAGCTCCCCACATGAAGTCTTACTATGTAACCCGCAAGGGACAGGGTATGAGCATTGAGAGAACAAAAGCATACAAGTATCAAAGTCTCGTTGGTGGCTTTGTGAACCACAAGGCCGATGTGTTCATTGTTACTGTTGAGCCGAAGCCTGAGGCACACACCATTTACAAGAACTCACACCCAGGACAGGAGTTTAATATGGTGCTCGAAGGTAAGATGGAACTCTACATTGCTGGAAAAACCATTATCTTGGAAGAAGGAGACTCGATCTATTTCGACTCCACCAAGCCCCACGGCATGCTCGCCGTTGGCGACAAACCTGTCAAATTCTTAGCATTTACAGTAGAATAAACTAAACTATGGTAGAAAGATTTTTAAAGCAGACGCATTTTGAGTCTGTTGAGGATTACAACAAAAACTTGGAGTTTATCATTCCCGAGGGTTTTAATTTTGCATACGATGTGATGGATGCCTGGGCCGAGGAGGCTCCAGAGAAACTTGCCATTCTTTGGACCAACGACCTGGGTGATGAGATACGCACGACCTACGGGGAACTGAAAGAGCAGACCGACCAGGCTGCTTCATATCTGATGTCATTAGGTATCGGAAAGAACGATCCTGTGATGCTGATCCTGAAGCGCCGTTATGAATGGTGGGTGGTGATGCTGGCCCTGTGTAAGATTGGTGCCATCGTGATTCCTGCCACCCACATGTTGACAAAGCACGATATCGTATATCGCAATACCCGTGCCTCGATTAAGGCAATTATCTGTGTGGATGATGCGTATGTGACAGAGCAGATAAAGCTGGCTTTGCCCGAAAGTCCGACGGTAGATATCCTGGTTGCCGTTACGGATCATGGCAAACCCATTCCCGAGGGTTTCCACGACTGGCAGTCGGAGTGGCAGGAGGCTCCTAAATTCGTACGTCCGAAGCATGTGAATGATAATGAGGATACTATGCTGATGTACTTTACCAGTGGAACATCAGGAGAACCGAAAATGGTGGCTCATGATTATCTCTATGCGATGGGACATCTGACAACGGGTGTGTTCTGGCACAACCTGCACGAAGGCTCACTCCACTTGACTGTGGCCGACACAGGATGGGGAAAGGCAGTATGGGGAAAGTTCTATGGACAGTGGTTCGCTGGTGCTACAGTCTTTGTCTTCGACCATGAGAAGTTTAATGCGGATACGTTGCTTCGTCAGATGGAGAAGTACCATGTGACGAGTTTCTGTGCACCGCCAACCATCTATCGTTTCATGATCCGTGAGGATTTGTCGAAGTACGACCTCTCTTCACTTGAATACTGTTGTACGGCTGGTGAGGCTTTGAACCCTGCCGTCTTCGATAAGTTCTACGAGAAGACTGGCATTAAGATGATGGAGGGATTCGGACAGACGGAGACCACCATGACTCTTGGCACCTTCCCATGGATGGAGCCCAAACCTGGTTCAATGGGTATTCCAAACGCTCAGTATGATATCGACCTGTTGCGCGCTGATGGAACCAGTTGCGAGGATGGTGAGAAAGGTGAGATCGTGGTTCGCGTGGGTGACCGTAAGCCCATCGGACTCTTCAAAGGTTACTATCGTGACGAAGAGAAGACGCGTGAGGCTTGGCACGACGGCATTTATCATACCGGCGACATGGCTTGGCGTGACGAGGATGGCTACTACTGGTTTGAAGGTCGTATCGACGACGTCATCAAGTCCAGTGGCTACCGCATTGGTCCGTTCGAGGTAGAGTCGGCTCTGATGACTCATCCTGCCGTTGTGGAGTGTGCCATCACTGGTGTACCCGACGAAATACGTGGTATGGTGGTAAAAGCCACTGTCGTTCTCGGTAAGGAGTGGAAAGACAAGGCTGGCGATGACCTTATCAAGGAATTACAGCAGCATGTCAAGAAAGAGACGGCTCCCTATAAGTATCCCCGTATCATCGAGTTTGTCGATGAACTGCCCAAGACCATCAGTGGTAAGATACGCCGAGTAGAGATCAGACAAAAAGACGCTAAATGAAAAGACGAATCGTTGTAAAGGTAGGTTCGAATGTGCTGACCCGTAAAGACGGGAAACTTGACGTGACGCGCATGTCGGCACTCGTGGATCAGATAGCGTGGCTTCGAAAGCAGGATTTTGAGGTGATCCTCGTCTCGTCGGGTGCCATGGCGTCGGGGCGTGGGGAACTGAAAGTCAGTCATGACCTTGACTCTGTTGAGCAGCGTCAGCTCTTTTCTGCCGTCGGACAAGTGAAACTCGTGGGACTCTATTATGACCTGTTCCGCGAGTTTGGCATTCATGTAGGACAGGTGCTGACGATGAAAGAGAACTTCCAGCCAGGAGAGCAGTACAGGAACCAGCAGGCCTGTATGGCGGTGATGTTGGAAAACGACGTATTGCCCATTGTCAACGAGAACGATACTGTATCCGTCACAGAGCTGATGTTCACTGATAACGATGAGCTCTCTGGTCTTATTGCCCAGATGATGGAGGCCGAGACTCTGATCCTGTTGTCGAATATCGATGGCATCTTCACCACTCACCCTGATGATCCAAGTGCAGAACTGATACGCGAGGTAGCTCCAGGGTGTGACCTCAGTGAGTATATCCAACCCGAGAAAAGTGCTTTCGGACGTGGCGGTATGCATTCTAAATACACAACGGCCAGCAAGGTGTCGAAGGAAGGTATTCGTGTCATCATTGCCAATGGTGAACGCGAGAACATCCTGGTCGATCTCATCGAGCGACCAAAAGAGACGCCCCATACAGAATTTATCCCAAAACCATAGACCCATGCAACTGAAAGAGACATTTGAAAGCGTCAAGCAAGCCAGTAAGAATCTGGCATTGTTGAGTGACGAGCGACGTAACGAGATCCTCCAAGCGGTGGCTGATGCCATCATCGCCAGTCAGGACAGGATTCTCAAGGCAAACGGTAACGACCTTGCCAGGATGGACCAGTCGAACCCGCTTTATGACCGTCTGCAGCTGACCCCTTCTCGTTTAGAGGGTATTGCTGCCGATATGCGTAATGTTGCCACCCTCCCTTCACCACTTGGACATATTACCAAACAGAAGACGTTGCCCAACGGTCTCCGTCTTTGTCGTGTCAGTGTCCCCTTTGGTGTCATTGGCATGATCTATGAGGCCCGTCCGAATGTGACGTTCGATGTGTTTTCCCTCTGCTTCAAGAGTGGCAATGCTTGTGTGTTGAAAGGCGGTAAGGATGCCGATTGCAGCAATCGCGAGGAAGTGGCACTCATCCATGAGGTATTAGAGAAATATGGTGTCTCGAAGGATGTCGTGGCCCTATTGCCTGCTACCCATGAGGCGACGGGCGAGATGCTTAATGCCGTAGGTTATGTGGACCTCTGTATCCCTCGTGGTGGACGCAAGCTCATCGACTTTGTACGTGATACGGCACGCATCCCAGTCATCGAGACGGGTGCAGGTGTGGTAAATACCTATTTCGACAAAGACGGTGACCTGGAGATGGGTAAGGCCATTATCAACAATGCCAAGACCCGCCGCGTGTCTGTCTGCAATGCACTCGACTGTCTGCTTATCCATGAGAGCCGGCTCCACGACCTTGCAGCCCTCTGTGAGAAGATGGCTGAGAAGAATGTCATCATCTATGCCGATGCTCAGGCTTATGCTGCCCTCGAAGGTAAGTACCCTTATCTGGAGGCTGCGACAGAAGAGAGTTTCGGTACAGAGTTCATGGACTATAAACTCGCCATCAAGACTGTTGCCTCGCTCGAAGAGGCACTGGCGCATATCGACGAGAATGGCAGTGGTCACAGTGAGGCCATTATCACGATGGACGAACAGGCAGCCCGCCAGTTCCAGGCTCATGTCGATGCCGCTTGTGTCTATTGGAATGCTCCTACCTCGTTTACCGATGGAGCTCAGTTCGGTCTTGGGGCCGAGATAGGTATCTCTACCCAGAAACTCGGACCTCGCGGTCCTATGGCCCTGGAAGAGATCTGCACCTATAAATGGCTCATCGAGGGCGAAGGTCAGACCCGACCGTAACTAATAATTACCAGATATATGGATAACAGAAGACATGCCGTCAACCTCTTGATCCTGTGGGTAGTCACAGTGTTTCTGGCTATCTCATGCCAACAGAGTTCCGAAAAGAAAGTCCTGACTGCTGAAGAGTCTGACTACAACGACTCTCTGGTATATCAAGCGATGGATGTTGACTATAATCATGCTCTTCTGGTTGTTGACAGTCTCGAAGACGTGCATACGCTCAACGAGGCCAAGATTAATTTCTATCGTGCCCAGATCTATTATAAGATGGGTCAGGAACTCAGTGCCGAACTCTACTATAAAAAGGCCTTGGCCGGCAATGAGCTCTATAATGAACGACCAGCCATCTGCTATTTTGCCTACGATCAGTTGTCCACCATCCTTACCATCAAGGGCGATCAGCAAGGGGCTTTGGCTACTGCCACCGAAGGGTATGCTATTGCCAAGGACGACGAGACCGAGGCCGGACAGGAGTGGAAAGCCATCCTGCTTCATGATATCGGCTACTGTCAGATGCAGTTGGGACGTATCGCAGAGGCAGAGAAGAATTTCACCCATGCCTACAACACACTGAAACGACTGGCTTCTCAGACCAACAACTACGACCATATCTATTCCTGGGCCAGAGTATCCTATAACATTATGGATGCCTATACCAGTACTGAGAACTTCGAACAGGCCGAGAAGTGGGTCGTTGCAGCCGAGGAGGCCATTAATCGTATGGTTAATTCGCCCAAATGCCCTAAGCGTACAGCCGATGAATATATGGGAAGTCTCAACACCCATAAGGCCATCGTGCTGGTGAAGACCGGACAGCGTCAGGAGGCTGAGAAAATCTATGAGGAATTCCTCAAATCCGATCATTCCAAGACGAGTATAGGCTTGTTTGACAATTCTGAGTACTTGCAGAATGCTGAGCGATGGGAAGATATGGCCAATCTGGTGCCCAAACTCGACTCTCTGGGCACCTCCTGGCGAATGCCTAAGTCGATGTATTATCTGAAGACGTATCTCGTGCCGTTCTTCGTAGCCTACCAGAAGTCTGGTCGCAAGGAGCAGGCCCTGCAGACAGCCCAGCGCATTGTCGATGCTGTTGACTCTATCGACGAATACGAGCGGAAACATAATGCTGCCGAACTGGCAATCATCTATGAGACCCAGGAGAAGGAGGCTAAGATTGCCGAACAGTCGGCGACTGTGAACACACAGCGTGTGGTTATTGCCCTTATCGTTCTGTTGTCTCTGGTTATCTTCAATACGATTTTCTCATTCCATAGAAATCGGGCTGCTAAGCGATTGGAGGCCATGAACCAGGAACTGAAACAGAAGAACGAGGAACTGACGATAGCCAATGCCCGTGCCGAGGAGTCGTCGCAAATGAAGACCAATTTCATCCGCCAGATATCCCATGAGATCCGCACGCCACTTAACATCCTGAACGGTTTTACCCAAGTCATCACCTCCAAGGATGCTGACGGACTGGATGCCAAGGAAAAGACTGATATCCAGCAACGCATCACTGAGAATACGAACCGTATCACAGAGTTGGTCAATAAGATCCTGGAACTCTCAGATGCCAGCAGCCAGTCCTTTATCGATCGCACAGACGATATCACTGCCTTGCAGATAGCCTCGGAAGCTGTGAGTGATTCCTGCATCTGCAATGCCTCGCATATCCGGTTCAGCTTAATCAACGATGAGGCTGGTCATATGCTGTTACACACCAACCGCCAGTATGCCGTCCGTGCACTGGCCATGTTGCTCGACAATGCCCAGAAGTTCACCAAGGAGGGCGATGTTCGTCTGTCCTTCCGCCAGCAACCCTCATTCTTGGAGTTTATCGTTGAAGACACGGGCATCGGTGTTCCTGCCGATAAGGCTGAAACCATCTTCGAAGAGTTCGTTCAACTCGATGATTACTACGACGGTATGGGCATCGGTCTGACCATTGCCCGTAGCATCATTCACCGTTTAGGTGGTACTATCGCACTCGACACCACCTATACTGACGGTTCCCGCTTCATCATGACATTACCAAAATAAGAATTATGAAGAGCTTTATCAATGTGGAGGATATCGGCGACCTCCGTCAAGCCCTCGCCGAAGCACAGGACATCAAGAACAACCGTTTTAAGTATCAGCATCTGGGTAAGAACAAGACGCTGATGATGATCTTCTTCAATAACAGTCTGCGCACCCGTCTCTCTACCCAGAAGGCAGCCATGAATCTTGGCATGAACGTCATCGTGCTCGATGTGAATGCCGGAGCCTGGAAACTCGAGACAGAGCGTGGCGTCATCATGGATGGCGACAAGAGTGAGCATTTGCTCGAGGCCATCCCAGTGATGGGATGCTATTGCGACCTCATCGGAGTGCGCTCGTTTGCAGGTCTTACCGATCGTGAGTATGACTATGCAGAGACCGTTCTGAATCAGTTTATTAAGTACTCTGGCCGTCCAGTCTTTGCGATGGAGACAGCTACTGTTCACCCTTTGCAGGCCTTTGCCGACCTGATAACCATCGAGGAGCATAAGGTGGTTGATCGTCCGAAGGTTGTCCTCACTTGGGCCCCTCATTGCCGCGCTTTGCCTCAGGCTGTACCTAACTCGTTTGCCCAGTGGATGAATGCCGCCGATGTCGATCTCGTCATCACCCATCCTGAGGGTTACGAACTCGATCCGAAGTTTATCGGCAACGCCCGAGTGGAGTACGATCAGAAGAAAGCCTTCGAGGGTGCTGATTTCATCTACGCTAAGAACTGGAGCAACCCAGGTGTCACCAATCCTGCTGATTATGGCAAGATCACCTCGAAAGATATGTCTTGGACAGTAGATACCGAGCATATGTCGTGGACCAACAATGGTAAGTTCCTCCATTGTCTCCCCGTTCGTCGCAATCTGATTGTGACAGACGATGTCATCGAGTCTCCGAACTCCCTCGTCATCCCCGAGGCCGCTAACCGCGAGATCTCCTGCTCCGTCGTCATCAAGCGCATGCTCGAGGCTCTGTGAAGCACTTCTTGAGATAATCTTTTATATAGGCTGCTTGGGAAGGAAGCGGCATCGCTAAAAGTAAAACAACTTGTTTTACCTTCAAAGGAGGCATCTAAACAACCCAAAAGTATGCCTCGCACGACAGTAAAACAAGTTGTTTTACTTTTTAAAGTGACTTTAGAACGGTTCTTTGACCCTTCGGCTCGAAGATACGCTGCATCTCGGAAATGAAAATTAAACGCGTTTTATTTTGCATTTCACTCGATTTGCACTATCTTTGCACCAGAATTAAAGTTTTTGGTATATTATGATACAATCAATGACGGGCTACGGCAAGGCGGTCGTGGCCTATAAAGAGAAGAAGATTCATGTAGAGGTCAAGTCGCTCAACTCCAAGCAGCTCGACCTGAACACCCGTATCGCTCCCCTCTATCGTGAGAAGGAGATGGAGATGCGCCAGATGGTGGCCGAGGCCCTGATCAGGGGTAAGGTGGATATGAGCGTGTGGATAGAGAAGGACACGGTGGTGGATGCCACGCCTGTGAATGGGGCTCTGGTGGAGAACTACTACAACCAGATTAAGGCCATCTCGGAGAAGACGGGTATTCCCGTGCCCGAGGACTGGTTCTACACGCTGTTGCGCATGCCCGACGTGCTGACGAAGACGGAGATGGAGGAACTGGACGATGAGGAGTGGCTCACAGTGAAGGAAGGTGTGAAAGAGGCTCTGAAGAATCTCGTGGATTTCCGTACACAGGAGGGAGCAGCCTTGCAGAAGAAGTTTGCCGAGAAGATTGACAACATCGAGCGTCTGCTCTCCGAGATCGTGCCTTACGAACAGAGTCGTGTGGAGAAGATCAAGGGGCGCATCATCGACGGTCTGCAGCAGATACCTGGTGTGGAGTACGACAAGAACCGTCTGGAGCAGGAACTGATCTACTACATCGAGAAGCTCGACATCAGTGAGGAGAAACAGCGTCTGGCAAACCATCTGAAGTATTTCCGCGACACGATGGCTGAGCCTGCCGGACAGGGTAAGAAACTCGGATTCATCGCCCAGGAGATGGGGCGCGAGATCAATACCACTGGTTCGAAGAGCAATCAGGCTGAGATGCAGAACATCGTGGTGAAGATGAAGGACGAACTGGAACAGATTAAGGAACAGGTGCTGAACGCTTTGTAAATTGAAAATTGAAGATTGAGAATTGAAGATTGGGAATTGATGAGTAGAGGTAAGTTGATCATTTTCTCCGCTCCGAGCGGTACGGGCAAGAGCACTATCATCTCTTGGCTGATGAAGGAGCACAAGGAACTGAACCTGGCGTTCTCCATCTCTTGTACGTCGAGAGCTCCGAGAGGTACGGAGAAGAATGGTGTGGAGTATTTCTTCCTGACCCCCGAGGAGTTTCGTCAGCGTATCGACAACGATGAGTTCCTGGAATACGAAGAGGTGTATGAGAACCGTTTCTATGGCACCCTGAAGTCTCAGGTGGAGCGCCAGTTGGAGGCAGGACAGAATGTGGTGTTCGACGTCGATGTAAAGGGTGGCGTGAATATCAAGAACTACTATGGCGACAAGGCCCTGAGTATTTTTATACAGCCTCCTTCGATTGGTGAGCTGCGCCGTCGCCTGGAGAGCAGAGCTACTGATGCACCCGATGTGATCGACCAGCGTATCGCCCGGGCAGAGTTCGAGCTGACCTTTGCTGAGAAGTTCGACAAGGTGGTGATCAATGACATCTTGGAATACGCAGAGGCTGATGCTCTGGAGATCATACAAAAGTTCCTGAATGATTAGGACGGGCATCTTTGGCGGTTCATTCAACCCCATTCACAACGGACATGTCAAGCTGGCCCGGCATCTGAAAGCTCAGGCAGGACTCGACGAGGTGTGGCTGATGGTATCGCCCCAGAACCCTTTGAAGCAGAATATGGAACTGCTTGATGATGAGGCCCGCTTCGAGATGGCCCAGGCTGCTTTGCAAGGTGAGGCGGGTATCATCGCCTGTGACTATGAGATGCACTTGCCCAAGCCTTCTTACACTTGGAACACGCTTCAAGCGCTTTCGAAAGACTATCCCGACCGTGAGTTCGTGCTGATGATCGGAGGTGACAACTGGGACCACTTCGACCGTTGGTATCGTGCGGATGACATCAAGAAGAGCTACGAGATTGTGGTCTATACCCGAACGCCTGGCGACCCTGGATACATGGATATCTCGAGCACGCAGATACGAGAGCGCATCCGTGAGGGTAGGGGCATCAAGCGATTGGTGCCCAAGGCTGTAGAGGCCATCATTAGTGAGAGAGACTATTATAAAGTATAGTATTTAGTGGATAGATAATAGTGAAGCATTGGCGACAATATATAAACCCCTTTAAGTGGATAGGTTGGCTGTTTGCTCCCATCGAGCGCAACGGCGCCTTCTTCGTGTTTATGTTCGTGCTGGGGTGGGTATGCACCCAGGTGGAGATCCCGCTGCATGTCAACAATGCCGAGCCTTACGACCTCTCGGCTACCGAACTCTTCTTCGACCTCTATATCGTCTGCGCCCTCCTGACACTCATCCCCAGGAAGATCCGTTTCTGGGTGAGAATCCCCTTATACATTATATTATATGGTACGGCCATCGTCGATATGTACTGTTATGTGCGCTTCGAATCGACACTGACACCTACCATGCTGATGCTCGTCAACGAGACCACCCCTCAGGAGGCAGGCGAATTCCTCTCTGGCTATCTCAGTCTGGATGTTCTCACATCGCCTGTGGGTTATATCCTGCTCATTCTCCTGGCCCATATCCTCTGGACCATCCTTCGCAGGGTCTTCAGACAACTGCGCAGGCGCCTGATTCTGCCCACGTTGAATCCTCGTGTGACGAGTATTCTCACGACCACATTCAGGTGCGTCCTGGGTATCACTGCTGCTTGGTTGATGTACGACGCCTGGCAGGAGTGCCAGATCAACAAGGAAGCCATCCATAAGCTGATGACGAAAGACAATATCGGCGAGGTGGAGCATCAACTGAACCAGAAGCCCAGACCCGAACTCTATCTGCCCATCTACCGACTGGCGTTCAGTCTCTATGCCAATAGTCTCGCTTCTACCCAATTGGAGACGATGGTCACTGTGAAAAACGAGGTGCAGGTGGATAGTTGTACCTTCCGGGTGCCTAACATCGTACTGGTGATCGGAGAGAGTTACAACAAATACCACTCCCAACTCTATGGCTACAATATGCCTACCACGCCTCGCCAGTTGGCTTTGGCCCAGGAGGGCAGTCTGGTACCCTTTACCGATGTGGTGGCACCTTGGAACCTGACGAGTTATGTGTTTAAGAACGTATTGTCGCTCCATGCCGTTGGCGACTCTGGCGAGTGGAGCGATCGCCCGCTCTTCCCAGAGGTGTTCCGTAAGGCAGGCTATCACGTGACGTTTATCACCAACCAGTTCCTGCCCGAGGCTGATGAGGCTGTCTATGACTTCAGTGGAGGTTTCTTCCTGAACAATCCAGAGTTGAGCAAGGCCCAGTTTGATACCCGAAACACGCGCCTCCATGAGTTTGACGAGGGTGTGCTCGAGGAGTATGATAGTCTGAAACGGGAAGACAAGGCTCACAACCTGATTATCCTCCACCTGATGGGGCAGCACGTGATGTATAAGTCGCGCTATCCTCAGAAGACTCGCAAACATCTGTTAGCACCTATGTACGACCGTCCTGACCTTACCCACAAGCAGAAACTCATCGTGGCCGATTACGACAACTCCGTGCTCTATAACGACTCTATCGTGGCAGCTGTTACCCAGAAGTTTGCAGATAAGGATGCTGTGGTGATCTATATGCCCGACCATGCAGAGGAGATCTACAACGGACCGCCTTATAACTATGGGCGCATGCACTCTGCAACCATCGACTACCGGTTGGCTCGCGAAGAGTTTGAGATACCGTTCTGGATATGGGGTTCGCCTGAGTATATCAAGAACCATCCTTATGGGTGGAAGGCCATTCAGGCTGCTAAGGATCGCCCGATGATGACGGATTGTCTGGCGCATTTCCTGCTCTACCTCGGGGGTATCTATACCAAGGACTACCAGGAGAAGTATAATGTCATCAGTCCGCAGTACGACAGCGAGCGCCCCCGTATCCTGAAGGGTACGACAGACTATAATAAACTGAAGAAGGATGGACAATAAGAGTATATTGACACGTGAGGAATGTACGGCAATGAAGGGCATTGCCATACTGGCCATCATGCTCCACAACTACAGCCACTGGCTGAAGGGCATCATCCGTGAGAACGAGTACACCTGGCAGCAATGGAAGTGCGACAAACTCTGGGAGGTCATTCAGCAACCCGATGCGTTCCTACCCTTGCATCTCTTCTCCTTCTTTGGTCACTATGGTGTGCCTGTGTTCCTCTTCCTCAGTGGTTTTGGCCTGGTGAAGAAGTACGAAAGGCAATGGGTAGGCGAATGCAGTTCGGGAATGCAGGGTTCCCTGCCCGAGGTAGGCATCTGGCGCTTCGTGCGTTATAACTACCTGAAGCTCTTCCGTATCTTTATCGTGGGTTTCGTGCTCTTCACGCTGCTCGACGCCTTCACCCCCGGCATGCATCGCTATACGTGGCAGGAGGTGGTGGGCATGTTGGGTATGTATGCCAACTTCTTCGAGAAGCCATCAGAAGTGGTATGGCCTGGTCCTTATTGGTATTTCAGCATCACCCTCCAGTTTTATATCCTCTATCGTCTGCTGCTCTATCGTTGGCGCCATTGGGGTGTCGTAGTGGGACTGATAGGAGTCTGTTGGATCTGGCAGATGACCTGTTATGACGATATGGAGACACTTGAGCGCCTGCGCTATAACCTCGTGGGGGGCATGCTGCCCTTTGGCATGGGTGTGCTCCTGGCTCGCTTTGAACCTCAGCTGATGAGAAATGCCAGCATAGGGGAGACGACCTCAGGCTTACGGCAAATGATAGGATGGCTCTTTGTCCTTATTGCGGTTACCATCCTGATCTTTGCCTGTAGCATCTTCGGGTTTGGAAAATGGCTGTGGGTGCCCCTTCTTATCGTGATCGGGACAATCGCCCTGATAAAGATGATCCCTTCTCAGGCGATGCCCTATGTACTTTGGTTAGGCTCCATCTCTGCCGCCATCTTCGTCACCCATCCTCTGGTTCGAAAGGTCTTCGTCCGCCCTTATCTGCAGAACGACCTCTATGCCGGACTGCTCCTATACATCGTCGCCACCCTCCTATTGTCGTGGCTTGTGAAGAAAATCATCGACCAGATACCCTCGCCTAAGTTATGAAACAGTTGTATGCCTTTGATTTCGACGGAACGCTGACCACACACGATTCGCTGCTGGTCTTTATCCGTTATGCCAAAGGCACGCATGGTTTCCTTTGGGGCTTTCTGCGTTATGCTCATCTGCTGGTGTTGATGAAGTTGGGACTCTATCCGAACTGGAAGACGAAAGAGCGGGTGTTCTCTTATTTCTTCAAGGGCATGCCCATCGAGGTGTTCGATGCCCTGTGCCGTCAGTTTGCTGCCGATCATTGGGAGCTGTTGAGGCCAGAGGGCATCAAAACCCTGCAACAGGCCCAGGCTGAGGGTGCCGAAGTGCTCATCGTCAGTGCGAGCATCGACAACTGGGTGCAACCTTTCTTCCCCGATGTGAAGGTGGTAGGCACTCAGGTAGAGGTGGTTAACGGACATCTCTCGGGCCGCTTCCTCACCCAGAACTGTTATGGAAAGGAGAAGGTAAACCGCATCCTGGCTCTCTATCCCAATCGCAGTGAATACCACCTGACGGCCTATGGCGATAGTCGAGGCGACAAGGAACTGCTGGCCTTCGCCGACGAGGCCCATTATAAACCGTTTGCAGGTTAAATATGTTATAAAAAGTGGAGTAAGTACTCGATTATTAGCCCTTTTATGGGTGGATTTCTAAGATGAAGAAACTGCTGTTTTTATTGATGGCCTTAGGCTTATCCCTTTTCTGTTCTTACGCTCAGACAGAGCGTAACGACAGCGTAAAGCCACAATCTTACCATCTTGAATCAGACTTCAAACCGCAGCTCATGACGGTTTCCCCACAATATGATGCTGGTTTCCTGCAAAAGACCCCAGAATCGTTAACCCCCAATCCTCAGGCTACCAAACTGGACATATTGCCTAGTCTCTATGATAACCGTAGGGGAAGTTGGGAGATTAATACCATGCAAGGCGGTAAACTATTTCAGCCCTGGCGTGGCGCTTATGTCATTGCCAGTGGTGGTGTGGATGTTATGCCTGGACTTCTGGACCGTGAATCAGGGACCTTGACCTTGCATCAGAATTTAGGGCGATGGACATTCTCTGCTTCGGTGCTTGCTGATAAGTACCGATTTTCAAGCATGGGGTTCTTGGAAACGCGTTATGGTGTAGGAGGTACTGTCGGCTATCGTGTAAACGAGCGCCTTTCGCTGCATGCCTTTGGCTATTACTACGTCAACTCGTCGATGATTAGTCCGATGGTTAATCCTTATCTAGCCACAACTACCTATGGAGGCTATGCCGATATTCAGGTTTTTAAAAACTTTGGCGTTGATACCGGTGTGAGGCGCTACCTGAATCCCATGTCAGGCAAATGGGTTACCGATCCTATTGTAAGTCCATACATCAAGATCAACGGCAAACAGAAAATCGGCTTCGACTTTGGCAAATTGCTCAAAGGTCTTATTTGGGGCAATGATGACAACATGCTCCCCCGGGGACCCGTAAGAATGGGACCTCCTCCTCCGAGAAGATAAATTGAAGAAGAAAGTATGGTTCACCGTTTAGTGTACCACCAATTGGTGTAATTAAATAAATAGTTTTTTATTGCATCATCCTCTGCGTGGAGCCTATTTCCTCTTTGTTATTCCGCCCACTACATCACTATTGTCAATGGTGGTCTCAGTTTTCTTGACGCTGGCTTTCAACTTGCCAAAACGATAAGAGATTGAGAAAGTCAGCCTGCTACCACGAGTAGCTGTATCACTATAACCTAACATATCGCCCTGGTCAGTACAGTCGACAGAGTGACGATATCTGTTGAAGAGGTCGTTGGCGCTGATGCGTACCGTTAGCTTGTCTTCGCTGAGGAAAGAGCGTTGCAGCGAGCAGCCATAGCGATTCCAAGGGCGTGAATAGCTATATACATTATTGACAGAATGGCCCATCTCGCCATAAACATAAGCTGTGAGGCGTAACTTCCAAGGCAGCTGCTGACTGCCATTCAGATAATAGAAACCAGAATAGCCCTTCTGACGGAGGCCGATACTGGGATTCTCTATCTTATCATCCCATAGATTGAAATTGGCAGAGAGTGTGGTACTTTTGAATGGTTTCCACTGCACATAACCTTCCAGTTGCCATCGTGTCAGTTTCTCAATGTTGCCATAGGTCTGATAGCGCACATCGTCCTGGGCATAGATCAGTCGTCCTATGCCATCGCTATAATACTTAAAGGCAGGAGCCAGTTGCAGTGTCAGCCATTGGCCTATATACGAATAAATAAGGTGGACACCGTGATTTCTACAGCTACTCAGCTCTGGATAACCAAACTGTACCTGCATGGGCGAATTGATGACAGCTGGATTCAGATAGGAAATGCCTGGGCGGTTGATGCTGGTGACATAGCCCAGTTTCAGAGAATGGGCATCGCTCAGCTGATATTTCACGCTGAGTTGTGGCACCCAGTCGTTCAGATGACTGTCAAAACTCTCAGCTGAACCATCAGGATAAGCCCCCTTCATATAGCTGTGCTCAAAGCGCAGACCAGCACGCGCCGACCATTTCCCTATCCGCATGATGTAGTCGGCATAGGCTGCTGCCACCTGAGTGGAATGTTCGAACTCGCTGCTGTACGACGGATAGGGCGTAGCAGCATAGAAGTCCTGAACCGCATGGCTGGTATTTCCACGATAGATGTATTTGACGCCCATCTCCAGCTTATGGCCTTCAGCGACAGGACGAAGCCAGTCTGCCTGAAAGGTGTGCTCCGTAAAGTGTTCTCGCAGGTTCTGCAACTTGCCTGTATAATCGAATGGTGCATTTTGAAGGTCTGTATAGCTGCTTTCCTGTTCTGTGTGTTGACGCGTCAGAGCGAGCATATAAGAGAGAGTGAAAAGCTCGCCCTTTCGACGCGTCTTATGCTGATAGTCAAGTCGTCCGTTCCATGAGTGGTGGCTATAGCCAGGCATCCAGTAGTTGTTCCGATAGCTATAGAGCAGACTCTTGTCTGGGGCATACATCTGTGTTAGTCCACCACCTTTCACGTCCAGCTTATAGAAATATCCGCCTAATGATGCTGAGATGAGGTTCAGCGAGTCGATATCATAGCTGGCATCGATATCGACATAATGAATATAGCCAGGATTGGAGCCCTCGCTCACACTCTTCATCACGTTGCCTGAAGAGACGTAGGTATGCTCTGTTTCATTCTTGTTTTCAGTCTCCTTGCTCGACATACCGCCATACCCATAATCCACAGATATGATGGCCTTACCCATCTGGGTGGTCAGATAGGCTCCCAGATTGGGATGATTCAGCGTTGTATAGGCTCCTGTAACGGATCCCGTAATACCATCTATCCGCCTACCGTCCACCATCACGATATTCAGGATGGCGTTGACACCCTCTGCATCCTCTCGTGCCCCAGGGTCGGTGATAACCTCTATACGCTTGACCATCGAGGCAGGCATCGCCTTCAGTATCTCCTTTGCATTCTTCGACAGACTGGGGTCATAGCGCCCATTCTTGTAGATCTTGAAGCTGCTGTTACCCTTCACCTTGATGTTGTCCTCACCGTCAACCGTTACCATGGGTACCTTGCGGAGCATATCCATCACGGTAAGCGTCTTCGATTCCTCATCAGCCTGCACATCGTAGCCTATGCGGTCTATCTCCTGCTTAATGAGCTGTCGCTGAGCCTTTATCTCAACCCCTTCCAGTTCCTTGTTCCAAGTGATGGAGTCGTTATTTACGTTGGTTGAATCTGCCTGAGTCTGGGCCATAGCTTCCCCTCCTCCCGCTGCCATCAGCAGCGAGAGGAGAAACATATTCAAATACTTCATGAATGATTTATTTCTTGAGTCGTTCGATGCTCATATCGAACAATTCCTTGATAAATTCGTCGTTGGTTTTGGTTTTCAGCTTCTGTATTTCTTTTATCACCATATTCTTTTCTGCTTCATCGAGCGAACCGGCATCATTACAGAGTCCGTAAATCTGCGTGACCCAGCTATTGGCAGCAGGTCCTTCTGATTTCTTCATAAAGAGTGTCCGCAAGTTATTGAATGAGTTAATCCAAATCTCTGAATCGTTTCTGCCCAATGTGGCATTCAGTGTTCCAAGTCCGCCTGAAAGATCTATTTTCTTTCCGTTGATGACGAAACTGCTTGTAGTCTTTTTCTGCCGATACTTCTGCGTAGTAGCATAAGTCTTGACGATGCGCCCCGTGATGGAGCCATCCTTTTTCTCAACCCACTCCAAGGCATAGGCATATCTATGAATTCTGAGAGTATCATCTGGATCCAGGAAACAGGCATAAATCCATTTCGAGTCTTTCATCAGTCCTATACCTACGCCTTTGTTGCCATTTCCTACAGCGAGTGATGTATAGGATTCGGCACCACCGTGAGAACCCGTACTGACACTATAGGCAGCTTGCTCATCTTTATTAAAGGCTTGGCGAATAGCAGTAATCAAATGCTTATTTGCTGCGTCAGCTATCTTGAACTCGTATTCATCGCTCATACCCTCCATCAACCCTGTGTCAGGGTCTTTTTCCAAGAAATGATTCGTATAAGTCTCCTCTTGTCCCTTACTTTGCTTGAGGGCATCGAAAGTCTTCTGAATGTTCTCTTGTGCCATCACTGTTGAGGACACTGCCATCAAAATGGCCGACAGAATCAAGTTTTTACTCTTCATATGCAATATAATTTGTTTGTTCGTTAATATATACTATGGTACCATCTTCTTGTTTTATTGGGATAAAACCATACGCAGCCAACTGTGCATCCAGAATCTCTTGCTGGCATTGTTCCAATTGTTGCTCAGCCTCCAGACGTTCTTGTTCAATCTTGGCCATCAGGGCATAAGCCTTGTCGTGGTCTGTTATTGTAGGCTGCGACTTGCGTAGGCTCCGTTTCTTGGGTCTCTCGTGTACATCCTGTCGTCGTTCTTGGTGGGTTGTGTCTGTCTGCACTTCCTCATGGGTCACTACAGGAGTTACAGAATCTGCTCTCGCAGCTTCATTCTCAGCCATGATTGGCTCATTTTGGGAATGGCTCAGACTGCCCCATATCGTCAGCAGGGCTATGACAGCCACTGCTGCAGCCACGCTCCATCGCAACCATCTGTACTTTGGCTTCTCTGCGGGTTTCATCGCCTCCAGTTCGGCAAACAGCAAGCGGTATTGCTCCCACTCTGTTGGTATATGGCTCTGAGCGAAGTACTGGCTCAGGATGTCTTCTTCCTCCAGTGTCGATGTGCCCGCCATAAACTTGTTGAGCAATTCGTTGATATACGCTTGGGTGTACTGTATCATAAGTTGTTTCTATGTTTAATGTCTTCTAATAATGTTCGTCGGGCCCTTGCCAGCAGGGTGCTTATCGATGTCGCTTCGATGCCCAGCAACTGGGCTATTTCCTCGTGACTCCGCCGTTCCACTTGTCGCATATATAATAAGGTACGTTGTGTGGTGGGCAGCTGTTGTAAGCGTTTAGTCAGCCAGGCATCGTCTTCTTTCATCTCCAACTCTTCGAGTGGACTGGTAGTCAGACTGATGATCATAGCCTCGTCCAACGTCTCTGAGGGTTTTCGTCGCTGATGGTTTCTCAGCATGTGTCTTGCCATCAGAGCAACAATGGCCTCTATCGAGCGGTAGTGTTCCAGTTCGTCGTGCATCTGCCACAGGCGGAGCATCACATCTTGGGCGATGTCTTCTGCTTCGTCTTTGCCCGCTCCGCAGCTCATGCAAACGCAGAGAGCCTTTTGCCGCCACGTGCGGGCTTGCTGTTCAAATGCAGTTCTGTCCATGCTTTACTACTGCTGTACACTTATTAGACACAGAAACAGGTCAAAGTCAAACCATCATTAACATAGTTTAATGTAGAACAGCATAATCTTCATTTTCTGATAATCCCAACGACAATCAGCAGATAGCCTGCCAGACAGAGTGCTGGGGCAATGACAATTCTGCGAGGAGAGAAGATATCGGGATTGAAAGACGCCTCTGTGCTGCCTGGGCCTGACATCAGGATGTAGCCAAGAACGATGAGTGCGCAGGCTGCGATGAAGATACTATTTGATGAAGTTTTCATACTGCTTGATGTATTGATTTGACAATTCAGTTCTCTTAAACTGCTGGGCTACAGCGAGTGCCTTCTCCATGGTTTGTGCCCACTCGTATTGTGAATAGAGCGAACTTGCACGGCGCCAAGACGTGATGGTGTCTATCCACGATAACCACTCGTCAGAACGGTTCAACAGATTGCTGACAATCGCGTCGCCCTTTTCTGGCTGGCTAGTCAGATAATAGCAGCGGGCCATTGCCAAAGCCGAATCGGTATAAGGGACATTCTCTGGCGGCAGTTCCTGCTGCCATTTATGGCATACCGATAGTGCACGATTGAGGTCATTCTGCTGTAAGAGTGAATCGATAAGAACACCCATAATCAGCTGGTGGGTATTGGCCATTCGCTTCACATCCTCATCCACATAAATGCCTTTTGTGCTCAGTCCACCATAACGGAAACGGTGCATGATGTTTTCGTAGAGGCGCTCGACATCCACCTGCAGGCCTTTGGCTGTAGGGCTGACACGATAGGCAAGACCTTCGAGCACCAGATGGTCGCGGAGAAAAGGCAGATTGCTTGGTCCTAAACTGATAGATGTGTAGACAGGACGCTCCCAATGGGCCTGCGACAGTATCTCGAGCGCCATCAGTTCGTTCTTGTACAATCCCTGCTTCCCTTTCAGTGAGATGATGGTATTACCGATGGTGAGACTATCGAAATCTATGGGAACATACTCCAGCCGTCCCTCCTTGTAATCCTCGTGATTCAGACTGATGGGCAGGGCAGGTGAATCGTAGGCTGGGCGCTTCATCTGGTCGATATACCAGTCGGTTTGCAGATATTCCAGATTGCAGTCACGTGTATCTGTTCGAACCCCTTCCACCTCATGATTATACCAAAGTGGAAACGTATCGTTGTCGCCGTCAGTAAAGATAATGGGATGCCCCTCGTGCTGCATGCTCTCCAGATAGTTGGCACCAAAGTCGCGATACATATAGCGACCTGAGCGGTCGTGGTCATCCCACGTCTGTGAGGCCATCTGAAGGGGGATAAGGATACTGGCGATATATAGATACTTGAGACGTGAGGCAAGACCAGCCACACCCAGACCAATCCAAATTGCAAAGGCATAGAAGGAACCAGCATAGGCATAATCGCGCTCACGAGGCTGGAGTGGCGTCTGATTGAGATAGACCACGATGGCCAGACCCGTCATCAGAAACAGCAGCATGACAACCAGCAATTGTTGCTTACCCTCTCGCCCTTTGCGCCATTGCCACAGCATACCTATCAAACCAAGTATGAGTGGCATGGCATAGAACACATTACGCCCTTTGTTCTGCGCCAAATCAGAGGGCAACTTCGAGGTGTCGCAATCCAACAGCAGGTCGTCTATCCATCGGAACCCTGTGATCCAGTTGCCATGTTCCACCTCACCATTTCCCTGGATATTATTTTGGCGGCCAACAAAGTTCCACAGGAAGTAGCGCCAATACATGAAGTTCACTTGATAGGAGAGGAAGAAGCGCAGGTTCTCAGCCATCGTGGGTATGCCATTCTGCTTCTCTACGCCTCCCATCCAGTCTTCGTATGCTTGAGCGTGGCGTGCAGAATGCATACGGGGGAAATACATATTATTCTTATACACATAGTCTATATCGTGGCGCACCACCTCATACTCCTGTTTAGTGGAATCGGCTATTGGACGATAGATAGTCTTGCCTTCACGATGCTTAGCCACCATATAGTCGCCTTGTGCCTCATAGTCAACCTCGCTGCTATAGGCTGGACCATAGAACAACGGGGTCTTGCCGTATTGTTCACGATTCAGGTAACTGCCTAATGAGAAAATGTTGTCAGGGGCATTCTCGCACATCGGTGGACGGGCATTGGCTCTGATGAAGATGACACCATAGCTGCTATAGCCAGCCAATATCATCAGTACACAGGCTAATGACAGTTTTACCACTCTTCGTTTCACCTTATAATACACGATAACAAGTGTTCCTATCAAAAGGACGATATAGCAGATGAGGCCTGTATTGTAGGCGCTTCCCATCGCATTAGTGAATAGCAACTCGAACCAGCCGCCAATTGTTACCACGCCTGGTATCAGACCATAAAGGATGATACCCACTAACACGAATCCTGCTAAAAGTGCTTTTACTAATCCCCATCGCGTTACCTGCTTTGCCTTCTGAAAATAAACCACCAAAGACATGGCAGGCAAGCATAGCAGACAAAGCAAATGAACCCCTATCGACAAGCCTGTGATATAGGCTATCAGAACAATCCATCTGTCGGACATTCTTGCTGACGCATCTGCCCGTAGCCTTTCATCACTCCATTTCAGAATCAACCAGAACATCAGGGCTGTCAGGAAACTTGAAAAGGCATAGACCTCGGCCTCGACAGCTGAAAACCAGAAGGTGTCGCTGAATGTATAGGTCAAAGCACCTACCACGCCACAAACTTCTATTCTGATAATGTCTGGCATCGTCATACTATCGAGAGCAGGACAGATGAGTTTCTTGGCCAGATGGGTGATGGTGAGGAACAAGAAGAAGATGCAGCCTGCACTCAGTAGTGCTGAGAGCAGGTTAACCATCAAAGCGATGTGCGACGTGTCGCTGGCAAATTGCGAGAAGAGATTAGCTGCTAGCATAAAGATAGGTGCCCCAGGTGGATGACCTATCTCTAATTTATAGCCACACGCTATAAACTCTGGGCAGTCCCACAAACTGGCTGTAGGCTCTACAGTCATACCATACACCACAGCGGCAATGGTGAAAACAAACCATGCCACACAGGTGTTGAGTTTCGTAAATGTTTTCTGTTGTATCATACGTTTGCCGTTTTTTCAGCGGCAAAGGTATGAAGAGATTCTTAATCTGATGAATTATCTGCCTGACATTTGTCTGACAATTCGCTGACAGAGAGCTAACTATCTATGTTTCAGTTCGTAAGCGCGACCTCTGTCTGATTCAATCTTGAGTTCTGAATGCTCTTCGATGATGGGTTTCAGGCGACGGATCAGGGTGTAGAGCGTATCGTTGGCATCGTCTTTCTTGGGCCAGAGGGCATCGCAGATCTCGGTTTTCGAGAGCTGATGCGACTCGCTGCGGAAGAACATCTCCATCAGTTGCTGTTGCATAGGAGTTAGTCTGACCTGTTTGCCCATCGCATCATAGAATCGGCCTTCAGGCTCAGAATAGGCCAGACCGCCAAACGCTACGAGAGGCATTTGCTTGCGATAATGCCAGAAGCAGTAGAGTCCCCAAAGCAGCGCTATGGTCCATAAGATGGAGGCAGGCCGCTGGTCGGACATCGCAAAAATGGTGGCGACAGAGCATTTGGGTTCACAGCGAAGTCCGCATTCCCGACCGATGGTCGCCGATCCGTAGCCTTTCTGTCGGGTGGTCACAGCCAATATGGCATTGCCACGCAACTCATCCATCTTCAGATAACTGTTGAACACGCGGATGGTGTCTGAGCTGATGACGTCGCTCTGCTGTTCAGCTAGTGCCTTCGTCAGCGCACAAGCCATATCCTCTGTCACAACCCTTTCCGTTGCCTGATAGCTCTTCAGACTCGTCAGTCCCGATGCGCAAATCAAGCCAAAGAGGATAACTACTGCATATTTCTGTTTCATCTCTTTTATATTCTTTCTACCTTAAAGAGGTTTTGTTTCCAGCCCGAGAACTTATGTTTCCGGCCGGAGAACATAAGTTTCTGGCTTGCGAACTTATGTTTCTAGACCGGAAACATAAAATCTCTCCTTATCTGAATACAAATTCCACGGGTTTATTCTGCTTCTAACAAGAGCACGCGGCTCGACCAGTCGTTCTTCTTCGACCACTCGGGTTCGTTGCGGTAAGGCATCTCCAGACCGTGGTTCATCAGGTAGGCGCCACTGAAGGTCTTGCCCTCGATGTCCAACGGCTTCAGGTCGATGCGGTTCAGCTCGTGGATCTTGTACATCTTGTTGGCATCCAGACCAGCCATCTTTACACGAGGCAGATGCTCGTTCTGGAACGACTCAGTCTTCCACCAGAAGAAGACACTCTTCGACTTCTCTTCATTCACATACATCAGCGAGGCCAGACCTTTCTTATCGTAGGGCGAGACGAGGCGGTAGAGGTCGCCAAACTGTACGATGGGGCGAATCTGCTTATACTCTTTGATGGCATTGCGACATAGGGCCTTCTCGTCGTCGCTCATGTTCTTGGGCTGAATCTCCATACCCAGGCGTCCGCTCATAGCCACGTCGATGCGGTACTTCATGGCTGTGGTACGGAAGACGGTGTGGTTGGGCGTAGCCGAGATATGAGAGGCCATAGCGATGGCGGGGAAGAAGTAAGAGGTGCCCCACTGCATGTAGATGCGCTGAAGGGCATCGGTATTGTCGCTCACCCAGAACTCATCGAAGTAGGGTAGCACACCCCAGTTGGCACGTCCACCACCCGAGGCACAGGCCTGAATGGTCAGGTCGGGATACTTGGCGCGGATGCGCTCACAGGTCTTCTCGAAACCACGATGGTAGGCGATGTAGAGGTGGCTCTGGTCGTTCATCGTCAGATACTGCGAACCGTGGTTCAGGATGGGCATGTTGGCATCCCACTTGATATAGTCGATATCAGGGTATTTCGTCATCAGGTCATCGACGATGGAGAACACGAAGTCCTGTACCTTGGGGTTCGACATGTCGAGCACCACCTGGGTACCTCCACGACCTAAGACGGGTTCACGCTTCGGGGCTTTCACAATCCAGTCGGGATGGGCCTCGTAGAGTTCGCTGACGGTGTTCGACATCTCTGGCTCGATCCAGATGCCGAACTTGATGCCATGCTTCTTGGCGTCTCGCAGCAAGCCCTCGATGCCTTCAGGCAGCTTGTTCTTATCGACCACCCAGTCGCCAAGTGAGGAGTTGTCAGTCTTGCGAGGATACTTGTCGCCAAACCAGCCATCGTCCATCACGAAGAGTTCGCCACCCATCGAGGCAATGTCGCCCATCATCTGGTCCATGCCCTGCTGGTTGATGTCGAAATACACGCCCTCCCATGAGTTGAGCAGAATCTTGCGCTCCTTGTCGCCATGGGCCAGCATATACTTACGGCCCCACTTGTGGAAGTTGCGTGAGACGCCCGAGAGTCCGCATTTCGAGAAACTGAGCGCCACCTTTGGTGTGATGAAGTACTCGCCCTTCTTCAGGTGATACTCCGAGTTGTCGGGGTTGATGCCTGCAAAGAAATAGTGGAACTCTGTATCGTCGGTATCGATCTTCAGTTGGAAGTTGCCCGAGTAGCAGAGAGCAGCGCCGATCACGTCGCCACAGTTCTCACGACCCTTACCGTCGAGCGAGAACATCACCTCGGCATGGTCGGTATGCGAGTTGCGCGTACCGTCTTTATTCTTGATCACCTTCTCGCCAGGCAGGATAGGCTCTTCCACCAGGCGCGCCTCGTTGGCCCATGAGCCATAGAAATGAGAGAGCCACACGTCGCCACGACGGATGGGCAGACAGATGGAGGCAAACTGCGTCAGGGTGACGGGCTTGGCCTCGCCGTTCAGGATCTCTGTCCAGGTCTCGATGATGTCTTCCTCCACACGGGGCATATAGCAGAGGCTCACGGTGATGGGATACACAGGATCCTTCATCCAGATGCGGGTGATCATGCCTTCATAGGTAATGGAGCCTGTTGCCAGTAGTTCTGTCGAGAGGTTGCCGTCAGCGTGCGTCATGGCCAGGGCTGCCTCTGCAGGACAGTTCATGCCATAGGCAGGATAGGCATCCATGCGTCCACCACGGTCAGCCTGTAGGTGCTCGAGGTCGGTATCGCTCAGTTTGGTACCGTAATAGACATACTGGGGTTGTCGGCCCTGATCCACGTTGAGCACCATCGTGGTGTTCTTGGTCTGGATCGTCACTTGCTCAGCCATTGCCGTCTGGGCAAAGGCAGCGAGTAATGCTAAGAAAAAGAGTTTCTTCATAAAAATGCCTTTAGTTATTAACGTAATCATGTTGCAAAGATAGTAAAATATTTGGTTATCTCAAAAAAAAGTTGTTATTTTGCAGCCAAAGTATAGAAAAGAGGTAAAGAAATACTATATGAACTCACTGGATATCTGGCTGTTGGCAGTAGCGTTGGCGATGGACTGTTTCACCGTCTCGATTGTCAGTGGTGTGATTCTTTCCGACAGGTTCCGTCTTTTCTCCAAGGAGGGGCTGACTATCCTCAGGATGGCTTTCCTCTTCGGATTCTTCCAGGCACTGATGCCCTTGTTGGGGTGGTTTGCCACGAGTCGTTTCAGCGAACACCTGGAGGCTATCGACCACTGGATTGCCTTTGCGCTGCTGGCTTTCATTGGCGGAAAGATGATCCTGGAGTCGTTTGATGACGAAAAGGAGTCGTCGTTCGACCCCCAGCGGATGCGGATGCAGTTGCTCCTGGCCATCGCCACGAGCATCGACGCCTTGGCAGTAGGCATCTCTTTCGCCTGCATCGGCTTCCATCGTCTGACTCAGTTGTCGGTTCCTTTAATAATAATAGGTATCGTGTCTTTCCTTTTCAGTGTGCTGGGTTATATGCTTGGCTCACGATTCGGCAAGAGCATCACCCGGAGGCTGAAGCCAGAGTTGCTGGGTGGTATAATCCTGGTGGTCATTGGCGCTAAGATCCTGATGACTCACTTGCTTGATATGTAAATAAGCCAAATAACGATGAATAAAGTAGTGACAGCAGTTTGGGACTATGTCAAGGGGCATCCTTATCCCGTCTTGATGGCTCTTTTCCTGCTATGGATGAGTGTCGGCATCTTCCCTATGCAGTGTTATGAGACTGACGGTCAGGAGGTTATCCTTGGTTGCGATGTGATGTATCGTGAGGGATGGTCGTTGCCGCCAGTATATTCTTATGAGTACCGAATGCAGCCGTTGACCACCATTCTGGTGGTGGCGCTGAAGCACGTATTACCCTTCCTGACTTGCGAGCAGATATACTGTTTCAACACGGTTGTTGCCAGCTTGTTTTTCCTGTTTGGCTGTATCTCGTTTGTCCAGCATATTACCAAGGCTCCTAAAACGCTGATTCTGGTGGCGGCAATGTTGTTGCCCGAGATGTATGCCATAGCGATGTATCCCAATACGGCCATTCCGGCTGTGGCCTGTTTCGTCTGGGCTCTGATCATGCTGAGCAGAGGGCGCTACTGGCTGACAGGTCTGCTGCTGTGCGTGGCAGTGTTGTTCCGTTTGGATGTGGTCATTGTGTTTCCTGCCGTCTTCCCGTTATTGATCTTCGAAGGCAAGTCGTTCAAGCAGGCCATCAGTCTGTCGGCCCTCTTTGGTGTTGTGGTGGTTGTGGTGTGCCTGTTCTTCTTCTGGCTGTTGGGAGCCGATGCCTTGAAGACCTTCGATGCCTACGAGGAGTGGAATGGTCTTATTACTTCAGGAGAGCGCATCGTTGCCATTGTGGGCTTCTACTCTTTGGCTTACTTTCTTCTGTTACCTGTGGGTGTGGTGGTTATCATTGCCCGACGATATTGGAAAGAACTGTTCCTGGTGCTGCTCCCCATCGTGCTGCTCCACTCGGTCTTCTCTTCTTTTGGCAACGCCTCGAAACATTTCCTCTATAACGCCCCCTTTGTCATCATTGCTGGCGTACGGGCCTTGTCATGGCTGATGGGACTCTTGCGCAACCGTCCTGTGCTGAAGTGGGTGGCCCTTGCAGGTGTTTTGCTTTATACGACCGTCTCTGTGCGGAAATGTAACCTGACAATGCCCTGGCTGACGGAAAATCCACTGAGTAAGGTGGGTATGCTGACGACGCTCTATGAGACAGAACGGGGAGAGACGGGCTACTCCGTGGGTATAGGTGCTGGTTTCCAACTGGTCACCAACGATGAGAATATGCTCCTGACGGGCCATCTGTTCTATCCCTGGTATATCCAAGCCATCAAGCAGATGACGGGAGACTGGCATCGACAGCAGACGGTTGTCCTCGACAAGGCTCCCACCTCGAACATCCTGACGCTCGAGTATGGTGCCTCTGCCCCCATCGCCTCCGACTACCTGACGGACGACTACCGTTTCCGCCAGTTGGAAAAGATGCCACCCACCTATCGCTATACACTTTTCAACGAGCAGCGCGAACTCCACTTCTGGCGCATCGTCTGGAAAAAGGCGATAACAGACAAACAGGAGGTTGTGGCGTATATTGACAGTGTGGCAGCGGACTTCCCTGATGGCGATGCCTATCTGGTGCCAGCCTGCAACCATTATGGCAGTTCTTATTTCATGGACGAACTGGTTCCTGATGGCGTTTTGGAGAAGAAAGCAGACAAACTTTATAAGATTGTCAGAAAAAAGTAGGTAAAATATAACCGACGATAGAAAAAAATACTTATCTTTGCAGCAGATGATGGACGGAGAGACGATACAACTCATCGACTTGGGCATCGGCTATCAGACCAAACATGGCGTGAAGTCTGTGGCTGAGCATATCAGCGGCGCTATCCGTAGCGGTGAACTCACTTGTCTGTTGGGTGCCAATGGTGTGGGCAAATCCACGTTGCTGCGCACGCTCTCTGCCTTCCAGCCGAAGACGTCAGGCCAAATCGTCATCGAGGGGCGCGAGCTTGACACCTATACCGACAAGGAGCTGAGTCGCCGTATCGGTGTGGTGCTGACTGAGAAGCCCGACGTGAGGAATATGACCGTTCGCGAGCTGGTCAGTCTTGGACGTTCGCCCTATACGGGGTTCTGGGGTACCTATTCGAGAGACGATCTGCAGATTGTCGATGAGGCCATCGTCCAGGTGGGAATCGAGACACTGAGCCGTCGGATGGTGCAGACACTGAGCGACGGAGAGCGGCAGAAGGTGATGATTGCCAAGGCACTGTCACAGCAGACGCCAGTGATCTATCTCGACGAGCCGACGGCCTTTCTCGACTATCCCAGCAAGGTGGAGGTCTTGCAACTGCTCCGTCGCATCAGTCGCACAGCGGGGAAGATCATCTTCCTCTCTACCCACGATGTAGAACTGGCCCTGCAGTTGGCCGACACCATCTGGCTGATGAGTCGTGAGGAGCCCATAGCCATCGGGTCGCCTCGACAACTGGCTAGTGAGGGTGTGTTGGGGCGGTTTATCCAGCGCGATGGTATCACCTTCGACCCTGAGACACTTGCCATCAGGATTGCTTGTAATAACTAACTGACGAATGATATACGGACACGGTGACGACGCTTTTCGCTATGGCGAAAAGATCAAGATGAACTTTAGCTCCAATGTCTATAGTGGAGCCGACCTCTCTGCGTTGAAAGAGCATCTCATGGAGCATTTCGACGTGGTGAGCCATTATCCAGAGCCTCAGCCCCACGAGTTGGAACGGCTTTTGGCTGAGCATCTGGGTGTTCCAGAGAATATGGTGATGGTCACTAACGGTGCCAACGAGGCTATCTATCTGATTGCACAGATGTATAAAGGTTGGGCCTCGGTCATTCCACAGCCAACCTTCAATGAGTATGAGGATGCCTGTAAGGCCTTTGATCACATAATCTCCTACGACACCGCTGACGAGTTGGAACTGTTGCCCCAAGATCGCCTTTACTGGCTCTGTAACCCCAATAACCCTACGGGTAACACATTGTTGAAGACACTGCTCAACCACATCATCCGCCAGAATCCCCGCTATCTCTATGTGGTTGATCAGTCGTATGCCGACTATACGCTGAGTCCGACGCTGGAGCCAAAGGAGATGACAGACTGCTTTAACGTGATGCTCATCCATTCGCTGTCGAAGAAGTACTGTGTGCCAGGACTGCGGTTGGGCTATATCTTCAGTTCACCTATTATCATCGGTCGTCTGCGCGACTTCCGTCAGCCTTGGACGGTGAATGCCATGGCGATAGAGGCAGGCAAGTACCTGGTCACTCATGATGCGAAGATGATTCCCGACCTGGAGGCCTATCTTTCAGAGGCCGCCAGGTTGCGTACAGAACTGGCGGCTATTGAAGGCCTGATGGTGATGGATACAAGTACGAACTTCATGCTGGTAAACATGGACTTCGGTGATGCCATCGAACTGAAGAAATGGCTCATCGACAATTATGGCATCCTGATTCGCGACGCATCTAATTTCCGCGGGCTCGATAACCACTGTTTCCGGGTGACGGCCCAGACGAAGGACGACGATGACATCCTTCTGGAAGCTATCAAGCAATACAAGGTCCTGAAAGAGCAGGATTTGCCTTGCGATTAATTATAAACGATGGAGAAGCTTACCCTTGCAAACAGACTGAGTATAAGGATTATGGCTGTGCTGATAGTGATGTCGGTAGTTTTCATGGCCATGGTTTATGCTGTCACCAGGAAAGTGATGGTCCGGGAGGCTGAATCGCGTTACGAGGGTATCATCCTGCATGCAAACGAGAAGATTCGCGGTGTGCTCTCGGATGTCTATGTGGCGGTCATCAACAACATCAGCGATATTGAGACTGACATTAACAATCCGGACAAACTCCAGGAGGATCTGGAGCGGATGGTGAGACAGAATATGTATATGTCGAGTTGTAGGCTGATCTTTGAACCTGACTTCTATCCCGAGAAAGGACAAAACTATGAGATCTATGCCTGGCGTGATTCGGCTGACGTGGTAAGGGGGAAACAGATGAATGAGAACCATCCCGACTATCTGGTGCATGAGTGGTATAAAAGTTCGTTTGAGAAGGATGAGGGCGACTGGACGCCTCCCTATTTTGACAGGGCGGCCTCGCAGCAACTGACGACGACTTACCTGACACATATCCACGACCAGAATGGCCGTAAGGTGGGAATGTTAGGAGCCGATGTGTCGCTGGACTATCAGGAAGGAACCAGATTCGTATTCGAATTCCCTCAGAAGCAGGATTCCCTGAAAGAGCAAGCCTAAGGCTATGATCAGCGGAACCGTCCCACTGATCACGTTTTTTGCCAAACATATACCTCAAATCTCCTGAAACCCTTTGTAGATAAGGGCTTCGGCATGGGTATATGTTGCTTGAACATGTACCTAACATATACCTATCATATACCTCAACATAGTAAGCGTATCCGCTCTGACGCCTTGCAGGCTATTTCTATAGT
>CAMKUA010000011.1:0-51307 GCA_946415825.1 uncultured Prevotella sp. | reverse complement strand
TCGACTGGCAGCTCAAAGGTCAGGTGGGCCAGTCGGCCCTCTTCCTCGACGACGAATACCTCAAGATGAAGTTCCCCGAGTGGCAAGGCGTCCGCAAGAACTTCTAAAACAAAAAAAGCTTCCCCCAACCGGGAAGCTTTTTTTTACCCTTACGCCCCTCTTTGCGACACATCTCCACCACCACTTGCAGCAGTAGTTTTCTCATTCGTGTTCACCACCAGTGCAAACGCACAACAGAATTACCCCATTTTCGTTCTGGAGGATGATATTGAAGCCACAGAGAACGACGAAGAGCAGGATCAGCAGGATTATGACGGCACTGAGAGTATCATTGACGATGTCCTCGAACATATGTTTGGCGTTCGCGTATAATAGTAATAAACATCACATTCAAAAGGAGCCCCGGTTCATTCCGAGGCCCCCTTCTTCTTTGCCTACGCCCCTACGCAACTCGAAGCGCCCAGGGCGGTGAGAACTCACCACCACAAAACCACATTGGGCCTGTCTTAGCGATAGCAAAGTTACGACGGATTTCGCCTCATTCCAAATATTTCGCCAAATTCTTTCCCGACCTATTGCGACAGGAGAGGGGTCCCTTAGGTTAAGGGACGCTATAATGCAGGGATATACATATAATTACGTTAATTTGAAAATTTCTGCCAAAAAATTTTGGCAGTTCGAAAAATAGTTGTATTTTTGCAACGTGTTTTTCATAGTATTAGATTTAAGGTTAACAAAGTGTTTAGAGGGGCAGCGGCCCCTCGTTTTTTTTATGCACTAAATCTAAGTGTATGATCTTATAACATTCGTATTTTTTTTCATTCATTTACAGATAGATACAAATTAAGGGAGCCTTGCGACTCCCTTCTTTTAAAAACCATGGTAACCCATGCACGATGTAGTGCCGAGTGCCGTCAGAATGGCACTGATCACCGACGCGATGATTTGTAGCGTCCACTTGATTGTCTCTTTCTTCGTCATAAGCCTAAATTAGTTTGTGTTGTTTAGTAAAGGCCCCCTCCATGCTGTGATAGAGTAGGAGAGGGCTTGTTTTCTCAGCGACTAGCTCACACTAGTTTTTACCGTCGTCTCCGGAATCGGGATCGTCGCCGCCACCCTGGTTGCCACTCTGGTCACCAGAGGTCGAGCCACCGCTGTTGGCGCCCTGCGAGGGTGAGGGCTGCGCGCCGTTGGGGTTGATGATGCTGTCGATGAGCTCGGCAGCCTTCTTCGTCCAGCGGAAGGTGACGTCGTCGTTCAGTTCCTTCTTGGTGAAGTCGCCCGTGGCCTGTGCCAGCAGCTTCACGGTGCCCACGGCAGCCTGCGCCTGCTTGGTGAAGTCGGGAGCTCCAGTGCCGTCGGGACCGGTGGTGGGTATCGTACCCAGACCGCAGTTCACCTTGTAGTCCTTCGCGAGCGTCAGTCCGTTGGCCTCCACGGTGCACTTGAAGATGGCCAGATCGTCGATCTTCACGGTGTTGCCGAGCAGACACTGCTCGCGGGTACACTTCACGAAGTCGATGAGGATACCCTCGATTGTACCGACGGAGAACGGCGTGTTGTGCTCTGCCATGTGGCGTGCCATCTCCCTGATGCCCATGGTCTGCTTGTACTCCACTCGGGCGTACCACTTGCCGAACATTCTGCTGTCGGCCATTGTGTTCTTTGTAATGTTAAGTTCTAGCATAGCTGTTTGTTTAAATCGTTAAATTGTTACTTTGTTAATTCTCTCTGCTTCCGGGCTGCCTCTGGCCTGCGCACTGCCTTTGTTGTCCTTTCGCACTGCAAAGATACAACATTATTTTCGGGCAAAATACATTACGATACGTTATAAACTATTTTCATTCGTTATTCTCGATATTTTTTCGTAACTTTGCACATGGATAGGAATCCAACAGTAAACAGTCGCTAATCAAAACCAACAGATATGGAAAAAGCAATCAGACGAAGTTACGCTGATCTTCGCGGAGCTGGGCGAACCGTGACATTCGCGCCGCGCGGCGGCACCCATCAGTAGGGCGGTACTCTTTTCACGAGGAGTACCGCTTTCTATTTAATAAGGAGAGCTTATGCCGTCTTACTGGCAGCTTATCTTGAGCAATACTTTACAAAACCAATGTCACTCACACTCACAAAACTCACAAAAGCTTCTGCCGAAACTCACAAAAATAGTAATAATATTAATTAAATTATAAATAATATATATATTATTTATAATTTATATGATTTATGTAGGTTTCTTGTGTTTTTTCATTTCCTTTTTGTGAGTTTTGTGAGTGTGAGCAGATGCCGAAGAGAATGAATCGAAGGCCGACGAGATGCTGTTGAAGCGCTGCGCCTATCATGGCGTGAACTTCGCCGCTCCGTTTATCGTGATGCGCCACTGGGACCAGATGCGCCAAGAGGGCAACTACTGGACAGGCGAGTTTGAAACCGATGAAACCGACTGGCGCCTGGCTGAGCTGATCGCGAACATACAGTATGCCTGTCAGCGTTACTACTTCGGTGCTATGGCTGAGAACTACTTTGACAACAAGATGAAGGAGGCCTCAGTGAATGTACAGCGCCGCCAGAAGACATACGATGCCTTTGAGCGTCTGTCGGATGAGTTTGTTGTAGAAGACGTGATGCGCAGTTTCAAACTTAATAACTACAATTCTGCACGAACCAGAGTGAAGCGACTGCTGAGAGATCATCTGATTGAAAAAACAGGTGAGTTTGTTGAGAATGGTACTACCAAGGCCAGGTATAAGAAGACGGGAGCGCTTATGCTTTAACGCTGGTACGCTGGTACGCAGGTTCATTTGAAAAACTAATAAAATGAGTAATGGAAGAAGTAATGATTAATAATGAAGCAAAGCTCTCGCCTCACTTTACGCTCGCTGAGCTGACGAAGACATCGGCTAAGACAGCGGATGGGAATGTACCCGCGCGGGTACATATTGAGAACTTGAAGAACCTCTGTGTGAACTGGTTGGAGCCGTTGAGGGAGAAGAGTGGGGCGCCGATTGTGATTAACTCGGGCTATCGCTCGGAGGCGGTGAACAGGGCCATCGGAGGGGTGAAGGGCTCGAACCACCTGACGGGGTGTGCCGTGGATATCCATGTGACGGGTATTGAGCAGGCCATCCAGTTTGCAGACGTTCTGTTGGGGATCTCTGCAAAATACAAGCGCGACTATGATGAGCTGCTGATAGAGCGCTCACCGAAGGGTACGTACTGGCTGCACTTCGCCGTGAGGCCGAAGGAGAACAGGAGGAAGGTGAGGTTTATACAGACGTGATAATACCCATTATTTCGGCACCTGTGCATGGCTTTTTGGGAAAAAAACTTGCATAGGTGCTTATTTTTTTGTAATTTTGCAGGTAAATTCTATCATAAAAATACAAGATGATGCGTAACATGAAGAAATTGCTATTTGCTGTGTGCTGGATGCTGGGGATGACGGCTCAGGCACAGACCACATGGAGTTATGACGGCCATTCGTACACGATGAAGGGTAACCTGACCGCCGAAGGGTATAACCAGAGGGCTACGGGCGAGGTGACATTTACCAACGTGCCGCAGAGCTACGAGGAGTTTGAGGCACTCTATACCCAGTTTCTCGGGAAGACGCCTCACGGCACAGCAGCCATGATGCCGATGGCGATGGAGATTTACGGGCGCGACCGCGAAGAGGGTCTGCGTTGTATCAAGCTGATCTGCTACCCGTCGAACGTGAACAGCGTGGTGTCGCAACTGAACCAGAAGTTCGGCACATCACCATATGCTCCGGCCAACGACGGCTACCACCAGCGCTACCTGCCTGCTGCCGTGCTGAAGGGGGCCACGCCTGAGAACGGCTACACGCCCCAGCAGCCTTACACGGTGGAGATGAAGGCCAGTGTGAACAAGCACCAGGAACTGACGTTCTCGGGCTCGGGCACTGTGATGTATATCTACATGATGGGCAAGGGCTGGGACACTAACCAGCGTAGCGTCGAGATTATCAAACAGCCCGACTCTGAGCTCCATCAGGTGTTTAACTGTCCTGCTCTTTACACCCAATGTAAGCAGATAAGGGGGAAATGGCAGGGACTGAAATAAAATGAGATGACCATGAAAAGACCGCAGTCTGCAGGACGACGTGATGGAGGCTGATTTGAGCTGGGTTCCCAACTTAAAATACTATGACGACGGCACTGGCAGTTTTGTAGAAAAGACGGAACTCGACAAGGACAACATGAATTATCTGATCCGCCTGAAGCGCTTTTAATCGTCGAGGCTGGTGAGGAACTAGTCGATGCGGAGACAGAGCATGGTGAGGTCGTCGTTAGGCTCGGCACCCTTGCGGTGCTGCTCAACGGCTTCGCCAAGGTGCTCGATGACGTGCCGGGCGTTGTCGAAGGGGGTGTGGCGGAGGATATCCAACAGGCGGTCGTCGCCAAACTGAGCCTGCTGGGTGTCTTCGGCTTCGTTGAGTCCGTCAGTGTAAAGGAACATTGGTCGGCCCTTGATCGAGTCGAGCTGTTCGCCTTCGTACTCCAAGCCCGGCCAGAGGCCGATGGGGGCGTTGGGGAGGACGTCGAGGAAGTCGCCACCACTCGCGCAACCTCCGATGACGGGAGGATTATGACCGGCATTGCAGTAGTCGAGATGGCCAGTGGTGAGATTGGCGAGACCGAGGAAGAAGGTGACGAACATGCCGCTCTCGTTGTCCTCGCCTGAGAGGGCTTCGTTCATGCGGGTGCAGATCTCTGCGGGCATCATGCCTTGTTTGGCGAGGGTATGGAAAAGGCGCGTGGCCTGGGCCATGAAGAGCGAGGCGGGGACGCCCTTGCCCGAGACGTCGCCCAGGCAGAAGTAGAGCTTGTCGCCCTCTAAGAGATAGCCGTAGAGGTCGCCTCCCACCTCCTTGGCGGGTGTCATGGAGGCATACATATCGAGACCTTCGCGCTGTGGGAACACACTGGGCACCATCGACTTCTGGATATCGCGGGCAATGCGCAGCTCACTCTCGATGCGCTCCTTGGCCGCTGTGGTCACCTCAAGCTGGTCGTAGGCATGCTGCAGCTTGGTATGGGCAACCTCAAGACGATGGGTGGCATTACGCTTGTGGACGTAATAGATGACAAAGAAGGCCATCATAAGGATGAGGGCTATACCCGAGGCAATAAGGCGCTGCTGGGTAAGGCTCTCCTTCTGTTCGGCAATCTCGGCCTCCTTCTCATGGGTTTCGTACATCGTGGCCAATTCGGCTGCATCGTTCTGCTTGGAACTGTTGATGGCGTTGTCGATGGCGTTGCAGATCTGCAGACCTACGGCTAAGGCTGAGTCCTTACGGTTAGCACCCACGTTGGCCCTGAATTTGGACAGGAGATACTGCTGGATATTGTCGAGCGAGAGGGTGATACCGTTCTGGGAGAGCAGACGGTCGAGGTCGCGGAAGTTATCAGCAGCCTCGTTGTAACGGCCGGCGGCTATCAGGTAGTCGTTGGCATAGAGACGACCCTCGCCCGACTTGCCGTAGGAGCTCTTGGCGGCTTTGGCGTAGAGTTGGGAGGCCTCGTGGTCCTGGCCTATGTGCTGGAGGGCAATGGCGCGCAGGAGGCTCACCTTGTCGCGTGAGCTCTGTAGCACCTTGGCTGCGGCCTCGGATCCCGGCATCTTCTCGTAGATGGCAATCATCTCCTCGGCACGGTTGATCCAGGGTACGGCTGCTTCGAAGTGCTGGGTGTCGAGGTACTGGTCGGCAACGGCACACATGCCGTCGAAGGCGAGTTGTCCGCGGCGACCTGTGGTGTCGTTAGCGGCCAGTTCGCGAAACAGCCGGTAAGCCTTGGCGAAGTTCTCGGAAGCCAGTTGGTCGTGCCCCAGGTTAAGCTGGCAACAGCCCACAGTATTGAGCAGGGTGGCAAAGTCGGTATCCGACCCAGTGCCGTTTTTCTCCATGATCTCAAGGGCCTGGGTGGCTATGCGCAAGGCGCCTTCGTAGTCGCCCTTCAGGAGTTGCATCTGAGCCAAGCGACGGGCCGACTTGTTGTAGTTGAGGGCGTCGTTGGCGTTCTTGATCTGTGCGCCAACGGCTTTCTTGTAATAGAATTCCGACGTACGGTAGAGTCCCTGATAGTAGTAGGCCACACCGCGCCAACGGTTGGCGTTGACTTCGGTGAGGTCGCCAAGGGCTTGCAGACTATCAGCCAGGTCGAGGATGCGCTGATAGTTACGTGTCTCACCGGCAGCATACATGATGCTGTCGGCCTTGCTGGCGCGGATTCTCGCGCGATGCTCACCACTGCATGATGTCAGTATCAAGAGTGAAAGAAGTGCAGTGGTGATGAGTATGTTCTTGCCTTCTCTCATGTCGGAATATGATTAAACAGACTGTATGATCTCTTCTACGATTTTGGGGAAGTATGTCATCTCTAACTGGTGCTCTTTCTCTGCGATATCCTCAACGGTGTCGTCGGGGGAAAGGGCGACGCGATACTGGGCGATGATCTCGCCGGAGTCGCAGACGGGGGTTACCCAGTGAACGGTCATACCCGTCTCCTGCTCGCCAGCGGCCTTGACGGCCTCGTGGACATGATGGCCCCACATGCCCTTGCCACCGTACTTTGGCAGCAGAGCCGGGTGGATATTGACGATGCGGTGGGGATAGGCGTCGATGAGGAAGGTGGGCACCAGAGGCAGGAAACCTGCCAGGACGATGAAGCCGATGCCATACTGCTGGAGCAAGGGCATCATGACGTCGGGGTTATTGAGGTCGGCCTTAGGCGCAACAGCCGTAGGCACGCCCAGACGTTCCGCGCGCACGAGCGCGTAGGCATCAGCCTTATTGCTGACCACGAGTGCGACATGGATGCACTCGGAGCCAGCAAAGTATTTTATCAGGTTCTCGCAATTAGTACCGCTGCCTGAAACGAAAATCGCTATATTCATTATATCTATTCAACACAGAGAATCACTGTGTCAATTATTTATACGAGATGCTCGATTAAGTCAGCACGCTCGCCTGGGAGCATATCGATGACGGGAATCTCGACCATCGTGTAGCAGCCGGGCTGAAGGCGCATGGAGGCGCGGGCCACGTTGACCAGTACCTGACCGGTGAGGGCGGGGTTGTTGATGCTCATGTTGAACTCCAGGCGCTGGTTCTGCGTCTTGCCGCTGACGCCCTTGCGCACCAGGTTCACACCATGACCCATATCGCGGACGTCGTCAACGCTCTCCACCTGGAACACGTGGGTCTCGTCGCTGGCAAAATATGGATCGGCCTTGATGTCGTTCGTCACATCCTCGAGCTTAGCGCCCTCCTCGAGCTCTACATACACCATACGACGGTGGATGCCCTCGCCCAGGGGGATGGTCATGCTCAGAGCGTTCTTCACTCCCTTCTTAGAGCGCACGCACACACTGTGGCCCATCGACATACCAGGTCCGAAATTGGTGTAACTCAGTCCCTTAGGTGCCAGACTCTGCATCAGGGTGCGCACGATGGAGTCGGAACCCGGATCCCATCCTGCTGCAATCACGCTGACGGTACCTGTAGCCTGATTAATCTTCATCAGGCGCTCACGATAACCACGGATATTGGTGTGAATGTCAAACGAATCGACGGTGTTGATGCCGAGGGGCAGGATCTGGTTGGCATACTCCTCGCACGAGCGGGTAGGCGTAGCGAGAATGGCCACATCGACATCTTTCAGTTCGCGAATGTCCTTCACTACCTCGTATGCTGCAAGTTCTGCAGGCTTGTTCTCTGCGCCATTGCGACGCACGATACCTGCCACCTCAAAGTCGGGGGCCGTCTCCAGAGCCTGGAGGGCGTACTGTCCGATGTTGCCGTAACCAACGACGGCTGCTCTGATCTTTTTCATTGGTTGATATTTTTTTGATGGTTATTTCGTTGTCTGCGGTTGCAAAAGTACGGCGATTTTGGCAAATAACCTAACGAAAGGGCAGAAAAATTATCTAAAATCTTTCATTTTGTGACAATCTGGAAGGAATCGGGGGCGAAATACAATAAATTGTAACTATCATGCGTTATTAGAAAGGTGAAAAAGTAAAAATGTAAAAAGACAAAACATTTATGATTGAATATATCAAGGGAGAACTGACTGACCTGACACCAGCCCTGGCCACCATCGAGGCAGGGGGCGTAGGCTATGGCCTGAACATCTCATTGAACACGTTTAGTGCCATCCAGGGGAAGAAAGAGGTGAAGCTCTACGTGTATGAGGCCATCCGCGAAGATGCCTACGTGCTCTACGGCTTTATCAACAAGAAGGAGCGCGAGATGTTCCTGTTGCTGATCACCGTCAACGGGGTGGGTGCCAATACGGCGCGCATGATGCTGTCGGGCATGAGTGTGAACGAGTTGTGCAACGCCATCTCTACGGGCAACGCCCGACTGATACAGAGCATCAAGGGCATCGGCAAGATGACGGCCCAGCGCATCATCGTTGACCTGAGAGACAAGATCGTATCGCTGGGCATTGCCAGCGAGATACCAGCGGGAGGCAGTGTACAGGCACCCGTAAACAATGCCGTGAGAGACGAGGCGGTCAGTGCGCTCACCATGTTGGGCTTTGCGCCTGCACCCTCGCAGAAGGTGGTGGTAGCCATCCTGCAGGAGCAGCCCGATGCCCCTGTGGAGCAGGTGGTGAAACTCGCCCTGAAGCAGATCAAATAAGTTTTGAGCAGACGAGTCGTAAATATCATCATGGTCTTGCTGAGTGTGGTGGCCCTGGCCACGCCTCCGCAAGACGATAAGACCAGGAACGCCAACAACCAAGCGCCTGTGGTCGGGGATGAGTCCATTCCCGATTCTCTCTTACGCGCGCGTTGGGCGATCCAGAAAACCGCGCCCGTACTCGTGGAGGATCTCGACTCGAGCGCCCTCGACCTGAAGCGCCCCGAGAACCTGAGACAGACGGTGGAATACGACGACTCGGCCAACGTGTACTACCTGGGCACCAAGATGGGCGACTCCTACCTGAACGCCCCCGTGCTGATGACGCCCGAGGAGTATCGCAGTTGGGTGGAGAAGCGCGCCCTGCACGACTTCTTCCGTCAGAAGAACACAGAGAACATCGAAAACAAGGGCGAGGACAAGTTCTCGTTCTCCGACATGCACTTCGACCTAGGACCTGCTGAGAAGATCTTCGGCCCTGGTGGTGTGCGCATCAAGACACAGGGAACGGCAGAACTGAAGTTGGGTATGACGATGAAGAACATCGACAACCCCTCGCTGCCCATCCGCAACCGTAAGACCACTGCCTTCGACTTCGACGAGAAGATCAACCTGAACGTGAACGGAAAGGTGGGCGACAAGGTGAACATGAACCTGAACTACAACACCGACGCCACCTTCGACTTCGACACCCAGAACCTGAAGTTGAAGTACGAGGGCAAGGAGGATGAGATCATCAAACTGGTGGAAGGCGGCAACGTGAGCTTCCCCACCAACAACTCGCTCGTGAAAGGCGCCAGCAGCCTCTTTGGCGTGAGGACCGACATGCAGTTCGGACGCCTGAAGCTGCAGACGGTGATCTCGCAGAAGAAATCCTCTACACAGAGTGTCACCTCAAAGGGAGGCACCCAGACCACCGCCTTCGAATTCGACGCTTCCGACTATGAGGAAAACCGTCACTTCTTCCTCTCCCACTACTTCCGTCAGCGTTACGACCAGTCGATGACCACCCTACCCGACCTCACCACCGGTATCGAGGTGAACCGTGTGGAGATCTGGGTGACCAACAAGACGGGCAACACCGCCAACACCCGTAACATCGTGGCCTTCACCGACCTGGGCGAGAACACCGTCGTGAGCAACAGCAGATGGAAACTCAACCAGCAGAACGTGCCGGGCAACAATGCCAATGACGAATACGCCACCCTGGTGAACAACTATGCCGAAGCCCGAGACATCGACCAGACTTCCACCGTCCTAGCAGGCATCCCCCTCTTCGAGGTGGGCAGAGACTACGAAAAACTCTCGAAGGCCCGTCTGCTCACGTCGTCGGAGTTCACCGTCAACAAGCAGCTGGGCTACATCTCACTGAAGACGGGGTTACAGACCGACCAGGTGCTGGCCGTGGCCTATGAGTTTACCTCAGGGGGCGTCACCTACCAGGTGGGTGAGTTTGCCAGCGACCTGACGGATACCGGCAAGGCCATCTTCGTGAAGTCGCTGAAGAACACGTCGAACAACCCCTCGCAGGGCAACTGGCGCCTGATGATGAAAAACGTGTACTACCTCGCCTCGACCGTCGAGAAGACCAAGTTCCGCCTCGACATCAAGTACCAGAGCGACACCGCAGGTGTGTACCTCACCTATATCCCTGAGGCCAAGGTGAAGAGCAAGACCCTGCTGAAGCTCCTGGGATGCGACCGTCTGGACAATAACAACAAGACCAACCCCAACGGCTATTTCGACTTCATCGAGGGCTATACGGTGAGCAACGGGCGCGTGTTCCTGCCATCGTCGGAGCCCTTCGGCAGCTATCTCAGGGATCAACTCATCAAGAGCGGACTCTCGGCTGCAGAGGCCGACCGCTACACCTTCACCCAACTCTACGACTCGACGAAGACGGTGGCCAAGCAGAATGCCGAGCGCGATAAGTTTATCATGAGCGGTGCCTTCAAGGGATCGGCCGCCAATGTCCTGTCGCTGGGCGCCTCCAACATCCCCCGAGGCTCTGTGAAGGTTACAGCAGGTGGTGTGGAGCTGCAGGAAGGCTCCGACTATACCGTTGACTACTCTGCGGGCGAGGTGACCATCATCAACCAGAGCATCATCGACTCGCATACCGACGTGCACGCCTCGTTCGAGTCGAACACCGACTACGGCATGCAGCGCAAGACCATGCTGGGACTGAACTGGGAGTACGACTTCTCGAAGAACCTGCAGATAGGCGGTACGCTGATGCACCTGCACGAGCAGGCCCTCACCTCGAAGGTGGCCATGGGCAGCGAACCCCTGAGCAACACCATCTGGGGCTTGAACGTGAACTGGAAACAAGATTCGCAGTGGCTCACGTCGATGCTCAACAAGATACCGTTCCTGCATGTGAAGGAGCCCTCCCACATCACCTTCTCAGGCGAGTTTGCCCAACTCATCGCAGGTACGGCAGGAGGCACGCAGGACAATGCCTCGTATATCGACGACTTCGAGAACACCAAGAACTACATCAGCGTGAAGAGCCCCAAGGAGTGGATGCTCTCGAGTGTGCCCTCCACGATGGCCGAATCAGCCGACCGCACAGGGGTGACCAGCGGTTACAACCGTGCCCTACTGGCCTGGTACTACGTCGATCCCATCTTCACCAGTCGCAGTTCTACGCTGACACCCAGCCATATCAAGAGCGACCTCGACCAACTCTCCAACCACTACGTGCGCGAGGTGTATGTCAAGGAACTCTACCCCAACCGTCAGCAGAGCACCTACAACGGTGCCACCTCAAAACTCGACGTGCTCAACCTGGCCTACTACCCCGAGGAGCGAGGACCCTATAACCTGTCGCGCGACTTCAACCCCGACGGCACCTTGCGCCAGCCTGAGACCAAGTGGGGCGGTATGATGCGTAAACTCGACACCAACGACTTCGAGCAGGCCAACATCGAGTATATCGAGTTCTGGATGCTCGACCCCTTCATCTACACCCGTAAGGAGGGTACGGCCAGCGACTACAGTGGCGACCTCTACTTCAACCTGGGAGAGGTGTCGGAGGATATCCTCCACGACGGTAAGAAGTTCGACGAGAGCGCCATGCCCGTCAGTGGCAACGACACATACACCACCACCCAGTGGGGTAAGATCGGCGTGCAGACCACCGAGACCTACGCCTTCGTCACCACCAGTGGCTCGCGCAACCTGCAGGATGTGGGTCTCAACGGCCTCAACAACGAGGACGAGCGCAGCTTTGGTGCCTATAAGGAGTGGCTCGACGCTGTGGTGAACAGTGGTGTGATCACCAACGACAGCATCATCCAGGCCTGGCGCAACGACCCTGCAGGCGACGACTACCACTACTTCCGCGGCTCCGACTTCGACCGTGAGGAGAAGAGCATCCTCGACCGCTACAAGCGCTTCAACAACCCCCAGGGCAACTCACCCGACACCGAGAACCAGACGGAGGGCTACGACACCAGTTACAAGAGCGGTCCCGACATAGAGGATATCAATGCCGATCACACGCTCAACGAGTTTGAGCGCTACTACCAGTACAAGGTGCGCATCTCGCCCGAGATCCTCGACGCCTACCGTAACGGCACTGCTCCTGCCGACTGCTTCATCACCGACATGCGCACCAGTAGCGTGAAACTGCGCAATGGCGACACCACCACCGTCAACTGGTACCAGTTCCGCATCCCCCTGGCTGAATACCAGCGCAAGGTGGGTTCCATCAACGACTTCACCTCTATCCGCTTCATGCGTATGTTCATGACGGGCTTCCAGCGCCCCATCGTGCTCCGCTTCGGCTCGCTCGACCTCGTACGTGGCGAGTGGCGCATCTACAAGCAGAGTCTGGGCACCTCAGCCGCTGAGGGAGGCCTCTTCGAGGTGAGTGCCGTCAACATCGAGGAGAACAACGACAAGCAGCCCGTGAACTACGTCCTGCCCCCAGGCATCAGTCGTGTGACCGACCCCTCGCAGCCCCAGCTCGTCGAGGCCAACGAACAGGCCCTCAACATGGTGGTGAAGAATCTGCAGAGCGGTGAGTCGAAGGCCGTCTATCGCAACACCTCGCTCGACCTGCGCCAGTACAAGCACATGCAGATGTTCGTCCACGCCAACCACCTCGTGCCCGACCACACCAACCTGCAGGACAACCAGCTCGCTGTGTTCATCCGCATGGGCTCCGACTACAAGAACAACTACTACGAATACCTGATACCCCTCGCGCTGACCCCCGACCGCAGCGACTACAGCAAATACGCCACTGCCGATCGCCAGGCGGTGTGGCCCGAGGCCAACCTGCTCGACATCAGCCTCGACGTGTTTACCGACCTCAAGAAACAGCGCAACAAGGTGAAGGCGCAAGGCCTCTCGTCTTACAATCAGCTGTTTACCGGCTACGACCCCGACCGTCCCAACAACAAGGTAAGCGTGATGGGTAACCCCACGCTGGGCGACGTCAAGGTCATGATGATCGGTGTGCGCAACATCTCGGGTGAGGTCAAGTCGGGCGAGGTGTGGGTCAACGAACTGCGCCTCATGGACACCAACAACGATGGCGGCTGGGCAGCATCGGGCACCATGAACATCCAGCTCTCCGACTTCGGAACCGTCAACCTCACCGGGCGCTACGTCAGCGATGGCTTCGGAGGCCTCGAGGAGGGTGTCATGCAACGCTCCACCGACACCCAGAAGTCGTACAGCATCACCACCTCACTCGAGCTCGGCAAGTTCTTCCCCGACAAGGCCAAGGTCAGTGCGCCCCTCTATTACTCCGTCACCAAGGAAGAGGTACGCCCGCGCTATAACCCCCTCGACAACGACATGCGCCTCGACGATGCCCTCGACGCAGCATCCTCCCAGCACGAGCGCGACAGCATCGAGTCGATAGCCGTAACCAAGACCACCAACACCAACTTCTCGCTCTCCAACATCCGCTGGGGCCTCAAGTCGAAGCGCCCCATGCCCTACGACCCAGCCAACTTCTCGTTCTCCTATAGCCACTCCCACCGCTACACCTCGGGCGAGACCACCGTCTATGAGGAAGACGACAACTGGCGTGGCGCCATCAACTACAGCTACTCGCCCGTCTATAAGTCGTGGGAGCCCTTCAAGAAACTCAAAGGCAAGTCTAAGTGGCTCAACTTCCCCAAGGCCATCGGTCTGAACTACCTGCCCCAGAGCATCGCCTTCAACTCCGAGATCTCACGCACCTACTACGAACTCCAGGAGCGCGACCTGGAGAGTCTGGAGAACCAGAACCTGCCCCTGACGTTCGACCAGCAGTTCCTCTGGAACCGCGACTTCTCCCTGCGCTGGGACTTCACCAAGAACCTGCACTTCAACTTCACCTCGGCCACCCATGCCGAGATCGAAGAGCCCTACGGCCCTGTGAACAAGGACCTCTACCCCGACCAGTACTCCGCCTGGAAAGACTCCGTGTGGACCAGCATCCGCAACCTGGGCACGCCTCTCGACTATAACCAGCAGGTCACCGCCTCCTATCAGCTGCCGCTCAACAAGCTGCCCATCTTCGACTGGCTCAACAGCGACGCCTCCTACACAGCCCGCTATACGTGGACCCGAGGCACCCAGCGCAGCGACGGCACCTCGCTGGGCAACACCATCAACAGCAACCGCAACCTCAACATCAACGGCACCTTCAACATGGAGACGCTCTACAACCATGTGCCCTTCCTCAAGAAGGCCAACGAGCGCTTCAAGAAGTCGATTGCCTCCACCAACCCGCGTGTGAGCAAGGCCGTTCGCGACCAGCGCAAGGCCCAGGCCAAGCGGCAGGCCCAGCAACAGCGCAACGACTCTACCGACACCCGTCTGCCACTCAACAAGAACACCTACCAGCGCGAGATCACGCTGCGCCCCGACACCACCGTCACCGTGGCCCACAACAAGAACTCCAAGCGCATCACCGTCACCGCCCGCACCAAGGAGGGCAAGGCCTACCCCGTCAGCTATAAGGTGGTCGATCCCAACACCATCGTCATCAAGAACCTCGACACCGTGCAGATCAAACTCAGCGTCACCGCCAAGCCCAAGGCCGAGGACAAGGCGTGGTACAAGCCCGCCCAGAGCATCGCCCGTCTGCTCATGATGGTGCGCTCCATCAACATCAGCTACCGTCACCAGTACTCCATGCTGTTGCCGGGCTTCCTGCCCAATGTGGGCGACATGCTGGGCCAGCACACGGGAGGCGTCATGTCGCCAGGCCTCGACTTCGCCTTCGGCACCATCAGCGACGACTATATCGACAAGGCCATCTCCAACAACTGGCTCCTCATGCGCGACAGCGTCACCTCGCCAGCCACCATCAACAGCAGCAACGACTTCCAGTTGCGCGCCACCCTCGAGCCCCTGCGCGACCTGAAGATCGACCTCAACGCCTCGCGCACCGACAACCGCGCCAAGAGCGTCCAGTTTATGTTCGACGGCAAGCCCACCACCCACAGCGGCTCGTTCAACATGACGGTCATCTCGCTCAGTGGCTCGCTCTCAGGCATGGGCGATGCCGACAACGGATACCACAGCAGCACCTTCGACCACTTCCTCGAACTCATCCCCGAGTTCCAGCAGCGCGTGCAGGCCCAGTATAAGGATGCCCCCGGCACCTTCGCCGAGGTCAACCCCTTCAGTGCCGATGTCCTGGTGCCCGCCTTCCTCTCAGCCTACACCTCGGGCGCAGGCAAGTCGCTCAGCATCTTCCCCGCCCTCACCCGCATGCTGCCCAACTGGACCGTGCGCTATACCGGTCTCTCCAAGCTCACCTTCCTGCGCGACTACGTCAAGAGCCTCAACATCAACCACGCCTACAAGAGCGTATATAGCGTGGGCAGCTATGCCTCCTACAGTTCCTGGCAGGAGTATATGAACGGCCTGGGCTTCATCACCGACCAGGCCACGGGCGCCCTCCAGCCCTCGTCGATGTACAATGTCTCCACCGTCAGCATCAACGAGGCCTTCTCGCCCCTGCTCGGTGTCGATGCCACCTTCCAGAACAACCTCACAGCCAAACTCGAGTATCGCACCACCCGCGTGCTCAACCTCTCCATGACCAGCGTACAACTCAACGAGGCCCTCAGCCGCGACTGGGTCATCGGTCTGGGCTATAAGATCAAGGACTTCCAGATCTTCCACAGTTCGGTGAACCGCAAGATCAAGAGCGCCCAGAACAAGAAGGGCAAGGGCGGTGCCGACGACAACGACAGCAAGAACACCTCGTCGTCGTCATCGAGCAAGAGCTCGTCGAAGGGCATCAACCACGACCTCAACCTGCGCCTCGACGTCTCGTTCCGCAATCAGGCCTCCGTCACGCGCGACATCGCCACAGGCACCTCCAACGCCTCGAGCGGCAACAGCGCCATCAAGATCTCGTTCATGGCCGACTACACCCTCTCGCGCCTGCTCACCCTCACCGCCTACTACGACCAGCAGACCAACACCCCTCTGCTGGCCGCATCGAGCTACCCCACCACCACGCGCGACTTCGGCCTCTCGCTCAAGTTCTCGCTCACCCGATAATACAACCCCCACCAATAGCATATTACAATGAGACAACTGCTTTTAACCCTTTCAGTCCTTTTCGCCACTACAGTGGCCGTGGCCCAGTCGCAACCCCAGCGTTCCGACATCACCATCAAGTCCAAGAACCTCACCGACGCAGAAGGCAATATCAGTGCCGTCGTCGTCAGCGCCTATGCGGGCGGCAAGTGCATCCAGGAGAAGACCTACGACATGGAGCCCGCCCTCGATGCCGACCTGCACAAGTATGCGGGCACCATCACCGAGACCGACCTCAACTTCGACGGCTACCCCGATGTCGATATCGACTTCGGCTATATGGGCGGCTTTGCCAACAACACCTGGCACGAGGCCCTGCTCTGGGACCAGAGCCAGCACCGCTTCGTAGAGGCCGAAGACTATAACATCGGTGAGCCGACAGCCGTCCCCGAGGGCAAGTACATCTACAACGTGCTGAGCGACGGCCCCGACCATCGCGTCAGCTCCTATTACCGCTGGCAGGGCCACAAGCTCGTGCCCTATCTCAGTTACGTATGGGCCATCGAGAGCGAAGATCCCATACCTGATTTCCACGGAGTGCTCAACTACCCCTGTCACCGTTTCGACGCCAAGCTCGATGGTCGCATCCCTGTGAACATCGTGTTGCAGCGCACCCCCGACGACATCGTGGCTGGCTACATCTACTACCCCCGTGCCAAGAACCCCTCACCCATCATGATTGCAGGCAGGACGATGCAGTACGACGGCAAGCTCTATTACATCCTCCACGAATACCAGCCCGACGGCATCATCACCGGCCATATCTACATCAACACCACCCTCGAGGCCGACTACGGCTCCCCGATGGAAGGCACGTGGACCAACCCCAAGACTGAAAAGGAGATGAAGATGACCGACCTGAGCCATAGTCAGAATATGCCCGCCTGGTTCACCCAGTCACTGCTCACCCCCGAGGATCCTGGCAACATCGGGCGCGAGTACAGCTTCCAGCAGTGGGTTCAGAACTACCAGAGCATGATGGGCGGTCACATCACCTTCCGTGCAGCAGGCAAGAACAAGGTGCACTTCGAGTGTGGCAACGTGCTCCGCAACATTGCCGAGGGTGCCAGCGACCCCGACCGTCCCGCCGTGCTCCACGGCAACGTGTTCGAGTATAACGATGTCAACGAGTGCGGCTACGCCTTCCGCGCCACCTTCTTCCCCCGTTTCGTCTTCCTCGACACCATCAGCGGCAACGACACCCTCGACTGCTTCGGCATGGGCGCCTCGTTCAACGGCATCTATATCAAGATCAAGCAATAAAGCACATTGTCTTGCCCTGAAAAGCCTATGGAAAAGAACGGAAATACCGAAAAATGCATTTTTTATCTGCAAAAAATCGGTAGATAAGAAGACCGTAAGAACGACTCTCGGTCTTGTAACAGTCTGATTGTTAAACAATTTTATTTTTGAAGGCAAAATTAATTTGAGGAAATTTCAAAAAAGGCCATTTTTGAGTTTGAAAATTTTGTGCATTTGCACTGTCGTTAATAGAAAAAGGATTCGCTCCCAAACTTAGAAAAATAATTTTTCTAGTGCACAAAAAATTTTTTCCTAACTAGGGCGCAAAAAATTGGACTCAAAAACGGCAAACGAGAGAAGCACACCTTATTATTAGCCACTTAACAAAAATCTTTACAACTATGGTACTTAAAGTAAAAGCACAAGAGAAGTTGGTAAAATTCAGCAAGAACGATCTTGGTACTCATGTATGTGAGGAAGTTCAGAACGGAAATTAATATTGAAATAACCAAATAAAATCACTTTTAATGATAAACAATTTCGGTTTTTGCATACTATATTGGTAGAAAAGTATTACCTTTGTAGCAGAATTAAGAAACAATGAAAGAAGATCAGAAAATTGTTATCTACCAGACGGAAGATGGACAGACTCAGATTGATGTCCGTTTGGAGAATGAGACGGTGTGGTTGACACAGGCTCAGATGGCTGAGCTGTTTGAGAAGACGCCCCAGAACATAACTATGCATATTGGTAATGCGTATAAGGAAGGTGAGCTTGAAAGGGAGTCAACATGTAAGGAATACTTACAAGTTCAACAAGAAGGTAAAAGAAAAGTATCTCGTAGGGTGAAATACTATGACCTTGACGTTATTATTTCCGTTGGTTATCGCGTTCATAGCAAACGTGGTACAGCGTTTCGCATATGGGCACGAAAGGTCATTAAGGATTACTTGGTTAAGGGTTATGTTGTGAATGAGCGCATTCGCAAGGAACAGCTTGGCGAACTTCGCCAGCTTGTTCAGGTGGCCAGTCGTGCTATCAGTAATCAAGATGTAGCTCAGACAATCGAGAGCCAGGACTTATTGAATGTTGTGGTGGATTACACCTATGCCCTCGACACGCTTGACAATTATGACTACGAACGTCTAACCATCGACAAAACTACCAAACAAGAGAAGTTTCAAGCTACTTACGACAACGCGATTGAGGAAATTAATCGTCTTCGCGACAAGTTTGGTGGCTCTACGCTCTTTGGTAATGAGAAGGACGAATCATTTAAGAGTAGTATAGGTCAGATCTATCAGACGTTTGGTGGCTCTGAACTCTATCCCAGTGTGGAGGAAAAGGCTGCCATGCTGCTGTATTTGGTAACGAAGAACCATTCCTTCAGCGATGGAAACAAACGTATTGCCGCCACGCTGTTCTTGTGGTTCCTCAATAATAATGGTATCCTCTATCGTGAGGATGGTTCCAAGCGCCTTGCAGACAATACTCTTGTGGCTCTGACTCTGATGATAGCTGAGAGCAAGACGGAGGAGAAAGATGTGATGGTAAAAGTAGTTGTAAACCTCATTAATCAAAGGAACGAATAACAATTAAGAGGTGTCGCCTAACTGACGACACCTCTCTGCGTTTAACACCCTACACAACTCGTGGTTCCCATAGCGGTTAAGATCGCCGTAATCACCGACGCCAATATCTGCAGCGTCCACTTGATAGTTTCCTTCTTACTCATGGCATACATCTTTTAAGGTTAGTAACTAAGCCCCCTCCCCATAGCGCTGGGGCAGGAGAGGGGGCGCTTCACACACTCTCTCTTAGCGGCTAATTTTTACCGTCATCGTCGTCGTTGCCGCCGGTGTTGTCACCGCCACCGCCAGTCTGACCGCCTTGGTTGCCACTGTCACCGCCCGTGGTCGAGCCACCATTCGATCCGCCGCCGGTAGAGCCGCCGTTCTCCTCGGTCTCGTCGGTCTTCACGAGGCTCTCCACGTTGATGAACTCGGCCTGCTTCAGGAACTCGCGGCTGGAGATGTTGGTCTCCTGCTCCTGCTCAGGCAGGAAACGGATGTGCAGACCCTTGATGTCCTTGTTCACGCTGAACTTGTCCTTCGACACAGCGCCGCCCTTCTGACACTCGATGGTGGTGTAGAAGGTACCCAGACCCTCGATCTTCACCTTTTTCGAGTTGAGCAGCATCTCCAGCAGACAACTGCGGAACTTCTCCATCACGCCGTACACCACGTCGGGCGTGTAAATAGACCCGTGCTCGCTGATGTGGTTCGAAAGCTTGCGGGTGTTCAGACTCTCCAGATACTTCACGCGGGCATAGTACTTGCCGTGAGCTGCAGAATGCTCGTTCTTGTTCTGGTACACTTCATAGATAATCTTCGCCATAATAAATAATGTTTTTTTAATAGTATTAGTTGCTCGGCCAGCTACACCGGGTGGCCGAATCCCGCTTTGCAGTGTCTCTCATGATTGACGGTGCAAAGGTACTAAAAATTAGGGCGCAAAAATGGCTTTTTTCAAGATATTGAGAATTTATTTCGATTCCGATTTTGAAAATCATTGACACTCAGACGGTTGCGAATCCGTCGATCCTCCTTATGAACGCCATTATGCCATTTTGCCCCTGATTTCGCCCATATTCCCCTGGCCTTGCTCACTGGTAGCGAGAATAGTTCAATCCATGAGATTGGATAGTTCTCTTTGGGAGATTGCAGTATTCCCGTCGAAAGAGAGCATTATTGAGGGTGCAAACGCCAACTAATATATAGGACTGCGGCACTGCGGCACTGCGGCATTTGAAATCTGAGAATTACTGAAAAATACCTTACATTCCTTTATATTATATATTAAATTATAATATAATATATAATATAAAATATATCATAAGAATTATGCCCTATACAAATAACTAAAAGCCGCAGTGCCGCAGTCTTTGATGTACCCAGGATTACTGGCTCGCAGTATCAAAAAATACTTCGAAAAAAATGATTCTGCTATGGAGGTCTTAATATTTAAAGGAAAGAAAACGATACCAATAAATCGTGACCTTACATTAAGCTCTGATTTCTATCGCATATTCATAAAACGCTACATAAAGTAAAAAGAGTTGCCGAAGCAACTCTTTTAAAATGGGTAGTGTCGATAAAGGCTTGCCCCTCGCGGGAATATCACCCGGATAGCCAAAAGCGAACTTTTGACGGAGCAAATATACGAACTATTTTTGAATTATGCAAGTTTTTGAGCGAAAAACGGTGAAATCATAGCTTAAATTCTAAAATAAGGTTAATATTTGAGGGGGTCAACCCGGGGCTCCCTTTTTTTTGTCTTCACGCTTTTCGCTTTGCGATGCGCTTGGTGAGGCCGATGGCACCTGTGGGACAGACGAGGCGGCAGAGGTGGCAGCCTACACACTTGGTGCCTACGAGGCGTGGCTGGCGCGTGGCGGTATCGAAGGCGATGGCCTGATGACCGCCGTCCTGACAGGAGATGTAACAGCGCCCGCAGCCAATGCAGCGCTCACGGTCGATCTTGGGATAGACTATCGTGTCGCGGTCGAGGTCGGAGGGCATCGTGAAGTTGGGCAGTTGCTCGCCAACGAGATCCTCCAGCTTGTCAATGCCCCGCTCTGCCATATAGGTCTGCAAGCCCAGTATGAGGTCGTCGATGATGCGATAGCCGTACTGCATCACAGCGGTACATACCTGCACGTTGTGGCATCCCAGCTGGATAAACTCCAGGGCATCGCGCCACGTCTCGATGCCACCGATGCCGCTCAGGGGCATACGATAGCCGTGACTGCCGTCGAGCACGGGGTCTTTTGCCATTTCGAGGATATGGCGCAGGGCTATGGGTTTGACGGCCCGTCCGCTATAGCCAGAGAGTGTCTGCTTGCCGCTGACCTCGGACTCGGGCGACATGGTGACGCTCTTGATGGTGTTGATGGCTGAGATGGCATCGGCAGTGGCGAAGTAGGCGGCCATCGCGGGTGCCTTCATCTGCGTGATGTTGGGCGTCATCTTCGGGATGACGGGGATATGCACATTGCGCTTCACGTAGAAGGTGTAGGCATTGACCAGCTCTGAGCTCTGTCCGATGTCGCTGCCCAGTCCTGCCAGTCGCATCTGCGGGCACGAGAAGTTGAGTTCTACTGCGTCGCAGCCCGCTTGCTCAGCTAACGAGGCCAGCTCTATCCACTCCTCCTCAAACTGTCCCATGATGGAGGCTATCACCACCTTCTGGGGGTAGTCGTGCTTCAGGCGACGCAGGATGTCGAAGTCTTCCAGGTACGGGTTCTCGCTCAGTTGCTCCATGTTGCGGAAGCCAGCGAACGAGGTTCCGTCTTTTACGGCATCGAAACGGGGCGACACTTCACGGATCTCCTGTTTGCAGATGGTCTTATAGAATACGCCAGCCCAGCCAGCCTCGAAGGCCCGGGCCACCATCTCGTAGTTGGTACACACTGCCGACGAGGCGAGGAAGAACGGATTCTCGCAGGGGATGCCGCAGAAGGTGATGGCCAGGCTGGGCGCAGCAGATTCCGCTGCAGAGGGGCGACCTGCCGACTGGAGCAGTTCGCGGATGCGGATGGGCTTGTCGTAATGGATACATGCCTGCTCGGCCCGCTCCAGGTCTTCGTCGTGGCAACCTACCGTCCATCGCCAGGCGTTCTTGGCGTTGTCGAACCTGATGGCACGTATAGCACGTGCCGGATCACCTGTCGTACACGCTTTGGTGCAGGGGGCGTCCTCGCACAACAGGCAGCGTGCAGCCTCTTCGTTGATGTGTAGCATATTCTATCTTTTTAGGCCTACCGGCTCGTATTTCCGTTGATAATCTGACGGAAATAAGGCTGGTTCTCGCCATTGAAGTCGTCGATATACCAGTCGCCACGCTCGAAGACGAGGGTGAGCACCACGTCGTTCTCGTTGCAGTTGATGACCTTCAGCTCGACGACAGCGGTGGTATCGGTGATATCGCGCACCTTCATAATCTGGTGGTGGAAATTATCGCATACATCCTGTCCGCAGATCCAGTAGTCGTAGTCGAAGAGGATATCGTCGTCGCCAAGGCATTCCAGGGCCTGATCCATCAGGGCGTTGTAGCCCGTGGAGCAATAGGCGCTGTCAGCATCCTCAAAGAAGACGGGATAGTCGATGCCATCTTCGTTGGTCCAATGGACATAATTGTCGTAGATGGCGTCGATGCGCTCGCGGATATAGGTCTCGGAATGCTTGTCCTGGGCCCACAAGCTGGGGGCGCCCAGCGTGAGCATCAACAGGATGGAGAGTAGTTGTTTCATAAGCGATGGGGGTTATTCTGCTGCTGACTTGAGGATCTCGGAGAGCGTGGGGTGGATATGCGCCATGTCGGCCAGTTCGCTGAGCGTAGTGTGCTTGCACATAAGGGCGCTCACCTCCTGCACGATGTCGGCACTATGGGCACCAAAGGCATGGGCACCGAGGATGAGGCCATCGGGCGAGGCGAAGAGTTTGAGCATGCCCTCTGTCTGACTCATGGCAAGAGCCTTACCATTGGCGCGCCAGAACGCCTTCTTGCAGATATAGGGCGTGGCACTGGTCTTGAGCTGATCCTCTGTGGGACCTACGCAGGCAGCCTCGGGGGTGGTGAAGATGGCAGCGGGCATGATGTCGAAGCGGATGCCGTCAGTCTTACCTATGATATGGTTGACAGCGCGCACAGCCTGCATCTCAGCAGCATGGGCCAGCATCTGACGACCATTGCAGTCGCCAATGGCATAGACGCCCTTGACGGTGGTCTCGAAATGGTCATCGACGGGGATGGCTCCGTTGGGGGCCAGGGTGATGCCTATGGATTCAAGGGCGAGACCCTCGGTACGGGGCTTACGACCAGTGGCCATGAGGATGACGTCGGCATCGATGTCGGAAAGCGACTTCACTGCGGTGTTCATCTGGAAGGTGATGCCACGACTGAGGTGCTTGCGGAGGCGCTTGGCGATGTCGCTGTCGAGGGCTGGAAGGCACTCCTTGAGATACTCGATGACGGTAACCTGGGAACCGAAGCGATGGAAGGCACAGGCAAACTCCATACCGATGACGCCCGCACCGATGATGCAGAGGCGCTGGGGCAATGTAGTGAGACGGAGCAGACCAGTGGAATCGACCACACGGGGGTCGCTATCGACACCCTCGATGGGGAGCCACTTGGTCTCGGAGCCTGTGGCGATGATGACGTGGGGAGCCGTATAGTCGCCCACCGTATGGGCATCGGTGAACTGCGCCTTCGTGCGCTCCAACGTGATGCCAGGATGCGAGAGGATGGTGGCGACACCCTGACGGAGCTGGGGAACGACCTCCTCCGTATGACGACAGGCATCGGGGAAGGTGGACTCGTGGACATAGCACTTCGTGGGGATGCAACCCACATTGAGGCACGTGCCTCCCAACTCGCCACCCTCGAAGATGACTACCTTCAAGCCCTGTTTGGCAGCATATTCTGCAGCACGATAGCCCCCCGGGCCCGCACCAATCACAATCAGATCAACTTCAACCATTTTCAATTTTCAATTTTCAATCTTCAATTGCTTCCAAGTGGTAACGGGATGCTTGGCAGCGAGGACATCATCGACACGACCGATGGGCGTGTCGTGAGGAGCCGACTTCACCAGGTCGGGATCGCTCTTGGCCTCCTCGGCTATCTGGCGCATGACAGTGATAAAGCCATCGAGCGTCTCCTTCGACTCGTTCTCTGTAGGCTCGATCATGAGCGACTCGTGGAAGAGCAGGGGGAAGTAGATGGTGGGTGCATGATAGCCGTAGTCGAGCAGGCGCTTGGCAACATCCATCGTGGTGACACCCGTGGACTTATCCTTCAGGCCATCGAACACGAACTCGTGACAGCACGTCGTGTCGATGGGGAGTTCATAGACATCCTTGAGCGACTCCTTGATATAATTGGCATTAAGCGTGGCAAGGGGTCCTACGAGTCTCACCTGATTGCGCCCCAACGAGAGGATATAGGCCAAGGCGCGCATCATGACGGAGAAATTGCCATGATAAGGCGACACACAGGGGAAGAACGCCTGCAAGCCCTCGCGCACACCAACAGGACCAGAGCCCGGACCACCACCGCCATGAGGCGTGGAGAAGGTCTTGTGGAGGTTGATGTGCATGACGTCGAAGCCCATATCACCAGGGCGACAGGCTCCGAGCATGGGGTTGAGGTTGGCACCGTCGTAGTACATCAGTCCGCCAGCATCGTGGATGAGCTTTGCTATCTCAGGGATGCGCGTCTCGAAGAGTCCGAGGGTGTTGGGGTTGGTCATCATCATGGCAGCTATCTCTGGAGCCTGCTCAGCAACAATGCGCTGAAGATCGTCGAAATCGACCTGACCATCAGCCTGCGACTTCACCTCGACAATCTCAAGACCACAGACAGCGGCAGAGGCGGGGTTGGTGCCATGGGCAGAGTCGGGCACGATGACCTTCTTACGGGCCAGGTCGCCACGCGAGCGGTGGTAGTTGTCGATGGTCATCAGACCAGTGAGTTCGCCATGGGCACCTGCGTAGGGCTTAAAGGTGAAATGGGCCAGACCCGTGAGTTGGCAGAGCGACTTCTCCAGCATCGACACCAGGGCCTCGGCACCCTTCACCGTCCTGGAGGGCTGTTCGGGGTGCAGGTTCTGGAACTGAGGCAGAGCAGCCACCTCCTCGTTGATCTTGGGGTTGTACTTCATGGTACACGAACCCAGGGGATAGAATCCGGTATCGACGCCAAAGTTATTGTTGGAGAGGTTGGTATAATGGCGCACCACCGTGAGTTCGTCGCACTCAGGCAACTGGGCCTCTTTCGTGCGCCTCATGGAGGTGGGTATCGGGTAGTCGCCAAAGTTGTTCTGAGGCAGACTGTAGCCCTTGCGCCCCTCTTTCGAAAGTTCGAAAATCAGATTTCCGTATAGTTTGTTGTTCATCTTTATCTGTGCTTAAATCATACTGACAAGGTTGTCGATCTCCTCTTTGGTGCGCTTCTCGGTAACAGCGAAGAGAAGACCGTTCTCAAACTTCACGCCACCCAGGAAACCGGCATCGATGAAACGCTGGTAGAGGGTATCGATATCGCCATCATACTCGACGAAGAACTCGTTGAAGAAGGGCTGGTCGAACGTGAGACGGAAACGGCCCGTGGCGAGGAGACGGTCGCAGAGGTAATGGGCACCAGCATAGGAGCGCTCAGCAGCCTCCTTCAAGCCCTGCTTGCCCATGAGCGACATGTAGATCGTGACCCAGAGAGCCATCAACGACTGGTTGCTACAGATGTTTGACGTGGCCTTCTGGCGACGGATGTGCTGTTCGCGGGCCTGGAGGGTGAGCACGAAGGCGCGCTGACCTCGGTTGTCGTTGGTCATGCCCACGATACGTCCGGGCATCTTGCGGATGAGTTTCTCCGTGCAACACATATAGCCCACGTAAGGACCGCCCCACTGCATGGGGATGCCCAGCGACTGTCCATCGCCCACAGCGATGTCTGCGCCCCACTCGCCAGGGGTTTTCAGAACGGCGAGGTCGGCAGCGATGCTGTCGATGATGAAGAGCGACTTATGGTCGTGACAGGCCTCAGCAAAGCCCGTGAAGTCTTCGACAATGCCATAGACATTGGGTTGCTGGACGATGACACCAGCGACGTTGCCAGGTGAGAGTTGAGAGACAAGGGCCGTGAGGTCGGTAAGACCATCCTTGACGGGAATGGTCTCGAGCTCAATGCCATGATGGAGGGCGTAGGTGTCGAGCACCTGGCGCGTCTTGGGATCCAAGGCTCCCGACACCAGCACTTTGTTCTGTTTCTTGCCAGCGGCTACAGCCATCATCATAGCCTCAGAGCAGGCAGTGGTACCGTCGTACATCGAGGCATTGGAGATATCCATACCCGTGAGCTCGGCCATCATCGACTGATACTCAAAGATATAATGGAGCGTGCCCTGGGAGATCTCTGCCTGATAAGGGGTGTAGGAGGTGAGGAACTCGGAGCGCTGAACCAGACTGGGAATGACACTGGGGGTGTAATGGTCATAGACACCATAGCCTGCAAAACAGGTGAGTTGCTGATTCTGTGAGCCCAGTTTCTCGAAGGTGTCGCGCACCTCCATCTCACTCATCTCCAGGGGAAGTTCGTAGTCGCCCCGGAAGCGAATGGCATCAGGGATCTGGGCATAGAGGTCATCGAGTGTCTTCACTCCCGCCTTTGCCAGCATCGCCTCCAGATCCTCCTGCGTATGCGGAAAATATTTATAGTCCATATTGGTTTTTATTTAGGCGCGCCATAAAACTACTTCTCGCAGAATTTCTCGTAAGCAGCAGCGTCCATGAGGTTGTCGAGGTCGGCCTTGTCGGAGAGTTCCACCTTGATGATCCAGTTCTCGAAAGCATCCTGATTGATGAGTTCGGGCTGATCCTCGAGGGCTTCGTTCACCTCAACGACAGTTCCACTGACGGGCGATATCAGGTCGGAAGCAGCCTTCACACTCTCTACGGCACCAAACTCCTCGCCTGCCTCTACTTCGTCGTCAACCTCGGGCATATCGACATAAACCACATTTCCCAGAGCATTCTGGGCATAATCAGTGATACCTACAAAACCATAATCACCTTCTACTCTTACAAATTCGTGCGACTCTGAGTAGTAGAGTCCTTCAATTACCTTTGCCATAATTTAATTATTTAACTTTCGCAAGCTCCGCTTGCACCTTGTTTCCTTCAAACATGCGAAACTTGAATTTTCAATTTTCAATCTTCAATCTTCAATTCTTCAATTCTTATAGCTTTTCTTATAGAACTGCTTCTTGATGACCTTGCCAGGGAAGACCTTCTTGCGGATCTGGATCTGAAGTTCGGTGTCGAGCTTGGCATAGGCCGCATCGACGAGCGCCATGCACACACTCTTATCGGTAGAGATGGTGTGATAACCCGTGGTGACCTCACCAACAGGCTTGCCCTCCATATTCAGAACGGTATAGCCATGACGGGGAATGGCCTTGTCGAAGAGTTCGATGCCTACGAGTTTCTTAGCGGGACCCTCTGCCTTCTGTCTGGCCAGAGCCTCCTTGCCAATAAACTCAGGTTTGTCGAGTTTTACGAACATGCCCAGACCAGCCATGATGGGGGTGATATCCTCAGAGAGTTCGTCGCCATAGAGGGGCAAGCCCACCTCGAAGCGCAGGGTGTCGCGACAACCAAGGCCACAGGCCTGAACACCAGCGGCAATAAGTTTATCCCAACACTCACGGATAAAATCGTGGGAGCCATAGACCTCGAAGCCATCCTCGCCTGTATAGCCCGTGCGAGAGATGATGACGTCGCCAACGGTCTTGCAGGTGTAGAACGAGAGTTCCTTGCACGGCAACCCCAGCACGCGCTCCATGGCATCCTCCGACTCAGGTCCCTGAACGGCAATCTGACCATAGAAGTCGCTACGGTTCTGGAGGTCGATGTCGAGACCTTGTGCGCCTGCCTGCAACTTTTCAGCCTGCTCCTGCATCCAAGCCCAGTCTTTATCGATATTAGCAGCATTGATAACGAGGAAAAAGTTGTTCTCGCCCATCTTATAGACCAAGAGGTCATCGACGATTCCTCCGTTCTCGTAGCACATCATGCCGTAAAGAATTTTACCCACTGGCATACCCGTGACATCGTTGGTGAAAATGTGATTGACATAGCGCTCAGCATCTTGACCCTTCACAGTCACCTCACCCATGTGGGAGACATCGAAGAGTCCTACATGCTCGCGAACAGCCATGTGCTCTGGCGCAATACCTGCATTCTGATAGAGCAGAGGCATATCGAAGCCACCAAACTCCACCATCATAGCGCCTAACGACAAGTGCTTGTCAAAAAGACAAGTGCGCTTGCTTTTCTTTTCTAATTCTTGTTTAATTGACATAGTTTATAGTATATTCATTTGTTCAATGTTTTCAACATCTTCGGGTGTGAGCATCAACTCACCCTTGCAGAGGGTTTCGCGAATGAGCACCTTCAGTTCGTCGAGCGAAAGCGAGGTGTGGTGCTTCAGCAGCGTGATGCGCTGGCGAACGCTCTCGATACCCTTCTTCTCGAGTTTCTCGGGCCCTGGGGTGATGGCGTTCAGCATGTGGGTCATGTTGGTGTCGTACAACATCGTGCTATGGACGATACACCTGCCTTGGAGATGGTAACAGGCCGTACCACAGACCTTATGAGAACCAATCATGATATCGTTGTGACTGGTGCCAGTGGCCTGGACACCTGCCTTACGGAGTACCAGCAGAATCATGTTGACAAACTGGTTGAAGGCGAAACCCACATGTTCGCCCGTCGTGATATACGACAGCATCAGATTGTCCATATCCGCATACACACAGCCTCCCCCACTCTTGCGACGCACCACCCGGATGCCATGCTCACGGCAATAGGGGATGTTGACCTCGTTTTCCTGCACCTGGTTGCGCCCATAGATAACGGTGGGCTCCACCTGCCACATGAAGAAACACTCGGGCTCGCTGACACGACGGGCCACATATTCTTCCATGGCCAGATAGAACGGCAGAGGGCGCACTTCCTTGAAGGGCAGGGCGATGTACTTCACGATGATTTTTCTGCAAAAGTAATAGTAATATTTGATATCTCCAAATCTTTTAAGGAAAAAACTTGGTACAAAAATAGAATATTTTTGCAAAAAAACTTTGCGATTACTTAAAATTAGTGTATCTTTGCACACATAAATAATTCATTGTGGACAAAAAGGAATTTACACTACTGAATGGGATTAAGTCGCCTGAAGATTTAAGACGGCTGGATATCAACCAATTACCCCAGTTGTGCGACGAACTTCGAGAGGATATCATCGAAGAGGTGGCTGTGAATCCTGGACATTTAGCTTCCAGTCTTGGCGTGGCGGAGATTACCGTTGCACTCCATTATGTTTATAATACCCCAGAGGATCGTATTGTGTGGGACGTGGGTCATCAGGCCTACGGCCATAAGATATTGACAGGGCGTCGCGAGCAGTTCTGTACCAATCGCAAGTTGGGTGGCATCAAGCCCTTCCCATCGCCTACGGAGAGTGAGTATGACACCTTTGCCTGTGGCCATGCCTCAAACTCCGTGTCTGCAGCGTTGGGTATGGCTGTAGCGGCTCAGCTGGAGGGGAAGAACGATCGCCACGTAGTAGCTGTCATCGGAGACGGTGCACTGAGTGGCGGACTGGCTTTCGAGGGACTTAACAACGTCTCGTCGTCGCCCAACGACCTGCTGATTATCCTCAACGACAACAATATGTCGATCGACCGCTCTGTGGGTGGCATGAAACAATACCTGCTGAACCTGAGTACCAACGAGACCTATAACGCCATCCGTTTCAAGGCCTCACGGTGGATGCACAGCAAGGGTATGCTCAGCGAAGACCGACGGAAGGGCATCATCCGACTGTCGAACGCCCTGAAGAGTGCCATCTCGCACCAGCAGAACATCTTCGAGGGTATGAACATACGCTACTTCGGACCCTTCGACGGGCACAACGTGAAGGAACTGGTGCGTATCCTCCGACAGATGAAGGAGATGAAGGGGCCCAAACTGTTGCACCTGCACACCCAGAAAGGTCATGGCTATGCTCCGGCAGAAAAAGATGTCACCGTATGGCACGCCCCTGGTAAGTTTAATCCAGATACGGGTGAGCGCCTGGTGGACAACGATCCCAACAAACCCCAGAAGTATCAGGATGTGTTTGGACATACCCTTCTGGAACTGGCCAAGCAGAATCCGAAGATCGTAGGCGTAACACCTGCCATGCCCTCAGGTTGTTCGATGAACATCATGATGAAGGAGATGCCTCAGCGCACCTTCGACGTAGGTATCGCTGAGGGGCACGCAGTCACCTTCTCGGGTGGTATGGCGAAAGACGGGCTTCTGCCCTTCTGCAATATCTACAGTGCCTTTGCACAGAGGGCCTACGACAATATCATCCACGACGTAGCCTTGCTGAATCTGAACGTGGTGTTCTGCTTTGACCGTGCAGGACTCGTAGGCGAGGACGGTGCCACCCATCATGGTGCCTTCGACCTGGCAGCCTTGCGCCCCATTCCTAACCTGACCATCTCGTCGCCCATGGACGAACATGAGCTGCGACGACTGATGTACACAGCCCAATTGCCAGACATGGGTCCTTTCGTAATCCGTTATCCAAGAGGTGGTGGTGTGTTGCAGGATTGGCGCTGTCCGCTAGAGAAAGTGGAGGTAGGCACAGGACGCAAGATGCACGATGGCAGCGACGTGGCTGTGCTGAGCATTGGTCCGATAGGCAACAACGTGACAGAGGCCATCGCCAGGTTAGGCGACAGCATCAGTGTAGCCCATTACGACATGCGCTTCCTGAAACCCATCGATGAGAAGATACTCGAAGAGGTGGGTAAGACGTTCAAGAAGATCATCACGGTGGAGAATGGCGTCAAACGGGGTGGTCTGGGCTCAGCTGTACTGGAATGGATGAACGACCATGGCTACCAGCCCAAGGTGGTTCGTCTGGGATTGCCCGACGAGTTTGTGGAACATGGTACAGTGGACGAGTTGCAGAACATCGTAGGCATTGGCACGGAAGGAATCATCAAAGCCATTAAGGAGATATGAAGATCGTAATAGCCGGTGCAGGTGCCGTAGGTACTCATCTGTCGAAACTTCTTTCGCGGGAGCATCAGGACTGTGTGCTGATCGACGCTGACGAAGATAGACTGAGCACGCTCAGTGAATACGACGTGATGACCTATCAGGCCTCGCCCACCAGCATCCAGGCTTTGAAAGAAGCAGATGTACCGCATGCTGACCTGTTTGTGGGTGTGACCCCTGAAGAGAGCATCAACCTGAATGCCTGTATCCTGGCCCATGCCCTTGGCGCCAAAAAGACCGTTGCCCGTATCGACAACTATGAATACCTGTCGCCCGACCTGCAACCCTTCTTCAAGAACCTCGGTGTTGACTCGCTGATCTACCCGGAGGTGCTCGCAGCCATCGACATCACCAACGGACTGAAACTCTCTTGGGTACGTCAGCGTTGGGATGTGCACGACGGGGCCCTTATCCTGTTGGGCATTAAGTTGAGAGAAGCAGCAGAGATCCTGAACCAGCCCCTGCGTAACCTCTGCGGACCCGACGACCCCTATCATGTCGTGGCCATCAAGCGCAATGGCGACACCCTGATTCCTGGTGGTATGGATGAACTGAAAGTGAACGACCTCGTGTATTTCATGACCACCAAGGAGTATATCCCCTATATCCGCAAGATTGTGGGCAAGGAGCACTATACCGATGTGAAGAACGTGATCATCATGGGTGGTGGAAAGACGGCTGTCAGAGCTGCCCTGACCATTCCCAACTACATGAGTGTGAAGATCATTGAGAAAGATGCCCAGCGTTGTGACCGACTGAACGAGTTGCTTGAGGACAACGAAGCCATGGTGATTCATGGAGATGGGCGCGATCTGGGTCTGCTCGAAGAAGAAGGCATCAAGAACACGCAGGCCTTCGTAGCCCTGACGGGGAATGCAGAGACAAACATCCTGGCCTGTCTGACTGCAAAGAAACTGGGTGTGAGAAAGACGGTGGCTATGGTGGAGAACCTCGACTACGTATCAATGGCAGAGAGTCTGGATATTGGTACCATCATCAACAAGAAGACCATCGCAGCCAGTCATATCTTCCAGATGATGCTCGATGCCGACGTAGAGAACCTGCGCTCGCTGATGCTGGTGGATGCAGAGGTGGCAGAGTTTACTGCTGCAGAGGGCTCGAAGGTGACGAAGAAGCCTGTCAAGGACCTGGGCATGCCTTTCGGAGTGACCATCGGAGGACTGGTGCGCAATGGCACTGGCATGCTTGTGAATGGTAACTCGCAGATCGAGGCTGGCGACTCCGTCATGGTCTTCTGCCACGAACAGAAATTGAACAATGTAGAGAAATTCTTCAAAAAGAACACGATATGGTAAACTTCCGTATCATCAGCAAGATCATCGGGTCGCTGCTGTTCATTGAGGCATTCTTCATGGCTTGGTGTGCAGTGATGTCGTTCTACTACAATGAGGACGACCAGATCGCTTTCCTGATGTCGCTGCTGTTGACCTTCGGATGCGGATTCCTTTTCCTTTTCATGGGCAGAAATGCTGAAAACACACTGAGTCGTCGAGATGCTTATCTGTTGGTAACGGCTGTATGGCTGATCTTCTCGCTCTTCGGTATCTTCCCCTTTATGATCCATGGCAGCATTACAAACCTGACGGACGCCTACTTCGAGAGCATCTCGGGCTTCACCACTACTGGAGCGACCATCATCGACGATGTGGAAGTGTTGCCCCACGGCATCCTGTTCTGGCGATCGCTGATGCAATGGATAGGCGGACTGGGAATCCTGTTCTTTACCATCGCCATTCTCCCCTCACTAGTCAGTGGTAGTGTGAAGGTGTTTGCCGCAGAGGCTACAGGCCCCATCAAGGCCAAGATGCACCCTCGCCTTTCGACCACTGCGAAGTGGATCTGGAGCATCTACCTCTTCCTGACCATTGGCTGTGGCATATCCTTCTTCCTGGCTGGTATGAATTGGTACGAAGCCCTCAACTACTCTATGACGACGACAGCCACCGGTGGCTTTGCCATCCATAACGAGAGTACGATGTATTTCAATTCACCCACCATCGACTACATCTGCATCGTGTTCCAGTTCCTTTCAGGCATCAACTTCACCTTATTATATATATGCATCTTCAAGGGGAAGATCAATGCCCTCTTCCGCAACTCAGAACTGAAACTCTATATCACCATCGTCATAGGTGCCACGCTCTGGATCATGTACCTGCTGTTTACGCGATTGGACTACAGTCTGGAGCAGTCGTTCCGCAACGCACTTTTCCAGGTGGTATCGTTTATGACGACCACGGGTATGTTCAACGACGAGGTGGGCCTGTGGCCTCATTTCACGTGGTTTATCCTGGGAGGCATCATGTTCCTGGGAGCCTGTGCAGGCAGTACCAGTGGCGGATTCAAGTGTATCCGTGGTATGATGCTGCTACAGGTTATCCGCAATGACTTCCGTCAGATTCTGCATCCCAATGCCGTATTGCCAGTAAAGATCAACGGACAGAACGTGCAACGCACCCGTCTGGTGTCAATCTTCGCTTTCTTCACCCTCGACATCATCATGCTGGTGGTTACTGCTGCCATCATGTCGCTGGCTGGCATCGACAGTGCGAATTCCATGACGATAGCCCTGAGTTGCGTCAGCAATGTGGGGCCTTCGCTGAGCAATCAGGTGGGAGCCGTCATGTACTGGTCGATGTTGCCTGATTACATCAAGTGGACACTCTGTCTGCTGATGCTGATGGGACGTCTGGAGATTATGACGGTGCTCGTGCTATTCACACGAAGTTTCTGGAAAGAAAACTGATAAAGGTAAAAAAGGAAAGGTAAAAAAGTAAGAAGGTAAAAGGTAAAACTACTATAAACAATGTACAAATTCGAACCGCTGCTGAAGCAGACACTCTGGGGAGGTGACAAGATTATCCCCTTCAAACATTTAGACACACAGATGGAGCGCGTTGGCGAGAGTTGGGAGATCTCAGGCGTCAACGGCAGTGAGACCATTGTGGCCACAGGGCAAGACAAGGGCAAGAGTCTTAACCAGCTGGTAAGCGAACAAAAGGAGAAACTCGTTGGCAAGGACAACTACGAGCGCTTTGGCGATGAGTTCCCCCTGCTCATCAAGTTTATTGACGCCTGCCAGGATCTCAGCATCCAGGTACATCCTGACGACGAGACGGCCCATCGCCTGGGCAAGACTCGTGGCAAGACTGAGATGTGGTATGTACTGGAGTCAGCACCAGGGGCCATGCTCTATAATGGCCTGAAGAAGAAGATCACACCTGAGGAGTATGAGGAGATGGTGGAGAACGACACCATCACCGATGCCCTGGCTCGCTACGAGGTAAAGGAGGGCGACGTGTTCTTCATCCCTGCAGGGCGCATCCACGCCATTGGTTCTGGCTGTTTTGTGGCAGAGATCCAAGAGACCTCTGACGTAACCTATCGCATCTACGACTTCAAGCGCAAGGACAAGAATGGCAACTATCGTGAACTCCATACAAAAGAGGCTGCCATGAGCATCGACTACACGGTACTGCCAAACTACCGAGCTGGCTACGAGCCCAAGGAGAATGAGGGTGTGCAGTTGGTGGAGTGTCCCCACTTCACAACAGCCGTCTATGACCTGACGGAGCCTATGATGCTCGACTACTCAGAACTCGACTCGTTTGTGATCCTCATTGCCGTGAAGGGCAAGGGTACCGTTAGTGCCAATGGCGAGACGCTCGACTTCCAGATGGGCGACACCATTCTGCTCCCTGCCACCTCTGGCGAGGTGAAAGTAAGCGGAACTGTCAAATTCCTCGAAACCTTCGTATAGGATTTTAGGCACGGATTACCAAAGCGTGTTAATCCGTGCCTAAATAATGACGGATATCATCCTGTATCTGTCGGAACTGCTCAGAGGCCATATAACCACTGTTCTTCTTGAGCATTACCTTGATGTCTTGCAACGAGTTTTCGTAGCAAGTCATCTCGTTGCGCTTCTGTGTCTTGTGGGCTACTGCATAGTAGATCTCGTTCTGGCGCTCCTGTCGCAACAGGTTGCACACCTTCGAGAGGATGGGCGACACCACCGTGTCGAACAGATGGTGACCCTGAATATATAAATAGGTGGTCTGAGGCGTCACCCCCAGTGCCCTCAGATCGTCCTTCGTGGCCAGATACTCCTCCTTGGCATCAGGGAACTGGCGCTGAAGGTCGTTGACCTTGGTGCGCACCTTGCGCCTGACATTGGCGATCGAGGGCTCTGGATTCTGCACGTTGAACCCTCCCGGGTCGGCTATGCGGTTGAAGTCAGAGATTGAGAACTTGGGATAATTGCCATTGCGATACACCATGATCGACCAGACGAAGAGTGGGAAGATGGCCTCGCTGAAAGCCTGGAAATAGCCTCGGAAATCGAAGATGCGATGGTCGTTGAGCGTCACAGAGACACACACATTATGGAGCGACGGGGCATAGCACTGAAAGTTCTCGATGGCATAGACATAGGTATGGAATACATAGGGACTGCTTAGCACCCGCTTCGACTGAGCCGTACGCCCCTGTATCAGATAGTCGTAGTCGGCATCCACACAGGCTATCATATCCTTGCCCAAGGGCTCGCCCTCAAGGAAGTTCATCAGCACCGACTTCTTGCCCCTGGTAAGGTTGACCTTCGAGGGCAGCATCACCTCGAAATAGCGTTTGTCGTTCTCAAACTCAGAGAGCACTGTCCGCCAGAAATAGATATCATCGTAACTCTCGACATAGGCCACTATCCTATGTCGTGCCTTCTTCGAAGTCAGTGCATTAGCAGCCTCGAAATAGCGTGAGTTCAGGTTATCCTTCAGTCGGCTAGGCATAAGCTGTCAACTATCAACTGTCAACTAAACAGTAATGTCGCTTACCTCAGTCACACTGTCCACCCAACCGTTCATCACCACTGCGGGCGAGTGAGTGGTCAGGATAATCTGCACGTTGGGATTCAGCTCGATGCAAAGGTCGATGAGTCGTTTCTGCCACTCGATATGCAGCGAAACCTCGGGCTCGTCCATAAACAGCACATAGGGCTGATTATCCTCTACCAGAACGGTCAGCAAGATGGCCAGGATCTGCTTCTCACCACTCGACAACTGATAGGGCACCAGTGTCTCACCAATCTGCGAGAAACGGATCTCGTTCTCCGTACGTACAATCTTCTTTCCCGTCTCGTTGAAGAGTTCGTCAACCATATCCTGAAAACGCTTTTTCTTCTCTGAGAGATGCTGGGCAGCATCTGTGTTACCCGTCTGGAGCTCAGCAATGATACGGTTGCCGATGTTTACCTGATAGTCGAGAAACTTTCTCTGCAAGTGGAACAGTTGGAAGTCGAGGGCAGAACGGATACGGGTGTCCACCATGTTAAGCGTCTCGTTGTCGAGCATGGGCGAGTCGAGCGAACGGATAATGTCGAACCGGATGTGGGTAGCATCAGCTGGTTCCACATCGATCTTCACGCCCTTCAACAGGTGGTTGATAATGTCGCCATTGGTGTTCACGCTCTTGATTACCTTGTTCAGGATGGTGCTCTTACCCACACCATTGATACCGCTCAGGATGTTCACCTGACGGTTCAGTTCCCAAACAACATGCTTCTTTCCACTCCACAGCGAGTCGATCTCGATCCGCTTGATGTAATCAGCGTACTTTGCCATATTTCCTCCTTTCCTTTTATTCTATTCTGCCCTCGCCTTGAAATCATTCGGACGTTCGTCGTCTGGATTCCAGAAGTCGAACAGGGCTATCTCGAAGATCATGTTGCTATAGGCGGGTGGCGAAGAAGAACTCGTCCCATAGGCCAACTGATAGGGGATGTACACACGCCAGCGATCGCCAACGTGCATGTGCATCAGGGCCGTACTGAACCCAGGGATAAAACTGCTGCCCTCGGTAACATCTGCCGTCTTCCAACTGAAGTTGCCAGAGAACGACTGGTCCACGACCTCACCCTCAGGATAGGCAGTGGTGGGGATGAGACGGGCGCGATAGGCCACCCATACTTTATCCGTAAACAACGGGGAGTCCTCGCTGGCCATGGGCTTGCACTCAGGATTCGTCTCTGGGGTATCAGCCAACTCCTCCACATAGATATAGTCGCTGTTGGCACCCACCGACGCCTGATCCTTCGTGTAGCACTTGATCTTTTTCAGCGAGGTGTTAGAGGCCCACTGGTTGGTCATAGCCTCATTGCGCTCCTGCCAGTTGGCATGGTCGTCTTCCTCAGAACTGTCATCACTGCACGATGACACCATTCCCATGAATGGGAATAGCATCACGCCCAGCAATATGTATTTCCAATGCTTCATTCTTATTGGAGTTTCTTCAGTAATGATGCGATGCTCACCTTATCCTCGATAATCGAGTTCAGCTCACTGATGGCCACGCGCTCCTGCTCCATCGTGTCACGGAAGCGAAGCGTTACACAACCATCGTTCAGGGTGTCGTGATCCACCGTAACGCAGTATGGGGTACCAATGGCGTCCTGACGACGATAGCGCTTTCCGATAGAGTCCTTCTCGTCGTACTGGCAATTGAAGTGGAACTTCAGCTGGTCAATGATCTCACGGGCCTTCTCGGGCAGACCGTCCTTCTTCACCAGAGGCATCACGGCACATTTCACAGGAGCCAGGGCTGCAGGCAACTTCAGCACCACGCGGGTCTCGCCATTCTCGAGCTTCTCCTCCTCATAGGCATGGCACATGATAGAGAGGAACATACGATCGACACCGATAGAGGTCTCGATGACATACGGGGTATAGCTCTCGTTGGTCTGAGGATCGAAGTACTTGATGCTCTTGCCACTATATTTCTCATGCTGCGAGAGGTCGAAGTTGGTACGAGAGTGGATACCCTCCACCTCCTTGAAGCCAAACGGCATCTTGAACTCGATATCGGTAGCAGCGTTGGCATAGTGAGCCAACTTGTCGTGGTCGTGGAAACGGTAGTTCTCTGCACCGAAGCCCAGGGCCTGATGCCACTTCATACGGGTCTCCTTCCACTTCGGGAACCACTCCAGTTCCGTACCGGGCTGCACGAAGAACTGCATCTCCATCTGCTCGAACTCCCTCATACGGAAGATGAACTGACGGGCCACAATCTCGTTACGGAAAGCCTTACCAATCTGGGCGATACCGAAAGGAATCTTCATACGACCAGTCTTCTGCACATTCAGGTAGTTCACGAAGATACCCTGAGCCGTCTCCGGACGCAGGTAGATCTTCATCGAAGCATCGGCACTGGCACCCATCTCGGTAGAGAACATCAGGTTGAACTGGCGCACATCCGTCCAGTTGCGGGTTCCACTGATGGGACATACGATCTCCTCGTCGAGGATAATCTGCTTCAGCTCGTCGAGATCCGGACCCTGCATAGCAGCTGCATAACGGGCATGCAGAGCGTCACGCTTCTCCTTGGTCTCCTTCACGCGCTCGCTGGTCTCCAAGTACTTAGCCTCATCAAAGCTGTCGCCAAAGCGCTTGCGGGCCTTCTCCACTTCCTTCTGTATCTTCTCGTCGTACTTGGCAATCTGGTCCTCGATCAGCACGTCAGCACGATAGCGCTTCTTCGAGTCGCGGTTGTCGATGAGGGGATCGTTGAAAGCGTCAACATGACCTGAAGCCTTCCATATCGTGGGGTGCATGAAGATGGCGCTATCGATACCTACGATGTTCTCGTGCAACATCGTCATGGCCTTCCACCAATACTGCTTGATATTATTCTTCAGCTCCACACCGTTCTGACCATAATCATAAACGGCGCCTAAACCATCGTAAATCTCACTTGAGGGAAACACGAAGCCATACTCCTTGCAGTGGCTCACGATCTTCTTAAAAACATCTTCTTGTGCCATATCTGTAAACTTTAAACTCTAAACTATAAACTCTAATTTTAATTTTGCATGCAAAGGTACAAAATTAATATGAATATACGCGCACGCATTAAGAATAATTATAGTTATAGCGCAAAAACAAACTTTTTTTGCTCAAGCAGTTCCTGCTGTCGCTGTTTGCCACCACCGTATCCATCGCCCTTACCTTCGGTACGGCCGGTATCATCGACTACAACAAGAAGCAAAAGGAAAAGCGAGAGATTGTGATGATGGTGATGTACGATATGTACACCTCGCTGAATTCGGTAGCCGCAGTCGACTCCAACCTGCAACAGTTGATGCAGTATCAGCTGCAAATCGCCAAAGACACCACCAGATTCGACAGCCTGAGGTTCCATCTGGCAGTCATCATTCCACAGTTGGACTATCCCGAGACCACAGAGCACATCTTCTCGTCGAGCATCGAAACCATCAACACGGTGGGCAACGTGCTCTTCACCCAGAATGTGGCCGAATTCTACCTGGACCGCAAGCAGTATAAAACGGCGGTTTGCGACTCCACCCAAAAGAGCTTCATCAGAGAACAGAAGGGCACCGCCAAGACCTTCCTTAATTTCGACTACCTTTCGCCAACCCTCGTAAGCGGAGAGCTCCTCAAGATCATGAAGCGCCGGTTCCGGCAATGCCAGCAGATCATGGACGTTACCAACGAGGAACTGGAGAGCTACCGCAAGAAAAGGCTGCAATTGGAAAAGAGCGTATCTGGGGAAAACGAGGAAGGAGCCTCGGTTACAGAGAAGGCAATCCAACTGAATTATGAAATAGACGACGCAAAGAAAAAGCTGAAATTGAAATAAGACAAGAAAAAAACCGCTAAAACGTTGGCGATTTCAAAAATATTGCTTACCTTTGCACCCGCAAAACAAAAATCTCAGGGGCATAGCCCAGTTGGTTTAGAGCGCTGCAGTCACATTGCAGAGGTCCCCGGTTCGAGCCCGGGTGTCCCTACCAGAGAGAGAAGGTGTTTCACTTTTGTGGAACACCCTTTCTGCTTTTTATACGTTTCCGGACTGTTTTCCACCCGTTTCTTTTTTCGTTTCAAACTTTGGTATGTACGTTTCAAAGTTTGGTACGTACGTTTCAAAGTTTGAAACGAAAAATGATACCCGATAAAAAAACAGCTTACTTACGTTGCAGAAACAAAGAATCCCCGCCAGAGACGAACTCCGACGGGGATTGGCTTTATCAACGTCCGAATGCCTTAGTTGAAGAGGTAACGGATCGTGAACTGGATGCGATAGGTAGAAGCGGTGCTCTCGTAGTTCTGCGACGTTGAGAGGTGGCGCTCACCATTCACAAGGTTGTACTGATACTGATTGTTCTTAGCATCGTAAGTCAGCAACGTGTTACCCGTAATCTGCTTGTAGAGACCCCAGTCCTTGCAGAGGAAGTTCAGGACGTTCTCGATATCGATACCGAGCTGCAGAGCGTGCTTGGTCTTACCGATCTGAACATTCATGTCGCGCAGGTACTTGAAGTCGAGCTGATGATGCCAAGGCATCTTAGCGCCACCACGCTCTGTGTACTCACCCTTGCGATCCTTCAGGTAGTCATCCTGGTTGATGAACTCCCAGAAGTCGTTACGCTGCATATCTGCGGTATAAGTCTCACCATTAACCTTACCCTCCTTGAAGTCCCAGCTGTTCAGTTCCTGACGTGAAGCAGGAATATAGAGCAGGTTGCCAGGAGCCGACGGGTCGCTATTGACATTGCTGTTGAAGATGTAAGAGTAACGGCTATAGGCATAGTTGCCCAGATAACCATACTGATAGGCATCATAGAAGAGGCTGAACGTAGAGGTGGCGTTCTTCGACTCCTTCAGCTTATAGCTAGCTCCGACAATCAGACGGTTAGGAGCTACGTAGGTAGCATAACCTGTCTCGTTGTCATTCACAGCATTGATGGAGTTACGATAGTTGTTGTAGGCTGATGACACCTGGTCGCCAATACCCTCGGTATAGCTCTTAGCCGTTGAGAGTGTGTAGCTGGCATTCAGGTCGAGACCGAAGTCGAAGGCCTTGTGCAGCTGGAAGCTCAGTGAGGCGTAGTAAGCCTTCGAGCCTGCATTCTCCAACAGATAAGCATTCTGCCTGTTGTAAGTTGACATCTTGTGACGCACATCACCATGACCAAGGTCAATGGTAGAAGTGCCGTCCCAATAGACATTGGCATTAGATACAACCACGGGGTTCAGATCCCTGTTATAGATAAACTCGGTGGTGAAGTCGATACCGAAAGGCAACTTGGCGTCGAATGCCAGAGAGGCCTTCCAGGTCTTAGGCATGCGCAAATCCTCGCTCAGGATAGTAGGACTACCAGGAACAGAGGTCGAGCTGGTGGCATTGATCTGCCTCAGCATATCCTCCTGACTCATCGTGAAGGTGGGCAGGATGCCGCCATTCTCTTGAGTAGCCCAATAGGTGGTCTGGCCCATACCAGAGTTACCTACAGCTGAAATAAGCCATACGAACGGCATACGACCTACGAAGAGACCAGTACCTCCACGGAGGATGTACTTACGATCGCCTGTGATGTCCCAGTTGAAACCAACACGTGGAGAGAAGCTCACACTGGCATCGGGCACATTGTCGGTACGGAAGTGACGACCTCCGAAGTCGAGGGCGTAGTAATCAGCATTGTAGTTATCCTTCAGTGAGGGATAAGAAGGCAACTCGAAGCGTACACCTATAGAAGTGCGGAAACGCTCGCTCCAGGTGATGTTGTCCTGGAAATAGAGCGACCACTGATTAGTGCTCATCTCTGAGGTGAAACTCGAGTGGCTGGGATTATTACCGTAAGTGACACCGAAGGCACGCGGAGAGCGCCCAAAGACGGCACCCCAGTTGCCCGTAGCAGCCTCTTCAGATGTAGCCTCGTACACATAGTAACCTGCAGCTGCCTGGGCATAGCCGTTGGCTGCGAAGTTGTGCTCGTACTGAAGACCAGCAAAGAGGTTGTGCTTACCCAGTGTGACGTTCACCTCGTCAGTGATAACGGTATTCTTGGTCTGAGACAGGTTGATATAGGTGAAGATATCACCCGTGTAAGCCCAAGAAGGATAGTGGTCCTGACCATCATTCATCACAATTTCCACGATTGGAGCTGCATCGTTATACTCCGTAGAACGAGGCTGATCCTGGAATGAGTAAGTACCACGAAGGGTGTTGTTGAACTTACCAAACTTAGAGTTCAACTCAGCTGCGAACGAGGTAAAACGATATTCTGCATAGTAACGGCTCGAGAGTGAACTCATACCATAGTTGGTATTGCTACCAAAATCATTCTGACTACCACCGTAGATGTCGTTTGACCTGTTAGAGCCTACAGAACGAGAGGCAGAAGCAGGGCTGGAGCTCTTACGGTTAGAATTGGTGAAACGAATATTGAACTTATGGTTGTCGTTGATGTTCCAGTCCAAACGGGCGAGGATACGATAAGCAGGTGTCTTGATGTTATAATCCTGCCAGGGACCTGTGCTCAGACCATAGGTCTTCTGCAGATAATTGGAAAGACCCTCCAATTCCTCAATCTGTGGACGACGGTTGGTCGTAGAGTAAGGCACAGAACCATCACCAGCACGAGCCACAGGTCCGGCAATCACATTGTCCTCATATTCACCATTGACGAAGAAGAAAAGCTTATCCTTGATGATTGGGCCTCCGAGAGTTGCACCATAGGTGTTGTTATGTCCGTCTTCCACATCGAACACGGTATTACCCACACGGTTACCCTTCAAAGATGTACTGGTAAGGTAGGTGTAAAGGCTACCCTTGAACTCGTTGGTACCACTCTTGGTAACGGCATTGATACCACCACCGGTGAATCCGCTCTGACGAACGTCGTACGGAGTAATGGAGATAGTCATCTGATCGAGTGCATCGAGCGAGATAGGAGTACCTCCACCAGGGAGCGGACTAGAACCCAGACCAAACGCGTTGTTGAAGGCTGCACCATCGACGGTGATGCTTGACTGACGGTAGTTACCACCACCAATTGCCATACCACTGGCTGAGCTACTCTGAGGAGTAAGCTTCATGATGTCGGTCATTGAACGGCCTATGGTTGGTACGTTTGCCATCGCATTGGCATCAATGTTGGTTACGGCTCCTGAACGATCACTGCGCATGGTGTTGTTGCCATCAGCAGTAATCACAATCTCCTGTAGCATTTCGCTACCCTCCTGAAGAGCTGCATCGACCACGCCATTCTGTCCCAGGGCGAGAGTAATACCTGTCAACTTCGTTGTCTGATAGCCAATGTAGCTGAACTCCACCTCGTAAGGACCACCAGAACGCATACCGGTAATGGTGTAGCGTCCGTTCACATTGGTCACTGCACGATAAACAGATCCAGAAGGAACGTGCTTAGCGGTAATGGTGGCACCGATGGCCTCTTCACCGCCTGCAGTTACGATACCTGTGATACCAGAGGTCGTAACCTGAGCCACAGCTGCCAGCGACATGGTCAGCAGCGTAACAATCAGCAAGAAAAATCTTTTCTGCATAAAAATGAACTGTTTTAATTAATTATACCTATCGGTCAAAGACCGAATATACCTTTTCGGTTGCAAATTTAAACAAAAGAATTGAGATAAAGTGATAAAACCGAAAGTTTTTTTATTTTTCGCAAAAAAACTTATGAAAAGCTAATGAAGGACAACAGCAGTCAGGATGCGACCTGAATCAACACCCAGTTTGCGGGCTGAGAAATAGTCGTCGGAATGGGCATAGGTACAGATGCCCGACACCTCAATATGATCCGTCTGAAGCCCCACATCTTCTAACTGAAGACGACAACACTGCCACAGATCGATATGCCATTTCTCATTGCGACGGGCAATCTGCTCCATGGGATAACCCGCCCCGGCAAACTGCTCATAGACCTCATCGCCCACCTCGAAATGCTCGAGTGAGATGCCCGGACCAATCACGGCTTTCAGGACTTCAGGACGAGAGTGATAGGCCATCTGCATCGAGGTCACGGCTACACCTGCGATATTGGCCACCGTGCCTCGCCAACCACTATGAACCACACTGGCTGCATGATGTTCGGGGTCGTAAATGATGATGGGAATACAATCGGCAGTGGAAACGCCAATGCAGACACCAGGCAGGTTGGTCATCAGGGCATCAATGCCTTCTAGCACCTGACGTCGCACCTCTTCAGAAAGACGGAAGAAGGTGTGACCTATCTGGGCAATGCCCGTCTCGTGGACCTGATGGGGCATGACAAGACGATCGGTGCCGATCTTCAGCAACTGGCACAAGGTCTTGCGGTTGGAAGCAATGTCTTCGGGCTCGTCACCACAAAAGAGATTGACATTGAACTCCCCATGAGGACCCTGACTATAGCCACCATGACGAGTAGAACTGAAGGCTGTTACGCCTTCAGCAATATCGTAATAGGTCAATTGGGGTTTAAGGATTTTCTTCCTCATATTCGAAATCCTCAAGATCTTCGATATCCACTATCTCATCGTCGTCGATGTACTCGATATCTCCATCCTCACCCTCATCAGCCAGTTCCTGGGCAAAATGGCTCATATCCTTGTCACGATGTACGAGGGTGTCTTCAGCCATGACGGAGGCGAGTTTGTTGCTCTCAGCATTCAGTTCGCGCCAGAGCACATCTTTGAGTTCTTCGAGTCCGAAACCAGTAACGGCAGAGATGAAGACAGCGGGCAGATCTTTGGGGAGCGACTCCTTGAGCATCTCGATGAGCTCGTCGTCAAGCAGATCGCACTTGGTCACTGCCAGCACACGGTGCTTGTCGAGCATTTCCGGATTGAACTGTGCCAACTCGTTGAGCAGGATCTCGTATTCGCGCTTGATGTCATCGGTATCGCCAGGAACCATGAAGAGCAACAGCGAGTTACGCTCGATATGGCGAAGGAATCGCAGTCCGAGGCCCTTACCCTCAGAGGCTCCTTCGATAATGCCGGGGATATCAGCCATCACAAACGACTTGTTGTCGCGATAACCCACAATACCCAAAGAGGGCTCCATCGTGGTAAAAGGATAATTGGCTATCTTCGGACGGGCATTGGACAGCGAGGACACCAGTGTGGACTTACCTGCGTTGGGGAATCCCACAAGGCCCACGTCAGCCAAGAGTTTCAGCTCGAGGATAATGGTCATCTCCTGCATGGGCTCACCAGGCTGGGCATAACGAGGGGCCTGATTGGTGGCAGAACGGAACTGGAAATTACCCAATCCGCCACGTCCGCCTTTCAGCAACAACACCTCCTGACCATCGTAGGTGACATCGCACACATATTTTCCTGTTTCGGCATTATAGACCACTGTTCCACAGGGCACATCGATATAGACGTCCTTGCCATCGGTGCCATGGCACTTGTCCTTGCCGCCATTGCCGCCATGCTCTGCAAAGATATGGCGCTCGTATTTCAGATGGAGCAACGTCCAGTAGTTGTGATTGCCTCGCAGGATGATGCTACCCCCTTTGCCACCATCGCCACCGTCAGGCCCACCATTGGGGTTATACTTCACGTGGCGAAGATGCATAGAGCCCTTGCCGCCCTTGCCAGAGCGGCAATAAATCTTCACATAGTCAACGAAATTAGATTCCATCTATTACTTTGCAGATATCCTCAAAGATCCGATCCAACTCGCCAAGACCATTAATATGATAATGTACGCCTTCCTGCTTATACCACTCGATAAGGGGCTGAGTCTGACTGTGGTACACCACGAGGCGCTTCTTGATGGTCTCCTCATTGTCATCGGCACGTCCGCTCTGCTGACCACGCAGGATCAGGCGCTTCATCAACTCATCCTCAGGAACGTCGAGCTCGATCATAGCAGCCACCTTGTCGCCACGTTCTGCAAGCATCTTCTTCAAAGCCTCAGCCTGTGGGATCGTACGGGGGAAGCCATCGAAGATGACACCTTTATGAGCCTTTCCAAAACTGTCATAGACACTGGCAAGGATGCTCACCATCAGGTCGTCGGGAATCAACTGACCATTGTCGATAAAGCCCTTAGCCGTCTTACCCAGTTCGGTACCGTTCTTAATCTCATTGCGAAGTACATCACCAGTGGAGATGTGGTTCAGACCGTACTTCTCTATCAATTTGTGGCTCTGAGTTCCCTTACCAGAACCTGGCGCTCCGAAAATTACAATATTCTTCATATCTAGTTGCGTTTTTATTCCTCAACAATCGTATAAATGTCCTTCAGCTCACGACCCAGTCCGTCGTAGTCGAGCCCATAGCCCACGATAAAATCGTCAGGTATGCGGAAAGCCACATAGTCGATCGCCAACTCCTCCTGCAGTTTGTCGGGTTTGAAAAACAGTGTGCAGATATGGACTGATGACGGATTCCGAGTCCCTAACGACTCTATCATTCGCTTCATGGTCTGACCGCTCTCTACAATATCCTCAACGATAATCACAGTACGCCCTGACAAATCTTCGTTGATGCCCAACACCTCCTTAACCTTACCAGTGGAGGTTGTACCTTGATAGGAAGCAAGTTTTACAAACGAAATCTCACAAGGGATGGTCATCTCTCGCATCAGGTCAGCAGCAAAAATAAAAGAACCATTCAGCACGCCTAAGAACAAAGGCTTCTTCCCTTCCATATCCTTGCTAATCTGCTGGGCAATGGCCTTCACACGTGCCTTAATCTCTGTTTCAGAGATAGATGTTCTAAATGTCTTGTCCTTGATTTTTACAATACCCATACGCTGAAAACATTAAATTTTCTGCAAAATTACAAAAATTCTGCCAAAGTCTGCTATTCGTTAGCATATTTTTCGTATTTTTGCACCTATGAAAATATTTACGAGTGCCCAGACGCACGAACTTGACAAATATACGATTGACCACGAGCCCATCAAATCCATTGATCTGATGGAGCGTGCCGCTAAGACACTGACACAAGTCATTACCGACACATGGAGCAGTGCCACGCCAGTTATTGTGTTTGCAGGGCCAGGCAACAATGGTGGAGATGCACTAGCCGTTGCCAGGATGCTGATTGAGAAGAACTACGACGTAAAGGTGTGGCTTTTCAATATACAAGGTAATCTTTCAGAAAACTGTACCCTTAACAAACAGCGACTGGTCGAAAAGCGATCGAAAGCCCTCGTGGAGGTCACACAAGAGTTTGATCCCCCACAGTTGGAGGCCAACATGCTTATCATCGACGGTCTCTTTGGAACTGGTCTGAACAAACCACTGGCAGGAGGATTTGCCTCGCTGGTAAAGTATATCAACAGTTCGCCTTCAAAAGTGGTCAGCATTGACATCCCATCGGGACTGATGCCAGAGGATAACACTTATAATGTACGCGCCAATATCATCCGTGCCGATATGACGCTCACTTTTCAGCAAAAGAAACTCTCATTCCTCTTCGCAGAGAATCAGCAGTTTATCGGACAACTGCGTGTGCTTGACATCCGCCTGAGCAAAGAAGGTATTGAAAAAATCGACTCCCAGTACACCCTGTTGGAGGAGAGCGACATCCTACCAAGATTGTTAAAACGCGACCCCTTCGCCCACAAGGGCAAGATGGGCAATGCACTCATTATCGCAGGTAGTTATGGCATGGGCGGAGCAGCCGTGCTTGCCACCAAAGCCTGTCTGAGAGCAGGAGCAGGTAAAGTGACGGTACACACTCCCAAGCGCAACAACCTGATTATACAGATTAGCGTTCCAGAGGCCATTATACAGTTCGACAAGGAAGAAACCACCTTTTCTGAAGCAGTGGAGACAGAGGACTTCAACGCTGTTGGCATTGGCCCAGGTCTGGGTACAAACGAACAGACTGCCATTGCCATTATCGCCCAGTTGCGTCGCACCCAGTGCCCGCTAGTAGCCGATGCCGATGCCATCAATATCCTTGCCCATCACCGTGCTTGGATACAGCAGTTGCCCAAAGGCATCATCTTAACACCTCATCCCAAAGAGTTCGACCGCCTGGAAGGAAACTGCACCGACAGCTATGAACGGTTGATGAAAGCACGCGACCTGGCTCAGCGCATTCATGGATATGTGCTTCTGAAAGGACATAACACCTCTCTTTGTCTGCCAGACGGACATATTATTTTTAACTCTACAGGCAATGCCGGTATGGCGACAGCTGGTAGCGGCGACGTGCTGACAGGAATCATCACGGGCTTGCTAGCCAGAGGCTACAAGCAGGAGGATGCTTGTGTCGTTGGCATGTATCTCCATGGTCTGGCCGGTGACATCGCAGCTCGCGAACTTGGCGAGGAAAGCGTCATCGCCAGTGATATTATCCAGTATCTGCCAAATGCCTTCAAACGTCTCAATGAATAGTATGAAAATTTCCAAATGGGTAATCATCCTGCCCTTATACATCTGCACCTTTCTACCACTCAACGCCCAGACTGCCAGCAGTTATTATACACCTGGTGTAACGACAGAGGGCGCTATCTACTTTCTGCCAAAGACTGCTGTTTCCATCACCATACAGATAGAAAAAAGCACCTATACCCCAGGCGACTTCTGCAAATACTCTGAACGCTATCTGCGCATCCAAGACGTTTCCCCTAACCCATCCGTCAGTTACCGCATTACCAACATCCGTCAGGAAGCCTTTGCTGTTGCTGACACAACAAAGGGGTTTGCCGTGAAGTTCGATGCCAAGACCTCTGCCACGAATGTCCGCCTCTCCGATGACGGTATCTTGTTGGCGATCAACGCGGAGCCCAAGAAGCTATCATTACCCGAGCCTTTTGTGCCTGCCCCGCGACAAGCCATTATCAATCCTCGCCAATATATGAGTGAGGAGATTCTTGCAGCTGGCAGCACGGCTAAAATGGCAGAACTGACGGCACAGGACATCTACGAAATCCGGGAGAGCCGTAATCTGCTTATCAGAGGACAGGCTGACAACATGCCTAAAGACGGGGAACAACTCAAACTGATGCTCAGCCAACTTGACAAACAAGACCAGGCTCTTACCAGTCTCTTCACTGGCACCCTTATCAAGGATACAGCAGAATATACCTTCACCATCGTACCTGATAAGGAAATCAAGCACGATGTGCTCTTCCGTTTCTCTCAGAAACTGGGACTAGTGGATAAGGACGACCTCGCAGGCGTACCTTATTATATTAATATAGAAGATTTAAAGATGGTGCCAGCACCAGAGCCCGTCGATCCCAAGAAAAAGAATAAGCAAGTGGCTGGCATCTATGTCAATATCCCAGGGCGCCTTCGTTCAACGGTTTCTGATTCTCAAAAGACAATCTTGACTACGGATTTCCCTGCCGGACAATTTGGCAATACAGAACTCCTTAGTGGCGCCCTCTTCAATAAGCGCTATACCACTCGTCTTTGGCTCAACCCACTCTCTGGATCCGTCGACAAATTGGAGGCCGAGCAACCGAAATAGAAACAATAAAGCCTCGCCAGATTGGCGAGGCTTCTCTTTGATTATTTGATAACGACCTTCCGGTTACCGTGGATATACACACCTTTCTTCACTGGTTTAGTAATCCGCTGACCACTCAAGTCATACCAAGGCTGATCGATAGCTGCATCATCATACACTTGCTGGATACCGCTACGTCCTTTACTCTTGTGAGAAACACCACGAACCTTCACATCAGACATTGTCTTCTTTCCCCTTGTACGGACATCATTCGAGAAACCTGTACCGGCTTTCCACAAGTAAACGAATGTAATCTCATCGCTCAAGTACGGAATGTCGTAGTCACCCATCTCCTCCATATGAATGGCTACTGGTTCACTGTCGCCTACCTTTGCCATCAGATAAGCACCTTCGGCTTCCTGAGAGGTGACAATCACATAACCATCACCTGGTGGCACCATAAATGTCATTCCTGTAAACTGACTGGCATACTCTTCAGAACCAGGCTCCACACCATTAGCCAGAAGTGCATCTAATGTAGAAGCGGACGTCGGAATGTTAATCACAATACACTTCTCTTCTGTATCGTAACCATCTCCCTCTGGCGAACTCTGATTCTTCAGGGTGAAAAGGATATCGTTAATAATGGTATTTGAGAGATCCACTTCACTGCCATCGGCATTTATGAAGAATTCCTCGTCCATCCAATAATCCTCTTCTTTCACTATCGGTTCCAGTGTCGGAGGGGGCAGAGTTCCTTCCAATACCGTCAACTCATAAGAAGCGGAAGCAGACTCGTAATTATCAGAACCTTTGAAAGTCGCAGTAATCTTGACGGTTCCAACTCCTCTCAACGTTACTTCTCCCGTGCTGCCTTCTACCTTTGCTATATATTTATCTGTTGATGAATAAACAAGCTGAAGATCACGAGGAGTAATGGTAGCCTTGGGCGAGGTAAAGGGCTCACCTAACGTGGCAGTTTCAGCCTCTGTATCAAATGTCACTGTCACCGCGGCTTTATTCACTGTCAGAGTAAAACTGACAGTCTTGGCCTGATAAGTATCATCACCAGCAAAGGCAGCTGAGATAACTGTCTGTCCTGCACCGACAATCTGAATCTTATTATTATTGCCAATGGTTGCAACATTTACATTGCTACTACTCCAAGTCAGGGACAACTGTTGTGGATTATTCAGACTGGGTGCCGACACTGTACCATCTCCATAAGTAGCCGTTACCTTATCTGAAGCGAAACTAAGTTCCACCTCAACGGCATCGGCCTTCGACACGGTAAGTGTATAGCTGTCTTCAGCAGCATTATAGTTGGTGTTGCCGTCAAACGAGGCCTTGATAGTCGTAGAGCCTGCACCCACCAATGACACAGCACCAGTGCTCTCATTCACCGTTGCCACAGCTGTGTTCGTTGAAGAATACTTAAGCACCAAACCTTCAGGACTTGTGGTGGCAGTCTGTCCGGCATAAGTCTCACCCATCTTGGCATTGGCTGTCTTTGAGGCAAACGTCACCGTCGCAGCAGCCTTGTTAACAGTCAGGGTGTAACTGATCGTCGCTGCTGAATAGGAGTCATTTCCTGCAAAGGCTGCGGATATTACCGTCTGCCCTGCACCTTTAATAGTCACAGCACCAGAGCTGTTAACCGTTGCCACGCTCTCCTTAGAACTGCTCCAGGTAAGCGACAACTGGTGAGGGTTGCTCAATGTCGGAGTGGTCACAGAAGCATCTCCGTATGTGGCTGTAGCCGTCTGGGAAGAGAAGCTGAGGTCTGCACTCACGGCATCGTCCTTGGCTATGGTCAGCGTGTAACTGTCTTCGGCAGCATTATAGTTGGTGTTGCCCTCAAACGAGGCCTTGATAGTCGTAGAGCCTGCACCCACCAATGACACAGCACCAG
>CAMKUA010000010.1:0-58255 GCA_946415825.1 uncultured Prevotella sp. | reverse complement strand
TGGCCTCTTCCAAAGGCTGGATGACCGACTTCATCACCGTGTTCTCGTCAGCACCAGAATAACTGGTAGAGACCGACACCGTTGGCGGTGCAATATCCGGATACTGCTCAACTGGTAGTGAATTCATTGAGAGGTAGCCCACCAGCGCAATCACAATCGAGATGGCGCAAGCCATCACATATTTATTAATAAAAATATTGTTCTTCATAATGCGGAAGCAAAATTATCACTCTTCATTATTCACTCTTCTCTTCCTTTGGGAACAACACCTTTTGTCCTTCCGTCACGTTATTGGCACCAGTAGTCACAATCTGGTCACCCACATTCAGACCACTGGTCACGATGAAGTCCTTACCGTTGCTGGTATCTTCTGTTGTCACGTCGATAGCAGTAGCCGTACTGTCAGCCTTCACCTTATAGACAATCGTCTTGTCCTGCATACGAACCACAGCATTCTGAGGAATGACAATCACATCCTTCTCAGCAAAAGGCATGACGATGGTGCCCTGAATGCCGGAGTACAGATGACCGTCGGGGTTGGGGAACGACACCTTACTTGTCAGCGAACCTGTTGATGAATTGACGACACCTGTCAGACTGACGACGCGACCCTTATGTGGGTACTCCGTACCATTCTTCATCACAAATGTTGCCTCGGGCAGATTGGCGATATACTTATTTATGTCGTCTGCCTTCATGCCATACTGCACCATGGCCTCGATGATAGCCTCTGTTACGGAGAACTCTGCAAACATCGTCGTGTTGCCACTCAGCATTGTCAGTTCTGTCATCGGAGAAACCTGGTCGCCAGTGCGTACAGGAATCTCGCCAATAACGCCCGATACAGGAGCCGTGATGGTGCAGAAGCCGAGGTTTACCTTCGCACGATTCACTGCTGCACGAGCCTGAGCCACTGAGGCCTGAGCCTGCTTATATGAATTCTCCGAGTTGTTCAGCATGTAACTGCTCACGATCTTCTTTTCAAACAAGTTCTTATTCGACTCGTATTCCAGTTTGGCTGAGTTTTCCTGAGCCAATGCTGCCTGCAGATTGGCCTGTGCAGCCTCCAGTTCCAACTGGGCGTTGCGGGAGTCAATGATAAAGAGCGTTGTTCCTTTCTTCACCTGTTGACCCTCACTGACGGCTATTTTCATTAATTGTCCGCTTACCTGTGGGGTAATGGTTACATCGTTCTGGCCTTTCATCTTGGCACTGAACTTGTAAGGAATGTCAATGTCTGATTTCTTAATTGTCATCGTCTCATACGATGTAAGTTCTTGTTTGGGCATATCAACACCACAGGAAATCAGTCCACCGACTACCGAGCTGAGCACAATATCCCAAACCGTTACATTCATTCTTTTCATGTTAGGTAATATTTTAGTTAATAAATTCCAAATACGGCTACAAAGATAAATAATTTCTTTGAATTAATACAAAAAAAATGATATTTTTTTATCTGACCGTTGGATTAAGGTTACGACGCAGGAAAAAAGACCTCGTGGCGAAGAAATAGCAGGCCACACCGGCAGCGTTCACCACGACCACTGTCCAAAAGGCTGCGCCATAGCCAATCAGTTCTGCAACGACACCACCCACAAGGATGCCAAGCCCCATACCGATGTCCCACGAAATGAGGATCGTGGAGTTGGCCGTACCACGCTGGTTGTTGCGGGCCACATTGATAGTCATATTCTGGAAGGCGGGCCACAAGTGACCATTACCAAGACCAATCAGCAATGCCGAACCATAATAACCTACCATGATAGCCGTATGGTTATCCGGGAAAAATGATGGCATAAAGATAAACAAGGTATAGCCCACAAGTGATATCACCATACCCTCGCCTGCATTATGAGTCACCCTACCCTTACGCAGGGCTTTGCTGCCCTGTAATCGCGAGAGCATCAGTCCTATGGAACAAAGCATGAAATAAGTGCCCGTACCTCCCATCACACCCATCTCTTCCTTGCCATAGATAGCGAGATAGTTGCTGAGTACGCCAAAACTGAACCCGAAGGCTATCATATTGACCCCTATCAGCCAGCCACTCACCAGGAAGAAACGGTCCCACGAGAGTTTCGACTTGTTACGAACCGTCTCCTTTTCCGAGAACGTCACTGTGGCATCAGTCATCCACCCGCCACAAGCCACAATGAGCGCCAACCAGAACAGAAATTCAAAACTGTTGGTCAGCTGATAGATAAAGATGCCGATGGTGGGTGCCAGTGCCATGGCCAGATTATTGCTAAGCCCGTAATAGCCGATGCCCTCCGTTCGTCGGCTTGAAGGTAGTACGTCGATAGCCGCGGTCGCGTTGGCCGTTGTCAGCACACCAAAAGGGGCGCCATGCAGTGTCCTGACAATCATGAACAGCAGTAATGTCGAAGCAGCCAGATAGCCTGCAAAAAAGATGGAAAAAGCAGCGAAGGCACACATGAGCACCGTCTTACGAGGGAAGGAATCAACCATATACCCCCCAAACGGACGAATCAGCAGGGCCGTGATGGTATAACCGGAGAGAACCAGTCCTATCACGTCTTTCGTTGCATGAAAGTGCTCACTCAGGTAGAGTGGCAACAATGGTGTGAGGATATAGAAGGCGAAGAACAGTGAGAAGTTCGCTGTCATCACCTTACAATAGTTACTATTCCAAAGCCTTTCCATCGTCTGTTAGTGGAACCTCGAGAAATAGCGCTCACGCAAGGCCAGACTGACGGGGTTTCCTGTCAGGGTTACCGTCTGCTGTAAACGGATATCTGTTGATGAAGCACCCACTTTCACGACGTAATCACCGGGCTGTATGTTCCAACGGCGCTCACCTTCGTGGCTGTAGTAGCCAAACTGCTCGTCATCCAGTCTGGCCTTAACGGTCTTGCCCTCTCCGGGCTTCAGCGACACTCGGGTAAAGCCCTGAAGCTGAATGGGGCGTAATGGCTGATCGGTACTTGTGGGCGACACATAGATCTGTACAATCTCGTCAGCAGCCATCTGGCCAGTGTTCTTCACCTCAAAAGTCAGGTTCACGCCCTGCTCTGTCACCTCGGTCTTTAGGTTGCTATAAGCAAACGTCGTATAGGTCAGTCCGTACCCGAAAGGCCATGCCACACGGGAATCCTTCTCTAAAGAACGGTTATAGCAGATGGGCTCATAGACCTCGGTGCTGGGATAGCTGACGGAGAGTTTTGCCGATGGCGACACCTTGCCATAGAGGATATCGGCCACGGCACGACCTCCTTCCTCGCCCGGATACCACGCCTGGATCACAGCTGCGCATTTCTCTGCCAGACCGGAAATCACCTGAGCACGACCACCAAACACGATCAGCACCACGGGCTTGCCCGTCTTGATGAGTTCCTCCACAAACTGCTCCTGTCGGCCAGGCAAGCGAAGACCTTCTCGATCGCGGTTCTCACCGCAGAGCATCACATTCTCACCCATGGCAGCCACGATCACATCGGCTTGTTTTGCCATCCTCAAAGCCTCGGCCTTATCGGCTTTCTCGCCCGAATCCACCTTCCGATGCAGTAACTCAAACTCCCAGGCACGTGCATCGCCCAGTTCACTGAACTTCGTCTCAATCTTCTCTGTCCAGTCACACCCGCGCGAGTACATCAGATTCACATCTTCGGGCTTACTTTTGGTCATACCCTCCAGCAAGTTCACGATATGCGGATTGTCCTGTACGTTCTCCATCCTCTTCCAGAAATACGACATGGCTGGATAGGTATAGTCGCCACACATGGCCCAGAACGAGTTTGCATTGGGTCCTGTGAGAAGGATGTTCCTGGCCTCCTTCAGCGGTAGCACGCCTTTGTTCTCCAACAACACCACCGACTGCGTGGCGATATCGTAAGCCGTCTGTCGCTCCTCGGGGGTGTCGAGAATGATCTTCTCGGTGGTGTAGAGATAGGCATCCTTATCAAAGAGTCCGGCACGGAATTTATACCTGAGCACATCCTTCACAGCCCGTTCCAGCACTTCGGCTTTCACCAGTCCTTCGTCGATGGCCTGTTGCAGGTTCTTATAGTCGGCACCATGGGGGAAATCCACATCATTACCACCATTGATGGCCGCAGCCGCCTTCTGTACCGACGACTCCAGGTTCGGGATCTGGTCGATGGCAGTATAGTCGCTCACCACCATTCCGTCGAAGCCCAGGTAGCCGCGCAGAATGTCATTCAATATCTCGTCGTTAGCCACGCACCTCGTGCCATGCACATCATGATAGCCAGGCATCACGCACTTGCTGCCCGCCAGTCGGATCATCGTCTCATGAGGCAACAGGATCTCTTCCATCAGCTCTTTCTCTTCTGCATCGCCACCACCGCCATAGCCGAGGTAGTGCTTCGAACAGGCGCCCACGCCCTGTTTCAGGTCGTCTTGCTGCAGACCTTTCACAAAGGACACACCCATCACAGCCGACAGATAGCCGTCCTCACCATACGACTCCTCCAGGCGGTTGAACGAGGGCGTACGACAAACATCGACCATCGGCGAGAGTGCCAGTACACCACCCATGCGGCGCAACTGCGTGCTTGTCTGCCGTGTCTTCAGTTCAGCCAGTTCGGCATTAAACGAGCAGGCCTGTCCTATCTGCTGTGGATAGATGGTGCTCCCCAGCGTGTTCACACCCGTCAACACCTCCTCATGACAAAGGGCGGGAATGCCGTTGGGCGTATGCTTCATCAGCCAGTCTTGAATGGCCACCACCCGGTCGCGAATCACATTGGGATCCCGAGGCTGCTGCATGCAGAACTGTGAGAAATGACCAATGCCATAGGGTATGAGTTCACGGCATTTAGCCGTGTCGAGCTGCCCCTGCTCGTCGAAGAGTTCGTCCATATACATGCTCCTCAACTGGGCGATCCGCTCTTCTTGCGACATCTTGCTGTAGAGTTCGTCAACTTGCTGTTCCATATCACTTGAATTACATCCTGCCAGGAGCATGACTACCAACACGCCAAAGAGGATCGACAATGATTTTCTTATTTGCATTTCCATCACGTTTAATTTTCTGCAAAGATACAAAAAAAAAGTGACTTTCAGAAACCTCACATGTTAATGTTCTATAATTTAACATTTGCCTCGTTATACTTTCCGTGTTCTGGTGCGTCAAAAAGAGTGATAATTATCAACTGTATGAAACGAACTATTTTATTATCTACGATGGCCTTGCTGTTCGCCTTGGGCGGCATGGCACAAACTAATGATGCCCAGATGGTGGTGAGCACCGAGTCTGGACTGGTGAAAGGATTCGATCATGAAGGATCGATAGGTTTTCTCGGCATTCCCTATGCCAAGGTAGAGCGGTTCATGCCGCCACTGCCCGTGGCCAAGTGGGACACCATCCGTGTGTGCGACCATTGGGGTCCGCAGGCCATGCAAAACACCTGGGGCAAGCAGATGAGCGAGGCAGAGATGTCGGAGAAGAACTCATGCGTGTTGAATGTATGGACCACCGACACGAAGGCCTCCAAGCCCGTTATGGTATGGCTCCACGGTGGCGGTTTCGACTCAGGTACATCGGCTTGGGATCCCGGCATGAAACTGGCTCAGCACGATGTGGTCGTGGTCAGTGTCAACCACCGTCTCAACATCCTCGGTTTCCTCGATCTGTCTGCCTGCAGCGACAAATATAAATACTCAGGCAATGTGGGTATGCTCGACATTGTCCAGGCCCTGAAGTGGGTTCAGAAGAACATCCGCCAGTTTGGTGGTGACCCCTCGAATGTCACCATCTTCGGAGAGTCGGGCGGTGGCGGCAAGGTGGGCACCCTGCTCTGCATGCCTCCAGCCAAAGGTCTGTTCCACAAGGCCATCATCATGAGCGGAACCATCCTCAACGTCAACACCAAGCAGATGACTGAAGAGCTCGGAAAGGCCGTACTGAAAGAACTCAACATCGACGTCAAGGATATCGACCGCATCAAGGACGTACCCTACGAGGAGCTCTATGCTGCCGGTCAGCGCGCCATGGCTGCCAGTATCGGCACCCGCAAGCCCGGCACACCCATGATGTGGGGCTTCGGACCTACCCCCGATGGAGAAGTACTGCTCCAGCAACCCTTCCAAAACGGCTTTGCCAAGATCTCAGACAATATCCCCATCATGATCGGTACCACCTTCAACGAGCTCCAGCCTCTGCGCTACGACAAGGAGATCACCCTCGACGAGGCCCGACGCGAACTCATGAAGACCTTCGGTTGGGACACGCAGGCTTACATCAAGGCCTTTGCCGAAGCATGGCCCGACTACACACCGCAGGATCTGCTCAGCATCGACTGGCTGTTCCGTCCGAAGACCATCATCACTGCCGACGAGATCGCAGAGACGCGCCAGGCACCCACCTATATGTATATGTTCACCCAGCGTTCGAAGGCCAACAATGCCAGTGTCCACGGAGCCGAGCTGAAGTACTGCTTCGACAATCTGAGGGATGTAGGCGGTCCTGAATACCCCAACATCGGGTTGGCCGACGCCATGAGCACCATCTGGGCACGTTTCGCCAAAGTGGGCGATCCCAACGTATCATGGCTTCCCGACGTGTGGCATCCCTACACGAAGGAGAACGGCGAACTGTTCGAGTTTGGCGAGAAACTGCAGTTCCACCACAACCACGACCGTCGTCTGGCCGAGATTATCAACAAGCACTGCTTCCAGCAGCTCGACGAGTTCCGCGATCGTCAGGCCAGCCGCCAGCTCAAGGTGGGCGATGTCACCATGACCATCTACCCCACGAAGGGGGCCAAGATCATGTCGCTCAAGTACAAGGATCAGGAGGCCATCTCCCAGCTGACCATGCCCGAGGCCTTTGGCTCCACCTTCTGGACCAGTCCTCAGAAAGAGTGGAACTGGCCTCCTGTGACCGAGTTCGACAAAGGCAACTACGAGGTGGAGGAGCGCGATGGCCACCTCGTCATGACCAGTCCCGTCAACGAGCGCCTGGGTCTTCGTGTGCGCAAGGACTTCAGCACCGATGCCAAGGCAGGCGCCATCGTCGTCACCTACTCCATCATCAACGAAGGTGCTCAGGAGCGCAAGGTAGCCCCCTGGGAGATCACACGTGTATTCAACGATGGCGGTCTCATCTTCTTCGACGCCCCCCTCGATGGCATCACCCCCAAAGGGCTCATGAACTTCAAGGCTGAACACGGTGCCGTGTGGTACAAAACCGACGAGACCAACGAGAATCGCAAGATCAATGCCGATGGCAAGGGGTGGTTGGCCTATGCCAACAAAGGACTGCTCCTCGTTAAGCGTTTCCAGGACTTGAAGCCAGGCGAACCTGCCCCCGACGAGGCTGAGGTGCAGATCTACGTGAACCGTGGTAAGGCCCATATCGAACTGGAGAGTCAGGGCGCCTACACCACCCTGAAACCCCAAGAGCGCCTCGACTGGACTGTCCGCTGGTACCTTCTCCCCTACGAGGACGAGGCCCTACCCTCCAAGCAACTCCTCAACAAGATCCCAACTCGTTAAGCAACTGCATAAGAGAGCTTCCCATCGCGGGAAGCTTTCTTTATGGCTGCAAATGTAATGTACCATTGTACCATTTGGTTTTTCGACAGTGTACAAAAGAACAATCTAAGATTTATACTTTATATTATATATATTATAATATATATAATATAATACAGATAGTCAACTATTTTAGGCTGATATTCAATTTTCCTAATGGTACAATGGTACAATCTAATTTAATGTGCAAAATGCAGATTTTAACACTTCAAAAGTTTTTTGGAAAAAGCTTGCATATATGCTGAAAATTTTATACCTTTGCAGTGTTGAATGAGAGAGGTGGAAAATCTAGTACAAATGGAAAAATTGCGGGAATTATTAGTGGCAATTGCGAGAATTAATAGCAAAACGATTTTTAATTAATGAGCCCAAACAAGGCCCTCTCATGAGACGATAAGAAAACCTATAATTTATTTTACATTAGACACTAATCATTAAACACTAAACAAGTATGGCAATTAAAGTTTTTGCACAGCGCCGAGTGCTGAAGGTCACTGGCATTTGACGCAACGGTAGGGGGGATTGACGGAATAAGGGTCGATGTCATCGCGTGTAAGGCGGAAGACTTCGTTGCCATCAGCATCAAACTCACTGACGAGGCGATTGCAGTTGTTAACCTCCATGCTCCACCCCCACCCTACGACAAAGCCCTGAGAGCCAAAATCGTCGAAGGCGCCACAGGCCTGGGTGAAGTACTGGGACTGATTGTGGAGCAGATCGCCACCCTCTAACACCTGAATACCGGTATCAGAGTCGTGAACCTTCAGACGGAGCATGTGGGTAAGTTGGGGATCGTGGGCATTGCCATTGTCGAAGATAGTGAGATAGTCGCCACCGGACTGCTGATGCCATCGGGCGTAGTGCTGACCTGAGAATTGCTGTGCCTGAGGTCGGGTAGCATCCTCACCACTGAGGCGCCAGACGATGCCGCCCTGTTGACGGTCGATCTTGATGACCGAACTGACGGCGCGCAAGGAGACGAGCCAGTTGCCATCGGGAAGCACGTCGATGGCATTGAAGTGGACATAGTCGTAGCTGGTGTCGAACGCAGGACTACCCCACTCCAACATGTCGGGGAAGTCGGAGCTCCACCAGTCGAACACCACCTTCCCGTCTTCTACCTCCTGCAGATAGGCTACGGCACGCATGGTGCCACCCACCTCGCGCTCGACGTAAGAGGCAGAGGCAATCCAATGGGTGGGCGAGAAGAAATAAAAGTCGTGCCCATCGAGGGGCGCTCCTTCGGGCAGACAGCCATCGAGACTACCGAGGGCGTGGATGGTATCGACAGGCACGTAATGGTCGTCCATCAGGATGCGCATGCCTGGCACATAGCCCGTGGTGGCGCGATCGGCATAGGCTGGATCGGGGGCGTGGTAGCTGTAGTAGGTCTTTCCATCGAAGACGTGCTTCTTGAAGTCCCAACAGCCCAACTCCTGGAAGGTGCCGTTAACCCCAGTGGGATCGAAGCGGTAATACAGCAGACGACCATCGTTATCGACCTTCATGACCAGAGGCTGGTAGATATACGAGAGGTAGAAGTGGCCCGGTATCTGACCCTGCCCCCATACGTTGTACTTCGGAGCGCCTTCGGGGAAGGTGTTGATAAGGAAAGAACCCTGCTGCCAGGCGGTGGAGTATTCCACCTTGAGTTGACCATCCTGGGGAATGCCAGAGGACAGTTGGCACGAGCAGGCCCCATCCTTAACAGACTGGCCATCGATAGTGATAGAACTGAAATCAGAGGCGTTGAGCACCTTGATATCAACGGGGTACTCGGCTGTGAGCGCCCGCAGACTCAGGGGCTTGTCGGCAGGCAGCGACACCTCGTAGCGTTCGCCCATCACCTCGAGGCTCATCGTCGAGAGGATGGGTGCGCCAGGGTTGTCGGAGGTGCCGAAGACACACGACGACAACACCATAGGCAGGAGCGCCAGAGCGATGTATTTTAGTTTCTTAGATAACATGCAATCCAAGGAATACCATTAGACCGTTCATCAGGATCCAGAAGATGGCGAAAGGCATCGTCTTGCGCATGATGTCGCCATCCTGACCTTCCATATCACAGGCGGCAGTGGCAATGGCAATGGACTGGGGCGAGAGCAGTTTACCACCCTCAGAACCGGCACAGTTGGCAGCGGCCAGCCAGTTGGTCTCGTTACCTGTAACGCCGAAGAACGTGCCCTGATGCACCAGATTAAGGTCGGCAGCAGCAGTGGCCTGCAACTTACCGAAGAGGATATTGGCATTGGTAGCCGAACCGGTAACGAAGGTGCCGATAGAACCAATGAGGGGAGCAAAGAACGGGAAGGCTGAGCCAGTGAGCAGCACAAGGCCCTTGGCGATGTCGTTGGTCATACCGGTATTGTTCATCAGCATGGCCATAGCCACGAGACAGCAGATGGTAACGACTGTCTTCTGCAGATTAATAGTGGTCTTGCCGAGCAGTTTCATCAGACTGCCAAAGCTCATGCCCTGGATAAGTCCACCGATGACGGCACCGAGGAAGATCATCAGACCAGCATTGGAGAGCCAGCCGAACTTAAACGTATTGCCAATGACAGGCATGTCGAACTTGGTGACAAGCGAACTGTTAAGCAACTCATTGATGGGGGGCACAATCTTGCTCGAGATGAGGATGAAGAAGATGATAAGGCCATAGACGCTCCAGGCCTTCAGGGTCTTAGCCAGACCGAATTTCTTATGTTCGACCTGCACGGTATCAGCAGCACTCTCTTTCCTGATGAACAGCTTGTTGTAGATGAGCATGGCGATGATGGCTGCCACGGAGCCGAGGATGGCAGGCGTCTCGGGACCTATCCAGTGGGCACAGCAGAACTGCACGATGATGGAGAACGTACCCACGAAGAGGGCGATGCAGATGTTCTTCACAATCTTGGTGCGATCGGTCATCATGAGGATGAGGAACGGGGTGATGAAGAACATGAGCGAGAGCTGTAATATAATAAAGGTAGCAACCTCGCAGAGCTCCTCGGGCGTGGCCACACCACTGGCAGCTACCTGATTGGCCAGCGTGGTGGCAGGCAGACCGACGGCACCAAAGCCTACGGCTACCGTATTGGCTACCAGACAGATAACAGCCGAGAACATGGGCTTGAAGCCCAGTCCGATAAGGATGGCTGCAGGGATGGCTACTGCCGTACCGAAACCAGCCATACCCTCGAGCACACCTCCGAGTCCCCACGTCAGAAGCAGTACGAGCAGACCCTTGTCGGAGGTCATCTGGATAAACTGCGTCTTGATGGTCTCGATCTCCTTCGTCTCACAAAGGATATTGTAGCTGAAGATGGCGCAGATGATAATCAGGATGATGGGGAAACAGGCCTTGAGGAAACCCTCGACCACCGACCAAAGGGTGATGCCGTAGATAGACACACCGGCATACTTCTCGGGCACAATACCCATGGCGGGGGCAGCAAACAGGGCCAGAATGATTGTTACGACAAGAGTGATCACGGCACTCTTATAACCAGACACTTTGAAGCCCATCATGAGGACAATGAGCAACAGAATAGGAATGACAGATACTAATGCTGACATAGGTTGTTAGTTATTTATTATTATACAAGTTTTTGTCTACAAAACAGAATTTGAGGCCAAATATACAAACTTTTCGCGAATTATCCAAATAATTTCGAAATTTTTTATTATCTTTGTGCCCAAAGTGATAACTAAATAACAACGACCTATGATTGAACAATTCCTTTCCGACCTCAGACAGTTCCTTCCGTCTGACCGTATTTACACCGACGAGCTCCGCACCCTGGGCTGGGGAACAGATGCCAGTTTCTACCGACAGATTCCGAAAGTGGTAATCCGTAGCGATGGCGAGGAGGAGATATCAAAGATTGTGAAGACCTGCCAGAAACACAAGCTGCCCTTTACCTTCAGAGCTGCCGGCACATCGCTCTCAGGACAGAGTTGTACCGACTCGGTGCTGATCGTAGCCGGCAAGCACTGGGAGAAGTACGAAATAGGCGAGAACCAGGATACCATCCGCCTGCAACCCGGTATCGTGGGGGCTCGCGTGAACGAGATCCTGAAGCCTTACGGGCGCGTATTCCCACCCGACCCTGCATCGATAGGATCGGCCATGGTGGGTGGTATTGTCATCAACAATGCATCGGGCATGAACTGCGGTGTTCATGCTAATAGTGATCGTATGATGGTATCAGCCCGCATCATCTTGACCGATGGAACGGTACTGGATACGGGCTCGACAGAGAGCCGCGAGGCCTTCAAAAAAAGCCATCCGGAGTTTCTGAAGAAGATTGAGGACCTACGCGACAAGGTGAGAGCCGACGAAGAATTGGCTTCGCGCATACGTACCAAATATAGTATTAAGAACGTAACGGGACTGAACCTCCGTCCACTTATAGCCTACGACGATCCCTTCGACATCATCGCCCACTCGATGGTGGGTTCGGAGGGTACGTTGGCCTTCCTCTCGGAGGTGACGATGAAGACGCTCTTCGACTACAAGTACAAGGCCTCGGTGATGGTTTACTTCCTCACGATGAAGGAAAGTTGTGAGGCGGTGGTAGCCATGAAGAAGCTGAAGGCTGGCGAGGAGGATCTGAAGATGAGTGCCGAGAACCTGGCAGTGAAGAGTGCCGAGATGCTCGACTATATGTCGCTGAACTCTGTGGACGACCCTGTGTTCCTACAATACAAGAAGGATGTGGATGCTGGCAAGATCGAAGGTGTAGAGCCAGGCGACTACCACAACCTGACGGCTATCCTTACCGAGACGAAGGGTGTCACTCATGAACAACTGCTGGAGAAGATTGAGATGATCAAGGCTTGTCTGGGGCAGTTTAAGCTCTACATCCCAGCCGTGTTTACGGAGGATCCTAAGGTGTATGGCAAGTACTGGGCCATCCGAAGCGGTATCTTCCCCAGTGTGGGAGGTACACGCCCCATCGGCACTTCATGCCTGATTGAGGATGTGGCATTCCCCATCGAGAGTCTGCCCGAGGCAACAGTGAAGCTGCAGAAGCTGATTGCCGACCACGGCTACGACGATGCCTGTATCTACGGGCATGCCTTCGAAGGCAACTACCACTTCATCCTGAACCAGAGCTTTGCCGACGAGCACGAGGTGGCCCGCTATGCGGAGATGATGCGCGACGTGGCCAAACTGGTGGTGGAGGGTTACGACGGTTCGCTGAAGGCTGAGCACGGCACTGGACGGAACATGGCGCCCTTCGTGAAGTATGAGTGGGGCGAGAAGGCCTACGAGGCCATGAAGGAACTGAAGGCCATCTTCGACCCAGAGGGACTGTTGAACCAGGGCGTGATCTTCAACGACGATCCGGAGTGCTTCATCAAGTGTCTGAAACCTCTGCCTGTGCTCGACTACGACTTCAAGAGTGTGCCTGATGGCGGACACTTCCTGATGGATCCGAAACTCTCAACGGCCAAGGAGACCATCGAACAGGTGAAGCGCGCCAACAAGTGTATCGAGTGTGGCTTCTGCGAGGTGAACTGTATGTCGTGCGGACTCACGCTGTCGTCGAGGATGCGTATCGCCGTACAGCGAGAGATAAGGGAACTGGAGGCTACTGGCAAGGATCCTGAGCGTGCAGCACGTCTGCGCAAGCAATACAAGTATTATGGCGACCAGACCTGTGCGACGGACGGGCTCTGCTCTACCTCGTGTCCGATGAAGATCAATACAGGAGAACTGACGCACCTGATCAGACAACTGGATATGAACAACTCGACTATGGGCTATCAGTTGGGCGAGTTTGCTGCCAACCACATGGCAGGCATCAAGAGTGGTCTGCGCGTGGTGCTCGACGTGGCGCATGCAGCCCACGTCACCTTAGGTCCGAAGCTGATGACCACCGTTTGTCGCTCGATGAACAAGATGGGTATGCCGCTCTGGACCACCGCCATGCCTAAGAAGCATCGCCAACCCAAGAAGTCGGATCTGACGCAGTTCATCATTGAGAAGAGTATTCCTCATAAGGAGGAGGAACATAGCGACCTGAAGGTGGTTTACTTCCCCAGTTGTATCAACCAGACGATGGGACAATCGAAGCAAGGCGGCAAGATACACGACTTGGTGGATGAGGTGATCCAGCTGATGGCGAAGGCTGGCTACGAGGTGATCTTCCCAGAAGGTATGGAGAAGATGTGTTGTGGTCAGATCTGGGAGTCGAAGGGTATGCTCGACATTGCGGATCGCAAGAGTGCCGAACTGGAGAAGGCGCTCTGGAAAGCCTCGGAAGAGGGCAAGTATCCTGTGCTATGTGCCCAGAGTCCATGTCTGCACCGGATGAAAAAGGTCATGGGTGAGCGAGAGAAGAGCGATGCTTGCATCGACTCTGCCGAGCATGAAGGAACTCGCCCAGAGGGCAAGGTGATGCACAAGATGAAGCTCTACGAACCAGCCGAATTTATCATGGAATATCTCGTGCCTCGCCTGGACTTCCACCCAATAGATCGTGCGATAGCCCTTCACATCACTTGTTCTACGCGTCAGATGGGTGTAGCCGACGACCTCATCGCTCTGGCTAAGCTATGCTCTACAAAGGTATTCCTGCCTGAGGGCGTGGGCTGTTGCGGCTTTGCTGGCGACAGGGGCTTCACATTCCCCGAGCTCAACAAATATGGTCTGCGCAAACTCCGTCCGCAGATTGAGGCCAACCACATTGAGGTGGGATACTCAAACAGTCGCACTTGCGAGATAGGACTTGAAACGAATACAGGTATCCCCTACATGAGTATCGTCTATCTGGTGAATGAGTGCACCACCTGCAAAAAGGACTAAACGGAGAAAATGGTATAAAAGAGAGGTGTCACCCTGATGGATGACACCTCTCTTTAGTTGCGGAGGCAGGATTCGAACGTGCGACCTCCAGGTTATGAGCCTGGCGAGCTACCAACTGCTCCACTCCGCGATTTTTCGAAAGCGGGTGCAAAAGTACGACTATTTTTTGAGATAACCAAATAATTGGGCGATTTTTTTATTTTTTCTCACTTTTCATTCATTTTTTTGCCGTTTTTCTTGCGCATTTCAAATAAAACGTGTAATTTTGCACACACTAATCGCAATGTGCAATTTTAAACGGTAAAGGAGGAAGCAGATATGTCCGTATCGAAAACAAGACAAAAACTAGTAGATGTTGCACGCCAGCTGTTCGCCAAGAATGGTCTGGAAAATACTACAATGAACGACATTGCCCTGCAGTCAGGAAAAGGGCGTCGTACACTTTACACCTATTTCAAATCGAAAGAGGAAATTTACGTAGCAGTGATCGAAGGAGAGCTGGAGCGACTGAGTGACAAACTCGACGAGGTTGCAGCACGCAGGATTCGTCCGCAAGACAAGATTATCGAGCTGATCTATACCCACCTGAGCATGATTCGTGAAACGGTGGTACGTAATGGTAACCTGAGAGCCGAGTTTTTCCGTAACATCTGGATGGTGGAGAAGGTGCGCAAGCATTTCGACGACGCAGAGATCGAACTGTTCCGTAAGGTTTATACCGAAGGAAAGGAGGATGGTGAGTTTGACATCGACAACGTGGATCTTGTGGCCGACATTACCCACTATTGTATCAAGGGACTGGAAGTGCCATATATCTATGGACGTATCGCTCACGGGATGAAGGAGGAAGACACCAAGCCACAAGTGGCGAAAGTGGTGTATGGTGCATTGGGAAAATTTCAACGTAATAAATAATATCAAACAAGAAAATTATGGGATTATTAGAAGGTAAGACAGCACTGATTACAGGTGCTGCACGCGGTATCGGAAAGGCTATCGCACTGAAGTATGCCTCTGAAGGCGCTAACATCGCATTCACCGATCTTGAGGTGAACTTGGAGACAGAGAAGGAAATCGCCGCACTCGGTGTGAAGGCCAAGAGCTATGCCTCTAACGCTGCTGACTTCGCTCAGACTGAGGAGGTGGTGAAGGCTGTGAAGGAGGAGTTTGGCTCTATCGATATTCTGGTTAACAACGCCGGTATCACCAAGGACGGACTGATGCTGCGTATGACAGAACAGCAGTGGGACGCCGTGATTGCCGTAAACCTGAAGTCGGCATTCAACTTTATCCACGCCTGTGTGCCCATCATGATGCGTCAGCGTGGCGGTTCAATAATCAACATGGCTTCCGTGGTAGGTGTGCATGGTAATGCTGGTCAGGCCAACTATGCTGCCTCGAAGGCAGGACTGATTGCACTTGCCAAGAGTATCGGTCAGGAGATGGGTCCCAAGGGCATCCGTGCTAACGCTATTGCCCCTGGCTTCATTGATACAGCTATGACTCAGGCTCTGCCTGATGAGGTTCGCAAGGAGTGGATCAACAAGATTCCTCTGCGCCGTGGTGGACAGGTGGAGGATATCGCCAATGTTGCTACCTTCCTTGCCTCTGACCTCTCAAGCTATGTCAGCGGTCAGGTGATCCAGGTTGATGGCGGCATGAACATGTAAAAGCCTCACCCCCAAACCCCTCTCCAAAAGGAAAGGGGCTTTTGAATTATGAAAGTCATCTACGAGGACAACCATATCATCATAGTCAACAAACAGAGCGGGGAGATCGTACAGGGCGATAAGACTGGCGATCGCCCCCTTTCTGATATTGTCAAGGACTACATCAAGGAAAAGTATGCGAAACCTGGAGCTGTATTTCTTGGGGTGGCGCATCGCCTGGATCGTCCTGTAAGCGGTCTCGTGGTCTTTGCCCGTACCTCCAAAGCATTATCTAGACTGAACAAGATGTTTGCCGAGGGCGAGGTACAAAAGACCTATTGGGCCATTGTAAAAAACACCCCCAGTCAGCCTGAGGCGACGCTTACGCACTGGCTTGTGCGCAATGAGAAACAAAACAAATCGTATGCCTACACAAGCGAAAAGCCCAACTCTAAAAAAGCCTTGCTGAAATACAAGGTGATAGGCCACTCCGACCATTACACCTTATTAGAAATACAACTGATGACGGGGCGCCACCACCAGATTCGTTGCCAATTGGCAGCGATGGGTTGTCCCATAAAAGGCGACCTGAAATACGGAGCTCCGCGTTCAAACCCTGATGGAAGCATCTCATTGATGTCACGACGGGTGGAGTTCATCCATCCGGTATCCAAAGAACTGATCGTCGCAGAGGCTCCCCTCCCCGACGATCCACTCTGGCAGGCCATAGCTCCCTAGAACTTATACAGCCACACGACGTTTGCGATAGAGGTGGGCCAGATATAAGCAACCGGCTAACGCTGCAGCCACCACCGCAATGGGCAATACCAGTGAGGCTTCGCCACCTTGTGAGGCATTGTCGAGAATCAACTGCGACTGGGCAACACTATCGACAAGGGCATCCTTGGTAGCATTGATCGAGTCACGAACTGTGTCAACAGTATCAATAATCACCGGTTTGATTTCCCTGATTCGACGAGCATGCCCTGAGGGATCAACAGGAAGAACATCTAACAAAAACATAACTAACAATAATTAAATTAAATATTTAAAACCAAATAAATCAGTTGAAACAAGAGACCTGTCAGAAAACTGACGGCATTACACAACACACTATACACAAGCGACTGATGCCAGTCATTAACCAACCATGCATACCAGAGTGCTTCGATCAGTACCACTAACAGTTCGCCAACTACCACCGTTGTCCATCCACTGGAAACATAAACGGCGAAGAGGTTCAGAGGCACATTCGTCAGGATGTTCACTACGACAGAGCCCCAGAGCACTTTTCTACGGCGTTCACCCAGATAGAGCAACATGCACCATTCGATGACGATTGTGACCACCAACGGCCAGAGTAGTCTCATGATCATCTCACATCCTCCTCCTTACAGATACACAGCCAACAGATAGCCTGGTAGCAATGCCGCTGCCAAGAGTCCGAAAGCCATACCCTCACGTCGGGGAAGCAAGACGTTGGCCAGATAGAGTGTGATAGGCATCGTACAGTTCATCAAGAACACACCCAACAAGAGCACGACCTCATACTCTCCCCTGAAAAGGAAGCATAGTGCCACACCTGCCAGAATCACCATCATCGACCAGAGAACACCTATATAGCGGGCTATCCAGCCTCCCGCCATCTTACCCAGCATCGACGAGACTGCAATCCACAGAACAAGTTCCTCTGTCTTAGATATGCCATCTGAAAACAACTCGTTGGCAAAAGAGCGATAGCACACAAACAGCATCAAGGCCACTACCAATGTCCATATCCGCACTGGGGTGAACCAGTTGGAACGTAGTCGGATATCAAAAACGGGCTTCGCCAAGCCATCATCATGATAGACATAGGCAATGGCCAAACCCACGTAAAGCAGCAGCAGACCATAGAGCAACGGCCACGAGCGGAAAACCAAACCAACGGCCAATCCCATTACACCTGTAGAAACAAACACACCCAAAGCGCGGATGTCGTTGCCAGTCTTCACCACAGCCTGCTTGCCTCCCCACACGTGGAAGAGCGAATTGCCTGTCCCTAAAAGTACAGCAACAGAAATGATAAGACACTCTGCAAGACCTTGTTCCATCAGAGTCAGCGAGCTAACTACCAATATCGGTATCAGCGATGCCAGTGCTACAGCCAGTGTCATAAGCAATGCCGACCACATCAATAACCAGTGGCGACGCCCCATGCGGTCGGCCAACAATCCTGAGAGTGGCTGAGACATAAACGCCAATAGATTATAGAGCAAGATGGCACCCATACCCATCCGGTCGCCATAAGACCCGAAGGTATTACCGTAAATCCCGACTATCAGGAACATACAGCAGATGCACATCCCATCGATCAGGAAATGCTGCACACTGCTGATGCCTATCGGCCAAACATTCTGCATCTCTGTTGTAAGTTTGTTGCAAAAGTACAAACTAATTCTCAAACAGCCAATAAAATCGAGGCAAAATAACAACAAAACAGGTAAATCTTTTGCCATTCCGGCAGAAATGTGTACTTTTGCAGTGTCATTCGCAAAAACGATGAAGAAAGTTTTGAAGTGGATTGGGATTGCGGTGTTGACACCCATTCTACTTTTCATCATACTCACCGTGCTGCTCTATCTGCCGCCAGTACAAAACTGGATGGTACAGAAAGTGGCTTCTATCGTCTCAGAAAAGACAGGTATGGAGATCACCGTAGAGCACGTCAGTCTGGAGTTTCCACTCGACTTAGGCATCGAGGGTTTCCGTGCTATCAAACAAAACGACAGCATTCCTGAAACCAACGATACTATTGCCGACGTGCGCAAACTTGTAGCCGATGTCAGACTATGGCCTTTGCTGAAGAAACGCGTGGTCATCGACGAACTATCTCTCCATCAGGCCAAAATCAACACCAATGGTTTTATCAGCGATTTACGCATCAAAGGCGAACTCGACGAACTATGGCTACAATCGAAAGGCATCGACCTCGACAAAGAAACAGTCGAAGTGAATGGGGCCCGACTCTCCGACGCTCGTCTCGATATTGCACTAAACGATACGGCTGCAGTAGATACGACGACTTCGGAAGTAAAATGGAAGATCAATGCCGACAGCCTCAGCATCGCACAAACAGACATCATGCTCCACTTGCCTGGCGACACCCTCAACGTAAGGGCATTTATGGGCCATGCCGTAGCTCGAGGAGCCATTGTGGATCTCGGCACGAGCACCTACAATGTGGAGAGCCTGGATTGGAGCGAAGGCAAACTGGCCTACGATAACAAAGGAGAACCCGAGGCCAAAGGACTCGACTACAACCATATCGCCCTCAGCAATATACGTTTGGGTATCGACTCCATCAGCTACTCCCCACAAGGTACCTCGCTATTTGTACGACAAGTAGCACTAAAAGAGAAAAGCGGACTTGAGATTACTGAACTGACTGGTGGTGTGAAACTCGACTCTGCCTTCAACAATGTGAAGTTGCCTGCTTTCAAGTTGCGTACCCCAGACTCTGACATCATGGCCGAAGCAGATATTGATTTCAACATTGCCGATGACCTGAATCCAGGCAAGATGAAACTACGAATGAACGCCCAACTGGGCAAGCAGGATCTGATGCGATTTATGGGTGACCTGCCACAGAAGTTTATCGAACGTTATCCTAACCATCCTTTGGCCATTAAGGGATCGGTGAATGGCAATATGAAACAACTGGAATTTACCGGTCTCGACATCAACCTGCCCACTGCCCTACACCTGAATGCCGACGGTACAGCAGAGAATATCACAGATATGCGCCAACTGAAGGCCGATGTCAAGTTCAGTGGCAAGACACAGGACATGAACTTTGTGACGGCACTCATGGATCCTGGTCTGACAAAGAATTACCGTATTCCAAATGGTATAACACTCGAAGGCACGTTGAAGGCCAATGGTCCCCGTTATGCCACCAACATGATGTTGCACGAGGGCACTGGCAGCGTCAGGCTGATAGGCGATGCCACCATTCCAATGAATGCAAAAGGGGACATGGTGGTCGACAACATTAGCTACGATGCAGACATCAGCATCAGCAATATAAATCTGCATCACTTCATGCCCAACGACTCACTCTACAATGTCTCTGCAAGTATCAAGGCTAAAGGCTATGGTATCGACTTCCTCAATAGCCGCAGTCACTTGTCGGCCGATGCCACCATCCATCAGTTTGAATATGGCCAATGGAACCTGACAGACATCACGGCACAAGCCATGCTGAAGGAAGGACGCGGGCATATTAGCGCCACTGGGCATAATGAACTCTTCGACGGTACCGTGGGCATCGATGCCGAACTCAGCACCAAGGAAATCGAGGCCAATGTCTGTCCTGATTTCGTCAAGGTCGATCTCTATAGGATGCGTTTGGTGGATAAGCCCCTCACCATTGGTATGAGTGGCGATATCAATGTATATTCCGATATGAAGCAGACTCACCACGTCAGTGGATTGCTGACTGGTCTCTACATCAACGACGGCAAGAAAGACTACTATCCCGAGAAGATTGGCCTACTGCTGAAGACCAACCCCGATACAACCTATGTCAGAGCACAGAGTGGCGACTTCATCGTCAAAGTGGATGCCAGCGGAGGCTATGAAAAAGTACTTAACCAACTGACCACCCTTACCGACTCCATCATGGCGCAATACGAGCAGAACATTATCGACCAACCTGCCATCAGAAGCATGTTACCCACCATGAAACTGCATGTGGAGAGTAAACGCGACAACCCTATTGCCGACCTCTTAAGGATACGTAACATTGATTTCAAAGAACTATTGCTCGATATAGCCACCTCGCCAGAGACAGGCATCAACGGACAAAGTCATCTCTACTCGCTCAACTACGATAGCACGCGTATCGACACCCTCCGCCTGAATCTTACCCAAAGGGGTGAGCGTTTAAGCTATCAGGCTCAGATACGCAACAACAAGAAGAATCCACAATTCGTGTTCAACGCCCTCATCGACGGCCACTTCCACGAGCATGGTGCCCTCGCGGGTCTGCGCTACTACGACGATAAAGAAAGACTTGGTGTAAGAATCGGAGCAACGGCAGAGATGGAGTCAGGAGGTATCCGTTTCAAACTTATGCCCGAGCGTCCGACCATAGGCTATAAGGAGTTTAATCTCAACAAGGACAATTTCGTTTTCTTCCCCAAGGACAAGAAAATTCAGGCTAAGATCGACCTGATATCCGACGACAAGACAGGTCTGAAACTCTACACGGAGAATCAGGACTCAACTATGCTGCAAGACCTCACCTTGAGTGTACACCAACTCGATTTGGGAGAAGTCACCTCCGTAATCCCCTACCTTCCCAAGATCACTGGCAAGCTGAATGGCGACTACCACATCATGCAGGATCTGAACGAGCAATTCTCCGTTGCCTCTGATATGGGTGTGCAAAACATGACCTACGAAGGTTCGCCCATCGGCAATATCAGTACGGAAATGGTGTACCTCATGAAGGAAGACGACACCCATGCCGTCGAGGCGCGTCTGATGCTCGACGACGAGGAGATTGGTATGCTCAGCGGTTATTACCAGAACAAGAAATCCACAGGCACAGATGAGGGCATCATCGATGCCACGTTCACGATGACGCGTATGCCCCTACACTTAGCCAACGGTATGGTGCCTGATCAGATCATCGGTCTGGAGGGCTATGGCGAAGGTGAACTGAGAATCGAGGGTACCACCAAGCATCCCAACGTGAATGGAGAGATATACGTCGATTCGGCCTATCTCGTCAGTATTCCCTATGGAATCCGTATGCGGTTCGACAACGACCCTGTTCGCGTCGTGGGTAGCCACCTCCTGCTTGAGAACTTCGGACTCTATGCTTATAACGATGAACCCCTCAACCTGATGGGTGACATCGATTTCAGCAATTTGGATCGCATCAACATCGATATGCGCATGCGAGCCCGTAACCTGTTGCTTATCAACTCCAAACAAGAGGCCAATAGCATCGCCTTCGGCAAGGCCTACGTCAATTTCTTTGCCCGTCTGCAAGGTCCGTTGGAGATGATGAACATGCGTGGACGTCTCGACGTGCTTGGCACCACCGATATGACCTACATGCTGCTCGACTCTCCTCTCTCAGCTGATAATCGTCTGAATGAACTTGTAAAGTTTACCGACTTCACCGATTCTACCCAGACCGTTATCTCTCGCCCCATGCCCAGTGGTCTCAATGCCGACCTCACGATCAGCGTGTCTGAAGGTGCCCATATCATTTGCGACCTCAATGCTGAGGAGACCAACTATGTGGACCTTATGGGAGGTGGCGACTTGCGTCTGAAATATGGCATTGAAGGAATCAACCTCACAGGTCGCTATACGGTAACCAATGGCGAAATGAAATACTCTCTGCCCGTCATTCCACTGAAGACCTTCAGCATCAAGGAGGGCAGCTATGTGGAGTTTACGGGCGATGCTATGAACCCAAAACTCAACATCACCGCTACCGAACGTACAAAGGCTTCGGTGAATGACGAAGGTGGTGCGAGTCGTGTTGTGGTCTTCAACTGTGGTGTGGTTATTACTAAGACGCTCAACGACATGGGGCTGGAATTTATCATCGACGCACCTGAAGACAACAACGTAAGCAGTGAGTTGGCCACCATGTCTGCCGAACAACGAGGTAAGATTGCTGTCACCATGCTCACCACGGGTATGTATCTAACCGATGGCAATACAGGCGGTTTCACAATGAACTCTGCCCTCAGTTCGTTCCTGCAAAGTGAGATCAACAACATCGCAGGCTCTGCCCTGAAATCACTCGACCTAAGCATTGGTATTGACAATACTACCGATGCCAGTGGTGCCATGCATACCGACTACTCGTTCAAGTTTGCCAAACGCTTCCTCAACAACCGTCTGAGGGTGGAGATCGGTGGTAAGGTTTCATCAGGCAGCAATGTCTATGCTGGAGGACAGAGCAACTCGTTCTTCGACAATGTCTCGATGGAATATCGCCTCAACCAGAATGCCACGCAGAATGTGAAGGTCTTCTTCCAACAGAACGTATACGACTGGCTCGAGGGTTACACCAGCATGTATGGTGTAGGTTTCGTATGGCGCCGCAAGCTCGACAACTTCTGGGACATCTTCCGTTTCTGGAAGAAAGAGCAGCAACCTATGCCTATGCGCCCCATGCAACCAAGACCCCTGGCCATACAACGTGACAGTATCAGGACAGACAGTATAAAAACAGACTCAATTCCGACGACAACTCATGAAACGAAATAGCATCCTATACCTATTGGCGATAATGCTCCTTGTCTCTTGTTCGATGACGAAGGGCATACCCGAAGACGAACAGTTGTTTACGGGTCTGAAGAAGACGGTCTATTGCGACGAGAAGGAATACGACAACGAGGCCTACGACGACCACCTTACCACCACCAAGGAAGAATTGGAGGCTGCTCTTGCCACCGTACCCAACGGTTCACTTTTTGGTAGCAGCTATTACACCGTACCCTGGTCGTGGCACCTCTGGGTCTATAACAAATACTCAGGCAAAGAGTCACGCTTCGCCAAATGGATGACGAAGTCGTTTGGCAAGCCTCCCTTGCTCATGAGCAAGGTCAATCCTGCTCTGCGCGCCTCCGTCGCCCGTTCCGTGCTCCAAAACAACGGTTACTTCCGAGGTGATGTTTCCTACGAGCTCGTGCCCCAGAAGAATCCCCAAAAGAGTAAGATCAGATATACTGTCCGTTTGGACTCTCTCTTCACGCTCGATAGCGTAGCCTATACTAATTTCACGCCACCTCTACAGACGCTCCTCGACTCTACCCTTGCCGAGTCGCAAATCCACAAGGGCGATGCCTTCAGTGTGGGTGCGCTCGATGGGGAACGTGGTCGAGTGAGCACCCTCTTCCGCAACAACGGCTACTATTATTACAACAGCAGCTACGCCTCTTATCTGGCTGATACCTTCCTGGTAGATAACAAGGCTCAGCTGCGTTTCCAGTTGGCTGATGGTCTCCCCGACGAAGCTCTCCGCAAGTGGTACATCGGCAATATCAATGTCCAGTTCCGCAAGTCGGCACGCGAGCAACTCACCGATAGCACCCGTCGTCGCCACCTTACTATCTATTATAACGGAAAGAAGCCTCCCATCCGCCCGAATATCATCCTCAAGGATCTGAAGTTGCGCCCACGCCAGCTCTTCAACTACGACAACTACCTTGAATCTGCCAGCAAGATCAACTCTACGGGCGTGTTCTCATCTACCGATTTCCAGTTTACACCCCGTGCGGGTACTGATACCCTTGATGTGCGCTTGAACTGTGTGCTCGACAAACCATATGACTTCTATTTCGAGTGCAATGCCATTGGTCGCAGCAATGGGCGCTATGGTCCTGAGGCCAAGATCGGTTTCACACGTCGCAACCTTTTCCACGGTGGCGAGAAGCTCGATATCAACGCCCACGGTTCTTACGAGTGGCAACGCGGTGGAGGCCACAACAGCTCCACCTTCCAGTATGGTGCTGATGTCGGCATCGAGTTCCCACGCATCATCGCACCATTCTATAATAGTGATCGCGTTCGCAGGGATAAGGATGGCCGTCGCATCCGTCGCCGTCGTTTCTACTCCACCCCATCTACCATCGCCAAGGTCTCTACCGACATTGTGCGCCGTCCTGAATATTACAAGATGCACGTCGTCTCGGGCGAGTGGACCTACCGTTGGCAAACCTCTGCCACCAGCCAGCACGAATTCTCGCCCCTCACGGTGAAGTATCAGTATAAGAACACCACCACCGAGAAGTACGACTCGCTGGTCGAAAAGTATTCCTATCTCGAACGTACTATGGGCGATTACTTCATCCCCAAGATGCGCTACACTTATACCTACACGAGCCCAGCCACGTTGCGTAATCCCATCCGTTGGGAGACCACCTTCGAGGAGTCAGGTAACATTCTCTCGCTCTACGACCGACTCCGCGGCAAGCCGTTCGATCAACAAGATAAGGAGATGTATAAGACGCCCTACTCCCAGTATCTGCGCCTAGAGACCGATTTCACCAAGACGTGGAGCGTCGGAATGGAGTCGAGCCTGGTGGGTCACGTCAATGCTGGCATCATCTGGAGCTACGGCAACAGCTACGAGGCCCCCCTTACCGAACAATTCTATGTGGGTGGAGCCAACAGCATCCGTGCCTTTATGGTGCGCGACATCGGCCCTGGTTCCTTCTCCGACTTAGGCATACAAGACAAGCAACTCTTCTACCTCATGCGCAATGGCGACATGAAGCTGGTGATGAACCTCGAATACCGTGCGCCCCTCTTCGGCAACCTTAAGGGCGCCATCTTCCTCGATGCTGGTAACGTGTGGCGCCTTCGCCCGTTTGATATCGGAAATGTAGAAGACTGGGCCGACTTAGACTTTATCGATGAAGAAGGTGAAGTACATAGCGGAGAGGAAGCTTACCACATCTTGCGCGATTGGACAGACGGCATGACCTTCAAAGCCTCGCGTTTTTTCAACGACATCGCCCTCGGCACGGGTGTGGGCTTACGTTACGACCTGGGGTTCCTCGTAGTACGCCTAGACTGGGGAATCGCCCTCCATATCCCATGCAAAAACGGTGTCTCGGGCTATTTCTTCAATGTGGAGCGATTCAAGGACCTCCACACACTCAACTTCGCCATAGGTTATCCATTCTAAGGAGTTAAAGGAGGTTAAAGGGGGACTTAATCCATTTCTTTTTTGTATTTTTGCATGCAAATTTTACAATTTCTAATATAATTAGCTTATGAAACCAACGCTTTTCCTGCTCGCCGCAGGTATGGGAAGCCGCTACGGCGGTCTGAAACAGCTCGACGGTCTTGGCCCCAACGGAGAGACCATCATGGATTACAGTATTTATGATGCCATCCAGGCAGGCTTCGGCAAGATTGTCTGGGTTATCCGAAAGGACTTCGAAGAGCAGTTCCGCACACAGATCCTCTCCAAGTACGAAGGTCATATCCCCTGCGAACTCTGTTTCCAGGGTCTCGATGCCCTGCCCGAAGGCTTCAGCGTGCCCGAAGGTCGTGTGAAGCCCTGGGGTACCAACCACGCCGTTCTCATGGGTAAGGACGTCATCAAGGAGCCGTTCTGTGTCATCAACTGCGATGACTTCTATAACCGCGATGCCTTCATGGTTATCGGCAAGTTCCTCTCTGAGCTGCCTGAGGGCGCTAAGAACCAGTATGCCATGGTGGGCTTCCGTGTAGGCAATACGCTCTCAGAGAATGGCACCGTAGCCCGGGGCATCTGTTCGAAGAACGATAAGGGCCACCTTACCACCGTAGTAGAGCGTACAGAAATTGTCCGTTGTGCAGCCGACGGCAGCAATGCCGGAGCCGTCTCCGAGCCCATCCGCTATAAGGACGAACAGGGTCAGTGGGTAGAGGTTGCCGACAACACCCCTGTTTCCATGAACATGTGGGGCTTCACACCCGACTACTTCGACTACTCTGAGGCAGAATTCAAGCAGTTCCTCAGTGATCCGAAAAATATGGAGAACCTCAAGGCCGAGTTTTTCATCCCTCTGATGGTCAACAAACTCATCACCGAGGGTACGGCCACCGTCGAAGTGCTCGATACCACATCAAAGTGGTTTGGCGTCACCTATGCAGCCGATCGCCAATCGACCGTAGCCCGCATCCAGCAACTCGTCGATGAAGGTGTTTATCCCAACAAGCTCTTTTAAATGGACATCAGCATCATGACCGAAGACCAGGTGGCCCAGTTGAGCCACCTGATTTCGGATGCAGGCACCATCCTCATCACCTGCCATAAGAGTCCTGACGGCGACGCTATCGGCTCCTCTTTGGGCTGGGCAGAATACCTGCGCTCGTTGGGCAAAGATCCCGTGGTCATCGTACCCGATCAGTACCCCGACTTCCTATTATGGATGCCCAACACCGAGAAGATCGTGCGCTACGACAAGCACCGCGAGAAGTGTGACATGCTCTTCAAAATTGCCGACCTTGTGTTCTGTCTCGACTACAACACACCCAGTCGTGTAGAGGATATGGAGCAGGCTCTGGTCTCCTCACCAGCCGCTCGGGTGCTCATCGACCATCATCCCAACCCCGATGTACCAACCGTTCTCACCATCTCCCACCCCGAAGCCTCAAGCACCAGCGAACTCGTGTTCCGCATAGTCTGGCAGATGGGTGCCTTTCCGCGGCTCAGCAAACAGTTTGCCGCCCCCGTCTATTGTGGCATGATGACCGACACAGGTGGCTTTACGTTCAATTCATCCAACCCTGAAATCTATTTCATCATCAGCGAACTGCTCACCACCCGCATCGACAAAGACCGTATCTACCGTAACGTCTATCACAACTACTCAGAAGACCGCATCCGTCTGATGGGCTATGTCATGTACGAGAAACTTGTCTATCTGCCTGAGTTCCATGCAGCCTTCTATACGCTCACCAAAGACGAGCAACGTCGATTCCATTTCATCAAGGGTGATGCCGAAGGTCTGGTCAACATTCCTCAACAGATCAAGGGTCTCAAACTCTCCATTTCGTTACGTGAAGATTCCGACAAAGAGAACCTCGTATGGGTTAGTCTGCGCTCTGTCGACGACTTTCCTTGTAACCTCATGGCCCAGGAGTTTTTCAATGGTGGTGGGCACCTCAATGCTTCTGGTGGTCGTCTGAACACAACGATGGAAGAGGCCGTCGAAATTGTGAAACAGGCCATTATTGCCTATGCCGACAAACTCAAGTAGTGATAAAAAGTTAAATAATACCCAATTCTTAATTCTCAATTCTCATTTTTCAATTAATCTTCGTACTTTTGCACCGTCAAATGATATCAAGATGAAGAGATTCCTATTCATAATGATAGCCACCGTAGTCGTTCTTGCCAGTTGTAACGATTACGAGACCTATGGCGATAAAAAAGAGAAAGAGCGCAACGCCATTTCAAAGTTCATCTCCGACTCCTCTATCTACGTCATCTCCGAAGAACAGTTTATCCAACAGGGCATGACCACTAATCTTGAGAACAACGAATTCGTCAAGTTCGATAAGAACGGTGTTTATATGCAGATTGTGCGCCCAGGTTGCGGTTCGATGCTCCTCGACGGTCAGAAGTGTAACCTCGTGTGCCGTTTCTCTGAGTTCAACCTTCTGGTTGACTCTGTAGATGCGCGTAACAACACGGCAGCCTATGCTGCTATGCCCGATATCATGTATGTATCTCGTACAGGCAGCAACTTCACGGCAGCCTTCCTGAGTGGTGTCATGTACCAACGTTACACGGCATCTGTCCCCCCGGGCTGGCTTGTGCCCCTCTCATATATCAAGGTGGGCCGTCCTCAGGCTGAAAACGAGGATTGCGCCAAAGTGCGCCTTATCGTGCCTCACACGCAGGGTCATGCCAATGCATCCAGTTACGTTACCCCTTATTATTACGAGATAACGTACATGAAAGAGTAATAACGATTTTATTATACACAAACTCATGACACTCATTAAATCCATTTCCGGTATCCGTGGCACCATCGGAGGCCCCACGGGCGATACACTGAACCCACTGGATATCGTTAAGTTTACCACCGCCTACGCTAAATTCATCGGTGGCAAAAAGATAGTAGTAGGCCGCGATGGCCGTATTTCCGGTCCTATGGTGCGCGATGTTGTCTGCGGCACGCTCACTGGTATGGGTTACGATGTGATCGACATCGGTCTTGCTACAACGCCAACCACCGAGTTAGCTGTCCGGATGTCGGGTGCTGATGGTGGCATCATCATCACAGCCTCCCACAATCCGCGCCAGTGGAACGCTTTGAAGTTACTCAACCGCGAGGGTGAATTCCTGACAGCAGCTGATGGTGCAGAAGTACTTCGCATCGCAGATAGTGAAGACTTCAACTACGCTGAGGTCGATCACCTGGGCAAAGTTATCATCGACGACACTTTCAACCGTCGCCACATCGACTCAGTGCTTTCTTTGAAACTCGTCGATGTCGAATCCATCCGCCAACGCAAGTTCCGCGTCTGTGCCGATACTATCAACTCCGTGGGTGGCATCATCCTCCCAGAATTGTTCCAGGCACTGGGTGTCGAATACACCATTCTTAATGGCGAGTGTACAGGTGACTTCGCCCACAACCCAGAGCCTCTTGAGAAGAATCTTCAGGGCATCATGGATAAGATGAAGAAAGGTGGTTACGATCTTGGTATCGTTGTTGATCCCGATGTCGATCGCCTCGCCTTTATCTGCGAAGACGGCACCATGTTTGGCGAGGAATACACCCTTGTATCCGTAGCCGATTACGTACTCAGTCACACAGCTGGAAATACTGTTTCTAATTTAAGTAGTACGCGTGCCCTTCGTGATGTGACAGAGAAACACGGTGGTCAATACACCGCAGCTGCAGTAGGTGAGGTCAACGTCACCACCAAGATGAAAGAGGTGGGTGCCGTCATCGGAGGCGAAGGCAATGGTGGTGTCATCTATCCTGAGAGCCACTACGGCCGCGATGCCCTCGTAGGCATCGCCCTGTTCCTCTCCTCACTCGCCCAGAAAGGCTGCACCGTCAGTGAACTGCGCAAGACGTTCCCCGACTATCAGATAGCCAAGAACCGCATCGACCTTACCCCCGGCACCGATGTTGATGCCATTCTCGTCAAGGTCAAGCAGATGTTCGCGAACGACAACAGCGCCAAGGTCAACGATATCGACGGCGTGAAGATCGACTTCCCCGACCGTTGGGTTCACCTGCGCAAGTCCAACACCGAGCCTATCATCCGTGTCTATAGTGAAGCACAGACGATGGCCCAGGCCGACGACCTCGGCAAGCAACTCATGCAAGTTGTTTACGACATGCAATAAACAAATATCCCCGCTCCAACGAGCGGGGATATTTGTCATTGGTATGAACGCCACGCTGGCGGCATACTTCTAATCTTTATGTTTACCCCCCTGTGATCTTGATACTTAGGTGATTGGCATGCCTCAGCTACGGGTGTAAAGTCCGTCCCGTCGGACTGCGAGTCCGCTCGTTACGGACTGGGAGTCCGAACACGACGGACTGAAAGATTTCTTAGAACTTGAATTTGTAACCCAGACCGAGCAGGTGGATATTAGGCTCGTTGTCGTCATCGTCGTTGCGGACGTTCTGGTAACGATAGAAGAAACCAAGGCTGTGCTGACTGGAGAGTTTCCAGTCGAGACCTGCGGTATAGCGCACCTTCTGAAGGCTCCAGGCATTGAAAAGCTCGACACTAGCATAAGGCGTAACAGCAAGACCTTTCTTATCGTACTCCACCTGCAGATGACTGCGAAGCACATTCTTGCCCTTGCCGTTATAGACCTTCTCCTTGCCATCATAGGCCTGATCGAGGTAGCTCCAACGCTCACTGACGGTATGCTCAGGGCGATAGGTATATTGCCAGCGCTCACGCAAAGAGAAACGGAAGTCGCCAAAGAGCTTCTTGTCGAACATTAAAGAGATGTTGAAGCGATGACGAGGTGCCCAGTAGCAGGCACACTTCTTGGGATCGCCCTCATTGGCATCACCATCGAGCACAGCATCGTCGGTGGCCTCGAAATAAGAGGTCTTCTCGTTGTTGTCGTAGAGCAGGGTGTAACCAGCTGAGGCCTTGAGCCACTTGGTCAACTTATAGTCGGCACTGAGGCCAACGGCCCAACGGTCACTCTTCTTGGTATTGTCGCGTGTACGATACTCCCCTTCAAGACTGACACTGAACTGCTTGTTGACCTTCTTCTGGGCCTCGAGGGTGAAATCAAGTCCAAAATCATCACTCTGAGCACTTGCGCCCAAAGGAAGGACTGTTATAATGCAAAGCGCAAAAAACTTTTTTACTTCCATTTTCAATCTTCAATTTTCAATCCTCTAAAACTCTTTGAGTTGATCTTTTGAGAGCTTAAGATTGTTGCCTACGGTAGCCGTTTCACCCTCATAGGTGACACGGATCATTGCCATATCGCGCAAGAAGTCTATGGAGCCGACATCAACCTTGATAACCTTGACACCCAAGCGCTTCTCGAGGTCGGCAACGAGCTCATCGTGACGTGCAGGCGTGATAAGCTCGATGCGGTCGTACTGAATGAGACGCGTGGGATGCGTCTTAAGACGAAGCTCACAGACAGCTACAGCCAGGATGATGATGAGATTGGTAACGATAACCTCGAAATAAGGCAGGTTGACGGAGACTGCATTAACCAGCGAGAGGGCGATGATGACGAAGAGATAGGTCATCTCGCGAACAGGCATGGTATCCGTACGGTAACGCATGATGGAGAAGATACCAAAGAGACCGATACCCACACCCATCGACGTTTTGCCCTTCATATCCTCAAGCACGAATATCATGAAGAAGACAATAAAGAAGATGGCAACAGAAATGAGCATAAAGGTGAAATAGAAGTCGCGACGTCGACTCTTCTGGTAATACAGACGGTCGATGATGAACCAGGTGGCGAGCACATTGATGAGCAGGCGGATGAACATCATCATAAAGTCGGAAGATAATTCAAAAAATTCCATATCGTTTCTTTTGTTTTTAAATATATTCTTTTTTTATCCTTTTATCTTTTTCTCAATACTATGCAGACGAGGTTTGATGCGATTATGCCGCAAGCCACTGTTAGTAAGGGCAGAGCCAATAACGTATTTTGAGAACCCGTGGGGGAAGATGCGCAACTGGAGTAGCTTGCTTAGGATGGGCGAAGGCTGAAGACCGTCGCGCTTAAGTTCGATAATGACAATATCACCCATATCGCGATCGATACCAGTGGCAATGTTATGGAAACGCAGATGGGTATCGATAGTGAGACGCTCAGTCTTGCCCTGATTGACAAGGGTGATGCGGTCGAAGCGGTTCTCAATCTGCTCAGTCATCGACTCAGGGGCATAGCGCAAGTGCTCGCGAAGGAAGTCATCGTAAACTATGTATTGCTCGTCCTGACGCTCAAAACGGATGGTATGGTCGGGATGGAGGGCATCGAAGCCTTCCATCGTCATACGCTTTTTCTTGGTGCGCCCGTGGTTGTTCTTGGTCTTCACCTCGAGGAAGTTGAGCCCGGCATCAACGTAAGAACGGATGCGCAACTTCTGGCGCACCAGATGGCCCGCTTCGTGACGATTATACATGGCACAATCAGGGGTATCGAAATAGAGGGTGTAATAAGGTGAGATGCGCAGACCACCCGTTTCCTGCACATAATAGTCGGATCGTGCAATCTCGAGGAGCTGTTTAAGCACAGGCACCGTAGTCACGAATTTGGTGTCGATGCGATTCATCAGCCGGATGTCCTTCATCTCCTCCAGCGTGATGGGTTTATAGTCGTTAAGTATTTCTTGCAGTGTCATACGGAAGGTTTAGCGGAGGGTGAGCTCTACGGGACAGTGGTCGGAACCCATAATATCGGTATGGATCTTTGCATCGTCGAGACGGTCGCGCAGACGATCGGAGATGACAAAGTAGTCGATGCGCCAACCTGCATTCTTCTCGCGTGCATGGAAACGGTACGACCACCACGAGTATTTTACCTCTTCGGGATATTTGTAACGGAATGTATCGGTAAACCCACAGGCCAACAAGTCGCTGAACTGCTCGCGTTCCTCATCGGTGAAGCCCGCATTGCGACGATTGGACTTGGGATTCTTGATATCGATCTCCTCGTGGGCTACATTGAGGTCGCCACAGAGGATGACAGGTTTCTGCTGGTCGAGCTTCTTGAGATAACCGCGGAAGGCATCTTCCCATGACATGCGATACTCCAGGCGCTTCAGACCATCCTGAGAGTTTGGAGTATAGCAGCACACAAGATAGAAGTCGGGCATCTCAAGCGTAACGACGCGCCCTTCGTGATCATGCAGATCGACACCGATGCCATAATTGACGCTGAGGGGTTGATGACGGGTAAAGATAGCGGTACCAGAATAACCCTTCTTCTCGGCATAGTTCCAGTAACTCTGATAACCCTCGAAGGTCAGGTCGAGCTGACCTGCCTGCATCTTCGTTTCCTGAAGACAAAAGAAATCAGCATCGAGCGACCTGAAAATATCGCTGAAGCCCTTACCCTCGCAGGCACGAAGACCGTTGACATTCCAACTAATAAACTTCATCGTTCATCTAATTTGTCCGCAAAGGTACGAATAAAACCGCACATTACGTAGATAAGACATAAAAAAAACTGTAAAATCGATATTATATTCAATAAAATGCGTACTTTTGCCAACGAAATCGATTTTAAGCCAATGCTAAAGACGCTTACCAAACAGATCAGAGGCTATCAGACCGCCACCATCCTCACCCCCGTGTGGACGGCACTGGAGGTGTTGATGGACGTGCTGATACCTTACGTGACGGCCTCGCTTATAGACAAGGGCATCAATGCAGGCGACATGCGGAACGTGTATTATTACGGCACCATCATGCTAGGTATGGCACTGATGAGCATGGTGTTTGGCATACTCGGGGGACGCTGCTCAGCCTACGCATCGACAGGCTTTGCCGCCAACCTGCGCTCGGCAATGTATCGCAATATCCAGCGACTGGCCTTCTCTGATATCGACAAATATGCCATATCGGGACTGATCACCCGTATGACCACTGATGTAAACTCGCTGCAAAGCGCATTCCAGCAGATACTTGGAATCAGCGTGAGGGCCCCCTTCAAACTGATGCTTTCAATACTGATGTGCCTAGTCATCGATGCCCGGCTGTCGCTGGTGTTCCTCGTGGCACTGGTGATACTTAGTTTCTCGCTTTACCATATCATTTCGAGGGTTGCCCGTCTGTTCCAACAGGTGTTTGTGAAGTACGACGAATTGAACCTGAGTGTGCAGGAGAACATTACGGGAATCAGACTGGTTAAGGCTTTTGTGCGCGAAGACTATGAGAACAAGAAATTTGCAGGAGCCGCAGAGAATCTCCATAAATTATATGTACGCGCGGAGAGTCTGATGGCATGGAACCACCCCATTATGAACATGGTGGTGTATGGCTGCATCATCGCCCTGTCGTGGTTGGGGGCTCACTATATCGTGGAAGGAACACTGACCACTGGTGAACTGACCTCACTGTTCAGTTACGTGATGTCGATACTGATGTCGCTGATGATGCTCTCAATGATCTTCGTAACACTCACGCAGAGTGCCGCCTCAGCCAAGCGCGTGTCAGAGATCATTGAGGAGGAACCCGACATTGTGAATCCCGAAAAGCCCGTCTATGAGATCGCTGACGGTAGCGTAACATTCCGAAACGTTCGCTTTGACTATGTACGCCAGACACCAGGCAAGAGCCGTCGCTCGGCACTCTATAACGTGAGCTTCGACGTCAAGAGTGGTGAGACCATCGGTGTCATCGGTGGTACGGGCTCAGGTAAATCGTCGCTCGTCAATCTGATTTCACGCCTCTACGACGTCACGCAAGGCGAAGTGATGGTGGGAGGACGTAATGTAAAGGAATATGACCTGACGACACTCAGAAACGACGTCAGTGTGGTGCTACAGAACAATATCCTCTTCTCGGGTTCGATCCTCGACAATCTGCGCTGGGGTAACCCTGAGGCAACGGAGGGGAATTGTAAGGAGGCATGCCATCTGGCTTGTGCCGACGAGTTTATAGAGCAGATGCCCGAAGGTTACAACACGCACATCGAACAGGGTGGCACAAACGTGAGCGGAGGTCAGAAACAGCGTCTCTGCATCGCTCGCGCCTTACTGAAGCAACCCAAGATTCTGGTGCTCGACGACTCGACATCGGCCTGCGACACGGCGACAGATGCCAAGATCAGGGAAGCTATCCACACTCAATTGCCCGAGATGACAAAGATCATCATCGCCCAACGCATACTCAGTGTAAAAGACTGCGACCGCATACTAGTGATGGACAACGGGGTGGTAACGGGATTCGACACCCACGAGAACCTGTTGAAGACAAACCAGCTCTATCAGGAGATTTATGCCATACAGAAGGCGGATAAGGGCGACTTTGATGCCCCGAAAGGAGGTGCTGCATGAGACAACCTAACTTCGGAGGACCAAGAGCCCCAAGGGCACAAGCCGGATTCCAGAAGGTTGACAAGCAGCAGCGGGCCATCCTTCTGCGGATGTTCTCCTTTGTCATGCAGCACTACAGGTGGGCCATCGTGGTGGTTCTGGCCTGTGTGTTCATCTCCTCAATCACCTCACTCATCTCCTCGCTGTTTACCAAGACGCTTATCGACGACTATATCGTACCCCTGACGCAGGTGAACAATCCCGAGTACCAGTCTTTGGCGCAGACGTTGTTCAAACTGGGACTCATACTCTTCTTCGGTACGGTGTGCTCTTATACCTATAACCGTTTGATGATCCACATCAGTCAAGGCACAATGCTACGTCTGAGAAAAACCATCTTCGAGAAGATGCAACATCTGCCGATAAGCTATTTCGACCAGCGTTCGCATGGCGATATCATGTCTGTCTATACCAACGATGTTGATTCGCTACGCCAGATGATATCCACAGCTATGGCCCAAGTGTTCTCATCGGTTATCACCATCGTGGCCACCTTCACGTCGATGATTGTGATGAGTATCCCACTAACGGTGGTGAGTGTAGCTATGGCTGTCGTGATGGCTGTTAGCACCACCAAACTGGGAAAGCGCTCACGTAACTACTTCCGTACCCAACAGCAACGACTGGCCAATGTCAACGGATTCATCGAGGAGATGCTGACAGGTCAGAAGGTAGTGAAGATATTCTGCCACGAGGAACAGGCCATCAACAAGTTTGAGGATATCAACGAACAACTGCGTGCTTCGGCCTGCAATGCCAACCGTATCGCCAATATCGTGATGCCCGTGAATGGTGGCATCAGTAATTTCGGTTTCGTTCTGCTCGCGGTGGTAGGTGCCACACTAGCCATTAACCCTTCCATCGCTATGGTATCACTGGGAACAGTGGTGGCCTTCCTGCAGCTGAACAAGAGTTTTACAAGACCTATCTCACAGGTGAGTCAGCAAATCAACTCCTTACTCAATGCCTCCGTGGGAGCCGAGCGCGTGTTTGCCTTAGGCGATGCTGAGCCTGAGGTGGATGAAGGTAAGGTCGTTTTGGAGGCCCCGAAGGGTGACGTGGATTTCACAGACGTTGACTTCGGCTATACTCCAGAGAAACAAGTGCTCTTCGACATCGACATCAATACCAACCCTGGGCAGAAGATTGCCTTTGTGGGAGGGACTGGTGCCGGCAAGACCACTATTATCAATCTCATCAACCGTTTCTACGAGATTCAGGGAGGTCGTATTCTCTACGACGGCATTCCCATTACCGACATCTCGAAGAAGTCGTTGCGTCAGGGCATGAGCATCGTGCTGCAGGAGACACACCTCTTTACGGGTAGCGTGCTCGACAATATCCGCTATGGCAAACTGAACGCTACCGACGAGGAGTGTATGCAGGCGGCACGCTTAGTGGGTGCCGACGACTTTATCCGCCGACTTCCTCACAGTTACCAGACCATTCTCAATGGTGATGGTGGCAACCTGTCACAAGGTGAACGCCAACTGTTGGCGATTGCGAGAGCCGCAGTATCCAATCCTCCAGTGCTGATTCTCGACGAGGCTACGAGTAGCATCGACACCCGTACGGAACAACTGGTACAACAAGGCATGGACTCACTGATGAAGGGACGAACTACCTTTGTCATCGCCCACCGCCTAAGTACGGTGCGCAATGCCGATCAGATCATCGTACTCGATCATGGCCGCATCATCGAACAAGGTACTCACGAACAACTCCTCACCCTTCGGGGACGCTATTATATGCTTTACACCGGTAACGAACTGACTGCCTGACAATTCATATAAACCATGAAGAAATTAACTATTATCTTAACTATCATCTTGCTGCCATCATTTATAATGGCTGCCAATTGGAATGATGTGAATCGTGACGATATCATCGACGATAATGATATCAAGGCAATAAGAGACTACATCATTGGGAATCCTTCTACAGATTATGACTATGAAAAGGCCGATTTAAATAAAGACGGAATCATCAATGTAGCCGATTTGGTTATTTTAATCGGAGTAGGGTCAGAAGTGCCTTCTGAAGATATTCTTAACGGCTATGTAGAACTATCACAGATGCCCAATGCCGTTAACTATCTGCCAGAACCTGTCGGACAGGATGATCCCCGATTCATTGATGACAGGATACAATGGGAATGGGGCAAGACACAGCGTACCACAGAACGCGCCATACAAGCCAAGAAACACGCTCTTAGAGGATCTTATGTCGTACGCTCCATGATGGCGGGGGTTCTCGGTCTTAACGCCATTACTTATGAGATAGCACCAGCCCTGTCGAAATTGTTGGACAAGGCATACTGGACGGGGTGGCACAGTGCGATAACAGCCAAGTCGTTTTACAAGCGTCCTCGTCCATTTGCATTTATGGGGGAAGAGGCATGGATTGCCGCCGATAAGGAGGATGACACTGGTTCCTTCGTTTCTGCCACCACCGCTGGTTGTTGGGCCGCAGCTCTCATCTTAGCGGAGATGTGGCCACCTCGGCAGGAAAGTATTCTGCGACAGGCTTTCCTATTCGGCGAAGATCGTGTAATCAGCGGTTCTAATTTCCAAAGCGATGTCAATGGGGGTTATCTCAGCGGATCTGCCTCCGTAGCCCAGGCTCATAACAACGAGTTCTTAAAGAATGACATCCTGACTGCACGTGATGAATACAGGCAATTACTTGGAATGCCTGCCGACTATGATGCCGTAGCCAACTCAGCCATTCCATTAGGCTATTATATACTTAACCCTCCCGTTACCATCGACAGTTACCGCTACGAGGCCGATCTTGAACACTACAGATATGCCAAGACCTTACGCGACACACCACGTGTAGAACAGGCTATAGCCGACGGTAATGAAAGTGCGGATTATATGTTCCAGGTTTATAGTGAAGTTCTTGGCATAGATATCTCGCCTGATAATACCCCTAATATCTGCAAGCTTATAGAAGATGTCCAAACCGCAAGTATTGACATTACGAATAGAGTCAAATGGGCATTTTACCGCCCACGTCCTTTTGAAGAATTGGAAGAGCCTACGGCTATGCCAGAAGAAGAGATAAAGTACAGAGGCTCTTCCAGTTACCCCTCTGGTCACACAAGTTTTGCCTGGTCCGTAGCATTGGTCTTGGCCGAGGTCATCCCTGCCTATCAAGATCAGATTCTGCGCCGTGGTTACGACTTTGGCTATAATCGCCTCGTCTCCGGCTATCACTGGAGTACAGACATCGAGGCAGCCCGGATACTGGCCTCTATCAACGTGGCATATCTGCATAACAGCAATTCCTTCTGTTATCAGATTACCCAAGCCAGAACAGACTACCTAAACTGTCTGAATAAACAGGAATAACAAAACGACATCAGAACTTTGCCATCTTGATGGCAACTATGGCGCATTCATCGCCTTTGTTGCCATGTTTACCACCTGCACGGTCCTTGGCCTGTTGCAGATCGTTGGTCGTAAGCAGACCATAAATAACAGGAATATTGCTGGTGGCATTCATGCGGGCAACACCCTCTGTGACTCCTTGACAGATATAGTCGAAATGGGGTGTCTCACCACGAATCACACAACCCAGGATAATCACAGCATCATAGCCGTCGTTAAGTGTCATCTGGTGGGCACCATAGATCAGCTCAAAGGAGCCGGGGACAGTCTTCACGTGGATATTCTCAGGCAGAGCGCCATGTTTCTCCAAGGTGGAGACACAACCTTCGAGCAGAGCGCCAGTTATCTCGGGATTCCACTCTGCCACGACCACGCCAAAGATCATGTTCGAAGCATCTGGAACCTTCGAAAAGTCGTAGTCACTGAGGTTATGGAGTGCTGTAGCCATCTTATTTTGCAGAAACGCGCTCGATATACTCGTCGATACGAGAGTACATCATGGAATTGAAGTACTTCTCCTTCACCTGCTGATAGAGCTTCAGAGCCTCGTCGGCCTTACCCTGACTCTCGAGGATCTCACCGGCCTGTACGAGGAAGGTGGGCGACAGAGAGTTGTTATCGGCTTTCTCGGCAGCCTTCTTCAAATGAGATACAGCCTTGTCGAGCTGGTTAAGATGGGCATAGACATTGCCAAGTGCACCCTCAGCCACAGGAGTGATCATCTGGTCGTCGGCACCGTCATATTTCTCGAGATACTTTGCAGCCTCATCCCACTTGCCAAGCTGGGCATTGCAGAGTCCGGCATAGAGGTTTGCCAGATTACCGGCATCTGTGCTACTGAATTCGTCGGCCAGTTTGGCAAAGCCCTTGAAACCTGTGCTGTCGCCAGAAAGAGCCTGCTGGAAAAGGCCCTGTGCAAAATACTCCTGACCCTTAGCAATAGCCGTGCTGGCCTTCTGCTCATTGGGCTCAGAGATATAAGTCTTGTAAAGTACTGCACCACCGATGATGACGACGATTGCCACCACGGCAGCAATGATGGCCTTCTTATACTTCAAGAATAAGGCCTCGCTCTTGTTCAGGGACTCCTCCATAGTGGGAGTTGCCTGCTGTTGTTTGTTTGTTGCCATTATATTTTTTGTATTAATTTTCAAAAATCGGGTGCAAAGTTACAATAAAAAAGTGAAAAACAAAAAGATTATAAGAAAAAATCCGTATCTTTGCATCATGATTCTCGAAAAGTTGTCGCTTCTTAACTATAAGAACATCCCTTCCGCCACACTGGAACTGTCGCCAAAGATCAATTGTCTGATAGGCCAGAACGGTGTGGGTAAGACGAATGTGCTCGACGCCATATACTTCCTCTCATTCTGTCATTCTGCCAACAATCCCATTGATTCCCAGGTGATTCGCCACGGTCAGGAATTCCTGGTCATTGAGGGCACCTATTCAGAGGATCTGGACATCTATTGCGGTATGAAACGTGGCACAAAAAAGCATTTCAAGCGTAACAAAAAGGAGTACAAACGGCTGTCGGAACACATCGGCTTGATACCGCTGGTGATGGTTTCACCCTCTGACACACTGCTCATTGAGGGTGGCAGCGAAGAGCGCAGACGGCTGATGGACGTGGTCATCTCACAGTACGACCGCAATTACATAGAATCCATTAACCGCTATAATAAAGCCTTGCAACAGCGTAACACCATGTTGAAACAGGAAGAGGAGCCCGACCTGGAGGTGATGGCACTGTGGGAAGAGCAGATGGCTATCGAGGGAGAGCGTATCTACAAGCGGAGAGAGGCGTTTGTGAAGGAGTTGGTACCCATCTTCCAGAACTACTACAAACAGATATCTGGCAACAGGGAACAGGTGGCCATTGAGTATGTATCGCATTGTCAGCGCGGGCCTTTGTTGGAGGTCATCCAACGAGACAGAGCGAAAGACCGCATTATGGGATTCTCTCTGCATGGAGTGCATAAAGACGATCTGATATTCTCGCTAGGAGGTCATCCGATGAAGCGGGAGGGTAGTCAGGGCCAGCACAAAACCTTTGTGATCTCACTGAAACTGGCACAGTTTGATTTCCTGCGCCGTACGAACAACCGCACCACTCCCCTCTTGTTGCTCGATGACATCTTCGACAAGTTAGACGCTGAGCGTGTAGAGCAGATAGTCAGACTGGTGGCGGGCGACGAGTTCGGACAGATCTTCATTACCGACACCAACCGCGAGCACCTGGACAGCATACTGAGCCGCTCTTCGCACGACTATAAGATATTCCATGTAGAAAACGGAGAAATTAATGTTTAAAAGGGATGTACAACAGATTAAGGATCTGATTATGCGCAACTTGCGCGTTCAGGGATTAGAGACGCCATTATTACAGAAACGGCTCATCGACGAGTGGCCCACAGTCATGGGTGAGGCAATAGCCAAGTATACCGAGGGACTATATATCCGCAACCAGACGCTGTTTGTGCACCTGACCATTCCTGCATTAAGGGCAGAGTTATCTATGCAAAGAAAGGAGATCGTGAAGAAGTTGAATGAACAAGTAGGTAGTCAGGTGATTGCCGACATCCGTTTCAATTAGACCACGACATCCACAATGACATCATGTGCCTCAAAAGGAACCGATTCCACCTTTTGAAAATCGAAACAAACGCCTATCTTCCTGACTGCTGGCAGAGATTGTAGGAAACGATCGTAATAGCCTTTTCCTCTGCCCAGACGATGACCTTCAGCATCGAAGGCTACACCAGGAATCAGGGCTACCTCTATCTGTTCATAGTCGGTAAAGGGTTCTCCGACAGGTTCCATGATATGAAAAGCACCCTCACGCAAATCAGCGACCGACTGATAGCGACACAGTTCCATTGTTTCGTCGTCGAGCACCTTGGGCAACAAAACTGTTTTCCCCGCTGCCACCAGTTCGTCGATCAACTGATGCGTGCAGACTTCATCAGAAAGGGAATAGTAAGCCATAACGACGGAAACCCCATCCAAAAGAGGGCTCAAACGATTCAAAACAGGAAGCGACAGCTGCCCCAGTTGGACTAGAGCTAACTGTCGTTTCTGTTGTCTGATTAACTGTCGCAATTCGGCCTTATGCATAGGCAATGAAAGACTCCGAAGCCTTCAGGCTACGGCTATCAAAAGCCATAGCCACCTTGCGGCCTTCTGCTGGCTGGGGTGTCTCGTTCTTTGGGAAAGCCGCATTATTACGGAACAAGCGGAGCGTTTCTATGATGGCAGGATCATCGCTATTGAGGTATTCGGTCCATGCCTGTTCATTGAGGATGTTATAAATAATACGGCTGTTAACATAACGCTCCAACAGCTTATGCGACTTCTGAATCATGAGGTTACGACGTTTCAGTCCGTTCTTATCGGCAAAAACGACGAACTTTTCCACCGTATTCTGACCTTTCAGATAGCGCTCCATCTCCCATACATCGGTAAAACTGCTCAGTTTGGCACGATTCTCATCGGTGTAATTATAAGCAAACTGCAAGATAAGTCCCGACATGGAGGATTCCTTATAATAAGAGGTCATACCGATAGTATCTTCAGGAATAAAGATGTCGGGCGTAATTCCGCCACCACCATAGACCGTACGCCCATTATTGGTGTGATAGGCCGGACCTGTATGTTTAATACTGTCCTGAGAGAAGAACTCACCATGCTGATAACGTTGCATCCAGTCGCCTTCATAGTCGTTCCCGTCGGCATAAGGTTTCTGGATACAACGACCAGAAGGAGTATAATAGCGGGCAATGGTCAGACGGATCATCGAGTGGTCGGTAAACTCCATGGGTTTCTGTACAAGTCCCTTGCCAAACGAACGACGACCTACGATGGTACCACGGTCATTGTCCTGGATGGCTCCAGCCAGAATCTCGGAGGCAGAGGCTGAAGCCTCATCAACGAGGATTACGAGCGGAATCTGCTGATAAGAGCCTCGTCCGTCAGCACGATACTCCTGACGGGGATAACGACGGCCTTCTGTATAGACGATGAGCTGACCTTTTGACAGGAACTCATTAGCAATCTGCACTGCCGACTCCAGATAACCACCCGTATTGCTGCGCAGGTCGATAACCAGATTGGAGAATCCTTTCTGGGAGAGTTTGGCAAGGGCAATCAGCAGCTCGGGATAGGTATTCTCTCCAAAATTGCGTATCTTGATATAACCACTTTCTTCGTCGAGCATATAACTGGCTGTGACACTCTTCGTGGGAATCTCGCCACGCGTAACGGTAATATGCTGGATTTTCTTTTCACCATAGCGGAGCACACCTAACTTCACCTTTGTATCCTTCGGACCTTTCAGACGATGCATGGCCTCCTCGTTGGTTACTTTCTTGCCTACAAAGACAGAGTCGTCAACCTCCACAATCTTATCACCCGCCAACACACCGGCCCTTTCTGCAGGACCGTTGTTGATGACATTTTGCACACGGATTGTATCCTGACGAATCACGAACTCAATGCCGATACCCGAGAAAGAGCCTCGCAGATCGTCGTTGGCAATCTCTCCCTCACGGGCCGTAATATATACCGAGTGAGGATCGAGCTCGCTCAGGATCTGGGGCATCGCCTTCTCCACAAGGTCGTTGACATTCACCGTATCGACATACTGGTCGTCGATGATGTGGAGCAGGTTGTTGAGCTTATTGCCGCTTGTATTGATGATGCTCAGACGATTACCTGAAAAATGATTGGCATAGAAAGAACCTATCAAGATTCCGATGACAACTGAAATGGCCATCCAAAGCGGCGTAAAACGATAATTCTTTCCTTTACTCATAGTGTTTCTGTGTTTGAATTGACATCCATGTAAACCACTTCAATACCAGCACGCTCTAAGAGGTCTATACCATCGGTAAGACGGTATTTTTCACCATAGACCACTCGTTTGATGCCAGCCTGTATAATCAGTTTTGCACACTCTATGCAGGGTGAAGCGGTGATATAGATAGTAGCGCCATCGCTGTTGTTATTGCTGCGTGCAAGTTTGGTCAGGGCGTTGGCCTCAGCATGGAGCACATAGGGTTTGGTGACGTTATTCTCGTCCTCACAGATATTCTCAAAGCCACTGGGCGTCCCATTATATCCGTCGCTGATAATCATCTGATCCTTCACCACAAGAGCACCAACCTGTCGGCGCTTGCAGTATGAGTTCTCTGCCCAGATACGCGCCATCCTCAGATAGCGCGAATCCAGTTTCTGTTGCTTAATGTTTGATTCCATTTCTCTTTAACAATGCGTCAATGGTGGGTTCTCCACCCTTGAACCGTTTATATAGTTCCATCGGATTCTCCGTGCCTCCTTTCGAGAGGATATTATCGCGAAAGCGCTGAGCCGTCGCCTGATTAAAGACGCCTTCCTTCTTGAATACAGCGAAGGCATCGGCATCGAGCACCTCTGCCCACTTATAGCTGTAATAACCTGCGGCATAACCACCTGCCATGATATGCGAGAACTGTACCGTCATACAGGTATCAGGCAATTGAGGCAAGACCATCGCCTTCTCCCAGGCTTTCTTCTCGAAGGGGATGATATCGTCGGTAAACTCGTCTTTCTTCGTATAATAGGCCATGTCGAGGAGTCCAAAACTGACCTGTCGCATACAGGCATAGGCCACATTGAAATTACGGCTCTTCACGATACGGTCGATAAGTTCGTCGGGCAAAGGCTCACCCGTCTGGTAATGGAAGGCAAACGTACGCAGGAACTCCTTCTCGACGGCGAAATTCTCCATAAACTGCGAAGGCAGTTCAACGAAGTCCCACCACACGTTGGTACCACTGAGACTCTCGAAACGGGTGTTGGCAAACATACCATGTAGTGAATGACCAAACTCATGGAGGAAAGTCTCCACCTCGCCCAGTGTCAACAAGGCCGGTTTCTCTGCCGTGGGTTTTGTGAGGTTCATCACCACACTGACATGCGGACGTACATTCTTGCTGTTCTCCAGACTGAACGGTTTTTTCGTATCAATACGTTCCATCCACTGACCCTGATATTCCGTCATCCAAGCCCCAACCTGTTTGCCTTTACGTGGATGGAAATCGGCATAGAAAACTGCAAGAAACGAGCCGTCCTTATCAAACACCTCGTAGGCTTTCACATCGGGATGATAGACTGGGATATCCTTGTTCTCCTTGAACGTAATGCCGTAGAGGCGATTGGCCAGTCCGAATACGCCTTCGATCACCTTTGAGAGTTCGAAGTAAGGGCGCAACATCTCTGCATCGATATTGTATTTCTCGAGTTGCAGCTTGTGGGAGTAGAAAGAGAAGTCCCACGGTTCCAGTTTGAAGTCCTTGCCCTCCAGCTTCCGTGCCATTCTCTCGATGGCCTTGACTTCCTGATGAGCTGTAGGCTTATAGGCGTCGATGAGATCGTTGAGCAATTGATAGACATGTCGCACATTCCCTGCCATACGGTGCTTCAGCACATAGTCGGCATAAGTCTTATAACCGAGCAGCTGAGCCATCTCACGACGCAGGTTGATGAGTCGCTTGCAGATCTCGATATTGTTCTCCGTATTGTCGTGCGTACACTCTGTATTCTTGGCCATATACAACTGCTTGCGGAGCTCGCGCTGGGTGCTATAGGTCATAAAAGGCGAATAGGAAGGGAAGTCGAGCGTAAACACCCACCCTTCCTTCTCCTGTTCCTTCGCAGCGAGAGCAGCCGCTTCGCGGGCTGTTTCAGGCAGACCGTCGAGCTGTGCCTCGTCTGTAATATGCAGGGTAAAGGCTTTGTTCTCTTTCAACAGGTTCTGCGAGAACTGCAGACCCAGCATCGAAGCCTCCTCCGTGAGCTGGCGCAGACGCTCTTTACCGGCAGCATCGAGCAAGGCACCACTGCGCACAAAACCATCGTAGCAGTTGTCGAGCAGCATCTTCTCCTCTGCCGTCAGCTTTCGATGGTGGCGATGCACGTATTTGATGCGTTCAAAAAGTTTCTCATTGAGACGAATATCGTTGGAATGCTTCGTCAGTATCGGACTCATCTTCTGGGCCAGGGCATCCATCTCGTCGTTGGTCTCTGCCGACAACAGGTTGAAGAACACGGTGGACACACGACTCAGCAAGTCGTAATAACCATTGTCGTCCTTCTCGTCATCAACATTAATGATGGTATTGTCGAAAGTGGGCCTCTCAGGATTATTGACTATCTTGCCGATCTGCTCATCGTCACGCCTGATACCCTCCAGCATCGCTTCCTCATAGTCCTCCAGACGGATACGGTCAAAGGGGGCTACGTCGTGGGGCGTGTTATATGGCAGAAAAAACGGATTCTTTCTCTCTTGTTGCTCGTTCATCATAACTGATACTAACTTATTTGGTATGCAAAAGTACAAAAAAAAGCGAGACCCACATCAATCTGTAGTATTTTTTATAATTATTTACATCAACAACCGCTCTAACTGAGGGACTTCCACCCGTCCACGATGCAATTCCACCAGCCCCTCTGCCTGCAAACGGTTCAGTACACGCGATACATTCAGACGACTGTCGTTCACCTCCTCGGCCAGTTTCTCCATCAGGATATAGAATGTCTTCTGCCCTGCCGGATAGATACAGTGCTGTGTCAGGAATCGTACCACCCGGTCTCTCAGTGTCAGCGGACAGCGTCGCCAAGTCTGGTGGATATGTTTCTGGGTCTGGGTAGCGAACTGATTGACCAGATTCAGCCGAAATACCAGGAAGTCTTCCAGCAGGCGCAACATCTCCTCCTTTGCAATCGTCAGGAGGTTGACATCCGTCAGAGCGATGAAATTATGGGTATACGACTGGTAATAGCCAAAGATGGCCTCCTGCTGCAGGATATATGGTGCAGATACCTGTTCCACCACCATATAACGGTGCTCGTCGCCATAGGTTTCCACCTTCACAGCACCATTAATCAGGAAACAGAGCTGGGTACAGGCCTCACCTATGCGTATGATGGGTTTACCTGCATTTACCTTCACAAAGCCGAAGCGGATATGTCCAGCGATGATCTCCAAGTCGTCACGACTCATCCCCTGGAAGAGGGGGAACTGGAGCAACTGGTCATATATCCTCAAGGTAGGCATCAGTGAGCAATCTTGTCTTTTAAGGACGGGGAGAACCAAACGGCATTCTTCCCTTGTCCGTCGTCATAAATAAAGTAAGCCATCAGTTCCGGATGGCGCTCCAGTATTTTCTTCGCACCGTCGAGTCCCAACACCATAAACGAGGTGGCATAGGCATCGGCCTGTGCACAGGTCTTGGCCAACACTGTGGCCGAGAGGATGTTGTGCTGTACGGGATAACCCGTCTTCGGATCGATGGTATGTGCGTATTTCTTTCCGTTCTTATAATAGAATCTGCGATAGTTGCCACTGGTAGCCATAGCGATATCTGTCACATTCAATACGGTCTGCAACTCGTGTGACACGTTCAGTGAATCGTCATCAGGCTTGATAACACCCACCTTCCAGGGTAAACGATCCGGATTCACCCCTTTAGTAACAATCTCTCCACCCACTTCTACCATATAATTATTCACGCCCCTACTGCGAAGGAAACGGGCCACGACGTCAGTACCATAACCCTTGGCAATGGCCGAACAGTCGAGCATCATACGCGGATCCTGCTTATGAATCTTCCCATTTACCACCGAAACCTTCTGGTATCCGATGATCCGACGAAGACTATCTACCTGCTGAGTTGTCGGTTTCCCACCATTCTTGAATCCGAATCCCCAGGCATTCACCAGTGGCGCCACAGTGATGTCAAAGGCACCTTCAGTCTCACGCGACACCTCCATCGCTAGCGTAAAGACGTCCATAAACATCTTATCCGGAGTCACCTCCTGATTGTTGTTAATAGCCGTGATGACGGATTTCTCGTTGAAAGGCGACAGCGAGAAGTCCACCTTCATCAGTTCGTCCTTAATGCTATGGCTCAAGTCGGAGTCACACTGGTAGGTCACCGAAAAGGTGGTGCCAAACACGAAGTCGGAATATTTCTGATAAGGCATATTCTGCTGCTGGCGAATAATGAGCACCGTCCCCACAATCAGGAGTACGAGGAAAGGCACTTGCCATAACAACCGTTTTCTCTGCTTCTCGTCCATAGACTAAATATCAATGATGACATTAAACGTGACACCCAACCTGTCATCACTACTGGGACCGAAGCCAGGCACATACCAGGTGTCACCAAATTCAGGTTTGGAGCGAGCAATGCGCCTTTTGTAGCGCGCACTCCATCCGAGGTGTAACGGTCCGAATATCTTCGCATCGACACCTACGACAACCTCCAGCCAATGGTAGTAGCATGAAGCATCCTTCACATCAAATGACGTATCCCACTTCCAGACAGGATCTTCGAACACAGGTCTTGAGATATCTACCTTATACGAAGTGTAAGCATAGCGCAGGCCACCGTACAGACGGTTTGGACCATGTTTGTCCTTCAACAAGTTCCTATCGATACCTATCCTGAAATAAGGGGCTGAGGTCTTGTAGTATAATTTGGTCACTTCGTCGTTGTGTTCTGCCTTACCAAGACCAACCTCCACAATCGGGAACCACTCGTCGTGCAGATTAAGACGAAACGCCCCCTCATACTGTCCGTAGTCAGAAAGTGCCAACATGCCGGCACCTACCAAGTCGAACGAAACAGAGAACCCACGGAACAGCGGAATGGAGTCTTTCTGCATCCTGAAGAACTTCATTTGCGCCTGGGTAGCCGATACTGCCGACAACAGCAGCAGACTAATCGCCAACCTTCGGATAAATATAGAAATGAATGGTCTTCTTGTCATAATCCACTGATGGATTTTTAATCACGATAGAATCAACGAAATGAGTAGTATAGCGCACACCTGTCAACTGATGGAAGTAAGCGACCTTACAATCTACCGACTCGAAATGGGGAATATCATCCTTCTTTACCCATACGGTATCATAGACGCTGTAGTCATTGTCAAAAAGATTGAACACCAGCACATCCTCGGGATGAGAATAGCTCATGGGGAGTGAGAACGATGCCTTGCCAACAAGTCGGTTGAGAATCAACGTATCCATGCCGTCTTTCTTGACAGTGGTCACCGTCAGCGTATCCATCAGTACCAAAGAGTCTCCATCCGTATTGAAAAAACAATAGCGTGTATGCACGGTATTATTCACCGGACAATCTATCGACGAACACGACACGATGACGACCAACCCTATCAGATACAACAGCCTCCTCATATCGTTTCCTCAATCTGATAGTCATTACGGTTCGTCGACGAACGACTGATCAAGTCGCCAAGGAATCCCGTCAGGAACAATTGCGTACCAATGATCATCATCGTCAGGGCTATATAAAAATAAGGTGAATCCGTTACCAGTCGCTGGGGGATATGATTGGCCAGGCACCAGAGTTTGTCGGCACCGATACAGAAAGCCGCCACAAAACCGATAAAGAACATGATGGAACCCAGGAAGCCGAAAACGTGCATCGGTTTCTTACCAAAGGTACTGAGAAACCAGAGCGTCAACAGGTCGAGATAACCGTTCACAAAACGATTCAGCCCCATGAACTTCGACGAACCGTATTTACGGGCCTGATGCTGTACCACCTTCTCGCCAATCTTGTTGAAACCAGCGTTCTTGGCCAGATAAGGGATGTAACGGTGCATCTCGCCATACACCTCAATATTCTTGACAACCGCCTTGCGATAAGCCTTCAAGCCACAGTTGAAGTCGTGCAGATTCTTAATGCCACTGATCTTACGAGCCGTCGCATTAAAGAGCTTGGTAGGCAACGTCTTGGAGATGGGGTCGTAGCGTTTCTGCTTATAACCACTCACCAGGTCGTAACCCTCTTCCTTGACCATGCGATACAACTCCGGAATCTCGTCGGGCGAGTCCTGCAAGTCAGCATCCATCGTAATCACCACATCGCCCTGAGCCACCTCGAAACCACAATAGAGGGCAGGACTCTTTCCGTAGTTTCTACGGAACTTGATGCCCTTCACATGGTCCGACTTCTTTCTCAGCTCACTGATCACGTCCCACGAACCATCCGTAGAACCGTCATTGACGAAAATCACCTCATACGAGAAGCCATTCTCTTTCATTACCCGCTCAATCCAGGCATAAAGCTCTGGCAGCGACTCGGCCTCATTATAAAGAGGTATTACAACCGATATATCCATCTTAAAACTCTTAATTCTCTACTTTACGCCTATACATCACAAGTCCGATGGGCACGCCCAGCACAAACCCAATCATGATATTCACGGTCAGGATGTTCAGGGCATAGTCTATCGGACGGAGGGAAGCCATTTCCGAAAGACTGTCCTCAGCCACCTGCGTCATGCCATACTGCTGCAGCATTTCCTTGCCCTCTGCCGATGAAACGATCTTGGAAAACGTACTCAACAAGTAACCATTGTCCATATAGGCAAAATAAAGGAACTGAGCCACAGCCAACAATACGGCTCCATAGAAAAACACGAAGACAGTATAGGCATAGCTGCGTCGGAAAGAGATAACCCCTTCCCTCCCCTCGTCACGAAATCTGCGCAAACGGCCAGCCACGAAGAACGGTGTCATCACCGCCAGCATCATGGCGACCATCCCTAACAGGCCGTTTGTAATACCCAAGATATAACAGGCGAAACTGGCTATCCAAAGCAATGCCAGGAAGAATCCGTCCTGCCGGGCGTAGGCCTTCAATTGTACATATTCTGGTGCAGTCATTTTTAACATTATACGATTTCAAGGTGCAAAATTACGCATTTTTCAGCACATATCGAGTGCTTCGCCTCAAAAAATAGTTAAAATCGCCAAATTTTCAACTTCCAATTATCGATTCTCAATTAAATGTAGTACCTTTGCAGGCGCAAAAACGAAATGGGCAGTCCTGTACGGCCAGCTCCCTTTGAATCCCCCAGGGTGGGAACGCAGCAAGGGTATTAGGTTGTAGCGGCGCGATGCAGGTAGCTTGCCCACCCGCCTCTTTAGCTCAGTTGGCCAGAGCACGTGATTTGTAATCTCGGGGTCGTTGGTTCGAATCCGACAAGAGGCTCTCTAATGACACAAACCTTTTGGATTTGTGGGTATTAGCCTCTCAAACGAATGCGATTTGAATTCCCAAGATGAATCTGGAATGAGAAAGGTATTTACCATCCTGTTATTTTTATTGACGTAGGCCGTAATGGCGCAACGCCAGCAGATCTCGTACATTGAGGAGACGAAGAACTGGTACTACGTCTATGACGAGCAGGGCAAGAGGATTGGAGGACTGTCGCATAGCAGTGTGGGAGACCTCAAAGGCTGGGGCAACGACTTCCTGGTAACTAAGTACTACTCGTATTACCGCATCTACGATGCCAAAGGCAAAGTGCTGAAAGCCCTAAATGTCTCTGATGTCGGAGAGATCGTTGGCGTGTCGGGCAACACCATCACCAGCCGCAAGGGCAGTTGGATATTCATTTGGAACAAAGACGGGAAGAAACTTAGCGCCAGATCAGCAAACTAAGAGTATCTATGTAGCGACCAAGCTTCTTAAATTATCCAAATCGGATAATCTTTTTTGGATAATCTTTTGCTGTTTTAACAGCAAATACAAAACTAAACTGCTGCGAAAAATCACAAAAGTTAATGACATTCGACATGATAAAATATATATTTAACTTATTATCAAATATTTAAGCTCTTGGATTTCTCCTACTTAATGACACAGAAATGACACTATAATGACATGATAATGACATTATAACAGCCAAATAGGGATGTCGCAAGAACCGAAATACCGCATCGCAATATTTCTCCTTAGTACTTACTTCTGAATTCTCTAGAGAATTGGAGGGCTGCATAGGCATCCAAAAGAAGCGACATTAAGGGTAAGCGTTGAATTCTCTAGAGAATTCAACACTACTATTAATGGTAAAATTTTGAGGAATACCTATTTCGTTTTAGACGGATAGGGAACTCGATCTTATAAAGGCCTTATGTAGGCTTTATGTAGGCTTTATGTAGGCTTATAATGTCAAACTTTGCTTTGTTTAAAGGGGATTTCGTTAATTTTATGTAGGCATGTAGGCTAAACTGACAATTTAAAATCACAAAATAAACAACTGTAATTACTGATAATGCTCTAAACCACTGTAAAGGAATTCGAGATAGGCTTTGATGTCCTCGTCGTAGGCGCGACTGCCATTTAGAGGGCGACCGTCGTTATCGAGCAACACGTAGAACGGCTGGGCATTGGCACCAAACTTCACACGTTGCAGATAGCTCCACTTGTCGCCAACGGTGCGCAAGGTACGCTCCTGACCGTTTTCCGTCACCTTTATCGGCTCTGGAAGGGCCGTCTTGTCATCGACATACAGGGAAATGAGTACATATCGCTGGTTCAGGATATCAGCCACGCGACTGTCGGTCCAGACCGCAGCCTCCATCTTACGACAGTTCACACAACCGAAACCTGTAAAATCGATCATCACGGGTTTGCCTTGTACCTTGGCAGCAGCCATTCCAAGTTCATAGTCCTTGTATTTCGCCTCTACGAAGGTCTGCTTCAGATTGAAGTCCTGCGTGTTCATCGGGGGTGTGAAAGCCGAGATGGCTTTCAGCGGAGCACCCCAGAGACCTGGGATCATATAGACCGTAAAGGCCAATGAGGCCATCGCCAGGAAGAACTGGGGCACATTCGTGCGGTGCTCAGGTGCATCGTGGGGGAACTTCAGCCAACCTAAGAGATAGAAACCCAACAGACCGAAGATGACAATCCACAAGGAGAGGAACACCTCACGATCAAGGATATGCCAACCATAAGCCAGATCGGCCACTGAGAGGAACTTCAGTGCAAAGGCCAGCTCGATAAAGCCAAGTGTCACCTTGACTACATTCATCCAGCCACCCGACTTCGGTGCCGACTTGAGCCACGATGGGAACAGGGCAAAGAGCGTAAAGGGAATGGCCAGGGCAATGGCAAAGCCCAGCATACCGACGGTCGGTGCCACAATACTGCCTTGCGTGGATACAGCTACCAACAGGAATCCGATGATGGGACCCGTGCAGGAGAACGATACCAACGCCAAGGTGAATGCCATCAGGAAGATGGAGAGCAATCCTGTGGTTCGCTCCGACTTCGCATCGATCTTATTCGACCACGATGAAGGCAAGGTCAACTCAAAGGCACCAAAGAACGAGGCTGCAAAGACCACCAACAACAGACAGAAGAAGATGTTGAACCACGCATTAGTGGCGAGGGCATTCAGGGCACTCGCCCCGAAAAGCAAGGTGACCACCAGTCCTAACAGCACGTAGATCACCACAATACTCAGTCCGTAGGTGGCAGCTTCGCTGATAGCCTTCTTGCGGTCCTTGTTACGCTTGAGGAAGAAAGACACGGTCATAGGGATGATCGGCCACACACAAGGTGTAAACAAGGCTATAAAGCCACCAAGCAGTCCCTCGAGCAGAATGACCCACCACGACATACCTTCGGTGGAATCAGCCTGACCGTTGAAAGTCTGGAGCTCCTTGATGACTGGTTGCCATAGACCGCTGGTGTCAGTATCGGCAACAGCTACGGTATCCTGCACAACAGCCACTGTGTCGGCAGGAAGAACGTTCTCTTCAGGTGTCACAGGTTCTACTGATTTCTCTGACGGCACTTCAATCTGGGCCTTGCCCTTCTGCTTCAGTACCACTTCGGAGGGTGGCAGGCAGGCCACGTCATTACAGGCTCCATACTCCAGATAGCAGTCGATGTCGTAGTCGGGTTTGGTGAAACGTATCTTCTGGACGAAAGTCACGGCTTTCTCAAAGTAGCGCAACTCCATCTCGAACAGTTTGTCGAACTGTTTAACCTCCTTACCTCGCGCCTGCAACTTACCGACAGTCTCTGCGCCCACCATTTTCTCGACATGGAAGGAAGCAGAAATGGGACCGTCGTTGCCCAGATCTGTGGAATACACATGCCAGCCCAGATCAATCGTGGCTGTAAACACAATCTCAGCCTCTCCTCCCTTCAACTCTTTCAGTTGGGAAGAAAAATGTATGGGGTCGCTCATCTGTGCCCTTACAGACATGATGACCAACCCCACAAATATTGTAGTAAGTAAGTTTCTTCTTAATTGCATAGCAACACTTTACGTGTCTTGCCGTCTTTCTTAATGATATAGACACCCTTCGACAGCTGCTCTTTCAACACCTGACGGCCACTGAGATCGTAATAGGTCTCACTGCCACTGGTCTCTACAGAAACAGCACTGATGGCCGTAGCATTCTCCTTGGTGTTCGTCAAGTCGAAGTCCTGTTTTCCACCTGTATAGCTGATGGTGCCATAGGTCTTGATACACTTGTCGCCCACATCCTTGATGCTCAGTGTGCCCTCCGTCATGTAGAAGTTGCCGGTATCCTCGTCCTCATCGCCTGTTCCGGCAGTGGGAGTCTCGCCTTTCAGCTCCACCTCAATACCATCGTCTTCTACTCCACTGATGTTCACCACACCACTCGTCATACGGAAATACTGCTGGCAATGGATGCCGTCTTTTTTGGCGCCCTTCACATTGACGGTACAGTTCTTCAGCTCGATGTACTCCTTGCTGTATATAGCATGACGGAAATTGCCCACCACGTTCAGGGTACCCTTACCTACGAACTCTGTGTGGCCTTTCACATGGATGCAACCCTTCGAGTTCTCATCGTTTGTACCGTCAGACAGTGTGCTTTCGGTGTCGGCAACCATACTGATCTTGATGCGCTTACCATCTTTGATGTGGATAGCAGTGCTATCTGGATTATGCAGCGTTACACCGTTCAACTGCAACGTAGCCTTGTATTCGCCTATCAGATAGAACCCACCGTCATCGCTGGTACCAGAGAGGTTGTAGATAATCTCACCCGGATTCTTGTCAGCCGTTGAAAGCTGTTCCAGTTTGACGTGGGATGATGTACCAGACAGACAGGTCACATAACTAGCCACCTCACCAGGAATGGTGACGGTGGCAGTTGTTCCATCATATACGATCTTGACTGTATAGCTGGTGGCCGCTTTAGCTGCCATACACAAAAGTAAGGCAACTAAGGTCAAAGCATATTTCTTCATCAGATACCCAGTCCTTTCTTTGCATTGTCAGCTGCAGCATCGATGGCGTCGCCAGCCTTGTCCTTGGCTGCGTCAGCAGCATCAGAAGCAGCGTCCTTAACAGCCTCACTGGCATCTGAAGCGGCATTGCCAATACCCTCAACAGCTGAAGTGAAACCACTGACGATAGCATCGGCAGGAGCAGCTGTCAGAGCGTTGATGGCAGAATTGACAGTCTCGTTGTCGCCAACAAACTCCTTGATCTTGTCTGCATTTGCCTTCAAGAAGTCCTGAACCTTTGTCACATACTCCTTGGCAACCTCAGGATTCTTACCTACAATCTCCAGCACTTTCTCTTTTACAGTAGCAAGTACCTCCTGGAATTTAGAGGCATCCTTAGCCTCGATCTGCTCGGTCAGGGCGTTAATCGTTGCTGCTGCCTCGTCGTCGGCATTAACCGTTACTTCAGTCTCTGTTGCGTCGGCAGGAGCCTGAGCCTTGTTATTACAAGCTGTAAAACCGATAGCTGCCATAGCCATCACTGCAAATAATACCTTTTTCATCTTCATTACTATTTTAAATTGTGAAACAAATATAGCCTGTTTATTTTATATCAGGATTGATTTTCGGCAACAAAATTACGGTATTTTTGAATAAGTCATATTATCCGTTACCCGTTTTAAACTTTTTTTAGTAATTTTGCACCCAGTTTTCAAGATAACAAGCAACAATGACAGCATCATTAACATTTAAACCAAAACTTTTCGCAACGCTTAAGCATTACGACCGCCGCCAGTTCACGACCGATCTGTTGGCAGGTATTATTGTTGGTATCGTGGCCCTTCCTCTGGCCATCGCTTTCGGTATCGCATCGGGAGTGACGCCCGAGAAAGGTATCATCACTGCCATCGTGGCCGGTCTCATCGTTTCTCTCTTCGGAGGTTCTAAAGTACAGATCGGAGGTCCTACGGGCGCGTTCATTATTATTATATATGGTATCATCCAGCAGTATGGCTTCGAGGGGCTCACCATCGCCACACTGATGGCGGGAGTGTTCCTGATTCTCTTCGGCATACTCCACCTGGGCACCATCATCAAGTACATACCCTACCCGATTGTGGTTGGCTTCACATCGGGTATAGCCCTCACCATCTTCACCACGCAGATAAAAGACCTGCTTGGACTGACTATGAGCAATGTGCCCAGCGACTTCATAGAGAAGTGGATTGCCTATTTCAGCGCCATCCCTACAACCGACCTGTGGAGTGCCGCTGTGGGCATCGGTTCGGTGGTCATCATTGCCCTATGGCCGCGCCTGGCTCACTATAGCAATGTGCTGAAGAAACTGCCGGGCTCGCTGATTGCCATCATCGTCATGACCATCGCTGCCCTGCTGCTGAAGCAGTATATGGGCATAACCTCCATCGAGACCATCGGCGACCGTTTTTCCATCTCCAACCAGTTGCCGGGAGCACAAATGCCCCAACTGACATGGGAGGTGATCAAGGGACTCGTATCGCCAGCCATCACCATTGCCATCCTCGGTGCCATCGAGTCGCTGCTATCTGCCACTGTGGCCGACGGTGTCATCGGAGACCGTCACGACTCTAACACCGAACTTATCGCTCAGGGTGTGGCCAACCTGGCATCACCCATTTTTGGAGGTATTCCAGCAACAGGTGCCATCGCCCGCACGATGACCAATATCAACAACGGGGGGCGCACGCCCATAGCCGGCATCGTCCATGCAGCCGTGTTGTTGCTTATCTTCCTGTTCCTGATGCCGTTGGCACAATATATCCCCATGGCTTGTCTGGCGGGCGTTCTTGTCATCGTAGCCTACAACATGAGTGGTTGGCGTTCGTTCCTCAGCATCATGAAGAATCCAAAGAGCGACATCACCGTGCTCTGGGTCACCTTCCTGCTGACGGTTATCTTCGACCTTACCATTGCCATCGAGGTGGGACTGATCTGTGCTTGTCTGCTCTTCATGCGACGCATGGCTGAGACCACCGATGTCAAGGTGATCAGCGACGAGATTAACCCTGATGAGGAGGATAGCGACTTCCAGTTGGGTAACCTCGAGCACCTGACTATCCCTGAGGGTGTAGAGGTCTATGAAATCAACGGCCCTTACTTCTTCGGAGCAGGAAACCGCTTCGAGGAAATCATGGGCGCCTTGCATCACAAGCGTCCTCGCGTCAGAATCATCCGAATGAGAAAGGTTCCCTTCGTTGACTCCACGGGTATTCACAATCTCACCAATCTCTGTCTGATGTCACAGAAAGAAGGCATTCAGATTGTCCTTTCTGGCGTCAACCCGAAGGTACAGGCCGTACTCCATAAGGCTGGCTTTGATGCCATGTTGGGCGAAGAGAACATCTGTTCGCACATCAATATCGCCCTGGAGCGCGCCAAACAGCTATCCAAATAACAACAAGTCACACACGATTGTCGTTTCGTGTATAAAGACGGGCTACGATAGCGCCACTAATATTGTGCCACACACTGAAAATCGCCCCGGGAATAGTCGCCATGGGATAGGCGGCAAAATGAAGTGTTGCCAGCGACGAGGCAAGTCCTGAGTTCTGCATACCGACCTCAATACTGATAGCCCTGCGCTTGGCAGATGACAGTCTTATGAAGTGACCAATGCCATAGCCGACGGCTAGTCCGCAGATATTATGAAGTATCACTACGAGAATGATTATCAGTCCACTCGTAAACAACTTCTGGGCATTTGCAGCAATAACAATCAGTACGATGGCGCAGATGGTCAGCGACGACACAGCCGGGAGATAAGTAGTAACCATTGAGGTCTGACGGGGCCACAACCGTTTCACAACAAGTCCTGCCACAATAGGCAGAATAACAACCCAAAGGATACTCAACAGCATACCCACAACGTCCACATCTACTGATTTCCCTGCCAGCAACCACACCAGCAATGGTGTGACAATGGGGGCAACTAGCGTCGATACACCTGTCATACCCACACTAAGGGCAAGATCACCTTTGGCCAGATAGGTTATCACGTTCGAAGCTGTTCCGCCAGGGCAGCATCCTACAAGCACCACACCAATAGCAAGTGCCTCGTCGAGTTGGAATACACGTGCCAATACCCATGCCAACAAGGGCATCACCGTGAATTGTGCCATACAACCGATGATAACATCCTTCGGACGACTGAACACGACACGGAAATCATCGGCGTTTAGGGTCAATCCCATGCCAAACATGATCACACCCAACAGAGGGCTAATAATCGTAGGTCTGACCTGACTGAATGTATCAGGCCATATCATTGCCACCACAGCCGACAACAGCACCAACACGCCCATATAATCGGATATCAGTTTGCAGAGTTGTTTCATGACGAGTAATATTTTAATTCATCCAATTTTTGTATTAAAAGCTTAAATACAATCATAGAAAAAGCCCCAAAGATATTGTATCTTCAGGGCTTCTCACTTGAAAAAAGACGGCGGCCTCCTACTCTCCCGCATTGCATTGCAGTACCATCGGCGCAGGCGGGCTTAACTTCTCTGTTCGGAATGGGAAGAGGTGGGACCCCGCTGCAATAACCACCTGATAGGGGGTTTGACAACTTGCACACAAGAACTGAAGCACGACCTCGCCGTCTTCTGATACATTACACCTGACAATATGATTCAAGCGAAAGTATTCGGGCAATTAGTAGTGCTCGGCTTTGACGTCACCGTCTTTACAC
>CAMKUA010000009.1:0-67075 GCA_946415825.1 uncultured Prevotella sp. | reverse complement strand
CTCTACGGTCTGCTTCGTCCTTTGGATGGTATTCTGCCTTATCGGATGGAGGGTCATGTGGAACTGCCATGCGGAGCTGGGCAAAACATGTTCGGTTTCTGGAAGAGCCGCCTGACAGATGTCCTGATTGATGCCGTGAAAGCGGATGGCGGCATCCTGATTCACCTTGCCACTGAGGAATACCAACACCTCTTCGACTGGCAGCGTGTCCGTCGGGAAGTCCGTATTATTCAACCATTGTTCTATATCCGTAAGGGGAGCGATTTGAAGATACAGGCCGTATGGGCAAAGACCTGCCGGGGAGCCATGACGCGATTCATCATCGAGAACCGAATCGATAAGCCGGAAGATCTTTGTGCCTTCAGATATGAAGGCTTTGTCTATGAGCCAACTCTTGGTGAGCCGGATTTCCCGCATTTTATAAAGGAATAGCTTACGAAAGAGTAAGTTGTATCAGCCATAGTTCTCAATGGCTGTTACTATCAGTTTCCTGTCAGCCATGAAAGCCTTGTAAGCTGTTTTGACCAGACTCCAGTTCCTCGTCAGCAAGGCTATGCCTATACATTTCTTTATAGTTGTCCAAAAGGCATTGCGATTGGTACGCATATAGTCCCTGATAATCTCCTTGTCGCCAACACCGTATGATTTCAGTAGTGCCATGCTGGCAATACCTGTCCTGTCTTTGCCAGCCGTACAATGAAACAGCGTCGTAATGCCTTTATCAGCATTCGCTCTTAATGTCTCAACGACTTGATTCAGATGACTGCGGGAATACCCGTCAGTCACTATATCCGTATAGAGTGCCGTGAAGTCTGGTATCATCTCCTTCAGTTTCTCAGGATGCTTGCGGAGATTACGGATGATGGTCATGGGGTCAGAACCTGTCTCATGGGTAATGCCGACGGCAGCATCCTTCAAGAGAGGTATTTGCAGGTATTCTACTCCTTCAGGCAACGGGTCTGGAAACTCGGCTGCCTCCACTGGCGTACGCAGGTCGATGATGCATTGGATATTGTACCTCTTGCAGAGTTCGGCGCATTCGGTTGGTGTGAGTATGCTGAGTTTGCCACTACGCAGAAACAGCCCTTGGGGAATAACATCATCTATTCCACCAAGGTCTCGTAGGTTCAACTCAGATCTTTTTGCCACGGTCTATCTCAGATAATCCTTTGCTTTTCTATCAAGTTTCGACCATGCCCTTCAATACTCCGACGACCTGAAAGGTGTTGACCAGAGCGCGTGGATCATGCGGCGCTTCATCGACCTGTTGCAGCAAGGGCTCATCCGCCAGCATCGCACAGTAGAGTATTACGCCTCGCGCCTGAATATCACACCCAATTACCTCACGGAATGCTGCATCAAGACGAGCCGTCATAATGCCAGTTTCTTCATCGAGCACTTCACTGCCGAAGAAATTGCCCGCCTGCTGAAACGCGAAGACCTGTCGATTACGGATGTAGCCTATCAGCTGGATTTCAACACCACCAACTACTTCACCCGCTACGTGAAGCGCGTTCTTGGCATGACTCCCAGCCAGTATAAGGCAAAGTTTAGCGTAAAAAAATAGGGAAAATCACCCCATCAGTAATTTGTATAAACCTTTCAGTAATTTGTTTAGCGATGGTTCGGTGAAATTATGTCTCTTGAACCCTTCTTATTTCCGAAAATCACGAAATCGGAAGTTAAACTTTCATAAATGTAAAACGGAACCTCAAACGGAACCTCTAAAAGGAAGAAATAAAAAACCCGCTGAAAATCAGCGGGTTTAAAAATTTGGAAGCGGAGAGAGAGGGATTCGAACCCCCGGTACCTCTCGGTACGGTAGTTTTCAAGACTACTGTAATCGACCACTCTACCATCTCTCCAGTGCCCGAATATCTCGAAAGCGGGTGCAAAGGTACAGAGTTTTTGCGAAATAAGCAAATTTTAAGGCAACTTTTTATAATTTATTTGGTTTTTCGACCAATTTGCACTACCTTTGCAGCGTGATTTATCCGAATAACTTCGAACATAAGATAGGTTTCGACGAGATTAGGCGACTACTGAAAGAGCGTTGTCTCTCGACATTGGGCAAGGAAAAGGTTGACGAGATGACCTTCTCCACAGATGGTCGTGAGATCAATGAATGGCTGACACAGGTGCGCGAGTTCCGCAGGCTTCAGGAGACGAAGGACGATTTTCCCATGCAGTATTTCTTCGACGTGAGAGAGAGCATCAAGCGCATCCGCCTGGAGAATACACATCTGGAGGAAGACGAGGTATGGGACCTGAGGCGTTCGCTGGAGACGATAGCCAACATTGTACGTTATCTGGAACAGGGTGCTGAGGAGTCGGCTACTGGAGAACTGAATTATCCCTACCCTGCCCTGCATCAACTGACGGAGGGGGTGACGACCTTCCCTGCCACCATCCGAAGAATTGACTCCATTCTCGACAAGTTCGGAAAGATCAAGGACTCAGCCTCAATGACACTGGCGGGTATCCGTCACGACTTGGAAAAGACACAGGGGAGTATCTCGCGTACATTATATACTATATTACATGCGGCCCAGAAAGACGGCATCGTCGAGAAGGATGCTGCTCCCACCATGCGCGACGGACGACTGGTAATACCGGTGGCACCACAGGTAAAAAGAAGAATCAACGGCATCGTACACGATGAGAGTGCCACAGGCAAGACGGTGTTTATAGAGCCCACAGAGGTGGTGGAGGCCAACAATAAGGTACGCCAGCTGGAGGCTGAGGAGAGGCGCGAGATTATCCGTATCCTGACCGTATTTACCGACGAAATACGCCCCCACGTCAAAGAGATTCTCGACTCCTACCAGTTTCTGGCGAAGATAGACCTGATATACGCCAAGGCTGAATGGGCCAAGCTGTCGAAAGCCTTTGAGCCCGTTGTCAGCGACTTACCCCACATAGACTGGATCAAGGCTATCCACCCGCTGCTGCAACTCTCGCTCGAGAAACAGGGCAAGAAGGTGGTGCCGCTCGACATCATACTGACACAAGAGAAGCGCATACTCATCATATCAGGACCTAATGCCGGTGGAAAGTCGGTGTGCCTGAAAACAACGGGATTGCTACAGTACATGCTGCAATGTGGAATATCCATTCCTGTGGGCGAACGATCCACCTGCGGAATGTTCAAGAGCATCCTGATAGACATCGGAGACGAACAGAGTATCGAGAACGACCTATCGACCTACTCGAGCCATCTGATGAATATGAAGCAGATGATGAAACAGGCCAACGAGCACTCATTGCTGCTGATTGATGAGTTTGGAGGCGGTACGGAACCCACCATCGGAGGTGCCATTGCCGAGGCAATGCTGAAGCAATTCTGGCAGAAGAAGACCTTTGCCGTCATCACCACCCATTATCAAAACTTGAAGCACTTTGCCGAGGACCATCCTGGTGTGGTTAACGGGGCAATGCTCTACGACCGCCACGAGATGCAGGCGTTATTTCAACTCTCCATCGGTCAGCCCGGTTCATCATTCGCCATCGAAATAGCCCGAAAGACGGGCATCCCCGAGGAGGTCATCAAAGACGCCTCCGACATCGTGGGCTCCGACTATATCCAGAGCGATAAATACCTGCAGGACATTGTGCGCGACAAGCGCTACTGGGAAGGAAAGCGCCAGACCATACACCAGCACGAGAAATCGCTTGAAGGTCATATTCAACGCTACGAGAGCAATCTTGAGGAGATCGACCGTGAACGCAAGCAAATTCTGAAACGCGCCCAGCAACAGGCCGACGAACTATTAGCAGAAGCCAACCGCAAGATAGAAAATGCCATACGCGAGATTCGTGAGGCACAGGCCGAGAAAGAGCGTACTCGCGAGATTCGTGAAGAGTTACAGGAGTTTCGTGAGCAAGTGACCAGCGATGACCAACAGGGACTGATGAGCGAGGAAGACTTTGCCAAGAAACTGCGCCAGATGGAGGAGCGGAAGGCGCGCAAAGCCAAGCGGAAAGCCGAGAAAGGCGAACAGGAACGCATGGCCAGCGAGAAACTGGCAGCTCATGCTAGGACTTCAACATCAGACCAAAGCCGACCTTTGGAAAAGGGCGACGTGGTGCGCATCAAAGGCACTACCAGCATTGGTGAGATCGAGAGTTTGCAAGGCAAATTGGTAACGGTGATTTTTGGCGGTCTGCGCTCAAAGGTAAAACTGGAGCAACTGGAACGGGCAGATGCCTCAAAGGCACCTAAACCCACTACGATGAAGCATGCCGACCTGGCAGTGAAGACATCACGCATCACCCGCGATACTATGGAGGACCATCGCCAGAACTTCCATCAAGACCTCGACGTGAGAGGTATGCGTGGTGACGAGGCTGTGAACGCCGTCATGCATTTTATCGACGACTCCATCCTTGTGGGCATGAGCCGAGTACGCATTCTTCACGGCACAGGCACAGGGGTTCTCCGCCAACTGATACGCCAATATTTAGGCACTGTTCCTAACGTTTCACACTACCGCGATGAGCACGTCCAATTCGGCGGTGCAGGCATCACCGTAGTGGACTTAGACTGAATTCTGAACTCTTGACTTAAATCAGTGTGCGCACACAATTTTGTTAAAAAAGCCAAAGAAATTTGGTTAACTCGTTGATTATCCGTACCTTTGCACACGATTTGAGAAAATCAAGAAAATCTATAAGGATAGCACGGCCCTCGTGACGAGTGTCCGTCTAAAGTATAAAGATTATGGTTCAAAATTTGAGAAAGACAGTTTTGATCCTGATGGCTCTGATGCTGATAGGGCATACAACCTCAGCTGGAGGTGATTCAAAGTCCATCGCCAAGAGCACTAAGACATCAGGTTTCAACTGGAACCCTGTGATCGATGCGATCATCCAGGTTGAAAGTGGAGGAAATCCCAACGCGAAGAGTGGAAACTCTATTGGCGTCATGCAGATTACCCCGATTCTCGTCAAGGAATGTAACATCATCCTCGAAAAGCGGAAAAGTAAGAAGCGCTACACAATGGCCGACCGATACAGCGTAGAGAAATCCAAGGAGATGTTTCTCCTCATCCAATCTTATCATAACCAGGAGAACAACGTTGAGAAAGCGATCAGAGCTTGGAACGGAGGACCAAAGTACAGTGTTAAAGCAACCAACAGGTACTTTAAAAAGGTTATGGCTAAGATGAAGTAAGAAATCTATTTTTAGATGTATAACAAGTCCGATTGTCGAGATTCTAAGCCCGACGACCGGATTTTATTTTAAATAAATCTAAAAATATTTGCGCATTTAAGCGACAATCAGTATCTTTGCCAACGAATTATTAAACCAATAAGTAATGACTATGACACTGATCATCATTTTAGTCGTCGTTGCACTCCTGGTTTTCGGGTGTATCGGCATCTACAACAACCTTGTAAAACTGCGTAATAATCGCGAGAATGCTTTCGCTAACATCGACGTGCAGCTGAAACAGCGTCACGACCTCATTCCGCAACTGGTGGCCACTGTGAAGGGCTATGCCCAGCATGAGAAGGACCTGCTGGAGCGCGTCACTCAGGCACGTGCCGCCGCTATGGGGGCTACAACCATCAACGACAAGATTCAGGCTGAGAATGCGCTGTCGAGCGCTCTGGCTGGTCTGAAGGTGTCGGTAGAGGCCTACCCCGACCTGAAGGCAAATCAGAACTTCCTGCAGCTGCAGACTGAGATCTCGGACATCGAGAATAAGATCGCTGCTACGCGCCGTTACTTCAACACCGCCACCCGGGAACTGAACAACGCCGTACAGACCTTCCCGTCAAACATCTTCGCCAACATGTTCGGATTCCACAAGGAGCCCATGTTCGAGATTCCACAGGAAGACCGCGCCACCGTCGAAAAGGCTCCCGAGATTAAGTTCTAAGGCAGAATGAGATACGTTGGAATACAGAGCCAGATATCCAGCAACAACATGAAAAGCATGCTGTTGCTCGTAGCGTTCCCCCTGATTCTGTTGGGAATGACATGGGTATTTCTGGCCATTATCAACTATTTCAGCACAGGCTACTACGACCAGGCTGGCTATTTTGTAAACCAACTCGACACCGACTCCGTGAACTGGACGTTCTCTTCAATCGCACCCTTTATCATCGGCGGTGTGGTCATCTGGTTTGTCATTGCCTACTTCTGTAATACCAAGATGATTCAGAAGAGTACAGGCGCCGTACCTTTGATGCGGCGAGAGAATCCACGCGTTTATAATATCGTGGAGAATCTCTGCATGACCTGCGGTATGGACATGCCGAAGGTGAATGTCATCGACGATCCACAGTTGAATGCCTTTGCCAGTGGTATCGACAAGAATTCCTATACCGTCACTGTGACCACCGGTCTGCTCGACCGTCTCGACGACAGGGAACTGGCAGGTGTGATTGGTCACGAATTGACGCATATCCGCAATCGTGACACCCGTCTGCTCATTACCAGCATCATCTTCGTGGGCATCATCTCAACGGTATTAACCCTCGTGGTGCGTATGATTTACAACCGTATGTGGTTTGGGGGCTTCAGCAACAATCGCAACGATCGCGGCGGCGGTCTGTCGATGACAATGATTATGATTATTGGTGCCATCTGTGCAGGCATCGCCTACTTCTTCGTATCGCTCACCCGCTATGCCATCTCCCGTAAGCGTGAATTTATGGCCGATGCCGGTGGTGCCGAGCTTTGTGGCGATCCGCTTGCCCTTGCTTCTGCCCTGCGAAAGATCTCCAATAATCCAGGGCTTGGTGACATTGAGCGCGAAGACATTGCCCAAATGTATATCATCCATCCCAAGAAGATGGCCCAGGGACTGATGAGTTTTCTTGGTGGACTCTTTGCTACTCACCCCAGCACCGAAGAGCGCATCAGGATTCTAGAACAATTCTAAAAAAAAAATGATTAATCAACTGTAGTTTTTAGCAGAATATGACGTCTAAGGTAAAAAGACGTGTTGAATTATAAACCAAATTAATGATGAAAAAACTATTTTTCGCCGTAGCACTCGCCTTCGTGAGTATGGCAGGTACGGCACAGAATTTGAAAGCGAACATGGACCCAAGTGTGAAACCTGGCGATGATTTTTGGCAGTATGCTGTAGGCAGCTGGCTGAAAGCCAACCCGCTCGACAAAGTTCACCCCGCAAACGGTGCCTTTACCGACTTGTCGGAGCAGAACAACGACCGAATCAACGCCCTCATCCTGAAGTATGCAGAGGAGAAGGATCTGCCCCAGGGCTCCGACGGGCAGAAGATCGGTTCGCTCTATCGTCTCTACATGGACAGCGTGAGCCGCAACAAGATGGGCTACGAGCCCATTATGCCCTACCTGAAGCAGGTGCGCGAGCTGAAGACGCGTGAGGAGGCCCTGAAGCTGATGTGTGATTTCGACGCCAAGGGATTCAACACGGCTCCCTTTGGTATCAGTCTGAGTCTGAACCCCTTTAATTCGTCGGAGTATATGATTAGTGGTGGTCATGGCGGTGCCTCGCTGCCTCAGGAGTACTATGCCGAGCCCAACGAGCAGCAGAAGGCCACCGTTGATGCCATCAAGGCCCTTAACAAGGACTTCTTCAAGATGGTGGGCTACAGCGACGAAGAGGCCGGAAAGAAAATGGAGGTCGAGTGGGCCATCGAGCACAGGATCGGTGTAAAGACACTCAACCAGGTAGCTCGTCGCAACCCTATGGCTACCATCCATATCATGTCGTGGGATCAGCTGTTACAGGACTTCAAAGGTATCGACTGGGTGGGCTATCGCGATGCCCTCAACATGCCTAAGGATATCGACAAGGTAAACATCAGCCAGCTCGAGCCTCTCCATGAGGTAGAGGATATTCTGGCCACTACCAGTCTCGAGGATCTGAAGTCGTATATGGAACTGCACGTCATCAAGGCATACAGCAGCTATCTCTCCGACGCATTCACCGATCGCCAGTTCGAGGCCAACAAGATTATTACCGGTGTTCAGGAGCAGCAGCCTCGCTGGAAGCGTGCTGTCGCTGCCATCAGCGGTAACCTGGGCGAAACCATCGGCAAACTCTACGTAGCAGAATACTTCCCCGAAGCCAGCAAGCAGCGCGTAGTACGTCTGGTGAAGGACCTGCAGCAAGCCTTCGAAGACCGTCTGAAGGAGAACACCTGGATGAGCGACTCTACTAAGGCCAAAGCCCTCGAAAAATTGCACGCCATGTATATCAACGTAGGCTATCCCGACAAGTGGGAAGATATGGAGAAGTTTGTCGATATCCGTGAAGACCAGAATCTCGTCGAGAACTTTATCCGCATCAATGAGGAGGCTCGTGCTGCAGAGTTCCGCAAATACTGGCATCAGCCCGTTGACAAGACCATGATGGCTTGCACACCTCAGACTGTGAATGCTTTCTACAACCCTCTCTTCAACAGCATCAACTTCCCCGCAGCCATTCTGCAGCCCCCGTTCTTCGATCCTGAGGCCGACTATGCCGCCAACTACGGTGCTATCGGTATGGTGATCGGTCACGAGATGAGTCATGGTTTCGACGACCAGGGATGTATGTTCGACAAAGACGGTAACATCGCCAACTGGTGGACAGCCGACGACAAGACAAAATACAATGAGCGTACTAAGGTGCTTGCCGACTGGTTCAGCGAGCAGGAGGCTGTGCCCGGTCTGAAGGTGAATGGCGAGAAGACTCTGGGCGAGAACATCGGTGACAATGGTGGTCTGAAGATAGCCTACCGTGCTTTCGAGAACCGCATGAAGGAGGAGCCCTTGAAGGATGTAGAGGGCTTCACCCCCGCACAGCGTTTCTATCTGGCTTACGCCCGTGTATGGGCCAGCAACAGCACTCCCGAATACACCGCCATGATCGTCAACAGCGATGTCCACTCTCCTAACCGCATCCGTGTTATAGCAGCTCTACCCATGATCGACAGTTGGTACGATGCTTTCGGTATCAAGGAGGGTGATAAGATGTTCGTGCCTAAGGAGAAGCGCGCACAAGTCTGGTAACAAACATATCACCAATAACTTTATACCGTTATGAGAAAATTGTTTATGCCTCTACTGCTCATGATAGCAGTATCTGCCCAGGCAGCAGAAAACCCTGTGTTAACGATTGAGGGTGGTCAGGTACAAGGTGTCTTGGCCGACGATCACCCCGACGTGTTTGTTTATCGTGGTATCCCCTATGCTGCACCTCCCATCCGCGAAAACCGCTGGCGTGAACCCCAGCCCGTCGTACCCTGGAAGGGTGTGAAGATCTGCGACACCTTCGGCCGCCCCAGTTTCCAGGCCATCCAGTACACCGGTGGTTATTACACTGAGTGGGGCTATGGTAAGGAAGCCGCCTTCAGTGAAGACTGCCTGTATCTGAACGTGTGGACAAAGGCCCCAGGTCAGGTTGGCAAGAAACTCCCCGTGGCCCTGTGGATCCATGGTGGTGGCTATCGCGAGGGCTTTGGTTCTGAGCCTGAGTTCGACGGTCAGGAGTGGGGCGCCAAGGATGTGGTACTCGTCTCCATCAACTACCGTCTCGGCGTATTCGGTTTTCTCGTACACCCCGCCCTCACTGCTGAGAGTCCGCACCACGTATCAGGCAACTATGGTATCCTTGACCAGATCGAGGCCTTGAAGTGGATCAAGAAGAACATCGCCCAGTTTGGTGGCGACCCCAACAATGTCACCATCTTCGGTCAGAGTGCCGGTGGTGGCAGCGTTCGCACACTCTGTGAGTCTCCCCTGGCCCGCGGTTTGTTCCACAAGGCCGTCATCATGAGTGCCCAAGGCCTCAGCATACCTGACGCTAACGGCAATCCAATTGGCGCCCGTTACAGCGGAGGCACCTTCCAGGATGCCGAAGCCAATGCCAAGAAGGTCTTCGACTGGGCTGGTCTCACCGATCTCCAGAAGATGCGCGCTGCATCTACCGAGACCATCTTCGCCCTCAATACGCTGTATTACCAGATAAATGAAGGTCCTCAAGAGGGCGGTCCCATGGCGTTCATGCGCAGAGGTCTGCCCTTCATGCCGATGATCGAGGGCTATGTCAGCGAAAAGAGTTTCGACGATGCCACTCGCGAGGGCACACTAGCCGACGTACCCTACATGATTGGCTTCACCCTCAACGACATGGGGAACATGGCTCCAAACATCGCTGAGTTCTGCAAAGTTCGTCAGCAGAAGGGTGGAAAGGCCTGGGCTTACGAGTTTGCCCGTCCTCTCCCCGACGACGGTTCACATCCTGAGGTTACCCAGCGCCTGAAGGGTGCCTTCCACTCCAGCGACCTTTGGTTCGTGTTCAAGAGTCTGAAGCATTGTTGGCGTCCTTGGACCAAGGGCGACTGGGATCTCTCAGAGAAGATGCTGACCGCCTGGACTAATTTCGTGAAATACAGCGATCCTAACGGTCCTCAGGGCGGTGCATGGGCTCCCTGCACAGAGCAAAACCCCAAGTTCATGGTGTTTAAGCTCAATGACAAAGATGCCGAAGCCTCAGTCTTCGGTGAGCCCGAGATTGCTCCCCGCCCCCAAGGTTTCCCCTTCTAACAAATTCGAGAAACTATAATAAAAGAATCCCTGCCTATTATTCCAAGCAGGGATTCTTTTATTTATTTCGTGTGGAACTTGACTTTCAATCCTACGACCAGCATGCGCCCGGGGGAGTAGAGGGCGTATTTGCGGGTGGAGGAGTCGATGCGGCGATCCACACGGTCGAAGATGTTCTCTATACCAATACTTGGCTCAAGTAGGGCCCACTTGACGAGATCGAGGGTGTGGGTAGTGTGCAGGTTCCAGATACCAAAGCCTGGGGCATCCTCGTAAGTGCCGGTATAATAGGTCTTCGACTGCAGACGACCGTTGAGGTTGACATTCAGTCCGTATCTGCCCCACGTGTGGTGGTAGTTGGCTGCAATGGTGGCGGCATGCCGAATGCTGCGCTCCAAAGGCTGCCAGGTGGCCTCACCCCCAGCCTCATTCCCGGAAGAAGGGAGCGAGCGGGCGTAGGTATAGACATAGTTAGCCGAGAGGTTAAACCCTCTGAAGAGATTGGCTGAGACATTCAACTGAAGACCCTTCACATCACCCTTATCACTATTCTGATAGAGGGCATAGCTTACCATTTTATCTGCCTGATCCTGCGTCATCTCGGGGAACTCCGCCATCAGCATCTGACGAGTGGCATCATCGACGGGTACATTCTGTTTAACCACCATGTCATTGATGCGGTTAAGATAACCCGTCAGGCTCACGGCAATCACATCGTCGCGGTATTCGGCATTCAGCGAGACATAATGGCTCTTCTCAGGCTTTAGGTCCTTGTTGCCAAAACTGACTTGTGCCTTGCCGCGATTGACAGAGAAATAATGGTAATAGAGTTCGTCGAGCCCCGGGGCACGGAAACCTGCTGAGTAGGTGGCCCGGAAACGGAAATTGCCAGGGGCATACATCAGCGTGGCCTTAGGTGTGAGATGGTTATTGAACGTTTCATGGTGCGTCAGACGCAGACCGATGGTGGCCGTGAGGTCCTTCAGCAGTCGCATCTCGTGCTGGGCATAGGCAGCAAGGGTATAGACATGTTCGTCGATATTGCCCGAGATGGCGGTGAGATAGTCCTTACGCCAATCGGCACCGATGATGGTAGTGCTGTGGGCAGTGAGTCCTAGAATGGCCTTCAGTTCACCATCCATCATGCGCTGTTTCTTCGACTGCACATAGTCGCCTACGGCATAGTCCTTCGTTGCCACGTCGTACTCCTTGCCATAGCGGAAACGATCAACGGTGAAGTTAGCCTGCAGGGAGTTTCGGGCCGTAAATTTATAGATGCCTCCCAGATTCCAGCGCAGGCCTTTATAGCGCATCTCGTAGTCAAGACCTCCCACGACATCATCGCGGCTGTCAGGACGGTCGGTGATCTTATAGGAATAGTCGAGACCGGCATTCAGCGCCAGATGCTGGTTGGGAGCATAGGTGAACTTCTGCGAGAGAATGTTGGAGCGATAGCCCGTAAACAGAGGGGCGATGCTCTGTTGAGTTTCCGTCTCAGAGCCTTTGACATATTCCAAATCGTTGTTACGATAACTGTCGGCACGATCGTGGGTAAACGTGGTGTAGGAGCCGAAGCCCTTGGAGAAGATATCGAGACTGACGCTCTCGGTGAGAACACCCTTGCCAGAGACGCGCGTGTCGCTGGTGACGCTGACGAGCTGCTGTGTGGGCTGATCGGTTATAATGTTGATAACACCGGCAATGGCATCCGAGCCATAGAGTGAGGAGGCGGCCCCGTCGAGCACCTCGATACGCTTCACACGACTCATGTTGATGCGGTTGAGATCGACATTATTCGAGATGTCGCCATTAAGTTTCTGACCGTTGATCAGAATAAGGATGTACTTGTTGCCCAAGCCGTTGAGCCGCAGGAAACTGCCCATCGAACTGGGAGCCATCGACACTTGGGGCATCATACGGGTAAGGGCACCGTCAAAGGTAGAGATACCCTGTTCACGAATCTCCTGACTGGAGAGCACATGAACAGGGGTTGCTGTTGACTTCAGGCGCTGGTGGTGGCCTGAGCCAGTGACGACCACAGGGTTCAGATTATAGGAACGATCGACCACCGACGAGTCGCGGCGCTCCATCTTATGAATCTGTGCCTGGGTAGCAGAAAAAGGGAGAGATGCTGTCATCACGACAGCACCTCCCAAAGCAAACTTATATAATAATACACGTAAACACTTCATCACTCTTCAGAGGCAGTAGTTGGTGTCGACAAAGCATCGTCTGTACCGAGTTTGGCAATGGCCTCGCGGGTATGGTTCATCCACAGCTTTCGAACGGATGAGCGCTCGGCCAGTCCGGGGATATACTCTTCACCACTCTTGTACTTCTTCCAGCATGCCTCGGTGTAGTTGGTCTCGTAGGCTGCTGTCTCGATGCCAGCGGCATTGAACAGCGAATACCAGCTCTCGTCGTCACCGTCGTCGGCCATATCGTTATGGGCATGGTCACCGGCAATCGACATCAGCACAAAGAGCTGGGCTTTTGTGGCAGAATTGGCATCATAGTTTCTGGTAACCATCATGTCGCCTACCTCATAGTCGAACTCTCCGCCACCGATGTGCTCCAGTACATTCTCTGCATAGGTGGCATCCATATCGACGGTACCAACATAATAGTTGGGATTGATGTCGCGCAGATAGCCTTCCAACTGCAGATAACGAACATTACCGCCATAGTAGTCGTAGCCCTCGGGATTACCATGACCCATGAAGGCCACGATGCCCTGGGCCACTGCTGCCTTCACGTCAGCCTCGTTGTTAAGTGTCTGAGCCAGCACCTGGGCATCACTCTCTTCTGCCATCAGCGGGGTACCCACCACCACGTTCTTGTCGAGACTCTTCATGTAGGCATCGGTAAAGTCGCCGTTGCGGTTGTTCATGAAGTCCTTCACATAACTGTCGCGCACACGACGATACTCCTCACCAGGGATGACCTGCAACGACTGTACCACCACCTGCTGATAGCCTGCCAGACCGATGGCCGTGAGCCAGTGCTCAGGATCGTAGTAGTCTTTAGGATCGACATTCTCACCGGCACGGGCATTGTTGATACAGATGGCTGACGAGAAAGAGAGGAACACGTCCCAACCAGAGAAACTGGCCTTGTAGTCTTCGACCACCTTGTCGAAGGTATCGTAAGCCTGCTCCCAGGTAGAGCCAAAGGCCACGAGCAGAATCACCTTGTTACTCTTCTTCTGCGCCTTCACGGTCTGGTTGACAGCCTGTTGATACTTCTCGTAGTTTGACTGTGAACTGCTGTTGTTGTCGTCATCGCTGCTACATGCAGTGATTGTTGCGCTGACTACGAATGCCATCATGGCCAGCATCAAAGTTTTAATCGAAATTTTCATTTTCTTTTGAATTAAAATTAGACTTATATTTGTTTGTAAGTTTCTTGCCCTGATTGAAGCGCACGGTGAGTGCAGCATAGACGGTACGGCCCGGTGTGGTAGTACCCAGGTGCAGACCGTGGGGTGTGCGGTCTATATAGTCGAAGATGTTATCAACACCAGCCTCGATGCGCCACATCCTACCCAACTGGTGACTGGTGGAGAGGCGCCACAACTGGTAGCCCTTGCCGTCGCCATCAATCTGGTAATAGCGCTTGCTGGAGAGGCGTCCGTAGATGCCGAGACCCAGTTGATAAGTCTTGGAGAAGGCATGATTCCACGTGGCATAGACGTTGGCCTTGTGGTGAGCCATGCCGTCGATGGTCACCTCGTGCATCACCTCGTTTTCCGAGTCATACTGGTTGGCCTTCGTATCTAGATAACTGTAAGAGCCTCCAAACGTGTAGTTCCTGCCCTGATAGCGTACGGTAAAATCAACGCCATAGGTCTTGGCATCCTCCATATTCTGATACTGGCGCACCCGGATGGGATCGTATTTTGCAATCAGGTCGCCCGGGGCATCCTTGATGGGGATGGTGACGAGGGTGATCATGTCGTTTACCTTATTATAATAGGGTGCCAGTGTCAGCGTAAGATGACCCACGGTGTATTCGGCACTCATACCGAAGTAGTTGGATGTCTGCGCCTTCAGGTTCTCGTTACCGAGATAGAGATACACCCCGTTCATGTTCTTGATATACTGGTAGTGTAGTTCCTTGGGCGTGGGTGTCTTATACCCCTGACTCCAGGTGGCGCGCAGGCGCAGGTCACCCAACTTCAGCATGGCCGATATCTTGGGCGTCAGACGGGTGCCAAAGCCCTCATTGCGCGTCAGTCTCAAGCCTGCCGTGAGATAGAGGGGATTGAGCAGTTCCAATTCGTCCTGCACATAGACGGCCTCAGTATTATCGGTAGCCTTTCCCCCTGCCACTCGCATGGGGGCTTTGAGCCAGTCGTAGCGATACTCCAGACCAGCGCTGAGCCTTTGCTCGTAAGGCAACGAGAATACGCCCTTCACCTGGATGTTGGTCAGGCGCTGGTCGCTCTGCAACTCCTTGTCGCCGGGGAAGTAAGGATAGTAGTTGGTATAGCGTCCCTTCACATAGCCATCGGTCAGGGTGGTGTCAGTATAAGCGTAGTTGTAGGCGTGCTTCTTCCAGTCGGCATCGAGAGTGATGTAATCCGTAGAATTCAGTTTCCACTTGCCACCTGCCGAAACCGAGGCATTGTCGTACTGAAGGTCCCACGTCTTCACATCGACACCGGGATGATGCCCACAAGGTCTGTAGATGCGTTTCCAGTAGATGCTGCCATCGGCATAGAGTTCTATCTGGGGCGACAACTGATAGGTAAGCCGCTCGGCCACCTGCCAGTTGGTATGGCGGTTCACGGTCTGGTTGCGCGAGTCGGTAATGTGGTATTCGGTTTGCTGGGGCGCCTCTTCCGAGGTATTCTGCCAACCGTCGGAGTGCTGCAACTGGAAGTTGGTGTAACTCGACAGGCGACCGAAATTCAGGGCCAGACCGTCGTGCTGACGGATATCGCCATACGACCCTACCCTCGTGGTGTTCTCAGCCATCAGTCCCCTTTCACGATGCTTCCTGGTGATAATATTGATGACGCCGGCAATGGCATCCGAGCCATAGAGCGCACTCGATGCTCCCTTCACAATCTCTATCTTCTCGATGTTGTGGGGATCGATGAGCGCCAAGTCGTTCTCACCACCGTTGTCGCCATACAGGCGACGACCGTCAATGAGAATCAGCACATACGAGTTGCCAAGACCGTTCATCTGGAGGTGTGAGCCCATGTCGTTCTCGCTGAAGTCGAAACTTGCCGTCAACCCAGAGAGAATGTCCTCGATGCTCTTACCGGCATATTGCTGTAGCTGGCGGTGGCTGATGACCTCCGTCTGCACAGGCGCATCCTTCAAAAGGTGCTGAGTGCCAGTACCCGTCACAACCACTTCCTGAATACTGTCGGAGCGCCAGACATCACGCTGGGCCCACGAGACAGTTGCCAATAGCCAAAGGCCAATAGCCAATTTAATCCTCATAATTCCTCTTTTTCCGAACCGCTAACTCCTGAGCGGACGATTCTTTGAAATTTGCAGGGGACTTGTGATTCGAGTTGCTCTCACTTGGTAGGCTTGACGCTTCGCGTCGAGCCCTCCCTGCGCTCGGCAATGCTGGAGCAAACTCCGCATTGCTCTCGCTTGGTAGGTCTTCTGACTTTCCTCAGTCTGCTTTACCTTCCCGACGCATAGTCAGTGGCGTTATACAAGCAAACTCTCTAAGGAGGATTACAGCTGCAGGAACAGTTCCGGACTCTCACCGGATTCCCTTACATCAGGCGGCATCAGCCACCAGATTACCATCGATTTTCGCTGCAAAGGTACGAATAAGCGTGCAAAAAAACAAACTTTTTGCAGAAAATATGCATCATCTGACTTATTTTTCCTACCTTTGCACTATGAAGACTTCATTTCTCATCGCAGCTCCCACCAGCGGCTCTGGTAAGACAACAATTGCCAGAGGACTGATGGCGCTGTTCACGAAGAAAGGCATGAAGGTGCAACCTTATAAGTGCGGACCCGACTATATCGACACCAAATTCCATGCTGCCGTTTGTGGCAGACCCAGCATCAACCTCGACACATTTATGGCCTCGCCCGAGCATGTCAAGGCGCTCTTTACCCATTATGGCGAAGGAGCCGATGTGGGTATCGTGGAAGGCATGATGGGCCTCTTCGACGGCTACGACCGTGAGCGAGGCTCGGCCTACGAGATTGCCAAGGTGCTCGATATCCCGGTGGTGCTGGTGGTCGATGCCAAGTCGGCTGCCTACTCGATGGCTGCCCTGCTCTCGGGCTTCATCCACTTCCGTCAGGATATCCGCTTCGCAGGCGTTATATTTAATAAGGTGGGATCGGTCAGGCATTTCGATATGCTCAGACAGGTATGCGACGACCTGCTGATAGACTGTCTGGGCTATCTGCCCAAGCACCCTTCACTCGAAATGGGTTCACGATACCTGGGACTCGACTTCTCTGAAGAAATGGAGCATCAGCAACTGGTCAGTCTGTTGGAGGAGCATGTTGACTGGCGTCGGCTGATTACGCCCACGTTGGGAGTGAAGTGCGCCCCCGTAGGGAATGAAGTGCGCCCTCGTAGGAACCTGACGGTCCTCATGGCGCACAATGCCGAGAGTTTCTCGTTCGTCTATCAGGAAGTGATCGACAGTTTTGCCTCCGTCAGGTGTTTCGACCCAGAGAGCGACGTGCCCGACTTTTCGGGTATCGACCTGCTCTACTTGCCTGGAGGCTACCCTGAGAAGCATCTGGAGGCGCTGATGAAGAACGAGACCTGCCGCCAGGCCATCAAGGCCTATGCCGAAGAGGGAGGCCAGGTGGTGGCAGAGTGCGGTGGCATGATGTATCTCTGCGAGAAGATTATCGACGACGAGGGCGAGCATCCCATGTGTGGCGTGTTGCCCTACCGGATCTCTGCCCGTCAGACCGATCGCAAGCTCTCGCTGGGCTATCGTCGCTTTGAACTCGACAGCAAGCAGTACAGAGGGCACGAGTTCCACTATTCGCAATTTTTGGGCGAGGTGCCGCCATCGGCCACGCAGGTCTTCGACGCCAAAGGCAATCCAGTGGCGACACCCGTGCTGAAGTATAAGAATGTATTAGCCAGTTATACCCACCTCTATCAGATATGAGAAAACTCCACCCCATCATGTTTGCCGGTACGGGCAGCGATGTCGGGAAAAGCATCGTTGCAGCAGCATTCTGTCGAATTTTTTTGCAGGATGGCTATCAGCCTGCCCCCTTCAAGGCTCAAAACATGGCACTCAACAGTTATGCCACGCCCGAGGGACTGGAGATAGGGCGCGCGCAAGCTGTACAGGCTGAGGCTGCGGGCATTGCCTGTCATACCGACATGAACCCGCTGCTGCTGAAACCTCAGAGCGACCACACCTCTCAAGTGGTACTCAACGGCAAGCCGATTGGTAATAAAAATGCATACGACTATTGGCGCAGAGGCTCATCTGAGATTGATTTCCGCAAGGAGGTCTGTGAGGCTTTCGACCGTCTGGCCTCACGCTATAACCCCATCGTCATGGAGGGAGCCGGCAGCATCGCAGAAATCAACCTGAAGGAGCGCGACCTGGTAAACCTGTCGATGGCCCGTCATGCCAAGGCCGACGTCATTCTGGTGGGCGACATCGACCGTGGGGGCGTGTTTGCCTCCGTCTATGGCAGCATCATGCTGCAATCGCCCGAGGACCGACAACTCATCAAGGGCATTATTATCAACAAATTCCGTGGCGACATGCGCCTCTTCGACGAGGGGCGCCACATGATGGAGTCGATCTGTGGCGTGCCGGTATTGGGCGTCATACCCTATTACAAGGATATCTATATCGACGAGGAAGACAGCGTGGCGCTAGAGCAGAAGCATCGCCAACTGGTTGAGGGCAAGGTGAATATCGCCGTGGTGCTGTTGCGCCATATCTCTAACTACACCGACTTCGACACACTGGAGCGCGACCCTCGCGTCAACCTCTTCTACACCAACAACACCTTGGACATCCAAAGGGCCGACATCATTATCCTGCCAGGCACCAAGGCTACGCTCGACGACCTGATGGAACTGCGCCGCAACGGTTGTGCCCAGGCCATCCAGCGGGCCCATCGCGAGGGAAAGATGGTGGTAGGCATCTGCGGGGGCTACCAGATGCTGGGACTGACGGTCGAGGATCCTGAGGGCATCGAGGGTTGCATCACGAGTCTGCCCGGCTTAGGGCTGCTGCCCATCCACACCACGATGACCGCAGAGAAGACCACCCGCCAGGTCACCTTCGAATTCGGTGGAGAGCCGTGCCAGGGCTACGAAATCCATCAGGGCATTAGCGACACCAACGATATCGTCGTTCAGACCGACCATTGCATCGGAACCTACATTCACGGTTTCCTCGACAACAGACCCGTCATAGAGCACTTGCTGAGTGGTTATGGCGACGGTTCCCAAACCGCAAGTCCCCAGAGCCTACAGGCCTTTAAGAACGAGCAATACAACAAGTTAGCCGCCCACGTCAGGCAATATGCCGACGTAGAGCGCATCTATCAGATACTCGGTAGCGATGACTAGTCTCCTGTCCTTCATCATAGGTTGGCTGCTCGACCTCACCCTTGGCGACCCGGCACGGCTGCCCCACCCCGTCGTCTGGTTTGGCAAGGCCATCTCAGCCTGCGAGCACCGCCTGAACAAGGGAAGCCACCGGAAGTTGAAAGGCGCCCTGACGGCCATCATCCTCATCACCATCGTCTTTGTCGCCACCTGGCTACTGCGCCACCTGCTTCTGCCCCTGCCGCCCTATGGACTCATCCTTCTCGATGCCGTCATCATCTTCTATTGTCTGGCGGGCACGACGCTCATCCGTGAGGTGCGCGAGGTGTTCCTGGCACTCGACCGCTCACTCGACGAAGGCCGCCGGCAAGTGGCCCGCATCGTTGGGCGCGACACCTCCGAACTCTCAGCTCAGGAGGTTAGGACTGCTGCCCTTGAAACCCTGGCCGAGAATCTGAGCGACGGTGTGATAGCTCCCCTCTTCTGGCTCGCCCTCTTAGGTACTCCAGGCATGCTGGCCTATAAAATGGTGAACACCCTCGACTCGATGATAGGCTATAAGACCGAGCGCTACAGGGCCTTTGGCTGTTGGGCTGCGCATATCGACGATATGGCCAACTGGATCCCAGCCCGCCTGACGGCCTTTCTGATGGTCGTGGCTTCAGGGCGGTTGGCGTTGCTCCGTTTCGTCGCCCAGAACGGCCGCAACCACGCCTCGCCCAATAGCGGCTATCCCGAAGCAGCTCTGGCTGGCATTCTCGATTGCCGCTTTGGAGGTCCGCATTACTATTTCGGCCAACTCTTCGAGAAACCCTATATCGGTGATAACCCTCGGGAACTGAATACCGGCGACATGAAAAAAGCCGTTCGCATCAATCGAACGGCCGAAGTGTTGATGGTCATACTGGTTGCCGCCAGCATCGTCGTCAGAAGTATTTGGTAATCTTCGCCTTGTCGAAGTTGTTCATTTCGTTCATCATGCGGACGGCCGAATCGACAAGGGGGAAAGCACAAAGCGCACCCGTACCCTCGCCCAGTCGCAGACCCAGATGCAGGAGCGGCTTGGCATCCACCAGGTCGAGCATCATCTTATGCCCACTCTCGTCACCGCAGTGAGTAAAGATCATATAGTCTTTTGAGGCAGGATAAAGGCGGATGGCAGCCAGCGCACAGGCCGTCATGATAAAGCCGTCTATCAGCACCACCAGGCGCTGCTCAGCCCCACGGAGCATCGCCCCGATAGCCGCTATCATCTCGAATCCGCCAAAGTAGCGCAACTCGTCGCAGCCGCTGGTACGGAACCGCTCCACAGCCTTCCTCAGCACCTCGTATTTATGGCTGATGCCCGCGCTGTTAAGACCAGCCCCTGCACCAATGCAGTCCTTCAGGGGAATATTGCCAAACAAGCTCATCCAGATACTCGAAGGCGAGGTGTTGGCAATGCCCATCTCGCCGATGCTCAGCACCCTGCACCCTTCCTCTACACAATCGTCCACGAGGTCAGCACCTACCTGGATGGCCTTGTCGAACTCTTCCTCCGTCATAGCAGGCTCGTAGAGGAAATTCCTGGTGCCGGGGGCAATCTTGCGATCGATGATGCCGTCGATATGACTCAAATCGTAATCCACACCCACGTCAACAATGCGCAGCTTGAATCCATGCTGGCGGCAGAACATGTTCACACCGCCCCCACCACGGGTAAAGTTGATCATTTGCTGCCAGGTAACCTCACGCGGCGACACGCTCACCCCCTCGCGCTCAATGCCATGATCGCCCCCAAGAAGCAAGTGGCAGGGGTGTGCCAGCGATGGCTCTAACGTCTGCTGAATCAGACAGACCTGCATCGCCAGTTCCTCCAGGCGCCCCAGCGAACCCTTGGGCTTGTTCAGGTTGTCGATCTTCGCCTGTATCGCAGCCTGCATTGAGCAATCAACTGGTTGTATATTGTACTTTTTCATTAGCTTGGCTCTGCTCTTGCTTAATCGCAGCCTTCAATTTTTCAATTATTCAATCCTTCAATTTTTCAATCCTTCAATTTTTCAATTCTTCAATCCTTCAATTTTACCTGTACCGCTATTCCGCTCACCATCAGAATCACCTCGTCGGCCTTGGCAGCGATATACTGGTTCATCCAACCCTCAAGGTCGGTAAATGCCCGCTGGATGGCATTCTCGCTCACCCCCCCACTTCCTATCTCGTTGGTCACAAAGATGTAAGTGGCCTCGGGCTTGGTAAACTCGTCGAACTCTGCCTTAGCCAACTGGAGCGACAAGTCGGTATCAGAGTTGTTGTTGAAGAAGAAATTGGTGAGCCACAGCGTCACACAGTCGATGACCACCACGCGCCCCGTCATATCGTGACGACTCAGGTTCATCTCCTCCTCGATGTTCGTCCACTGGGGTCCTCGGCGCGCCTGATGCCTGCGCACTCGCTCCCGGAACTCCTCGTCCCAGATATGCGCCGTAGCCATATAGACAGGGCAATCCGACAGACTCAATGCCAGCTCTTCAGCCTTCTGGCTCTTGCCCGAGCGCTGGCCTCCTGTAATCAGAATGATTCTCTTCATAAAGCACACACCACTAAATATACCGTCAGCTCCACCAACAGGCACACCGCTCCACAGCAGTCGCCCGTATAGCCGCGAAGCCTGTTCCATATCAGCAGATAGAGGAAATACATCACCAGACAGGGAATGAAAATAATCACCTCCCAGGGCAGGCCGGTGTACCACAGATAAAGGCCCATCGGCAACAACCCCTGCAGGGCCAGACTGATGCCCGCCAGCCAGTCCATCTTGCGATACACGGTCTTAGCCTTGGACTCCTCTTCCGTGCGGGCATAGGGCATCATGGTGATGAGCTGGGCCGTCACCATGCGGGCATAGGGCGTTGCAGCCAGAATGGTGAGCGCAGCCATCAGGGGCGACATCGACAAGAGCGAAGCCGTCAGCAGCAGCTCGTAGAGGATAAGTCCGATGACACCATAGGTGCCGATATGCGAGTCCTTCATGATAGCGAGGATGCGCCCTCGGTCGGAGCCTCCCCCGCCAAAACCGTCGAGGAAGTCGGCCAGCCCGTCTTCATGCAGCGCCCCCGTCACCAGGAGCCTCACCACAATGGCCAGCACCACCGCCACCATATAAGGCATCACCATACTGCCCACCCACAACGTGGCGGCCATGGCGCCTCCTACTACCCAGCCCGTCAGGGGCCAGTGCTCCACCACCGTCTCGTAACACGCCTTGGGGGGCTGATGCAGGCGCCAGAAGGGCAGCCGTGTGAAGAATATCAGCGAGGCCCAGATGCGGTCGTACCAACGCGTTTGGTCGATGTCTATTTGCATATTATTCTTTTTTTGTTTGCAAAATTACAATTTTATTTCGTACTTTTGCAGTCAGAAACGAATTATTTGATGAAGAAATGAAGAAAATCTGTTTCTCTCTGGTCGTCGCTGCGGCCCTCTGCGCCTGTACTTCACGACAAGCCCCGTCGCCGACAGCCGATGACACTGCGCAAGCCGACTCCGCCGAAGCCATCACCGTGAAGTATGCCACGGGCTTCAGTGTACACGACTCTGCCGACGTCCGACTGGTAGAGGTAGGCCAGCGCCAGCGCTTTGCCCTGGTACACTCCAGCGATGCAGCCGTGCCCAGCGGCTATACCAAGATATGCGTGCCCATACAGCGCACCATCTGCATGACCTCGCTGCAACTGTCAAACTTTACCGTCCTCGGCGCCCACGACGTGGTGAAGGGCCTTACCGGCACCAAGAACCTCTTCAACAAGGACATCCTGGAGCGCGTAAGGGATGGGCGCATCGTGAAGATAGGCATGGAGGGCAACTTCGACACCGAACTGGTGCTGGCAGCCAACCCCGACGTCATCTTCATCTCGCCCTCCAAGCGTGGCGGCTACGACGCCATCAAGGAGACGGGCATCCAGCTCATACCCCATCTGGGCTATCAGGAGCTCCACCCCTTAGGACAGGCCGAGTGGATCAAGTTCGTAGCCATGTTTATCGGCAAGGAGCACCAGGCCAACGAGGTGTTCGCTGCCATCGAGAAGCGCTACCTCTCCCTGAAAGAGGCCGCCTCGGCAGCATCGTCACGCCCCACCGTGTTCTCTGGCGAGATGCACTATGGCAACTGGCACGCCGTGGGCGGTAAGAACTACCTGGCTCAGATATTCCGCGATGCGGGAGCCGACTACGTGATTCAGGACGACGAGACGGGCGGCGAGGACCTGGAGTTCGAGAAGATGTATGCCCTGGCCGCCAAGGCCGACTACTGGCGCATCCTGAACAGCTATCCCGGCGAGTTCTCTTACGAGGCGCTGAAGGCCTCAGAACCCCGCAACGAACTCTTCAAGGCGTTCAAGGAGCGTCAGGTCATCTACTGCAACATGAAGCAGCAGGCCTACTACGAGATAGCCCCCGTAGAGCCCGACGTGCTGCTGAAGGACTTCGTGGCCATCTTCCACCCCGAGCTCGTAGAACCCGATTATAAGCCTTCTTTCTATAAATTATTGAAAATTGAAAGATGAGACGGACGCTGCCCCTTATAGTGATACTGCTGGTTTCAATCGTTGTCCTGACGATTGTCAATCTCCTTCTGGGTACAGTCCGTATCCCTGTAGGCGATGTGTGTCGCATCCTGCTGGGCGACGACTCCAACGAGATATGGACTAACATCGTGTGGAAGTCGCGCCTGCCCCAGGCCCTAACAGCCATCATGGCCGGAGCCGGACTGGCGGTGAGCGGACTGCAGATGCAGACCGTGTTCCGCAATCCCCTGGCCGGTCCCTCGGTGCTGGGCATCTCCAACGGCTCTGCCCTCGGCGTGGCCGTGGTGGTGTTGCTCTCAGGACGGCTGGGAGGTGTGGCCTTAAGCCGCCTCGGCTATCTGGGCGACGCCGCCATCAGCGTGGCAGCCATCCTGGGCGCCCTGGCCGTCATGATGCTCATCATGTGGATTTCGCAGAAGGTGAAGGGCAACGTCACCCTGCTTATCATCGGTGTCATGATCGGCTACCTGGCCAATGCCATCATCGGCGTGCTCAAGTTCCTGTCGCCCGAAGAGGATGTCAAGGCCTTCGTCGTATGGGGGCTCGGCTCGTTCTCACGCGTCTCGGGCGACGAGATGGTGCTCTTCGTGGTGCTCATGTGCCTGCTGCTGCCCTTGGCGTGCCTGCTGGTCAAGTCGATGAACCTGCTGCTGCTTGGCGACCGCTATGCGGCCAATCTGGGACTTAACATCCACCGCAGCCGCCTGCTGGTCATCATGAGTTCAGGCATCCTGGTGGCCATCGTCACGGCCTATTGCGGCCCCATCATGTTCATCGGTCTGGCCGTCCCCCATCTGGCCCGTGCCATCTTCCGCAGCTCCGACCACCGTGTGCTCATGCCTGCCACCATGCTCTGCGGAGCGGCGCTCGCCTTGGTGTGCAATCTGATAGCCCGCATGCCGGGCTTCGAGGGCGCCCTGCCCGTCAACAGCGTCACCGCCCTCGTCGGTGCCCCCGTCATCGCCGCCGTCCTCTTCCGCAGGCGCAAGGACGAGGTGGGCGAATAACTTTAAAAGTAAAACAAGTTGTTTTACCTTCAAAGCTGACGTCTGAACGGGTGAAATAGATGCCTCCTACGACAGTAAAACAACTTGTTTTACTTTTAGAGACTACAGATGACACAAATGACACATTAAAATATAAACTTTTCACGCGTACCGTGTAGGTTATATTATATACGCACATATACGCATATATAATATACGCGCGGTACGCGAGAGAATATCAAAATATTGTGTCACATGTGTCATTTGACCCGCACGACCAAGAAAAAACGACTTTTATTTTGTATTCTTCTCACTTATTCGTATCTTTGCAGCAAAATAAAAAAATTTGAAGACTAAAACTTTATTCCTTTTAGCTACCATGATGATTTGCAGGTAGTGTGGTCCTCGGACTTGCCATTCAGAAGACGGGTATCGCCGAGCGACTGGCTTTAGGCATCCTCGATGTATGCGGTTCTAATCCCCTTGTGGTGATGACGGCCATCTGTTTCGTGGGCACATTCATCACGGAGTTTATTTCGAATACGGCGGCTGGTGCCATGTTCTTCCCCATCATATACGAAGCGGCTGAGAAGCTGGGCTACGAGCCTTATCCCTTCCTCATCGCCCTGATGGTAAGCATGAGCTCAAGCTTTGCCACACCTATCGGTTCGCCCACACACATGCTGGTATATGCCCCTGGCGGTTACCGCTTCAGCGACTTCATGCGCATTGGCCTGCTGATGAACCTCATCATCCTTGCTGCCAATATCTTTATCGTGAATATTGTCTATCCGATAATGCCCTTGCAGTAATTGCTACAGGCGCAAGCCGAGGTAGGCGCGGGCCAGCCACTTGTTCTGGTTGACGGTCACCTTGTCGTTGTCATAGATGGAATTGCTCATCATGAACGAGGTGCCGACAAAATACTTGGGTGAGAAGTAATAGACCAGCGAGGCGCGCTCGTTGAAGATCATGTTGAAACAAAGGCCGTGATCACGCTTTTCCTGATAGTCATACCCTTGCGTGCGTTCTGCTGCAGAACGGACCTCAAGCGTGTTGTGCTTGTAAACCACAAAGGTGGGCAGGAACGACAGGTGGAGCAACCACTGGGCACGATGGCCGAAGACAAAGTTGTAACCATAGCCAGCGCCAAGTGAGACGTTGGCAAATCTGAGATGAACATCGGGCGCTTGCGGGCTCCGCTCTATCAGATCGTCGGTAGTCCTGATGCTACCAGCCTGGACGCCTAATCCTGCCAGCCATGAGCCAGCGGAACGGATCTGGAAATAGTTCTGCGAGAAGGCGGCAGGCAGCGAGAAATGGCGGTGGTTGAAAACGTAATAACCCGTCAGGTTGAAGACATTCATACGCAAGCCGTCTTCATCGAGATGATTGATATTTCCCAGTCTCATATCGCCTTTCAGCGACGTGGAGCGCTCGTAGCTGAAATCAAGACTAAAGCGGTCGCCATGAAAATCGAGGTTGAACTCAAAGTCCTTATAGGAACCACTCAGTTGGGCGGGATTGATGGAGATGGAGGCGCCGATGTTGTAGTAGTTGACCTCTAAGCAGATATCGGAATAAGTATGCGTGTGGAGGTCGTACTTCGAATAGACATCGTTGATCGTACCCTTGGCGTGGATGTAATCGCCCGATACGTTTCCCATCAGTCGCAGCAGCCAACGCTGTTGTGGGCGCACCACGTAAGCCGAATCGTAACTCAATTTGTAATAGCTGGTAGCCAGTTTCGTGTTCACAAGTTTGCTGAGACTCTCCTTGTTCTTGGGGGCCACGATAGTGTCGCTATTGACACTGTCGGTGGTGACGGATTGAGCGTCCGTCGCCACCGTTGCAGTGCATAATAGGATAATTGATAATAATGTTCTGATGCTCATAGACGGCAGGTTAATCCAATCTTGGTTTCAAAGGTTTTGGCACGTACCGTACTGTTCTGCTGCAATACCAGATCCTCGTCGTAGTAGTAATTGTAGTGCGTACGACGAACGAAGTAGGATGCTGACAGATTGAGAGACCACTGCTTGGCCAGATGGAACTCAAAGACGGGGTTGATGACCAACAGCGAAGCGTTACTATTGTCACCCTGCACATTCAGGTAGTGCAGATCCTTTTCGCCACTGACGTAAGCATCCAGATCTCTGTCCTCGTAGCCCTTCCAGGTGTAGAGACGGAAGTATTTGGCATTGAGGATGAAGCGTCCGAAACGTCCGAATTCAACCTCAGTCTTCGACTTGATGCTGAAACCGCTACCCATGTTGTAGTCGCGCTCGATGACGTTGAAATAGTCACTCTTGGTACCGCCGAGCAGGATGCCGGTGGCGAATACGCGCTGTTCCATCTTCGAGATGGCGCCCATGCGAGGCAGCGAGAAGATGAAGCCAGGGCCAAAGCCTGCTGCCTCACTGATGCGGTAAGGCGTCAGGTCGGAGCCGTCTTCGATGGGCTTGGCATCGTAGTAGTTGAAGTGCTGATAGATACCGAATTCACCTGTCATATCCTTCTTGTCGAGGATAGGCGTACTCCACAGACGACCCACGATATTCAGGGTGTTCACCAGCGGTTGTCCGCCACCGAAGGCTGCATTAACATCCAGATCGAAGAAGTCGTAAGGTGTCTTATGATGTTCACCGTCAACTGAGGTACCATACGTCAGTGCCATGTTTACGTAAGGAGCATGTACACCACGGAACAAGGCACCGTCGTCGGCCAGATAGCGCCAACCCACTGAAATAGAGATGTCAACGGGAGTCTTGTTATAGTCATGATAGCGATAATTTCTGCTCTTTACGCGCCAAGCATCGCCACTGAAGATACGATGCAGCCCCTGGATGGGGTTGATGATGGCAGCGGCAGCCTCGCGCCAGAAGCGTGGCCAACCACGATCGCGGTCGTCGAGGATGGTACGCGAGAGACGGTGCGTCATTTCACCGAGTGCTATACCACCACACGTCGTAGCAATAATGTCGTTGATGGCTGGTGGCTCCGTCTCACCCAGGAATTCCCACATCGCCGAACCCAGCAGCGAGTAGGGTGCCGACTCCCAGAATGACAGTCCATTCGTACGTGCGGCATTGTAGTAGAGGTTGCCATGATAGGGATGCATGAACATGTTGGTAATAAAGAAGTCATTATCCCACACCATACCGTCGGTAAAGTTGCGCTTCAGTGTGCGCAGGGTGGTCTGAGCGAAGTCTGAGTTGAGCGCATAGCGGTCGAACAACTGTACACCGACATTGATGGCCGTCACCTCAGCAAGAGCCTGCCAGTAGCGCTTCTTCACTGGGAGTACCATGACAGAGTCGCCATAGACCAGATTGGCCTTCTTTTCATCCCAAGAGCGCTTCCACGACTCATGCATGTTGCGCGGCTGGCGGAACGTCAGACCAAGTTCGAACAGTGGACGGTTATGGTAGGTCTCGTTGCGGTCGTAATAGCGCGTCAGACTCCAACCCGTAGAGGCGAATGCACCCAGCCCCCTGTTAATCTGATAGTCCACATTGATACGCGCCTGCAAGGAGTAGAGGCGCTCGGGCTTATCGTTCGAGTTCTTGTCGAAGGTCTCCACGTGATAGTAACCCACATCACCGCTCAGACTCCATTTGGGCGACAACTGGAAATACTGACCTAAGCGATAGAAGATGGCACCCGAGAACTTGCTGTCAAGTCCCATGTAGTGGGTACCCACACCCAGAATGTTGTACGTGCTGCGGTTGCGATAGCGGAGGGCGACGTTAATCTTGCTCAGCGTACCGCCATACACCATCAGGTCGATGTTGGTCATCGGGTTGACGTTCACCAGACCTATCTTATGGCCGATGCTGTCGTACGACAAATTGACCAGACCCACCTGCCAACCCTTGGGGCGCTTACGGGCCACGTTGAACAGACCGATCTGGGCACCATTCAGCGAGTCGGCATAGTTGATGGTTCCCAGCTGCAGACCGCGCATCATGGACTCAGATACGTTCAACATACCCGATATCTGCGCACCACGATCCATGCCCGCCGTCATGTTGTTGGTAGTACTTATCTGCCAACCGTTGAAGACGCATGCCGACGCATTGGTAAGACCTGATAACTGCAGGCCCTTGCCGCCATCGGTAGCTACCGACGAGATGACACCAAACTGCACACTCTTTACCGAGTCCTGAACACTAACGATGCCAACAGGCGATTTCTGCCCATGAACGTTTACTGCTGCTATAAAGACTGCAGTAGTTGCTAATGCTATTCTAATTTTCATAAACGATGGAATATTAATCTGAAGGAGCGTCTGAGTATATTTTAATGATCTCTGCAATCTCGCGGCGTGCTTTGCGACCCTCTGGACTGGGCCAGAGGGGATACACGTGTCCCATCTTCTCGGCGACGTGCAGACGGGCATCGACACTGGCGGACTTCATTTTTTCGTAAGTCTTGCAGACATCGGTGTAGAACACTTCCCATGTACCTGTAAACAGGTCGGTGGGCGGCAGGCCTTCCATGTCGCCATAGAGGGGCGAGATGATGGGGTCGGCCACGTCCATCTCACCTGCCCAAGCGGTGCCATACCTCTGCAGCACGTCGATGGTGAGCCAGTTGTCGCGTTCCTGCAGCGAAGGATCGCCGCCCATGACATCGACCCAGGGCGAGATAAGCACCAGGTGGCGGGGCAGGTCGATCGAGTCGTTGCGTAACTGCTGCGCCAGCGCCAGGGTAAAGCCGCCGCCGGCGGAGTCGCCCATGATGAGGATGCGACTGGAGGGGATGCCCTTCAGCATCTCGCAATAGAGCTGCATCACGAGCGGATGAGCCTCGGCGGCGATATGGAGGGGCAGCAGTGGGTAGTTAGGCGCCACGATGCCGCAGCCTGTGGTCTTGGCCCATTCGGCCATGGCCTTCCAGTGTTGAGACGTAAAGTTATGGACGTAGGCGCCGCCGTGAAGATAGAGCACTACGGGTTTCGTGTCGTTCTCAGCAGGCACCTCAAACACCTGCATGTCTCCAATGGTATATTGAACAACCTCACGAGGAAAGACTACGTCGGCAGGAATCTCTATTTTACTCTTGTCTGTCTTGTCAGCCATGGCCTTATCGTAGGACTCCGTGTCCATCTGGTGCAAAGCACTCTTCACAATGATGGCCATTGGTGAGCGCCCGGTAATCAGCCAGACTCCTCCACCGACAACCAAGATGGCAATGATTACCGCTGCCACTATTCGCAGGATTTTCTTCGTTTTCATGTTCATAACTTTGTTTTGTCATCGCTCTCAAACGCGGCCTTGATGCGGTCGGCAATGTTCTGCTTCAGGTTTTTGAAGAAGAAACCATAGTCGTTGCGGTGGTAGCACTCGGGGCCGAACAGGGGTATGGCTTCCGGTTCGTTGATGGCGAAGGGCTTGGCTTCGGCAGTGGTGACGACGACGGAGCCTCGGATGGTGTCCACACGGGCATCGGCGATGCCGGGAACAGTTATCTTCCCCGTCATCTCGTCGAGCGAGCCGAGATTGTCCTTGGCGGGTGCATAGGTGTCGTCACGCTTCCAGTTGATGGGGTTGATGCTCAAACCATTAGGAGCCAGTGTTGCATTCTTGGCATCCTTGTTGGCGACGCCTTCCGTATTCCATGAGACGAGGACGCCCGTGTCGGTGGCTCCCTCGGCAAACTTCAGACCAGTGCGCTCCAGGAAGTCCTTGGTCACGGCAAAACCGATGGGATAGGCTGCAATCATGCGACTTAGAGCCTCAGGATGCTTGGTCATGTAGTTCTCGAGCAGGTTGAGCAGCGTTGAGGAACCCTGCGAGTGACCAGCCAGAATGAACGGACGACCCTGATTCAGGTGTGTCAGGAAGTAGTCGAGTGCATCGGTGGCATCGAAACCCGAGAGATAGTTGGTCACGAAGCGGTAATCGGTACCAGGCTTTGGCATCGAAATTTGGCGATAGAAGGGCATGAAGATGTTGCAGCTCTCTTCGAACACGCTGGTCTGAACCTGTCTGACAAACTTGGCACCAGCCACCATTTCGGAGTCGGTCACTTCGCATATCTGAACAGGGTCGCGGAAACCTGTCACCGTAGGATAGATGAAGAACACATCGACAGGCTTCGTTGCCTCAGTCGGTCTCTCCACCCAGTTCTCGGCCTTACTGTAGTCGAGCTTGGTCTGGAACTTCTCTATGCCTGCAACGTCTTTCAGCACTTCAGGAATACTGTCCTGGGCAGAAGCGTCGGCAGCGGGTTTGTTACTACTCTTGCACGAAGCAAGCGTCATGGCTACTAGCATCGCCGATGCCAGGAGTACAAGGGAATTCTGTCTTTTCATCTTTGTTTGTTATTAAATAAAAGCGCATATAAACCTTTAACTATTAACAGTGTTACAATGAACACCGATATGTTTCCTACGAAACTGTGCCCCCATATATATTCCTCGGCAATGAAAGCCGTGAGGCTCGCCGGAATGAAGCATAACACTTCCTCCGCAACACTTTTCCAATTAATCTTAATGTTCTTCATTTTCATATTCAATTATTTGCATATTTCTTCATCAGTCGGCGCTCGGCTTTGCCGCTTTGCTCACAAAGAACTGGTGGCGATACACGAGGCACGCCATACCCAGATAGACGGCAGCCTGGATCCAGAGGATGCGGATTTCGGGCAGAATCTGACTGACCGAGGCACCCATAGAGTTCACACGGATGAAAGCGCGCACCCCAAAGGTGCTAGGGAAGAGCCACGACACACCCTGCCAAGCTCCAGGAATGCTCGACTGCGGCCACGACACACCCGTCATGAAGAGCAGCGGCACAGAGACGAATACCATGAGCAGCATCACGTTCTCGCGATAGCGCACCAGGCACGATACCGTCAGACCGAAGAAGATGCTGGCGATGGTGTAAGGCAGCAGCATCCAGAACAGCGTCCACCCCGTACCCAGTTGTGGGAACGAGAACATCGCAGGCACGGCCATCGAGAGGTAGGCAGCAGCCACTGCGCCCATCATGCCGTAGCAGAGCGCCTTGCCCCAAACGATGCGGTAGGCACCACGATAGTGCGGATCGTCGTCGGGAATGAGTTGGCCGTTGCGATGGCGCTCACGGGCCGTACCAGCCGCCATACCGATGCCGAGGGCCAGTGCCTGTTGCAGAATGAGCATGAGCACCGCTGGCAACACACAAGAGCCGTAGCCGCCTGAGGGATTGAACATCGCCACGTCGTCAACCGCTAAAGGTTGTGCGGAAATTGCATCCTCGCGCTTGGTGTAATTGCCTGCTTTCTTGATGTTGATGCCTGCGCCTAAGCGTCCAGCCTCAACCATCGCCGTCTGATAAACAGCCTTGTAGGCGAGCATGAGCGACATATCGCAATACACGCTGACGGTGGCCTGTTCTCCACGACTGACGCGTGTGGCGAAATCCGTAGGGATGAGGTAGATGCCCCTGACCAGCTGACGGCTCACGAGCGAGCGCGCTTCGTCAAGATCTTCGGCATAATATTTCACGTCAACGTCGGGCGATGCGTTGCAGTCGTTGATAAACTGGCGCGAGAGCGAGGAGTGCGACTGATCGACCACCACCACTGGTATCTCGTGGAGCGACTCATTGTTGTAGATCCACGAGTAGAGTAAGGGGTAGCCCAGCGGCACCACGACCAGGAACATCAGCACGCCCTCGTCCTTGATGACCTGCATCAACTCTTGCTTGAAGATATAAAGCACATCAGAGAAGTGCTCGCGTATGTTATGGAATATAGACATAATTCAGCATTGCGTTTTTGACTTTACGGAGTACAAACCAGGGCAGCAGCGTGAAGGCCACGAGCGCCACGAGGTGGAACCAGACGTCGATGACGGGGAATCCGTTGAGCACCGTAGCCTGATAGATCATCCAATAGTGGCGCAGGGGGAACAGCCACGACATAGCCTGCAGCGGGGCGTCCATTCCAGCGATGGGGAAGGCCGAACCGCACATCGAGATCGAGAGTACCGACCATAGCGACGAGATACTCATCGACATACGCAGCGAGGGCATCAATCCGAAGGCAAAGATGCCAAAGCCGAGACCGCCTGCAACCTGCAGAAGACTGAGTCGTACGATGCTCCATACCCCGCCAAGCCGCGGGAAATCGAGTACGTAGAAAATATACCACTGATAGAGGAATATCACGAGCAGGAACACCAGCGCGTGAACAATATACTTGCCGAGAATGGCCACTACGATGTTGCCGTCGGCGTGGGCAAGCCATTCCTTACCCGTGTCGATCTTCATCTCCATACCCAGCGCGTAGGCCGAGAGCAGCGCCATGAAGAGCATCAGGATGCCAGGCACAAACACGGTGGTCAGCGAGTAGTTATAGCTGCCCTGAGGGTTGGCTATCATGTGCGCATCGACGGTGATAGGCTGCAGTGCAGCCTTGATCTGTGCGGGCGTCGCTCCCTTGGCCGAGAGCGTGGCCTGACCCACTGCCGCCGATCCGAGCGAGCCGATGGTCTTCATGTCCTTCATCGCCATCGAGCCAGCCGTCATACACGTCATCGTGTAGTAGTACGAAATCTTCGGCTGGCGCCCAGCCAGAAGCTTCGACGACGTGCCCTCGGGAATGTAGAGGTAGGCATACACCTTACCCTCCTGCATGGCGTTACGCGCCTCGGTGATGTTGGCAAAGCGATACACCACGCGCGAGCTCTGCATAGCGTCGAGGTTGCGGATCAGTCCACGCGACGTGGCGCTATTGTCCTGATCCACCACACCTACGGGCAGGTCTAAGGCCACACCATCGTCGAGCATCGTGGTGAAGAACAACACCAACACCACTGGGAACACGATCATGCAGAAACCGTAGATGCGGTTCTTCCACAAGATGCCCAGCTCTCGCAGTGCAATGTCGAGGATTTGAGTTAAATATCTCATTTTCTCAATTTCTCATTTCTTCATAATCACACTCATGCCAGGACGAACGCCCTCAATCTTCTCCACGGGGCGAGCCTTCACTTCGAAGGTCTTCTGGTCGTACTGTCCGCTGGCCTTCGTGGCCTTCCAAGCAGCAAACGAGCCCTTGTCCTTCATGTGATAAACCTTCATCTTCAGTTCCTTGTCGAGCGCAGGAATCTGAACTGTCATTTCCGTGCCGATCTGCACACCCTTCAACTGGTCCTCGCGGATGTTGAACGTAGCCCACTGATCGTCCATCACGGCGATGCTCATGATGGGAGAGCCGGTACCCACGAGTTCACCCACCTTCGGATACACATCGGTCACCTCACCAGCCATCTGGGCTATCTGAACCGTCTCGTTGATATAGCTTGTCACCTCCTGCACAGCGCCACGAGCCTGTCCTGCCGTAGCCGATGCGGCACGACGCTCCTCGGCGCGGGCACCGTTTACAGCCATATCATACTGGCTCTGCGCAGCCTTCATCTGAGCCTGAGCCGACTTATACATCGCCTCGGCTTCGTCATACTTCTGAGCGCTGACCACCTCCTCTTCATAGAGAATCTTCATGCGATTATACGATTTCTCAGCGATTTCCAGACCAGCCTTAGCCTGCTCCACAAGTTGCTTGGCAGCCTGAAGCTGCTCCTTGCGGGCACCGTTCTTGGCCATCTGCTCCATAGCGGCAGCAGCGTCGGCGGCACTCTGGGCCTGCGCCATCTTAGCCTTCACATCGGGCGCTTCGAGGATAGCCAGCGTGTCGCCAGCCTTCACCATATCACCCTCTTTCACTCGGAGTTCCAGAATACGTCCGGGCACCTTGCTCGATACACGATACTCCTCAACCTCCATTTCACCTTGTATCACTTCGGGGTCGCGCCCTAATGCGAGCATTCCGATGAGCGCTACGATTATTACGACACCTGAGAATCCTGCCACAGCCAGCAGTATATTGTTATGCTGTTCTTTTGCTTTATCCATGATCTTATATATTATTTTTTAACTCTAAACATTAAACACTAAACACTCAACTATTCCAGCGTTCCCAACGCCTTTTGCAGTTCCACCTGCGAGAGTTTGACGCCAATCTCGGCATCGATCTTCTGCGACTGCGCCTGGTTCCAAGCCGTCTGGGCCTCCATCACCGTGGTGTACGAGGCTGTACCCTCCTTGAAGGCCAGGTTTGCCATACGCAGGTTCTCGTCAGCGTTTGCCACGTTCGACTGCGCCATCTCAAGCTTCTTCTGAGCCTCCTTCACCTTGAAGTTGCTCTGCCTTACCTGCAGGTTTATCATCTCGCGCGCATCGTCCAGTTCGAGGTTCGCCATAGCCGTAGCCCCCTTCGAGGCCCTTACCTTATACTTCACGTCGCCCCAGTTCCATACTGGTATGCGCACCACGACGCCCACGTTCCACACGCCACCGAACTTCTTCTCAAAGCCGTTGAACGTATTCGGATTGCTGATCATATAGCCTCCCGTCACCAGCACCGTTGGCAGATTACCAGCCTTCAGCGCGTTAGTGGTCTGCTTGGTCAGATCTACGCTGTTCTGAAGCACCTTCAGCTCAGGCCTGTTGGCCGCAGCCATTTGCAGGTCGCTTGCAGCCGTCGTGCCCTCCAACTGAGCCTGTTGAGCCACAGCAACATCCATATTCTCTTCATCGGCCAGCGTAATAGCCTCCTCTTCGTCCAGACCAATCATCTGGCAAAGCAGCATCTTCGATAGCTCCAGTCCGTCGGTCACCTGCGTCAGTGCCATCTCGGCCTCGTTCACGCGCACGCCTACACTCAGTCCGTCGCCCTTTGTGGCCACGCCCTGGTCTATCATCTTCTGCACGTCGCCCTTCAGCTTCTTCACCAGCGCCACATAGCTCTCGGCCAGCGTCTGCTTGTGTCGCAGCGATACCACCTGCCAGTAAGCCTGATCTATATTAAATAAGGTGTTCTGACGTTTCATCTCCAGCGAGTTCGTGGCCATATCCTCGTTGATGTCGGCTATCTTGTTAGCCGCCACCAGCGCGCCACCCATAAACACGGGCTGAGTCACCGTCACTGCACCGCCAAACATGTTCCTCGTGTCTGTTCTGAATCCGTCCACGATGCCTGCACCCACCTGGTTCAGCGTTCCAGCCACCTGACTCATGTCGCCAGCCATCTTCGCTTGCGTTTCGGCAGGCAGCGTCGCAGCCAGAGGTGCAAGCGCCTCCTGCAGCTTCGTCGTCGTGCTTGTGCCCATGTTGCTCAGTGCAGCCTTCTGGTCGTCGTTCAGGATCGAGATCTCCCTGCTCATCCACATATAGCCGCCCAGGGCGTTCACCTTCGGCAGATACTGCGTGCGTGCCGACTTGCGCAGGTTGGCATTCACCTCCTGCTTCATCTTAGCCACGCCCATCTGCTTGTTGTTTCTCAGTGCCATCGCCCTGCAACTGTCGAGCGTCAGCAACCGCTGCGCTGCTCCAGTCATGGGCAACGACACCAACAGCCCGAGCATCACCGCCCGCACTGTCATTGTCCATTTTTTCTGCATTTTCTTCATATTTTTGAATTATTTCTGAAATTTCTTCCTGTATTCCAACGGCGTCATGCCAGTGTGCTCCTTAAAATATTTGCCGAAGAACGAGGCGTTCGGAAAGTTCAGGTCGTTGGCAATCTCCTGCATCGTCATGTCTGAGAAACGCAGGCGTCGCTCAATGGCCCCCATCGTGAAGTGCTCTATCATCATGCTTGGCCGGCGATTGATAGTCTCCTTCAAGATGGTCGATAAGTACTTCGGTGTCACATTCAACTGCCTGGCAAAGTCGTCCACCTTGCGAATGCGTCCGTCGCTCTGCTCAACCAGTTGTATGAACTTGTCGGCCAGCACTCGTTTATGAAAGCTTGCATTTGAGTCTTCTTGATCTTGCGATAATATATTTTGTCCTTTGTCGCGCCTCATCATGCAGAGCATTTCCAACATCATGGTGCTCACGAGCGACCTCACGATATCGCGATAAAGCATCGGCGACTGGTCTCTCATCCGGCGACAAAGCAACTGGAAGTAATTATCAAGCAGTGTAACGTCGTCATCGGTCAGATGCACGATCGGATGCTGCTTAAGATAAGTCAGATCGGCCAGACTTATCTCACCATACATGTTGATGCTCGATAATTCGCTTCTGGAAAACCAGATCTGACGGCAGTTAAAGTCGGGCGAGGACATGAAACCGGAGGCAATGCTATGCGCCATGTAGAGGTAAAGGTCGTTCTTATGGAGTTGAATCTGCTGGCCGTCGTAGTCGAACTGCGCCCTGCCCTCAGTGCAGATCACAATGAGTCCGTGATTGTTCAAACGAAGTTCTCCATGAGGCAGCGCTCCGAAGTTCTCCATCACCACCAACTCGTCGCTGTCGCCTATCCGTAGCGTGTCAACGCCCTTTCTGGGTATAAGATCTTTTATCTCCATTCTGTTCATTTTTTACTTTCCGGGTGCAAAATTCGATAATTATATTCAAATTTCGCTGTCCTATTTCTCCAAAAATGTGCTCTTTCACTTATCATCTGCTTGAAAATACATAAAAAGGACATTGTTATGGAAAAATCAAACATTCATTAATGTTCTTATTTCTTCATTTTCGGTGGACAAATTTAGTATAAAAAGAACATAATTCCCAATTTTTATTCGATTTTTCTGCGAATTTGAAACGTCTAAGTGCTACAACATCCGCCTCTCATAAAACCACATTGGGCCCACATCCCTGCGAGCCCAATGTGTCCATTCAAAACAATTAACCTAAAACCAAATAGCAATAAGAAACGGAAGTCAGCGGCTTCCGTTTCTTTTCGTCTTGTCAGGATCTCGTCGATTGATACCGCATGAACAAGAAAAAAGCCAATTATTTGGTTTTCTTCTCACTTATTCGTATCATTGACTTCATCGAAGATACTTTCGCTCGAGAATAAAAATAAGCTGTTTTATTTTGTATTCTTCTCACTTATTCGTATCTTTGCAGCAAAATAAAAAAATATGAAGACTAAAACTTTATTCCTTTTAGCTAGCATGATGATTTGCGGATGTTGTTTGGTAGGTGTTGTATCCTGCTCTGACAATGAAGACAACAGTGTAGGTGGACAGTTGCTCGAAGTGTATGATGTGCAAGGCAGCCAGGGCAAGGCTCGCTTGACAGTTAACGGCAAGGTGATCTTCACCACCGACGTGTATGTAGGTAAGAACGGTCTGGGCAAGACAGGCGAGGGTGACGGCAAGACTCCCGTAGGTACACTCCGTCCGCTGTCAGCCTTCGGCATCAAGCCCAATCCCGGCACGGCCATGCCCTACATCGACGTGAAGCCAACGACCTATGCCTGCGACGACGACTGTGAGTATTACAACAAGATTATCGACACCGAGACTGTCGAGCACAACTGTGGTGGCGAGGAGATGTACTCCTACCAACCGCAGTATAACTATGGCATCGCCACCGACTTCAACAAGGAATGCATCTATCCCAAGGGCAGTGCCATCTTTATCCACGTGAAGGGCTCCAAGCCTTATACTGGTGGCTGCATCTCATTCGATGAAGAGCGGATGGTTGAGATTCTGCGCTACTGCGACATGTCGCTGGTGATAACTGTCAAGGAATAACAACCACCTACAGGATATCCATGATTTCGCGCAAGGTGGCTACGGTATGGGTGGGCACTGGCGAGGGAGCGACTCCCCAGCGATTGAAAAGGATGGTATCGAAGCCGGCATCGTGAGCACCTACGATGTCGGTCTGCAGGTTGTCGCCTATCATGATGGTGGTCTCTTTCTGGGCGCCTGACATCTTCAGGGCGTAGTCGAAAAACTGCTTTGAGGGTTTGTTGAAGCCTGCATCCTCGCTCAGGACGACGGTATCGAAATAGTCTTTCAGGCCGCAGGCAGTCAGTTTCTTGTATTGCACCTCGTGGAAACCATTGCTGCAGAGGTGCATGCGGTAGCCCTTACGCTTCAGGTAGTCCATCAGTTGGTGGGCACCCTCCACCACGCCCGACTTTGAGGAACAGAAGTCGAGAAAGCGGTCGCTCATCTCCAGACAGAGTTGTTCGGTCACCTCAAGTCCCTCCCCCACGCTCAGAGGTCGGCGGAAGCGCTCTACGATGAGATAAGGACGGGTAATCTCTCCCTTTGAATAGCGGGTCCAAAGGTCGATGTTTGCAGCCCAATAGGCATCGTAGAACACTTGCGGGGTGGCAAAATAGCGATCCAGATGGTAGGCCTCGTAGGTTTCGCACAGCGAAATGACCGAGTTGCCATAGGTATCGTAGAGGGTATCGTCGAAATCGATAAACAGATCTTTATACATTGAAAATTGAAAATTGAAAATTGAGAATTGAAAATTAATGGGGGTAGATATTGCCATGGTCGTCGATGAGCAGGATGGTGAGTGAGCCATCAGGCAGAAGGGGGGCGCAATGACTGGCACAGTGGCGGATAATGGTCTGGGCGAAGGCCCTGCATGACTCTTCTGGCAGACGTTCCCATATCTCACGCGCTAAGGTGATATCGCTGATGTCGATGTCGCAATGAGCCTCGTCGAGCATCTGGCGGATAAAGCCTTTGTCCATCACAGCCTTGCGACTATGGGTATCAAGATGTCCCTGGGCGAGTTTTACGGCCTTACCCAGCATCACGCCAAGGGTGACCTGCCTGAAACCGAGTTCGCCGGCCATCTTCAGCGTCTCACCGATATAGTTGCCGTATTCCACAAACGACTGTTGGGGCAAGTCGGGATAGAGGGCCTTCACAAAGCGTTCGCTCTTGCCACCGCTGTTGATAACCACACGCTCTGAGCCTGCAGCCTTTGCCACCATCATACACTTACGGATTGACTCAATGAAGGCTTCCTCGGAGAAGGGTTTCACGATGCCCGAGACACCGATGATGGAAATGCCGCCCTCGATGCCCAGACGGGGATTGAAGGTGCGACGGGCTATCTCGGCTCCCTGGGGCACGCTGATGGTGATGGAGAGGGGGCCGTTGACAGTTGAGAGGAGGGAGATGTTGTGGCGTATCATCTCGCGAGGGGCCTTGTTGATGGCTGGCTCGCCTGGGGGATAGTCGAAGCCGGGCAAGGTGAAGACGCCCACGCCCTCGCCCCCATGGATCTCGAACGTATCAGCAGTTCTCACACTCGCACGGATCTCGAGACCGTTGGTTACGTCAGGGTCGTCGCCAGCCTCCTTGAAACACGAGGCATAGCCGTCGCCATAGGCCACAGGCACGTGGATGGTCTCGCCATCGGGCAGGACGACGGGCACCTCCTGGGGCGCCTCTTCTCCCAGCAGACGGAGCGTGGCAGCGATGGCTGCTGCGGTGGCACAAGTGCCAGTGGTCAGTCCACTATGCAGGGGATAGAAGGCTGGCAGCAGTTTCTCCACCGCCCTCCGCAGTCCGTAAGGGCCGTTGACAGAAATGCCTGTTTCTATCGGAGGACGCTTGAGGACGATGATGCGCATCCCCCTGAGACGGGCAGCAGCCACCTTCTCGACAAAGCCTCCCGAAAGACCACTCTCTTTCAACAGGATAGCATCAGCCTCTACAGGGATATCCTTAGGATTGTCATAATAACAGAGTTGTTCCTCGCTGGCACCTTGTTTGAGGGCCAATGCCATCGACGATGCCCTGTTGAGGATGCGATAATAGACCTTGACGCCCTGAGCCTCCAGATACTTGAGTTTGCTGATGCTCTGGACGCCGGTGGTGGCCAGTAAGGTACGGATATCGGCAGGAACCTGGCGGTAATCGTCGATCCAGGTCAAATCGGCATCGCGTGGGGGATAGATGCGCTCAAAGCGGATACAGGGAATCTGGCAGTCGGCAGCAACAGAGGCTATCGTTTGGTGGAGTTGCGAGGCAAAGGGATGTGCCGCATCGACCATCAGACGGATCTCGTGGGCATGGACGAACGCCGTCATCGCCTCGGCATCCATCGCCCCGTCGATATGCCGGCCATGCTGCAACGCAAGGTCCTGCTCGCCCGTCTTCGTGCTATAGAAGAATGGTGAGCCAGCCTCTTCGAGCACCTCTGCAGCCCTGCGGCCCTCTGTCGTTCCTCCGAATACCAGTATCATCGTTTATGAGGCTTGTTCGTCGTCGCCTTGGCGGAAGAGGTGGGTGAAGTGCTTGTCGTAAAGTTCGGATTGCCCCTGACGGTTGTCGATGGCCTCGCCCACCACGAGCATCGTGGTAAGCGTAAGATGATGGTCGTGAACAATCTTGGCCAGGTCTTTGAGCACACCACGGTAGATTTCCTGATCGGGCCAGGTAAGGTGGTAGCAGGCGGCAATGGGGGTGTCTTCAGCGTACTCCATCAGGAGCTCTTTCTGCACGTCGTCAACGATAGATGCCGAGAGGAAGATGCACATTGTGCTCTGGCTCCTGGCGAGCAGGTGGAGTTGTTCTTTCTCAGGCATGGGCGTACGACCTTCTCCACGCGTCAGGATGATGGTCTGACAACGCTCGGGTATCGTGAACTGGCTCTGCAACTCGGCAGCCGCAGCGAGGAACGAGGAGATGCCAGGGGTGATGTGGTACGACATGCCGTGCTGGTCGAAGAAGGCCATCTGCTCCTGGATGGCGCCAAAGATACAGGGATCGCCAGTATGCAGGCGCACGATGAAATGCCCCTTGTCGTAGTGCTCCTTCATCAAGGCGCATTGTTCTTCGAGGTTCATGTTGGCCGACGAGCGCACCACAGCACCAGGCTTGTGGCACTCGGTGAGAGCCCTGGGCACCAGCGAACCGGCATATAAGATGAGGTCGGCCTTTTCGAGCATTCTGCGCCCACGTACACTCACCAGCTCTGGATCACCAGGGCCAGCGCCTACAATCTCGATATGTCCCTGCTGGGAGCGCAGATGCTTGTAGTCGATGGCGAGGGCTGCCGTCCAGTTCTTTCCCTTTATCTTGGGCACAATCAGCTTGCCGTGGTTGGAGCCCAGAATGGCTGCCGCCTCGCAAACGCTGGGCGTACCCACATGCTTGGCTACGATACTGCTGGGATTGGGCACTTCGACACGAGAGAGTTCCTCGGCAGAAAAGAATTTCACCTCCTCCTGATAGTCCAGGACAAGGAGATCGACAAAGGGCTCGTCTTTCTTCACGTCGATGGTGCAATACTGATGGGCACAGGGCAACAGACCGTGATCGGCAAAAGCATCGTAGATTTCGTCGTAGATCTCATAGAAATTCTCCGGCTCGTGGGCCACACCAAAGCCTACGGTTCCCACCATCGGCACAAAGTGGAGTTCGAGCATGCCGTAGGGCGCATTGCGGATGAAGGGCGACACGATAATCAGCAGCTTATACTTCTGGGGATCGGCCTCACTGATGTCGCTGATGATAGTCACATGGTCGGGCTTGGTGGCTTCCAGGTAGTCCGTTCCCTCATCACGAGCCTCCAGCAACAGGGCCGTAGGCTCACGGTTCACGAAAGCAAAGATGCAGTCCTGCATGTCGTCGATATCGCTGGCTACGGGCCAGTCGAACCGCTCCTCGAGGGTGTCGAGCGCCCAGAGTCCGGCATTGTCGCTCTGGGTGGTAATCACCTCTCGGGCTCCTGTCAGGGCAGCAATCTCACGCGTCAGGTCGTTGGCGCCTCCGATGTGTCCACTTAATACCGAGATGGCATGCTGACCCAGACTGTCGATGCAAACCACCGCAGGGTCGTCGTGCTTATCCTTGACATAGGGGGCAATGGTCCTCACGCAGATGCCCATGGCTCCGATGAAGACAAAGGCATCGTATTTTCCCCATTGCCTGCCTACAGCAGAGCGTTCGATCACTTTGGCTTTCAGTTCACGTTGTAAGGTCTGGGCTATCGTCTCGCCTTCTTTGCTAATCTGTATAACGGCTATCTTTTGCATTTTACGATAGTTATTGGATGGTGTTGATTTAACTGGATATGGAGAGGAGATGCCTGCTTTAGCCCCAGTTCCTGGCAGGCTTCGTCCCAGAGTTTCAGACTATCGGTAGTCACCTTGGGTGCCACTACACTATTGAACACCACCACACCGTCGTCGGCCAAAACGGACATGACTTTCGCCATGATGGCCTTTAGCCGTCCGCCATGACCACCGATGAACACAGCATCGGGACGAGGGAGCGACGTGATGTCTGTCTCAAGGAAATCGCCTATATGGACGTTGATGCCTGGGGCACCCAGCTTGCGGGCATTCTCCCCGATGATGGCTTCACACTCAGGACGGATCTCAAAACTGTGAATCTCGAGATGAGGGAATAGCAGACGTGCCTCTATCGATACGCTCCCTGTACAGAAGCCTATATCCCAGAACACGCGCTTTTCGGGCAGTTCGAGGGCCTGGAGCGCAAGCAGTCGGATGGGCATCTTCGTAATCATCTTCTCCCTGCCGTCGAGGAGGACGAAGTCGGAGTCGGGGATGCCGAAAGTGGTCTTCCTGCACGGATTTACACAGGTAAGAATCACGCAATTCGGATGCCCGGCCTCGCTCAAGGCAGCCTCCTCCAGACTCAGATGCGACACCTTCTCGAGTGCAGGATTGCCAAGATGTTCACCGATATACATCTGATAGTCCTTGTAGCCATAATCCATCATTCTCCTGGCGATGGCAGCAGGGGTATGCTCTCGGTCGGTCAGCACACCTATCTTCCCCACCCTTTCAATCAGTGCCTTGTCAAACTCAGGCCAAGGGCGCCCTGTCAGCGACACGATGCGCATATCGTCGTAGGGCATCACCAGGCGATGGGCCAGCAACTGCAGGGAGTTAAAGGTGGGCCAGACCACGATCTCGGCCTCAGGCAGACGCTTGCGGATGGTGTTGGCAAAGCCGAAGAACAGCGGGTCGCCACTGGCAAAGACGACTAAATATGGAAGAATTGAAGAATTGAAGAATTGAAGGATTGAAGAATTGAAGAATTGAAGCTTATACTGTTCGAACACGTCGTCAAGAGGAACGGTGATGTCGATCCACTGGGCATCAGCCGGAAGTAGCGATGCCACGATCTCATGATGACGCCTGCCACCTGAGAACACCTTTCCGTTGCTGATTATCTCCAGCACCTCTGGCGTAAAGAAGGGCTTAGGATGATCGGTAATGCCTATAACGATAAACTTCATAAATCACGACCAGGCTTTAGTTGGGCGGCATCGTCGAAAGTGAGGATGGCATTGCAGAGGGTGGCAGCAAGGTTTGAGCCCCCCTTCCTACCCTCAACGATGATTTTGGGAATCTGCCTGAATGGCTTCACCATGTGCTTCGACTCCCTGACGTGCACAAACCCCACAGGGGCAGCAATGATACCCGCAGGACGAGCCTTGCCCTTACGGATCAGTTCGCACAGTTCCATGAGTGCCGTGGGTGCATTGCCAAAGGCAAAGAGGGCCTCGGGGTGCTCTTCCACTGCCAGACGGATACCGGCCTGGGTGCGGGTGATACTCTCCGTAGCAGCCATATCGGCCACACGAGGGTCGCCGAGATAGCACTTGGCCTCGATGCCCAGACGTGCCAGGGCACCCTTGCGGATACCGCTCGTCACCATCGTCACGTCGGAAACAATGGTCTTCAACGTCCCTTCCTTTACCTTACCATACAGGGCTTCTACAGCGCCCTTATCGGTATATAGGATGTTCTCCATGTCGAAGTCGGCTGTGGTATGGATGGCGTGCAGCAGCGCCCACAGATGTCCGAGCGGATAGTCCTGGCGGCGCAGTTCGCCTCGGATGGTCCTGAACGACTCGATCATGATGTCCTGCCCTATCTTCTGTCCCTCGCCCACTTGTTCACGATAGTAGCCACGAGGGGTGATGAACTTCCCGTCATAGACATACGACTGGGAGTTGCCAATCAGCACCACGGTAAACATATCCACATCTTCGGGGTCGAACTGCCCGAGAGTCGTTAAGTGGACTTCCTGATCCTCGCGCCCAGCCTGTCGCACATAGCCTACGGGGGTATCTACCGAGCGATACTGCAAGAACAGTTCCTGAAGGCGATAGAGCTGCCAGTAGCGTCCATGCGATTTGGGATTATATACGGCCGTTACGAAGTCGCCCTCAGCTGCAGCCTTGATGCGCCGCTCTATCACCTCCCAGGGCGTCATCAGGTCCGACAGCGAGATGATACAGGTGTCGTGGCCGATGGGAGCCCCCAGCAGGGAGGCCGCCTTCTGGAAAGCCGAGATGCCAGGCAAGGTGATTATTTCCACCTCCGACGCCCTTTTCTGCCTCATCTCATAGATGAGCGGAGCCATCCCGTAGAGTCCGGCATCGCCCGATGATATCACCACCACGTTCTTTCCCTCCTCTGCCAAGTCGAAGGCCATTTCGGCCCGCTCCTGCTCCTTCTTCATGCCTGTGTCGATGCACTCGCAATCAGGCCTTACAAAAAGCTTGATATACTGGAAATAATGCTTATATCCCACGATGGCGTCAGCCGCATTGACCGCCTCGAGCACAATGGGGGTAATGTCCTGTTTACCGCCAGGTCCGATGCCTGCCACAATTATCTTTCCCATCTCTTTGTCCTATAAACGTCTAAAATCACTTAATATTTTTGCAAAGATAGGAATAATTACGGAATAATTGTTATATTTGCGGCAAATTTTGAATAGTTTATGAAAACGAAACATGTTATGTATCAGACTCACGGCACGTGCTCACAGATGATTGATGTGACAGCCGATGAGAACAACGTCATCCAACAAGTGTTTTTCCTTGGGGGATGCAATGGTAATCTTCAGGGTGTGAGCCAACTGGTTCGTGGCCAGAAGATCGACGATGTAATCTCCAAGCTCAACGGCATCCGCTGCGGCACGAAGGGCACATCATGCCCCGACCAGCTATGCAGGGCACTCGAGCAGCTGAAACAGATGCCTGTTGAAGAGGGCGCCTGACAGCGGTTATTTCCCCAGGTATTTCGTATCCAGATAGGCCTGGAAGGCCTCTTTATACATATCGCCGATGGGGAGATAGGTATCGGCATCCATGATCACCCTGTTCTTGTTTACCTCCTGAATCTTTGTGAGGTTGATGATGTAAGAACGGTGAATGCGCATGAAGTGGCTGGGCAGGTGTTCTTCCATCTTCTTCATCGACAACAGCGTGATGACGGGTTTCGGCTGACTTTCCAGCCAAACCTTCAGGTACTCGCTCATGGCCTCCACATAGCGGATGTCAGAGATGCTCACCTTCACGATGCGATAGTCGGTTTTCAGGAAGAGCACATCCTCCGACGCACTGGCCACAGGCTGATTGCTTGAAGCCTGGGCACCCTCCATCCGTTCACGAAGCCTGTTGGCAGCCCGCTGGAAATCCTGCAAGCCAAAGGGCTTCAGCAGATAGTCAACGGCATTGACTTTAAAGCCCTCCACGGCATATTCAGAATAGGCGGTAGTGAAAACGATGAGGGGCGGAACAGCCAGCGACTTCACGAAGTCCATACCGTTCAGGTCAGGCATGTTGATGTCGCAGAAGATGGCGTCCACCGTTTCGTTTTCCAGAAACGAGCGCGCCTCCATCGCACTCTGGCACTGGGCAGCCAGTTCAAGGAACGGCACTTTCTGAATATAGGCAACAATTTGTTGGAGCGCTAACGGCTCATCGTCGATGGCAAGACAACGTATCATATCAATGGGATGTTAAGTTCAACGGTATAGATATCCGCCTCGTCGTTGATGCGAAGCGTATAGTTGTGATCATAGAGTAAGTCCAGGCGCTTGCGCACGTTGGCAAGCCCCACCCCGCCCTTTTCCTCGTTGGGCATATCGGCCTTTGAGTTGCGGCAGGTAAAGCACAGTCTGTCGCCCTCCACCACCACCTTGATCTCGATAAACGACTTGTGCTGATAACTCACACCATGCTTGAAGGCGTTCTCGATAAACGAGATGAGCATCAGTGGCGGGATATTCCGCTCGGGCACCTCTGCGGGCAGGTCCACGGTGATGAGCACCTTGTCGGTATAGCGCAATTGCATCAGGTTGACGTAGGTACGCACAAAGGCCATTTCCTTCGTCAGAGGCACGCCCTGCTTGTTGCCTTCGTAAAGCACGAAGCGCATCATCTTCGACAGCTCCACAATCGTCTCCTGAGCCTTGGCTGGGTCGATATCCACGAGGGCATGGATATTGTTGAGCGTATTCATGAAAAAATGCGGATTAATCTGGTAGCGCAGATACTCCAGCTGCTGCTCCAGATTCTGCTTTTCCAGTTCGGCCAACCGCTTTCGGTCATCACGACTCCTGAAATAGCCCTTCACACCCAGATTGGCGCCAAACATCAGGATGAGCACCACGACAGCCATGATATCACGTTCGCCGACGATACGAGGCGGTCTGTTACGGTGCATGTCGCGATGAGGGCGCCGCTGGTCGAACTGTGGCGGTGCCTCGTCAAACTGCGGTGGCGCCTGGTCAAAACTGGGCGGTCCCATGGGGTGCTCATGCCTCATCATCGGTCGCTCCATCCTGGGGTGGCTGCTGCACTGGTAAAAGGCAAATGCCACAACAATCCCTATCACTATCGAGAAATAGGCTATCCGCCGGCGCTGGTGGACCAGTAGTGGTGCCAACAGGAAATTGTGCACGAGGAACAGCACGAGATAGACCGCAAACAAGCGCCAGACGACAAACACCTCTCTCCAGTCGAACGCCAGTTCCTCATTCCCCGCCATGCGCATAAGCACACTGAGGAGCGGGGCCGCAAAGAGCAGGCCCCACACCACCAGATAAGCGATATTCTCTTGTTTAGATTGTTTCATCCAATACGTTGTCTTCATATTCAATAACGTAAGCCACTGTCGATTATTGTGTCAACGCCATCCGCCAGGACCGCCGCCGCCAGGACCGCCCCCCATGCCATTGCCACCAGTATAACTGGAGAGCGACACGGCAGAACCACCACTGACAGAGCCGTCCTCGATGCCGATGCCACTGAAATAGGTTGTGCCTCCACTCACGCTGACACCTGACAGCAACGAGGGCTCAGAGGCCGATGACACCACCAGACCGTTACCACCGCTCGAGGGCGTCTGGAATGCGAAGGTGCGGGTGCCGTCGCTCAGGGCATACCAGCTGTTGGTATTCCACGAGGCCTGATAGCACGTCTGCGACAGACTGGAGCCGTTCTCCAACCCTCCTATGGCCATGATGGTGCCTCCAGTGACGTAGAGCCTGTAGCCTCCCTCGGTATTGGCGTCGATAGCCACCTCTGGCGAACCCGAGCAGATGGCATACACCGTACCGCCCTTAATGTAGCAGTTGCCATTGGCATCGATGCCGTCGTTATGCTGACCGTGGGCATACACATAGCCACCGCTGATGGTCATGTCGCCCTTCGAGTTGATGGCATCGTCGTAGGTATGGCACACCACCTCGCCCCCTGCAATGGTCAGCGTACTGTCGGCCTGGATACCCTCACTGTCGTAGCCAGTGGCCAGCACGATGGTGCGCCCGCCGTTGATCTTGATATGACTCTCGCAGTTAATGCCTTTGGCGTCAGATGCGGTAGCCTCCACATTCAGGATACCCCCATTGATGAAGACCCCGTCGTTGGCCTTGATGCCATTGTTCACCGTCGATTTCACATAGACATTATTACCCTTGTTAAACACGATATAGTCGGCCGAGTGGATGCCGTTGTTCGTATTACCAGTGACGCTGAGCGACCCACTGCCGTTGAAGAGCAGCTTGCCCTTGCAGTAGAGCGCCCCCTTGTGGCTGCCTCCCGTTCCGTCTTCCAGCGTGTTCGTCGTCCCCTCAGCCAGCTCTATGTAAGCCCGCTTGCTGCTGAGCAGGTTCAGCGCTGCCGAGTCGGGGTTGGTGATGTTCACCCCACTGAGCCTGACGGCATATTTCTTATCGCCTACGATGGTCAGCGAACCGTTTGTCGTCGTACCGCTCACCACATAGCACACCTTTTTCGTTTCGCCGTGATTGGCTGTCACATGACCATCGTTGACGGTTATCTCCACCCCGTTTTCCGTCTTCGCCACTGGGGCCGACAAGTCGATTGTCACCTCCGTCGAGAAATCATTGTTGGCCAGTATGTCCTCCTCATCGGGGAAGTAAGCTGTGGCCACGTCAGTCGGCTCTGCCGATGTCATGTCGAGAGCCACGTCGGATGCCGACATGCTGCCCGCAGCCTGACTCCCATTGTTGCCAGGCATATTATCCACATTCCCCCAACTGTTATCAGTACCATAATCCTCAAGCGGATCCTCTGCCGAACAGCATGTCAAGAACAACATGGAGGCAGATAGCATCAGTAAAAACATCGTTTTCTTCATTTTTCCTCATTTATTTTGTTTTCATGATGCAAAGGTATGAACAAACCTGGAAGCCCGCAAATTATTTCAGCGAACCGCCCCTTTTATTCAGCCAATCGCCCCTACAATATCAGTTTTCGTTAAGATTGATTATAAACTTTCATAATTGTGGCTACAAAAATAGTCATATTTCCGCAAATAATCGTATCTTTGCCCTAAAAAGATGGCCTGGAAACTGAAATATCGCTGCGAGCAGTGCGGCTACGAAGCCGACCACTACGAAGGCCGTGGTCTCTTCCGGCAAGAGATCACAGCCATATCGTGCCCTGACTGCAAGACCATTCAGAACATCGTAGTAGGTGGTATCATCGCCGACGTGGCTCCATCCTACCGCAGCGAGGTAGGTCGCCTGTGCCTGAACTGCGGCAGCGACAACATCCGCATCTGGAACAAGCGCACCTGTCCTAAGTGCGAGGGAACGATGGTCCCTACAGGCGAGAAAGAGTTCTGGACATAACTTGTTTTAATTTCAACTCTTCAATCCCTCAATTCTAATTAGTTTTTCAATTTTCCAAATGGCAGATTGGCAGATTACACTTATCTTCCATGTCGAACAGTTTTTTTTTAACCATCTGTGTTCCGAATAAGTAATCGCTGCTTCTTTGTTATCTGCCAGTCACGACTCAGCATATATATATCATATAGTCGATGCCCCTATTGCCAGTCACCATCACAGGCGCAAGCTGGCATTCTATCGGAAGACTATTTGTTTTTTACTACCTCCCAATAACCATCTTTTCGACCATCTTTGCGGACCACAATCCCCATCGCCTGAAGCTGAGAGATATGTCGCTGGAGGGTTCTGAACTTTATGCCAGTCTTTTGCGCCATTTCACTGGTCGTGACAGACGGGTCGAATAGCATTTCTTTTACAATAACCTCTTGAATATCAGATAGTTCTTTTATACCATCTTTTACGCCACCTTTTACGCCACTTTCGGTATGTTGCTATTGTTCAGTACCATTCTCTATCACTTCCCAATAGCCGCCCTTGTCGCCTCCTATGCGGCGAATGACACCATTTTCGCGCAAAGTTTTAATACGTTTTTCCACTGCACGCGAGGACACCCCAAGCTTCATGGCAATTTCAGCCGCAGTAACTTTGGGATTTAGCCTAATAGCAGAGATGATTGCTTGGTTTTTCTCCGAACTTTTCTCCGAACCAGAACCATTTTTCTCCGAACCTATGGCACTTTTCTCCGTAGTAATCACCGTAGTTTTCTCCGTAGCGGGTTTATTGCCACATCCAGCATGAATAGGGATATGAATCAGGAAGGTCAAGCGGTCTTCGGTAGTCTCAAAGGTGTCAAAGTCGTTGGCAAACGCACAGATACTGTGATAGATGTTACTTCTTCAACGCTTCAAGCTTAGCCATGCCCAACTCCGTCACAATCCATTCACCATCCTTGCGGCCACCCTTACGAGTTAAGATATCACTTGACTGTAGGTTCTCTATATCGCGTTTAATAGTCCTTGTCGCAACACCAGTCTTTAGTGACATTTCTGGTATTGTCACAAAAGAATCTTCGGTAATCATTTCTAATATAACTAATTGTCTTTCAGTAAGTTCTTTGGTGACATCTTTGGTGACATTTTTGGTAACATCTTTGGTGACATTCGGTTCTTTTACGCCACCTTTTACACCAATTTGTTCTACCGAGAGCGTTTCTTTCATAAATCCTGGATGGCAAGGAATATCAATCAGGAAGTACGTCCTCTCCTCGTCCGTCTCGATAGTCGCTTTGGTTGAACCATTGGCTTTCAGTTCGTCCTGAATGGTTGGAATACCCGTTGCACGACCCTCCGTCAGATCTAACTCTTTCAAGAATTCACCCAGCCTGCGGTTACGATAGCGGCGTGAACGCAACGACTTTCCCTCACGCACAGCCTCCATTGGGATGGTGTGGTTAGGCCCAGAGAAATTCAGAATCGATATTCTGTCCGGTTCAATGGTTATCTCTACCGGCTCCCTAATCGTCCAATCGCGATGATACAGCGAGTTCACAACAGCCTCTTCCAGCGCCTGATATGGGTAATTGTAGAATTTGTCGGAATGCTCATCGTCCTTGGGCTTCACTATTTTCTTCTTCACAACGTTAGTACGCAGATAACTCAGCGTCTTGTCAATCATCGTCGGTACGCTTCCCCTGATGGGTTCCACTTCAATCAGGTTATTGGGATTCTTCTCGCGACCTTCAGGGAACAACACAATCTCCACCTGTGACTGCTTGAAAAACTTATCAGGTCGCTCTGAGAACATCATAGCTGCCACGTTCTTAATGCTATATCCCTCAGGCGTCTGCTCCAGCAGCTCCATCTGCTCCAGCACCGATTCCATGTTCTCCGTCAACGACTCGTTGGCAAGGCTACTTTTCACCTTCACCAGATAGTCGTGCAGCAGCAGCGGCGAGATGTCCTTCAGCGTTATCTGGTCGTTTCCTCGGTCGTCAAACGGCGTACGGTTGGCCAGGTTTATCAGTTCGCGCTCATATTCACCTTTGGGCACAATGCTGCTACTGTTGTATCGGATGTAGTAGTTGTACGTCTTCTGCTTGGCGGTGATTTGGTCAGGCACCTTGTAAGGGCGGCGTTCACCAGCCGACACCTTGATGACCAGAATCGTCTTCTCGTCGGCCTCCTCGATATACAGTCGTGGCTGATAGTAAGGCTGCATCAGATTGTTGAATCCCACCATATCCTTCTCAATAGGCTCAATCTGATTGGGATCGATGCCGACGACGGGACGGACAGGACGACCGTTCACCTCCTTCACACCCACCACGATATAACCGCCACCCGTCTCGTCGAAGTCGTTGGCGAAAGCACACACGCTACGGTAGATGGCATCCGGATTCCATCCCGTCTTATACTCAATGCGGTCACCCTCCACAGCCCGTCCACCGAGCAATTCTTCTATGTTAATTGGTAGTCTCATATATTATATAATGTGTCTTGTTCCTATTGCTTATTATTTGTAGGACTATCTTCCTGTTTTAATTAGGCAAATGCATCAATGTACCCTTCTTGATCATAACCACGATGATATTCGTTTATGAGATCTATTAGATACTGTAGTTCGCTGATATCACAGTGTATTTTATGATACGTTCCATATTGTTCGTTATAACGGGATGGTGATCCTTTTGTCAGCCGATATTTTATATCCGACGGAATTAGGTAAGATGATCTATTGCCAAGATAATGATGAAACTCTGTTAAAAAGATATGAATACCTGCCAAATCGAAATCTCCGAAATGTACATAACGGTTGGTTATTCCTTGCAGCCATTTTCGTAGATCTTTCGATTGCGGATAGCGGGAGACAAACAGCAGCGGCATATCACCCAGCACAGATTCAAACAATTTCCTTTGATGACGAATCATACGGAAACTCTCCATATTCTCGATACCAACCACAACGACATCCTCTGGAATAATAAATTGCTGCCAATTGTCAATGAATAAAAAACATCCTTCTGGAGGATTGATTACAAAGTCTTTACCAGAAAGTAAACATGTGATAGGCTCATAACTATTAACAGGAAATCCGGGACATGAGCGAACCATCACAAGTTTGGAATTACCCGTTTCTATAGCCTGTTCAGAACGTGCCGTGTATGAATCAAAATCATTATCACCAAGGGTTCGAAGCTCTTCATAGTGTGTTTGCAGGAAATTCTTCAATGCAATAGTATCGATTGCCTTGAATGCTCTTCGACTACCATGCGTCTGCACCGTCAGCAATCCTTCTGCCAACAGTGTCTCTGCAAAGTCTTTTCGAAGTGTACTAGATGCGACCGATTCGCCATCCATGAGCTGCAGCAACGTATTTATCAGTGTCTTTGAAATCTTCATCATGAATTGATTGTCATCAAACGCTTGATGTGCGTCTGCGACTTGCCGTCCTTTGTCAGCAAATAGTTGTATTTATATAGGTCAGCATTATAGCCCATTGGAGAACTATTAATCAGATAGATGTTACGTACATTGGCAAATTGCAGGATGCCGCTTACATTACTTGGATGCAGTTTGCCAATCTCATCCATCATGCAGTGGATGATGAATTCACCATTCTTCCTAGAAGCCCTTGTTTTGAACACATTGATGAGCATGATATTCACCATAGCCTTCACCAGGACGTCAGTACCATCAGACCCCACATTATTAATGCGTTCTACCCACCCCGTATTATTGTCGTTCTCCTGAATGCGGAACTGTAGACGGAATGTGTCACTGAGTGTCAATTCTGTACGGGCAGGTTCTTTCTGCAACTGCTTCATAAACCTCTTCAGATATTCTACCACTTTCTCATTTACCCTGTCACGGTCGTCACCCGAGAAAAGGTTCTTTTCGCCTATGGTCAGCGCATGTTCCTCCGTAAAGTCACGGATCTGGCGCAGCAGGAGCATCATTCTGTCTGACGATTCTTCAGCCCGAAGTTCAATACTACGGATAACCCCAGCAAAGTTACGCTCTTGGAAGTCACGATTCACCTCACTGATGATGCTGCGAATCTCTGCGGAATGATTCATCAGCAAACCTACTTCGCGAGACACACTACGCAGAATGGTGTTATAGTGATCGCTGACACGGGCACGATACATCTCTATTTTGTCGTTCGCAACAAAATCCTGTAGGTTGAGGGCAAAGGCCAGATAGTCCTCGTCGTATTGCGGAGTTATAAAGTGGAAAGTGTTGTTGGCACCAAAGTGAGAATTGAATGAGTTGGTGGCACGTTTTAGTTCCTCCATCTTCTGGCGTTTTTTATTGACAGAGCCTCGCATTTGCACAACCAATTCTGTCAAAGCCGATGTTGAGGGCAAAGTCACATCATCGTGTAGGAATGCCTCTGGCAGTATATTCTCTACTTGACATAGTTGCTCATATTGGGTTAGGCCATCCTTCATTGCTTTGACCGTAGACTGTTTGGAAGTGAGTAGTTCAGATTGCTCTGCTCGTTCTGCTTCATATCGTTTGCGCTTGTCTTCATACTGCTGACGGGCGGCCTTGTCCTTCGCTTCCAACTGTCGTTTCTCTTCGTGGAATTCTGACTCGTGGGAGAAGAGTTCTTCTTCGTCCTTACGGTATTCAATGACAAAATGTCGCTGCTGGGTAATCTTGTCGAGAACGGCCTGTATGCTATCGCAATCTTTCCGGCAGAGGTCAAGTGCATTTGTGTCAGCACCCTTGCCTTTCAATTCATCACGTTCCTGCCGATTCAACATCTGCATGCGTTCATCAATGTCTTTTTTCTTGGCTTCTTTCTCATCTGCCTGCTTTTGCCTAAAAGTGTCGAATCGCTTCTGGAGGTCGCGTATTGCAGCGTTATAATCACTATCAGCAGCCTTTAAGTCCTTATCTCGCTTGATGCGCTGTTGAGTACGGGCATTTTTCTCTCCATCCAACGCCAGTAAAGTTTCGTTATAGACCTTTGTCCGCTTTTCACGTTCTACAGCCACCATCTCCTTTTCTTTCTGTTCTGCCTGTCGTAAACGCGTTTCTGCATCCTTTATCTTTGTAGGTATCTGCTCCAGCTGGACTTTCAGAATAGTTTCTTGTTGTCCAAGTTCTGTAATTTTGCCATTATAACTCTTGCGCAATCCTTCCTGTTCATTTTCTAATTGAATTTGAAGGTCTGACATTTCTTTCTTTTTGGCTGCAACCGCTTCTTGCTGCTGTTTTTGCAGGCTGCGGTATTCGTCTGGAGTTCGATGGTGTAGCGGTATGGCCTCCAGATTGATGCTTACTCCAAAGAGTTGGCTGTCATCAGTCAGTTGGGGCGACAGACCTTGTGCGTAGAGCACCTGCTGTTCGTCCACCACCTTGCCAATGTTGTCTTCCCATCCTGGCTTGTTCTGACTCAGCCACTCATAAAACGAGCCTTTCCAACGAGCAAGTATCTCTTCCGTTTCAGAGAGCTCCGTTTGCAGTTTTTTTAGCTGACTTTGAGCCTCTTCCTGTTTATGCTCATACTTACGTTTTATCTCATTGCTCTTCATCTCCCACTCTTGTCGAAGGGACTTCAAACTATTTGATGTGATGGTCAATTGGCTGTTTAGTTGATGTTCCTGAGACTTGAAATTTTGAATATCCATCTCGTAGTCGTATGTCTCCTTTGCCATCGGATGCCAGTATTGTAACTCTGACAACCGCTTATCTGCCAAGTTATGATTCCCTTGTAAAATAGTAAGACGCTCGTCCGATGCTGTCAGCCATTCTCCGTATGCATCTTCCACAGATTTCTTACGTAGGTCACGCACCTTCACGCTTTTGTCACGTTCTGTCTGTATACCGTCACGATAGCGTTGAAGTTCTTCCTTTTGGGTCAGTCCGAACTTACTCCACTCGTCATCAAGTGCAGCATATAATGCACGGTATTTATCTGTCACATCCTTGTATTGCTCTTCCAATGCGCGAAGCAATTTTTCTTTCTGTGCCTTCTCGCTAAGAAATTTCTGTTCCTGCGCATTAAGTTCGATAATGTCCTTGATACCGATTTCTTCGTAGTGCTTACGTTTTTTACGAATATCGTCCAGTCGCTGCTCACGCTTGCTGATTTCTTTAGTCAAGCGGTCGTGCTCTTTTTCATACTCCTGTTGTGTGGCACCAATCCTCTCTTTGAGTTTTGCCAGCTTCCCTTGTATTTCCCGAATCTCTTCTTCCACCAGTGGCAGTTGTTCACGAGTATAAGTGACAACATGATTCAACTGATGCCAGGTCTGCATCATTTCATAGTCGAGGGCTATCAGCAGACGGTAGTTGTCCACTACCTTTGCCGCTTTGTTGCGTACAGGTATCTCACCACTACTATCTTTCCTATACCAACAGTCAATCTCGTCGAACTCCCGCTCGAAGTCAGCCACCAAATGACGATAGTCCGACAGGCGGATACTGTCCTCCACCTCTGTCATCGACTGTATGATAGTGTTCTTCACAAAATCGGCATCCAATTTACTGTTTAGGAATACATTTTGGATACTTCGTGGTATATTCTGGTATTTCGAACTCTCCACAATGGCGTACTTGTCGTAGCGATGGCTACGGTCGTGTGTGTTGCCGAAGATGATGTTGCGATACTGTTCGTATGTCTCTATCTTGGAACTGATGTCATTGCTTCCTATTCGTTCACGAATACGTATCCAGTCACTTTCCACTCGTCCGCTGTCATCAACAAACCATGATTTCTGATAAGGTGCATCAATGAAACGGAACACAGCCTTTCCCTGACTGCGATAAGTAAGGATTGAGTAGGCGCTGTTTTCGGTCTTTACCTCATATACTAGATAGGAGTTGCTGTAACGGAAATAGAACTCCTCAAACGACTTCTGCCCCTGTTGGATGCCCAGGCGCATCTTATCAGCATTGTAGAAGAATAGCAATGCTCTCAATACCGTACTTTTACCTACACCCTGAGTGCCGGCAAAATGAACGTTACCGTCCAGCATCACCTCTGCGTATGGAATGTTTGCCGAGTTCAGGAATATGATTTTATTCAGATGTCTCATAACTCTGGTATCTCCTCTTCGTTATAAATAGTTATCAGGTTCACCATATCTTCTGCGTAACGGAAAGCGGCAGTCACCTTGTAGGTACCATCCTCTTCGTTAATCAACTCTGCGAATCCCATAGTTGTCAGTTCGGTGATGAGCTTTTCCACAATATCCTGATTGGTGTTCTGCTTACGGAATAGCTTGCGGGCCTTGTCACGCAGTTCCACGTCAAGGTTAATACGCTCCAGAATATGGGTGCTTCGGAACTGGAATCCCGTAGAGAACGTGATGTCGTAAGTCTTCAGGAAGTCCAATATATCTACCCATTGAGCAAAACTCTGCAACTTTTGCTCAATGGTCTGCTTGGCCTCTTGGGTACGGGCAAAATAGTAGTAGCCGTCACCCGACTCCAATCTCAGACCTAACTCAGAGAAATATGCCTCATAGTCGGTATAATTCTCCTCTATATCATCATAAAGGTGTTTCACTTCCTGGTCTGTGCTGTCAACAGAAAGGAAACCACCCTTACTCATCCGTTCAAAGATTTGTCGTGTATTAGCTCGCATATATCAGTGCATATTCTATATTTTCAAATGTCTCGTACTTATCAGTAATGCGCAGTTCATCGCTGTGCTGTGTTGCCATCTGGCAATAGAGAATAATGTGGTCGTTGAGGGTTCGTGGCAGATGATAGTTATAGTTTTTAATAAACGAGAACAAGTGCTGTCCCTGCGCTTTGAAAGCGTTCCACAACTCTGTGGTATTCACACTGCTCACTTCCTCGATGTTCTCGTTCAAGAACTCTCGGTCTAATGGCTCTGCCTCAGTCCTTGCCAGCCGACGCACATCATTCTTTCCGGCAATCTTCCTTATCAAGTCGTATGCCTCTTCGTTGTCTCGGAGCATATCTACTGATAGAAAGATGCGATTGTAAGGACGTTTCTCCATCCACAATGGATTGACATCATTCAATGTACGTACTATATTTGTATCTTCACGCCAAGTAAGTTGGTCTTTCAAGTATTTCAACCGGCGTATCTTCTTCAACAGCTGACTCTGCAACTCTATCTGGTTGATATAGTCAATAATCTGATGTTCTATCTCAAGTAGGTTGTGGTCGGCTTCCGTGAAATCATTGCGTACATCCATCGTTGTACGTTGCATCTCTGGATCAGTAGCCATTTTGAAGAACACTACCTCACCGTCCATCATTTTCTCACATTCTGTAATCAACTGCTTGATTCCCTTCCGCTTCTCATCCAGATTCTCGAGTCGTGTCTTTTTAATCTTGTAGTTGGGTTCCTGCTTGTAGGCCACATCCACATTACGCTTCAGATCAATAACATTCTTTAGCGTTCTCAACCCTATACGTCGTAACATCTTACGCACATTACCTTGGTATTGTATCTTGCGATGTTCATTAGTTTCTTCAAGGTAATATCCAATGTTCTCTTTCAAGGCATTGATGTGCTCCCTTACACTGGCCACACTTATTTCCTCATTCAAGTCGAGAACTTCCTCAAAGAACTGCACATACACATCCTCCATCTCCAGGAAGTCGCCGTTCTCATGAATCACCCCATGCTCTATCAGATACTGCACACGTTCACGTTTGTAGTCAACAATCTCCAGGGCAAAGTCTGTGCGATAATACAATGATCTGCGCCGTTCAAACATGTCGCGGAACAGCACCTTCTCTCTGTCAAGCATCTTAACAAGTTCTTCTATCGTTCTGAAGTGTGAAAGTATCTCCATAAATAATCATGCTTTCAAATTCTTATAAAGGCTTAGCTCTGGTGAGCTATTCATTTTTCTTGGATTCCTGAGAAAGGAGATATTGTTTGTACTCTCTCACAAAGAGTTCTTTTAGGTCTACTTCCAGTAGATCTGCAATCTTTAATATACACGCAAGGTCTGGTTGGGAAGAGTTCGTACACCACTTGCTGACAGTCGAGGGGTTAACACCGAGCTGCTCTGCCAGCCATTTGCTGGTACGTTTTTTCTCTACGAGAACCAATTTAATTCTGTTTACATCTTCCATACGATAAAGTTTTTATGCTACAAAGATAATGAAAATTTTTCATTTTCTGCCGAATATCTTGGTTTTTCTTCTAAAATTATGTTTTTTTACGAGTTTAGGTCTGACGACACGTTAACATTGGCACGATTGACAGCGGTCAAAACATCTGTACCATATATAATAAGGTGGGACAGCAGTTTTGTGAGATGTCATTGTATGAGAATACTGAAGAATTATTTGGTGATTTCGAGGAAAATGATTACCTTTGCATCAGATATTTGACATATTGAAACAAAGCAGAACGACGCAGGCCGGAAGTTTCTAAACCGTTACCTATTGAAGTTTTTGCTTATCTGTAAGTAATTGATAATCAAATGAGTAATCATTAGACTCGCAGATATAAATGGTATTCTTTGTCGCAAAGACGGTTCAAAACGTCTGGCAGATAATACCCTCGTCGCTCTTACGCTGATGATTGCAGAGAGCAAGACAGAGGAGAAAGATGTGATGGTAAAAGTGGTGGTGAATTTAATAAATCAGAAGAACTAGTTACGTCAACTATCATTTATTGAACTGACTAAAGACCTCCATCTCATCAGTCAGTTTCATAACCTCTTTCAGCATTTGAGCTTCGCCCTTAGCGACTTTATATATGTAAGAAAGTTTGATACAAAAATCAATATAGAAATAACTCAATGACAAATTGCATTCTGCCAATCTGCCAATCTGCCATTTGGTGTTTTCAATTGGTAGGCAGATTGGCAGAATGCCAGATTAGGGGCATCTCCGCATATCCGTAACACAACTGCCTCGAAAGTTACGGATATCCCCCTCAAAAGTTACGGATATCTTCCAGCGCGAAGGTCGGTACCTTTTTCACAGGGTGATCACATCGTCAGGATCTGCCGCCTCGCCGCATCTGAACATTTTACATTTTAACATTTCGGCATCAGGACTTGTATATGTCGAAAATTATTCGTTACTTTGCAGTGCATTTAGGGATAAATGCACTGCGAGTAAGGGCTGCAGCTCAGCATAGCTCGAGGGAGCTCGAAGTATTTGTATGACTACTTGATCTTTGTATATTGTCTGATTTTATCCAGCATATCACTGCACCACGTTGCAGTGCCTGGCTTCTGGTAGCGGTTGTGGCCTGTGGCCGACGGGGTGAAAATGGTTCCGATCTTCTCGGTGAGGGTGACAATACCGCGCTCAGAGAGTGAGAACACCGCATCGCCCTCTACGGCATGGATGACAGCCAGCGGATCCCACATCTTCTGCCCTGTGTCGCAATTGTAGTTCATATAGACCTGCTTGATGGGATGAACGTCGGTAGAGGAGCCGATATCCGTATCGAGTATCACGAGGGGCACTCCCTTGTACTCTGGTTGTTCTGGCTTTACGGGGTTATCACTGTTGTCCAGCGAACACGATGAGAACACAAATGGGCAGCAAATGAGGATAGCGGCCGTTATACATTGCATAAAATTTTTCATTGATATCGATTGTTTTAATTAGTTTCTTTCCTTATTTGATTTTGCAAAAGTATAAATAAAAATTGGATTTTCCAAATAATATGTCGTAAAAATGTTGTATCTTTGCAGTCGTAAACAATAAAATGCAATATATATTAAAGTTATGATGTTTAAGAGATTATTTATTGGTATTTTTGTAGCCGTCGCTGCAGTGAACGCAGGGGCGCAGGAGATGGTCTATCCACAGGCAGAATGGTGCAAGGCTGGCGACATACTGATGCATACACCTGGACAGGAACTGTTTAACGGCGTGATTCACCCATCGGCAGGATTGTTTGAGGACTATTTTGACGTGGACAAGGCTGCCGCTGAGCATCAAAACTATATCGAGATGCTGGAGGCTAACGGCATACAGGTGCACACCGTGCTCGGCATTCTCAACGAGGTGGATATCGACGAACTGAGGAAAGCAGCCGAAAAGGTGCTTAAATATGACATCAGCAGCATGCCTGACGAGGACCCGGTAAAGACGGAGGCATACAGGCAAGAGGTGCTGCAGAAGATGAGCAGGGCCGACCTGATACGCTGCCTGCTGCTGCAGCCTACGGTAAAACTGATCAAGACCGACAATAATACGGGGTTTGAGGCGCAGTACATTCAGAACCCGCTGATGAACCTCTACTTTACGCGCGACCAGAGCATCACGACTCCACGAGGGCATATCATCTGCAACATGAACAGCAGCCAGCGCGCACCCGAGACCGACATCATCGAGATGTGCTACAAGCATCTGGGACTGGACCCTATACTGCGCATCAGCGGTGAGGGGCGACTGGAGGGAGGCGACTATATTCCTGCAGGCACCATCTCGCTCATCGGCTGCGGCATGCGAACCAACGACGAGGGCATCAGGCAGTTGTTGGAGGCTGACGCCTTCGGACATGACACCGTGGTGGTGGTGAGAGACCATAAGCTGTGGCAGATGCAGATGCACCTCGACACCCACTTCAACATCATCGACAAGGACCTGTGCACGATGGTGAGCAGCCGGCTCTACGCCAAACCTGGCGATCCTGAATACAACACCTGCGACATCTGGGCGCGTGAACCTGGCACGAAGACCTACTCGCTGTGGAAGCAAGATATACCCTTTGTGGAATATATACACAGCAGGGGCTTCAGCATCATTCCCATCGACATCGACGACGAGTTGCACTATGCCAACAACTACCTCGCCATCGCTCCCAGACACATCATGGCTGTAGGCGGACAGTCGGACGTACTTCAGAAGCGCTTCGCCGATGCTGGCGTAAACGTGGAGTGGGTGCCGCTGGAGAGTCTGATCGACGGCTATGGCGCTGCTCACTGCATGACACAGGTGCTGCAGCGGGAGAAATTCACCCCCACCCCGCCGACTTCGGTTAACGGCATACAGGCCAAAGGAAAGGATGCCACTGCATCGTACCGACTCGATGGCACTGCAGCCGACGACAACGCCAGGGGCATCATCATTCAGGAAGGAAGGAAAATCATGCGCTGAGGGCATATGACAACACAATTAATTATAGGTCTGCTGATTCCACTGCTGGGCACGATGCTCGGCTCTGCCTTCGTCTTTATGATAAAGGACGAGATGTCGGTGCGGCTGCAGAAGTCGCTGTTGGGTTTTGCTTCAGGGGTGATGGTGGCGGCATCGGTATGGTCGCTGCTGATTCCTTCGATGGAAATGGAGGTTGGCAAAGGGGCATGGTCGGTATTGCCTGCTGCCATAGGTTTTCTGGCGGGTATGGGATTCCTCCTGCTGATCGACGAACTGACACCTCACCTGCATATCGGCACCGACAAGCCCGAAGGTATGCGGTCGCATCTCTCCAAGACTGCCATGCTGGCGCTTGCCGTCACCATCCACAACCTGCCTGAAGGAATGGCTGTAGGTGTGGTTTTCGCAGGTGCCGACAGTGGGGCATCAAACATATCACTGACTAGCGCCGTTGCCGTGTCACTGGGTATTGCCATTCAGAACATTCCCGAGGGGGCTATCATCTCTATGCCGATGCGAGCTGCCGGCAACAGCCGTTGGCGGTCGTTTGTGATTGGTTCGCTGAGTGGAGCCGTTGAGCCCATTGGTGCTGTCGCTGTTCTGCTGTTGGCATCACTGCTCATGCCTATCCTGCCCTATATGCTGGCTTTTGCTGCAGGAGCCATGTTCTACGTGGTGGTGGAGGAACTGATTCCAGAAGCCTCCAGCGGTCAGCATTCGAACCTCAGCACCATCGGCTTCGCCATTGGCTTTGTGCTCATGATGGTGCTCGACGTGGTGATGGGCTGATGTCATCATTTATTTCAGTAAGACGCGAAAATGAGTACAATGCACGATTTCTTATTATCATTACTGAACGTGGTTTGCGAGATGGCTCCCTACCTGCTTCTGGGATTCTTCATCGCAGGGGTACTGCATGTGTTTGTACCCCAGAACTTCTATCGTCGCTACCTGTCGAAGGATAATAAATGGTCAGTGCTTTGGGCTGCCTTGTTGGGGGTACCCCTGCCACTCTGTTCATGTGGGGTGATCCCAACAGCCATCGGACTGAAAAACGAGAAAGCATCGAAGGGTGCCATCGCCTCGTTTCTCATTGCCACACCACAGACAGGTATCGACTCCATCTTAGCCACTTTCTCGTTGATGGGACTGGGCTTTGCCATCGTTCGTCCTGCTGCAGCACTCATCACTGGCATTTGCGGTGGACTGCTGGTAAACCGTCTGGTGCATGATCATGACTTGGTAAGCGAGGGGACGTCAGTATGCCAGGTGGAACATGGCAGCAGACTATGGCGTGTGTTGAGATATGCCTATTATGACATGATACGCGACATTGGCTTGCGATTGGTGATCGGTCTCGTCGTAGCGGCATTGATCCAGGTAGTGGTGCCTGACGAGTTTTTCCTGCAGTTTGGTAATCAGCCATTGCTGCAGATGCTGGTGATCCTCCTCATCGCCGTGCCTATGTACATCTGCTCCACAGGTAGCATTCCCGTAGCAGCAGCACTGATGATGAAAGGCTTGTCGCCAGGAGCAGCACTGGTGATGCTGATGGCAGGACCTGCGGTCAATCTGGCCTCTATCCTCGTAGTCCACAAGTCAATGGGACGTCGATTCACCTCCATCTACCTGCTCACCATCGTTGGCTTCGCCATAATCTTTGGGCTGTTGCTTAATGCCACAGGACTGGAGCTATACACCACAGCCGCATACGACAGCTGCTGCGTGGCCGCCAAAACATTACCAAGTACTTTTAAAATTATGTGTGCTACAGTATTAACCATTTTAATTATATTCGCCCTTATGATGAAGTTTTTCAGCAAATTTGCCAACAAGCCATTAGACCCCGATACGGTGGTTTACAGAGTCGAAGATATGCATTGCAGTCACTGTGAGGCTGCTGTGGTACGTGCCGTAGAGAATGTGCCTGGCGTAGAGAAGGCCAAGGCTAGTGCCTCGGCCAACACTCTTACCATCAAAGGCCCTGCTACAGAGGAGGATATCCGCAAAGCCGTCGAAGGCATTGGATATACTTTTAAAGGACTTGCCAAATGAAACTTACCGTTTAGGCTTAATGTTCAGGTTCACTCCAAGCACGTCTTCTGTATCCACGATAGTCCAGCTGCTGCCTGGATAGACACCTATGGTGCGACCTGTATCAAAGCCCATCTCCTTCAGTTCCTTAATCACTTCATCACGAGCATTGCCCACCTCGAAACCTATGTGGTGTACGCCCTGGCCATGCTTGTTGATGAACTCACGGAACGTGCTGGGGTTATCATCAATCTGATGCAGTTCGATCACCCAGTTGCCCATTTCAAAGACGCACATCTGTAAGTCGCAGGGCTTATCGTTCTCACCACGATAGGTATATGGATATTCCTCGTTGCTCTCCAGGTGGTTCACCCATATTTCCGGCTCAGGAACACCGAGCAGGGCTGCCCATGCCTTGGCAGCACGATGGATATCGTTTACCACGATGGTGACTTGGATAAACTGGTCTTTCTTCAAGGGAGTGGCCAGAGGCTTGTACACTGCTACGGTATCAGCCTGAGGCTTGTCTGACAGATAGCCTTTCATCTGCTCAATACCGTATTTGGCCACAACGAGATCCTCTTCAGATGTTGCGCCACTAAAAGCAAAGGCCATCTTGCAACCCGCATACTCGTCATAGGCACCACCAGCATAGCCAAGCTCACCAGTCATCGTCTGATGGTTTGGATTGCCGCTATCGGCACCTGTGGCTATGACTTCGCCGCACTTGGACCATGCAACGGCAACAAGGTTAAAACCACCTTTGGTGTCGAGAGGGGTGCCGACAACCCTCATCTCTCCAATCCAGTCGACAGCTTCGCCCTTGTTAAGTACTGAGGCCGTAGCCACACCATGGATTCCCATCTCAATGGCCTTGGCTTTCATGTCGTCGAGGGCCATTACAATCTTTTCTCTTAATTCTGCATTTGTCATATTCTCATTTATTATAGTAATCGTCAGTACACCTGCCGACAGGGCTGGGAGGGGGAGTACGACATCGGTGCCTTCGGTCTTTGGAGTGGTTTTCTGGAGGGCGACGGCATGCTTGTTCTCCATACTGTTGGCCACAGTCAGTGAACTAGGAGCGAAATACTCGAACACAGCATCTTTCACACCTGTCCAATCGCCTTTGATATGCAAGGTGGCAGGTTCGTCTGTGGGATTTACCACCTTCACAATCACCTCGTCACCATTCTCTGATAGAGTTGTGCTCACACTCAGGTTACCCGTTTCTCCGCTGAAGGCCAAACGATATTTTGAGAAATGGTCGTACCACAACTCGGTCACCTGACAGTTGGGCGCCTTGAACAGATCCTTATAATCAAAGTTGATAAAGGCGTTGTTCCAGTCGGGGGCATCGGTACGGCGTAAGAACAAGGCTGCAGCACCCATTGCCACCACATCACGAGCCTCACACATATTGAGGAAGCCGCCAGCAAAAAGACCTGTGCGCCAGTCGATGCTATTCAGGTTCCACTCCGAAATAAACAGTTTGATATTCGGATTAGGACCATTGGCAATCATCTGGGCATAACGGTCATACTGCTGACCTAGTCGTAAGGGACCTGTAGCATAACCTCCCTGTTGCTCATAGTGGTGCAGACTCAAGTAGTCGAAATACTGACCACTGCGCTGGATGAACTGTTCATCCTCCCTGAAACCACCGCAGGCAATGATTTTGATTGACGGGTCGATCTTGCGCATCTCGGTACTGAAATCGCGAACACATTTCTCATAGCGGTCAATACCCATCTCCCACATCTCATTGTCAATCTCCCAGTATTTCACATTGTAGGGCTCGGGATGGCCGTTTGCAGCACGCTTGGCGCCCCACTCATCGGTGGCAGGGGCATTGCAATAGCGTAGCCAATGCAGCGCATCCTGCAGGATGCTGTCATACTCTTCGGCAGGACGCTCGAACTTGACGCTTACCACGATGATTGGTTCCGAATTAACTTCACGACAGAAACGTATGAACTCATCGGTTCCGAAGCAGTTCTGGTCGTAGTCCATCCACATCCAGTGAGCCCAGCGCTGACGATTCTCCTGCGGACCTATACCCCACTTCCAGTCGTATTGCGCCACATATCCTCCGCCAGGCCATCGCAGGCATGTGGGATGCAGTTCTTTCACAGCCTGTAGGATATCTGGACGGAATCCACCCAAACTAAGACCTGTCTGGGTGGTCATGGTAGCCATGTCAACCTGTATTGTCCCGTCTTTTACCATAATGGCGAAATCGCCATCGCAACTTACCTGCGGTTCAAGGGTGAATTCGTATTTCTTCCATGCTTTACCAACCTTGCCGAGCGACTGCAGGGTTACAAACTGGCCATCAGGATTACGCAAGCCAACCATCAGTTCACCCTTTCCCTTAGCATAAATCGAGCCGATGTATTTTTCACCTGAAACGATGTTCTGCGGTCCCTGGAAGATGCCGGCCTCGTTCTTCCCTGCCGATATCTCCTGGGAGTAGCGCATGTTCACAGCATCGTCCTTGCACAAACGATACCTGCCACCATCGCCGAAGGGTGTCCACTGCTGGGCCACAGCCGGAATCCTTACGTCGCCAGGCGTTCCCTCAAACAACACCTTGCCATCTGCTGCCGTCAGTCTGATGTTGCGGTATGTAGCCTCGGTATAGTTCACCCAGAACGTCACGAAATGGCGGTCGGATTCTTCCAAACCATCATAGTTAAGTACCTCCTGACCATCCCAGAACACTGTTACTTTACTGCCACGACTCATGATGTGCAGTTTATGCCATCTCTGTTCCTCGTTTACCTGCTCTTTCGTAGCCAAAGCCGATACCAATGGTATCAGCATATTCATGCGACGAGCCGGACGTCCGCCAAAGCCTGCCATTTCACGTTCTTCCATCTGACAGACAGAGAAATTAGCAGTAGCACTTTGCTGCTGAAGAGCGGCTCTCGCTGCAGCCTCGTTGGCTGCATCAATCTGCGACTGTGTCTGCGCTGGTGTGAAAGTGCGGCTTTCATAATACGGATCGTGTATGCGAACAAAATAGGGCGAACCGTCAGCCTTATTACGGAATGCGAAACGTATATCCATCAAACCACCACTCCATGCACGTCGGGCTAACTTGTAAGAACGCCAGTTCACATCCATGGTCAGGTCGAAGTCACTGGTCTCTATGCTGTCAATTCTGAGCGGTTGTTCGTAACGGGTAGGCGAATGCAGCACCATGTTGTCGTCCATAAACCACCCGTCGAAATAGCCATCACGAGGATGAATGCCTGGATACTGCTCTGGTTCAAAGGAGCGTTCCTGAATGAGTTCCTGCCAGACGCCATTGTTGGCACTGAAATAGATATGCTCAAAGAGTTGTCCATAGAGCATCTCATTGATAACACCTGAGGGCTGTTTGCTCTCAACCGTAATCGCATATTCGCTTTGGGCTCTGGCAATAGTTCCAATCACCAGGAATGCCAATAATAAAGACTTTCTCATACAGTTGGCAAAAATACAATATTATTTCGACATAGACAAGCCTTAGTCACTTTTTTACCATTTTTTCCCACTTTCACATATGAAACAAAAAGAACCCTCACGAGGGTGAGACCTCGCGAGGGCGTAACGCTAGTGGAGCTGGAGGGAGTCGAACCCTCGTCCAAACAGGGAAACCATACGCTTTC
>CAMKUA010000008.1:0-77143 GCA_946415825.1 uncultured Prevotella sp. | reverse complement strand
ACCTATACACGGTGAGACACCGTTTCTAGGATATATCAAAATCAAATAAAATTCTGAATAATTGCCTACATACCTACATAAAATCTTCTAAAATACCTTTAAATAAACATATATTGAAGAATATTTACCTACATAAAGCCTACATAAAGCCTACATAGCAACTACATATTGACCACACAAAACGGCCCTCTTACATGCAGAACTCCACAAAATAAGCACGCCAAAACACCCAGATAGGGCTCTCGCAAAAACAAAGATACAGACTAGCAAGTTTTATATTAGGCTCTTGTTGTTGAATTCTCTAGAGAATTCAGAGCTTCCATAGGGAAGAAAAAAATAGCGCTACGGGTACTTTCCTTCAAATTCTCTAGAGAATTCAAGAGCAACTACTTGACAAATAATCTCCAGGCAAGGCTCTTTGTTTGATCCACATCCCTACAGAACATAAAAGGCACCTTGATATAAATGCATGTAGGCTATATGTAGGCTTTATGTAGGCAAAAACAATTAAAAAACACCCTATTTAAAGACATTTCAGAAGATTTCATGTAGGCATGTAGGCGCAATGACAAAAATAAATCTATTAAATCAACCGACCAACGGATGAAAAGATGGTCGATATCATGTGTTTTCCGTTCACTTGTAAAAAACAGATAGTTTGAATCGCTTCAATTATTCTCTTTTCTTTTCAATTCGTCAATCCCTACCCATGCCACGGGTTGGTCTGACATCCAATAAAAAAGGCCTCAACTGAAAAACAAGTTTTCGTTGCTGCCTTTATTATTAGTATGTGATCCCGCAGGGATTCAAACCCTGGACCTTCAGAACCGGAATCTGACGCTCTATTCAGCTAAGCTACGGGACCTAAAGTATATTTATTTCAAAAGATTCAAGACAGACACCAACAGCGTGACAATCGTGGCCATAGAGGTACCGATGGAGCCGATGGTGGCAATGGTCTGTGCTGACGAGGTGGTCTTCGTGGGCACGATGATCTCACAACCTGGTTCGATCTTGGCGCCCTTCTTGGCCTTCGTCACAGTACCATTCTGATAAAGAATGTATGTGCGAGACTTCTTGGCACGATTGCCAAAGCCACCAGCCTGATTGACGTACCACTTATAGCCCTTACCCTCGCTATAGGCCACTGTATTGGGATACATCACATTACCGTTGATCTTCACTGTACCATTATATTCTGGCACTACCAGGCGGTCGCCCTCACGAAGGATGATATCATAGTCGGAACCTGGATTCTCAATGGCCTTATCGAGATTGATACCTACATAATAGATACTATCGGTACGGGTAACCATCGTGGTGTCGAGACCATGCCCTGTCTGTATCTGGGCCATCTTCATCAAATTCTGTACACGGAACTTCTCATCAGGATTCAACAGGCGCTCCACACGTGCGCCCTTAATATAGGCCTCGGCTGTGACGCCTCCTGCAGCCTTGATAGCATCAGAGAGGCGCGTATTCTTCATCGGGAGTGAATAGGTACCCTCGAAGAGCACCTCACCTACCACCTCCACATTGCGCTGAGGATGGTAACCAGGACTCTTACGCACATAGACCTCATCGTAAGGCTGGAGCGTGAACGAACGATCGCCATCCACAATATAGCCATTCTTGAGCGAGAAGCTGAACGTCTGAGCAATAGCCTTGTCGGAAGAGGTTGCCGCAGGGTCGGCAATACGACGGGCCACATCGACCTTAGCTGTTGAGGTAGCATCAGTAGGACCGCCTGCCTGTAAAATGAGATCCTCGATAGTCTCGTCTTCAGCATACTCGTATTCGCCAGGGAACTGTACCTCACCATGAATGGTCAGCGTGCGCTTCGACATCGTCTCCAGACGATAGGGGATATAGATGTCGTCTTCGTTTTCAAGGGCGATATCGGCTATGGTACCTGCCATAAGGGCATCGACATCGATGCTGATGACCCTACGGGTGCGATCAGACTTCATACGATATAGCATCGCATGGGCGGAAAAGGCCTCTTCGGTGAGTCCGCCAGAGCGCTCGATGAGGGAACGGACGGTGGTAGTACCATCGAGGTCGTAACGGCCAGGATGGAAGACGGCACCACGAATGGTAATGGTATTCTCATAACGATCGAGGATGGAATCAACAATCACAGAGTCGCCATCCATAAGGTGGAAGCCTGCCATATCGAACTCTGAAACGCTATAGGCTGAATAATGGTTGCCTGCTGTACGGGTCAGACGGACAGCGGCCTTATAAGCCTTTGTGGAGAAACCACCAGCATACTTCAACAGGGTGGCGACACTCTCGCTCTGTTTCATTTCGTAAGCCATAGGGCGCTTGACGTTTCCCACGATGTCAACCAAACAATCGTAAGGGCCAACAACAATAACATCGTTATCCTGAAGACGGACATTGCCCGTAAGGCGACCATTGAGGATATAGTCATAGACATCGACAGATGTGAGCTGACGACCTCCACGATAGACCTTGATATTACGGAGTGTACCTACACCATTCACACCACCAGCCATATACAGGGCATGAAAGACACTGGCAAAGGCAGAAAGCGTATAAGTACCAGGCGCTGACACTTCACCCATCACGTTCACCGTAATCGTGCGTGTCTGGGCTACCGTCATCTGGATCCTGGAACTGCTATAGCGCTGACCCAACTGATCCTTAATCTTCGCATTGGCAGCCTCAACAGAAAGACCTGCCAGATGGATGGGGCCTACACCTTCAACGATAACGGTTCCATCTGGCGACACCTCGAGTTTCTGAGACTTCTGGGTTGCTCCATAGACATCGATGACAACCTGGTCGCCAGGACCTACCACATAACTGGAAGGCGTGGGGATGTTCATATTGGGCTCGAAAGAGAGCGTACGCTTGTTGAAAATATCACGACCAAACACCTGCTTGCCATTCACCAGAAGATTCAGGGAGTCTTTGATATAGACATTGGGACGCGTGTCGAGATCGTTAATCTCGTACTCACTACTACCAAGAGGATTATAACCCTCCATAGAACTGTAAAGCGGGTTACCCTCTGCATCGACACGAACAGAACCATTTGACTCGCGCAGACGGGTATTGGCATCGGAGGAGGAAGAAGAAAATGAAGAAGAGAGGCGCAAGGAAGAACGAGAAGAGCCCGAACCTCCAGAACTCTCATATAGTTTTCTGAGACGCTGAATCTGCTTGGCATCGACACCACGCTGCATCAGCTTGATGAAGATCTGCTGTTGAGGCGTGCCTGCCTTTTGCTCCTTCTGAACAAACTCTAAAACCTCCAAGTCGCTCATAGACTGGGCGCCTGCAGTAAGCACACTTACCAACAGCGACACTATCAAGAGAATCCTTTTAATATTCTTCACCGCTATACAAATTTGCATTTAAACGCTGCAAAAGTACATATTTTTATTGTTCTGACAAAATAAAATAGGTGAAATCTATGCTGTTTGGGAAAAAATACGTAATTTTGTAACCGTATTGAAAAGAAGAAACAGCGAAAAATGGATTTAACAGAACGGTTTATCAATTATACGAAGTTTGACACGCAGAGTGCCGAAGACAAAGACTGTGTGCCCAGTACGGCGAAACAACTGGAATTTGCTGCCTACCTGAAAAAAGAGTTGGAAAGGGAGGGATTGAGCGACGTAACGCTCGATGACAAAGGCTATCTCTACGCCACCCTGAAAGGCAATACAAAAGGCGTGCCTATCATCGGTTTTATCTCGCATTACGACACCAGTCCCGATTGCTCTGGTGCCAACATCCAGGCACGCATCGTGTCGCATTACGATGGTAGCGACATCCTACTTTCAGAGGGGATCGTGAGTAGTCCGAAGAAATTTCCTGAGTTGCTGAAGCATATTGGAGAGGACCTGATCGTGACGGACGGTACAACACTGTTGGGAGCCGACGACAAGGCCGGTATCGCCGAGATCGTGGAAGCAATGTGCTATCTGCGTGACCATCCTGAAATTCATCATGGGGATATCCGCATCGCCTTCAACCCCGACGAAGAGATTGGTATGGGGGCACACCACTTCGACGTAGAGCAGTTCGGGTGCGAATGGGCCTATACGATGGATGGGGGCGACATTGGCGAACTGGAGTTTGAGAACTTCAACGCAGCCTCTGCCAAAATACATATCAAAGGCATCAGCGTACACCCAGGTTATGCCAAAGGTAAAATGGTAAACGCCAACCTGCTGGCGATGGAATTTGCAGACTCACTTCCTGCTGACGAGCGACCTGAGACGACTGAGGGCTATCAGGGTTTCTTCCATCTGCTGGGCGTACAGAGCAATGTGGAAGGAGCCTCGCTGCACTACATCATTCGCGACCACGACCGTTCACGCTTTGAAGAGCGCAAGCACCTGATAGAGAGTGTGGTACAGACCATGAACGAGAAATATGGTGAAAACACAGTAAAGGCAGAGATCAAAGACCAATACTACAACATGAAGGAGAAGATTGACCCACAGATGCATGTGATAGACCTGGTGCTACATGCTATGCAAGACTGTGGAGTGACTCCTAAGGTAAAGCCTATCCGCGGTGGTACGGATGGAGCGCAGCTAAGTTTTAAGGGTCTTCCCTGCCCCAACATCTTCGCTGGAGGCGTAAACTTCCACGGACCTTACGAATTCGTAAGCATCCAGTCGATGGAGAAAGCCAAAGAAGTGATTGTGAGAATCTGCGAACTGGTGGCTGGCTTCAATGATTAGCCATCAGGGCCTCGAGAGCTTCGAGTTCACCCACCACCCAGATAATATCGCCTACCTGGAACTTACGGGCAGGACGATAGGGCGAAAGGTTCTCTTTACCTTCCTCAAGGCCTACCACCATACAACTGTACAGATCACGGATACCACTCTCAATGAGCGACTTACCTACAAACGGACTATTCTCGCCAATAACCAGTTGACGTAACTTCATCTCTTTGCTTTCAATATCAAGGTCCTCGCCTAGCACCTCGTCCTCAAGGGCCTGACGGAATCCTGTGAACTGAGCGTCGCTTCCAATAGCCTGAAGTACATCGCCGGGGAAGATGATATAGTCGCCATCAGGGATATTGATACGAAAGCCTCCACGCAGAATGCTGCTGATATGGACACCATACTTCTGACCCAGGTTCAACTGCTTCAGCGTCTGTCCCATCCACATGGAATTAAAGGGCACCTGGAAATCAGCGATGTGAATATCGCGGTCGAGCAACTTACCCTCGTACAAAGGCCGTTTCTTGCCATCAACCTGTGCCTGAATATCTCGTGAACGCAGGTTCTGGATAAACAGTCGCTCGAGGGTGATGCTTCTCATCTTAACCGTACGGGAGAAGATGATGAGCAACACAACGACCACACCAATGGTGATCATCAGCGCACTGGAGAAGCGACTGAGATAGTTGCAGATAGAGAATACAAAACTGATGGCAATCATCATTCTGACCAAAATCGTGAAAAGGAGGAGCAGATGGTTACGATTGCTCTCAGCCCAAAGCGTTTTCCATTCTTCACTATGATTCTTCTTCATGACCATCGCCCTCAGGAATGGTGAGATAAGAATCACCGTGAGCAGACCAGTAATACCATTGGCATACCAATGAAGTTCCCATCCAGGCAACAGTTTCCTCATAAATGGCAACACAAAGGTAAACATCACCGCAATGGTGGCCGCAGAGAGGATGGAATAAATAAGCGTATAGGTGGCCATCTGTGACAACAACTTCTTCCACGAACTCTGTTCCTGAGTATGTTTGCTGTCCACCGTCAGACGATTGAGCGATTGAACGATCTTGTTGGGTAGGTGATGTTCCAGATGGTTATAGGCCGGTGTGGCCAGACGGATCATATACGGAGTAAGGAAGGTGGTTATGACAGACACAGCTACCACAACGGGATAAAGGAAATCGCTGATGACACCCAGCGACAATCCTAACGAGGCGATGATGAAAGAGAACTCACCTATCTGCGCCATCGAGAAACCGCACCGCATAGCCGATTTAAGCGACTCGCCTCCCAGCATGAAGGAGAAGGTGCCAAAAACAGCCTGACCTAGCAGGATGGCCATCACCAGGCACAAGATTGGAAGAGCATATTTCACCAGGATCATCGGATCGACGAGCATACCCACCGATACGAAGAAGATGGCACCAAAGAGGTTCTTCACGGGTTCCACCAGTTTCTCAATACGCTCAGCCTCGATGGTCTCTGCCAGGATACTACCCATGATAAAGGCACCAAATGCTGAACTGAAGCCCACCTTAGTGGAGAAAACAGCCATAGCACAGCAGAGTCCCAGAGAAAACACCAACAACACCTCGTTGTTAATGAGTTTGCGCACCTTTCGCAAAAAAGAAGGTACGGCAAAGATACCTACGATAAGCCATAAGATAAGGAAGAAACCAATCTTCACAATAGAGCCAAGCATCTGTCCGCCATCAGGATTATTACCACTGGCGATGGCGCTCAGCATAACCATCATCACGATGGCGAGGATATCCTCAAGAATGAGCACACTCATCACCATACCTGCAAACTGTTGTTGGCGCAGGCCCAGGTCGTCGAATGCCTTATAGATAATCGTGGTAGATGACATAGCAAGCATTCCACCCAGGAAGATGCAGTCCATCTTTTCCCATCCAAAGGAGTAACCCACACATACGCCCAGCATCGACATAAAGAAGATAATGGTGATTGTAGAGATGATGGGCGAAGCACCCATGCGAAGGATTTTCTTGAACGAGAAGTCGAGACCTAATGAGAACAACAGGAACATCACACCAATATCCGCCCACAAATGAACATTCTCCGTATCTGCCACCGAAGCTGTATAAGGCATATGGGGGCTGACCAGGAAACCTGCTACGATATAACCCAGTACCAAGGGTTGTTTCAGTTTCTTGAATATCAGCGTTACAATGCCTGCCACCATAAGCATCAGCGCCAGGTCTTTAATCATTGACGGTAATTCTGCCATAATTCATCGGATTGGATTAGTACCATTGTACGGCATTCGAAGAACTCGAGCGCTTGTCATACTTGAGAGCATCAGTCAGAGTGGCCGCATTACAACGGAACGAGAAGTTGTAACTTGTGTAGGGTGCCAACACCAGGGAACACGACATATTGAAACAATGCAGATCACGACTCAGGGAGGCCGTTGTCATAGATATCTTCTTGTTATCGAAATCATAACCTGATGAGAAGTTGATGTTCCATCCATCACTGATGCGGATGTTTCCACTGACATTCAATGTCTGGTTGAACTTATAGGGATAGCGCATCGTGTTGTAATTAAACTTCTTCACATCCGTATCCTCACGCATACTGATGCCATAGCCAAAACTGATGTTCCAGGGTATCTTGAAGGGCATATAGCCATCCTCGTCGGTGTCTGCTTTGTCATTATTACTCCTCCTGGAACCATGTTTGGCATCCTCCATATCCTTGTCTATATTGGTTTCCACATCATTTTCCCAGTCGTCTTCGTCATCATTGTTGCGCTTGTTCTTGTCGTCCTTTTTCTTATCCACCTTCTCGCCTTTGAGCCACTTGATGAAGTTGGCAACCTTTTCGTTGCTCAGGTTATAGGAAAGATTTTGCGAGATGCCCTGGAAACGGCCGATCTTTCCTTGTCCCCAATAGGTGGTGTGCTCACTCTCATGAGGCGTTGCTCCCACACTATCAGCCTCATAGACATACGAGGCGAAGACAGCGCTGAGATTGAGGGTATAACTCTTGGTAAGTTTCAGTCGTAACGTGGTACTGAGGTTACTCCAGGGACGGATGTCGGCAGCAAAGTTATAAGACATACCCAGACGGAACTCATCGATCAGAGAGATCTTCTTAAAGCCAGTAGAATCGTCTTCTGACCTCACCTTCATCTCCAGGTTGTTACTCAGGTCGAAGCTGACAGATCCTGTCTTTCCTTTGCCTGGAGCAGAATAGGTTCCACCCTGGAAGGGCGAATACTCCACCATCGTCACATTACCATTGGCGTCTGTCTTCTGGTAACTATCATAATAACCGTAACGACTCGAACCGAAGTCGGGAGCATACTGGAAGCTGACCGACGGGGTGATGACGTGACGGATACGGTCGATCTTATCACCAAAGATCTTACGATTGGGGATCCAGAAGCCATAAATCTTCGTGGAAGTTCCCAACGAAAGGTTCCAGTTATATAGATTATAGAAGCCGCTGACAGTATCAGTCACCTCCTTCTGGCGTTGCACGTCCCACGACTTATTGAATCGACGGAACACCATCTTGTCGTAGAAGTTGAAGGAGGGCGTGACGTTCAGATAACCGAGAATCGTGAAATTAGCCTTAATGGGAATACTGTGCGACATACCATTCTTCCAGTCCTTATTCAGACTGGAATGCATGATCTTGTCTTCCTTTGCAAGGATTCCGTTCTTAAACTGACCCGTATAACTGACGGAGATCTTTTCGTACCACTTTGACTCGCCGGCAGCCTTTTTGCGCTTAAAGGGGTAGAACTGGGATACACTGACATTCAAATCAGGAAGTGTCAGGTCGATCGTTGAGTCACGCATGTTCTGATTCAGGTTCATCTGCGAACTGAGCGACAAGCCGATGCTAGAGAATGAGGTCTGCCACGAGACTGACGATGTTCGTGTGGACTGCGTCCTCGCCTGAGGATTATACATAGAGTTCAGGTTGTCGTTCTCATAACTCGTAGTGGCAAAGTTGACGCTGGCCCTCAGCGAGCTGTAAGGATTAGCCTTTGGATCCTGGTTGTGGCTCCACTGAATCTTAAAACTCGTCGTCTTTTGATAGTCGGGCATGTTCTTCTCTCCTCTCAGTGTGCTCTGGTAACTGCCATAGAACGAGCCACTATACCTGTAGCGCTTTTTGTAGTTCGAAGCTGCAGAGAGGCCCCAAGAGCCCTTTGTATAGATCTCTCCCAGAAGTTTCAGGTCCAACTTGTCGCTGACGGCAAAATAGTAACCACCATCACGCAGATAGAAACCGCGCTCAGTCTCGTCACCGTAAGTGGGCATAATAAAACCACTGGAGTAACTCTTCGTAAAGGGGAAGAATCCATAAGGAACAGCCAGGGGAAGGGGCACATCGGCCACTACCAGATAAGCCGGACCAAACACGACATCCTTTCCTGGACGCACCTTTGCACGCGACATTGCCAGATAGAAATCAGGATGGGGATCGTCGCAGGTGGTATAACGGCCGTGCTGGATAAACATATCACCATTAGCGCCGCGCTTGGAGAGTTCGCTGGTAAGAAAACCCTCATCCTGCTGGGTATATACATCCTCGATGATACCTTTCTTGGTCTTAAAGTTAAAGGCCATCTCTCCCGTCTCGTAAGTATCGCTGCCCATCTTGAACACAGGAGAGCCTATTGGCTGGTTTGTGGTCGTATCCATACGGGAGTCGGCATGAACCAGATTGCTGTCGAGACTCATAAAGATATGATCGGCAGAGAGGTCCATATTCTGGTATTTCACATTCGACTCACCATAGAGGTGGGCCAGTCCTGAAGCCGCATTATAGGTCAGGGAATCTTTGGCGACGTACTGCACGGGGGAATCGATACCCGTCTTACGACTGCGGTTGACGCTATCCTTGTAGAGAGAGTCATCAACAGCCTTGTTGTGTTTGTAGATGGCCAGTTCGAGGGAGTCCATAGTAGAGGTGTCGCGCTTCAACTTGGCGGTAGCCTCCTCTGTGATGTCGAGAATGGTATCCAGAGGTGCAGCATCTGTAAGAAAACTGTCAACGGAAAGAGAATCAGCGCGCGAAGAGGTCACCCCTCTAAAGAGAGACAAGGGAGCCTCTGCCATCATCATGATGATGACAAAGAGCATCAAAATCAACGCTGATTTCCTTTTCACGGGTGCAAAAATACAAATAAAATCTTATTTCCGTAACAGATTAACAGAGATTATCACAGAATTAATGAATTTATTCAAACAAGTCAACCCACTGGAAAAACCGTTTAACCCCCGCAGCTCCGAATTTCTCCAGACTGTGCGCCGTCTGTGCAACGGTACGCTCCTGATCCAGACGCGTCTTGGAATAGAACTTGTCTGCGTAACAAACGACCTGCTCCTCGAGGGTAGCAGGCTCGTAGGTTCCGTCGAGAGGAAGGGGCAGATTCTGGGCAATAATCTGATCCCTTGAGATACCTGTGCCAGTATGCCGTTCACAAACCTGAGCATGACGCACAAGTCCGATCTCACGCAGCAATTGTCCTCCGATAATACCGTGACAGATATAAGGCTCTGTACCAAAGCACTGGATACCTGGGGCATCACAACGGAAAATACCGATATCGTGGAGCATAGCGGCTTCTTTCAGAAACTCCTTGTCGAGTTTCAGTTCAGGATGCCTTTGTGCAATGAGCAGACAACGGTCGGCCACCTGTTGACTGTGTACTAACAATATCCGTCGGAGTTCATTCTCCGACGGATAGTACTTATCTATAATCGACTGATAGTCCATTACACTTCACGTTCAATCCAAGCAATCGTGTCGCCCTGACGGATCTTCTGTCCAGGCTTCACGCTGATATCCACCAGTTTGCCTCCTAAGGCAGCAGGAATCTCGACAATCTCGCCCCACTTGGTCTGCAGGTAACAGAACACATCACCCTCCTTGTACTTCTGACCGATAAACGGCTCAATGCAGGCAGCAGGAACGCCCTCGCCACCGAAACTCCAGATGAGCTGACCATCCAAAGGACTCTTCACGGCGTCGGCCTTAGCGTGCTTCAGTGCGTCGATCTCCTCCTGCGAAATCTTCTGACCGCCACCCAGTTTGGCATCCTTTGCCTTCTGGATATCAGCCAGCAACTGCTTCTTGGCCTGACCACTCTTGAACGGGCGATACTGCTCGGGGTGCATAGCCAACTCGAAGAGCTCTTCGTCGTCGGGTCCATACTCCCAACCATTTTCGTCCATCTCCTTACGGAATCCGTCGAGCGCATTCTCAAGCAACGTATGAGGATCGGCATCGGTAAACTTGAGGCCCTTCTTCTCTGCCAGTTCGATGAGTTCAGGAGCGATCGTGCCGGGCACCTTACCGCTCTTACCGAGAATCATACCCCAGATGGCGTCGTCCATCATCACATAGCGGCCCTTGCCCTGCTCCATAGTGAGGAGGTTCATCAGCGCAATGTTCTTAGTGTACTGAGAGAACGGCGTTACCAGTGGAGGATAACCTACCTTTGGCCATACATACTCCACCTCGTTGAACAGCTTCACCAGCATATCGTCCATCGTCAGTGTCGATTCACCCTTCTTCTCGCGCTCCTTGTTGATCATCTTCTGGATAGGACCGAGATCGGCCATCATAGAGCCCATCATACCACCAGGAAGACCACTACCGAGAAGCAGTGAAGACATGTGCTTGTTGGCAGGATTGATGAAGTACCCGAGCCAGTCGTCGATAAACTCCTGTGTCAGCGTACGGGCCTGCATATAGGCGTTCATGTTCAGATCGGCCACTTCGAAGCCCTCGTTCTTCAGCATCGACTGCACGGAGATGATATCCGGATGCACCTTACCCCAAGAGAGCGGCTCGATGGCGGTGTCGATGATATCAGCACCATTGTTACAAACCTCCAGGATAGAGGCCATCGAGAGTCCGGGACCGGAGTGCCCGTGATACTGCACGATGATGTCGGGGTGCTTGGTCTTGATGGCCTTCGTGAGGGCACCAAGCATAGCGGGCTGACCAATACCGGCCATATCCTTCAGACAGATTTCCTCTGCACCTGCAGCTATCACCTCGTCGGCGATGGCAGCGTAGTATTCTACGGTGTGAACGGGCGATGTGGTGATGCACAGTGTAGCCTGCGGTGTCATACCACCCTCTTTAGCCCACTTGATACTCGGAATGATATTACGGGTATCGTTGAGTCCACAGAAGATACGGGTAATATCCACACCTTGAGCATGTTTCACCTTATACATCAGTGCACGTACATCATCGGGCACAGGATACATACGAAGGGCGTTCAGACCACGATCGAGCATGTGGGTTTTAATGCCTACCTCGTTGAAGGGCTTACAGAAGGCGCGTACAGCCAGATTGGGGTTCTCGCCTGCCATCAGGTTTACCTGCTCAAAGGCACCACCATTGGTTTCTACTCGGGCGAAACAGCCCATATCGATAATAGCGGGGGCAATACGCTCCAACTGATCCTTACGAGGCTGGAATTTGCCTGAACTCTGCCACATGTCTCTGTAAACGAGACTGAATTGGATTTTCTTCTTTGCCATAGATATTAGTTATCAATTGAAATAATGAGTGCAAATATAGCAAAAAAATCCGAACTGCATGCAATTCGGACTGTTTTTTTAGTATTTTTTGCAGGGACATTATATCATCTGATGTTCCAGCAGCCGACGCTCAGCCATCTGTTCGTATTTTGTACCAGGACGTCCGTAGTTGGCATAGGGGTAGATCGAGATGCCGCCACGAGGCGTAAAAAGACCTACAACCTCGATGTACTTCGGGTCCATCAGTCGTACAAGATCTTTCATGATGATATTCACACAATCCTCGTGGAAGTCTCCATGATTGCGGAACGAGAACAAATAGAGTTTCAGACTCTTCGACTCCACCATACGCTCTCCCGGGATATAGAGGATCTTGATCTCAGCGAAATCGGGCTGTCCGGTTATCGGACAAAGCGAGGTAAACTCAGGACAGTTGAACTGTACCCAGTAGTCGTTATCGGGATGCTTGTTGACGAATGTCTCCAACACCTCTGGAGCGTAGTCCATCTTGTACTCGGTCTTCTTGCCGAGTGCCTGTAAATGATCGTTCTCTCTCATAGTTCCTTCACCTTGAATATATTGTAAGCGACATCGCGGTCAAACACATCCTCGTTGTCGTGTAACTTGGTAAACCTCACCACCCGGATCGTCACCGGCAGCACCAGTATCTCATAAAGTGTCTTCAGGGTCACCTGCGTGATGACCAACGACGGCATCTCCTCCCAGGGGATGACCCCTCCGAGAGCCAACGGGAAAAAGATGATAGAGTCGGTCAGCTCACCGAAGATGGTACTGAGCACCGCACGACGAGAGAAGTTCTTGCCCGACGACCTGAGTTTCATCTTACTCATCACGTAGGCATTCATGAATGAGCCGCAGACGAAAGCCAGGAACGAAGCGCCGGCGATTCGGGGTGCGAGCCCGAAGATCTGATGGAAGCCCTCTTCTCCGTCCCAGTATGGGGCGCCGGGAATCCAGTCGGCAATGGCTCCAAAAATGACGAACATGAAATTCATAGCGAATCCCAGCCAGATGAGCAGGCGGGTACGTCTGTATCCCCACACTTCGCACACCACATCGTTGATGATGTAACTGACGGGAAACACGATCAGACCTGCCGTCATATTCGCAGGTCCAAATGAAATCTGTTTGGTCTCGAGTACGTTTGCCGTAATCAGGCAGACGCAAAACAGGATGCCGTACAGCATGAACAGCACACTGATCTTCTGATTGCTTGTTTTATTTTCCATTTTCTTGTTTTGTTAAAGGGGGTTTAGCAAGTACCCCTGTGTTTTATCCTACAATAGGTATAAGAGCCAAGCCATATAGGCCAGGAATCCCAGAATGAGCAAGAAGCCTTCTCTGCGCGATACGGAGTACTTGGTATAAGCGAAGAGCCACACGATGCCCACACTCACCAGCATCATCGTCAGATCCACGATGGTGATACCCATGATACGCAACGGCTGGATAACGGCCGTAGTACCAAGAATCAGCAAAATGTTGAAGACATTAGAACCCAACACGTTTCCGATGGCTATTGCCGAACGGCCCTTATACGCAGCCACCACACTCGTGGCCAGCTCCGGCAGCGAGGTACCGCCAGCCACAATCGTCAGACCGACGACACTCTGGCGCACCCCGTAGCGATGGGCGATATATGAGGCAGCGTCAACGAAAAGGTTACTACCGATAATGAGGCAGGCAAGCCCCAGCACGATGAACGACAGGTTGCGCCACAGCTTGGAATAATCCTTGGGCAGCTCCTTATTGTCCTCCATCTCCTCCTCCGTAGGCATCAGACCCTGTTTCCGGGCACTCTTGAAAGTGTAGATCATGAAAAGCAGGAAACCCACAAGGAGTATAATACCATCCGAACGGCTGATGTCATTACCCCAGAGGTGAGGAGAGTCCATATCGTCGAAACAGAGCATGAAGAGCAGTAGCGACGCGACGACCGCGAAGGGGATATCCTTCTTCACCGTAGAGGGTGCGACGGCCATCGGGGCCACCACCGCCGAGCATCCCACAATCAGCATCGTGTTGAAAATATTCGAACCCAGCACATTACCAACGGCCAGATCCGATGTACCTTTCAGGGCAGAGACAACACTGACGAACATCTCAGGCGCAGAAGTGCCTGCAGCCACGATAGTCAGGCCGATTATAATCTCCGGAACATTCATACCACGAGCCAACGAAGAAGCACCTTCCGTCAGCCTGTCGGCTCCCCAAAGCACCAGGGCCACACCTACAACAATATAAACAATATTGATTATCATACGCGTTACTCTATTTCACTAAAAAAGGCATCCATATCGCGGCGGTCTTTCTTCGTGGGGCGCCCGGTTCCCCTGGCTCTGTCCACAAAACCGCTGATACGGTTCATCTCCAGCAGTTCATACTGGTCGGGCGTCGTCACGTTCTCATAGATTTCGGGCAACAGCTTCGCCCCTACCCTCTGCTCGATGGTCTTCAGTATCTTGAACGAGTAGGTCACAGGCGGTTTCCTCACAGCGACGGTCTCTCCCACCTTCACCATATGCGAGGGTTTCACATTGACACCGTTGATTGTGACGCGGCCGTTCTTACACGCATCAACAGCGATGGAGCGTGTCTTGAAGATACGCGCTGCCCACAGCCACTTGTCGATTCTTGCAACCTCTTCCATTATGCCGTTTCAGTTTCGTCCTCACTCTTTTTCTTCCGACTCCCCCTGCCCAGTTTGTTATACTGGTTCATCGTGAAGTCGATGCCTGTCAATACAAAACTCTTGATGATCTCCACACCCAGGTCGATACTGGGCTGTAGTGCCTTCAGATCTTCCTCGTCGTATTTCCCGAGCACCCAGTCCACCTGCATCCCACGCGGGAAATCGTTTCCGATACCCATTCGCAAACGGGCATAATCCTGTCCGATGAGCTGTTGGATATGCCCCAGACCATTATGCCCTCCATTCGAGCCCCCTGCCTTCAGGCGGAAAGCCCCCAGAGGCAACGCCACATCGTCGCTGATAACCAGGAGGCGCGACTGGTCGATGTTCTCCTTGTTCAGCCAGTAGCGCACGGCATTGCCGCTAAGATTCATAAACGTAGAGGGTTTGAGCAAGAACACCTTGCGGCCTTTGAGCGACGTTTCGGCCACGAAGCCATAGCGGCGGTCTTCAAAATGAATATTGGACGCCTTAGCAAAGGCATCCAATACCATAAAGCCTGTATTGTGGCGGGTCAGTTCGTATTCATCACCGACATTGCCCAATCCGACAATCAAGTACTTGTCCATTCCCTATCGTTAAGGATTTACTCGGCAGCGTCTTCACCTGCTGCAGCAGCAGAACGAGAAGCACGTGTAGCCTTCACAGAGCATACAACGACCTGGGAGGGAGTAGCGATCTCAAGACCCTCAAAGCTCAGTTCGGCCACCTTGATAGCCTTACCCAGCTTCAGTTCGGTCACGTCGATCTCCAGCACCTCAGGAATCTGCTTATAGGGAGCCGTCACGTTCAGCTGGCGAACAGCCTGGCTCAGGCGACCACCATCGCGCACACCCTGAGCATGACCAGTCAGCTTCACGGGGATACCGATAGTGATGGGCTTGGTCTCATTCACCTCGAAGAAGTCGATATGCAGCACGGCATCCGTTGTGGGATGGAACTGGATTTCCTTCATCACAGCCTTGTGGGCCTCGCCGTCGATAGTCAGATTCACCACATAGACATCGGGAGAATAGACAACCTTGCGGAGCTGAGATGCGGGGATAGCAAACGACACTGCCTCGGGAAGGCCCTTATCATTTTTCTTCTCACCATAAAGGTTACAGGGAACAAGACCCTCCTTACGGAGTTCTTTGGCGGCTTTCTTGCCGGTTGTGGCACGCTTCTGGCCACTAACGCTCATTTCTTTCATAATTGTGTTACTCTAAATTAAGTTAATTAACCGTTATGCTTAATTCGCCATCACACGAAAAATCGTAGTGCTTTGAGAAAAAGCGGTGCAAAGGTACAACAAAAAAGTGAAAAGAGTGAAGAGAGATAAGTTTTTTTTCATTTTTAACGTATTTTTCCTGCTTTTTCTTGCAGAATCCTAGAAAAATGCCTACCTTTGCACATTGAGTAATGACAAACTATTTAGAAAAAATTAGAAATAAACATTTTAAGCATCAAGTGAGATGATCAATAGAGAGATTATTAGAATTAAGATTGTTCAGTTAACCTATGCTTACTATCAAAACGGTAACAAGAACATCGACTCGGCAGAGAAGGAGCTTTTCTTCAGTCTGTCAAAGGCCTATGACCTTTACAACTATCTTCTGGCGCTTATCGTGGCTATCACGAAAGAGGCCGGCCGCAGGCTTGATGTGGCCCAGGCTCGTGCCAAGCGCGAGGGTACACCGCAACCTTCACAAAAATTTGTGTTTAACCGCTTCGCCATCCAGTTGGGCGAGAACAAGACGCTTCAGGAGTTTATGAGCACCCAGAAGTTTGTCTGGGAAGACTCGGCCGTATTCCTGGGGCAGATCCTCGAGGTCATAGAGCAGTCGGAGGTCTATCAGGCCTATATGGCCAGCGAAGAGGACAGCTATGACGCCGACCGCGAACTTTGGCGGAAACTGTATAAGACGTTCATCATGGAGAACGCCGACCTGGATGCCATCCTGGAGGACCAGAGCCTGTACTGGAACGACGACAAGGAGATTGTTGACACCTTTGTGCTGAAGACCATCAAGCGCTTCAAGGAGCAAAACGGCGCCAAAGAAGAACTGCTGCCCGAATGGGACAGCGACGAGGAGAAGGATTTCGCGCGCAAGCTGTTCCGCTCCGCCATTCTCAACGCCGACCAGTACCAGTCGTATATGAGCGAAGCCTCGCGCAACTGGGACTTCTCCCGTCTGGCTTATATGGACGTCATCCTCATGCAGATTGCGATTGCAGAGATCATGACCTTCCCCAACATCCCCATCAGCGTCACCATCAACGAGTATGTGGATATAGCCAAGCTCTACTCTACCAAGAAGAGCGGAGGATACATCAACGGCATGCTCGACGCCATTGCCCGCAATCTCATCAAGACCGGCCGGCTTTTGAAGCATATGGCTCCCAAAGAGGGCAAAGACGGCAAAGACAGCAAAGAGAGGAAAGAAAAGACCATCCGCGTGGAGCAGCTGACTCAGGACGGCAAGCCCAAGAAAATGAGGCCCCGCATCAAGAAAGGCAGCACCCCTACCGGTGAGAAAGAAGACAAATAAAAAACAAATAGTAGATTATGACAAACTTTGTATTAGCTGCCCAGGCAGCACAAGGAGGCAGCGGCATGAGCATGATCATCATGATGGTGGCCATCTTCGCCATTATGTGGTTCTTCATGATCAAGCCTCAACAGAAAAAGCAGAAAGAGATCCAGAAGTTTCAGAACGAGCTGACCGAAGGCACTGAGGTAGTGACCGGAGGCGGCATCCACGGAACAGTGAAGAGCATCGACCTCACTAGGAACACGGTCGATGTCAAGATTGCCCGCGATGTCGTAGTCACCGTCGAGAAGACCTCTGTCTTCAAGGATATGGCCAGCAACCCAGCTCAGAAGTAAGAAGCAACGGCGATGGGTATAGGCAAACTGTGGCAGTTTATCAGGAATTTCTTGTTTAGCAGAATCAACAGGGAACTCCTGATTTTTCTGTTCTTCCTGGCACTCTCGGGTATCTTCTGGCTGTCGCTGACACTCAACGAGACCTACGAGAAGGAGTTTGCCATCCCCGTTTCGATTGTCGATGTGCCCAAGAACGCCGTACTCACCTCCGACGAGATCGACACGGTGAAGATGACCATTCGCGACAAGGGCATCGTGCTGGCCGCCTATCACTACGGCGACTACCTGAAGAACGTCAGGATCCACTTCAAGAACTACACCCGCAACAACGGCACCGGAGTGGTGTCGGCGCAAGACCTTCAGAAGATGGTCTATCAGCAGCTGCTGAGCAGTTCGAAGATTACCAGCACCAAGCCCGAGAAACTGGAGTTCTACTACAACTACGGCTCCAAGAAACAGGTGCCCGTCAGGTGGAGCGGCCGCGTCATCCCCGAGGAGCTCTATTTCATCTCGCGCGTGGAATATTCCCCCGACAGCGTGACCGTCTATGCCTCTGAGGAGAAACTCGACAGTATAAATATGGTATATACGGAGCCGCTCAACTACGCCAACTTCCGCGATACGCTGGTGGTGAACTGTCACCTCAGCAAGCTCAAGGGCGTCAAGATGGTGCCCGACCATATCAAGGTCAGTTTCCTCACCGACGTCCTTACCGAAGAGCGCATCGAGGGTGTGCCCATTCAGGGCATCAACATGCCCGAGGGTAAGATTCTGAGAACCTTCCCGGCCAAAGTGGCCATCAGTTTCGTAACCGGCGTCAGCGTCTACCGCAACCTCCGCCCGTCCGACTTCCGCGTCGTAGCCGACTATCAGGAGATCAAGCAGAACCCGTCGGAGAAGTGCCGCATCTACCTCAAGGATGTGCCGTCGGGCATCTCCAGGGCACGACTCGAGACGAGTCTGGTAGATTACCTCATCGAGACACAAGCAGAGGAGTGATGAAGATCGGGATAGCCGGAGGCATCGGCAGCGGGAAGAGTTACGTGTGTCAGCATCTGCGACAGCGTGGTTACGACGTTTACGACTGCGACAGCGCCGCCAAGCGGCTCATTCGTACATCGCCCGAAATCCGCGAGCAGCTCACCCGCCTCGTGGGCCCCGACACCTACGACAGCGAAGGCCAGCTCAACAAGGCAGCCGTATCGCGCTTCCTGCTGGCCTCGGCCATCAATCAGCAAGCCATCAACGACATCGTGCACCCAGCCGTGTTTCGCGACTTCGAGGAGAGCGGCATGCAATGGATGGAGAGCGCCATCATGTACGAGTCGGGCATCTACAGGCTCGTCGATCGCGTCGTCGTCGTCACCGCCCCGTTGGAGGTACGCATCCAGAGGGTGATGAAGCGCGACCACATCTCTCGCAGGAAAGTACTCGAATGGATGGGGCGCCAGCTGCCCCAGGAAGAGGTCGCCGCGAGGGCCGACTTCCAACTCGTCAACGACGGGAAAGCAGATATAGAACAACAATTAAATAAGATTATAGAACAATGCAACAGACCATTTTAGCAATCTCCGGCAAGCCCGGACTCTACAAACTCGTTTCCAGAGGAAACAACAACCTGATTGTCGAGGCGCTCGACGATACCCACAAGCGAATGCCCGCCTTCGCCACCGACCGCATCACCTCGTTGAGCGACATTGCTATGTTTACCGAGACCGACGATGTGCCCCTGATGGACGTCCTTGAGAACATGAAGAACCTGGAGGGCGGCAAGCCTGCCAGCATCAACGAGAAGAAAGCATCGGGCAAGGAGCTGCGCGACTATTTCAGCAAGGTACTCCCCGAGTGGGATCAGGACCGCGTGCAGAACAGTCACATCAAGAAACTCATCACCTGGTACAACATCCTCGTCAAGGCCGGCATCACCGACTTCAAGGACCCCGAGCCCGAAGAGGAGAAGAAGGAAGAAGAGAAATAAACCAAACAAAAAAATCCCCGCCATCAACATTCCGATGACGGGGTTTCTTTTTTTACACCTTATTTATATATAAGGTATAGGGGATTACCAGCCTGCCCCGCCTGGAGGTTAGAGCACCACCGGTCCGTGCCCCATACAACTGGTGGTGGTGATGGCCGTCAGGAAGGCGGTGAGCGCAGCTACTATCACCTTCACTGCAATCTCGGCTATGCGTTGCCTGTTCATTTACCTTCCTCCCCGCTAGTTCTTACCCTGGTCGTCCTCCTCGGGGTCAGTGCCTCCGCCTCCCTGGTTGGTGTTGCCGCCTCCAGTGTCCGAGCCCGTCGAAGAGCCGCCCTGACTCTGGTTGTCGTCACCACCCTCATTGTCCTCTATCTCGCCGCTGTCGCCCGAGGTCACGCGCTTCAGCACGTTGCCCTCCTCGTCGAGGCAGGTAATCTGGATCGAGGTATTCTTCAGCTCGTCCTTCACGTCCACGTTGGGAGTGAACACGATGCGTCGCACACTGATCAGGTTGGTCTTCACGTCCTCCAGCTTCTCCACCGCCTTCGAGCGCACGCCGAAGCGCATCGTTCCCAGACCGGGCAGAGGAACCGAGTGGCCCTCGGTGGCCCACGTGCGAATCACCTCGCCAGCGGCATCCCAAGCCGCCTTGATCACTCCTACGGAGATACCCGAATGAGTAGCAGCCTCGCTGAACACCTTCTTCTCCTGGATGGGACTGTAGAGGTCGGGGCGCATCACGAACTTCTTACCAGGATTCTTACCCAATTTCACTTCACGTCGCTGTGCAATAACTTTAATAGCCATAATCTAGTTTAGTTTTTTGTTGTTAATGATTTTAATAATACTCTCTATGTCGCCTCGTTCCGCTTCCTGAAGGCGCTGTTAAGGAAATAAGATTGCTACATTTTTTGCGCGCATTTTCTAGATTTAAAATTCGCAATTCTCATCCTCAAGCCCCGTCTCTCCGCTTTTTCAATTCGACGCTGCAAAGGTAATACCTTCTGATTGCGGTTCACGAATAATTCGCCAGAAATTTTTCATTTTTCTTCGATTTTTTTCAGTTGACACAAAACCGTTGCAGTTGTTGCAGTGTTGCAGTTCTCTTATAGCCATTCCCATACCCTAAAAATACTTCTATATTTATATATAAATATAGAGTTAATTTTTGACTTTCATATAACCTACTTTTGAACTGCAACACTGCAACACTGCAACAGCGAGTGTAGCATTTTTCTCAAAAAAAGTATTGGTAGTTTGCAATTATTTTATTATATTTGCAACGTCAATACGACCTAATTCATTTATTAACAACATTTTTTATGAAGCAATTTAGATTATTTCTTGGGGGACTATTAGTTTTAGTGGCAATGCCATTTATGCTGGCATGTAGCAATAGTGACAATGATATTGAAGTGAAGAATCCCATAGACACCTATATCATAGGATTATGGCAATCTTATCAAATGACTGTTGTTTACGGTGAAGAAAGTATGACACAACTCTTAGATAAGAATAATGATGCACAAATATATATTGAACTTAATTTCGAAAATAACAACAAGGCGACTATATGTGGATGGGCTCTAGGTGCGGATGGATTGCCTCATTGGGCTGAAGAACCCGCTACATACACCATCAATGGTAATACTGTCACAATAAAAGGAGATGGTGACAGCCCAGAAGATCTTTTTTACGACCAAGACACAAAGACCCTAACGATGAAATTAGAGCAGAAAGCTGGCGAGCTGCTGGTAACTGCAACCATTTATTACAAGAAATTCCTTCCCTAATCCGCAAAAAAACAACCCGTCTTGAAGGCCAACCTCTTTGGCGTTACTGTATAGTGATATACTATGATAACGAGTATAATCATTCAGTTGGCGAGGACTTATAATATGCCAGTTTGACATTCAGTTGGCTTGGCCTTTAGCATCGCGTTCCCCAGGAGCACACCTATCAATGTGAAGAAGAAGAAAAAAAGGAAGGTCGATTGAACCTTCCTTATTTTTCTTTAGAATCTGCGACCACCGCCAAAGCCGCCGCCACCACGAGGACCGCCGCCACCACGAGGACCGCCAAAGCCGCCACCGCGTCCGCCAGGACCGCCGCCACGAGGACCGCCGCCGAAGCCGAAGCCGCCGCCACCGCCAAAGAGGTTCAGACGATAAATGACGTGGAGCATCGCATAGTTGGTGATAGCGTTATACTCTGTGTCGCTACGCTGGCTGGCAGAGATCATGTGGCTGATGGTGGACTGCTGGTGCAAGATATCGTAGAGTTGGAGCGAGATGGTGAGCGCGTTGCCCCTCAGGAAACTCTGCGACACCTGGGCATTCCATATCAGTTCGTTGGTGTTCAGCGAATTGTCGTTATAACCGCGACGACTCTGCATATTCAGGTTGGTTGTCAGCGAGGTGCCCCAGGGAGCGGTTACGCCGACCATTCCTCCGTAGGAGAACTGCCAGGTGTCGAGGTTGTTGTTGGGCTGAAGTTCGCTGCGAGAATGGTTGTAGTTCAACGAGCCGTTGAGCTCGACCTCGAGCCACTCGTTACGATAGCTGGCAGCCAGGCGCTCGCCTATGCCGAGCGTATTGGTAACACTCTTCTGCGAGTCTTTTTCACTTCCCACGCTGACATAGCCTACGTTGTGATTGTAGCTCAGGTTGGTAAACGTGTTGACATTGAAGAAGGCGGCTGAATCGACTGCGGTATTGAACATAAAGCCCAGATTACCGTTCCAGTTGCCGTTGATGTTCTCGGGACGGGTGATCGTACCACCAGTCTCTGGGTTATAGGTGGACTTGTTGGCTATCGAGTTGCTCGTCGTCGAGAAGTTCACGAAGGTCATCACAGCCCGCTGGTGCTTCTGGAAATAGTCGTTGTAGAAGAGGTTGAAGTTCTGGGTGAACGAGGGCTTCAGACCAGGATTACCCGTTGAGATGCGCAGGGGGTTGCTATCGTCGCGGATATCGAGAAGGTCGCTCATCGAGGGCTGCTGGGTACGACCGCGATAGGTGAAGCGCAGCTGGCCTGTGGCCGACTTCTTCCAACGGAAGTCGAGCGTCGGGGTGAAGTTGGTCACCGTTCGCGTGGTGTCGGCATGAACGCCCTGATAGTCCTGAATAAAGTGCGACTTCTGGGGAATCACCTGGAAACCGATGTTGAAGTTATAGGCCTTGCGCACGATGCGCAGCATCACCTCGCCCGTATGGGTATAGTTCTTGTACTCCGACATACGGCTCAGGTTCGAATCCTCGTAATAGTCGAGAGGATTGGTAAGCCGACTCAGATAGGCGTCCCAGTTACGATACTCGGGGGCGATGTCCATATAGTTCACGCCCGTCAGACTGTAGGTAGCACGGTCGCTCTTGGTATAGCTGTACTGATAGGTGTAGCTGAACTGGAGATAGACCTGACGGAAAATGGGCTCGCTATACGTGAGACGTGCGCTATAGCTCCAGCGGTCTTCCGGAGTCAGATTATAGCGGTTGGTCATCGTCGTGTCGGGGTCCAGGGGATTGGTGAAGAGGTAGATATAGTTGTTCGACATCGACTTGCTGGTGCCCTCGCTCCAGTTACCGTTCAGGCGCAGTGTGATGTTTCGGCCGTTGTTGCTCAGCTTTCTGTTAAACTGCAGCATACCGCCCAGATTCTTCGAGTCGCTATAGTTGATGCCATCCTGCATATTGAGGTTTTTCACGATTCCCTTGTCGATCAGTCTGCCGATATCGCTCAGAGGGTCGGTCGTATAGTTATAGGGATTTTCGTTTTCTGTAAACGTGGCATTCGTACTGTTGTTAGTACCGTCGTTGGAGTTATAGCGAAAGTTAGGACGGAACATGATGTTGGTCATCGAGTCGGGCTGCCACTCCAGTCGCATCTGTGCATTCCAGTTGTTCGAGCGGCTGTAATTCTGACTGAGGCTGTTGCCGAACGACGACATCTTATCGCTGAAGAAGGTCTCGGTAGATCCCTTCGACCTCACGTCGCCGTCGCTGTGATTCCAGCGCACACTACCGTCAACCTTCAGTTTGTCGGTCTTCTCGTAGTTGATGTTCACACCGGCCATCTTGTTGGCGGTCAGTCCCTGGCGCCCGCCGCCCCAACGGCCACCGCCACCGCCTCCGGGGAATCCCATATCGTTGGTGTTGTTGGCATTGGTCATAAGAAACACCTTCAGGTCGTTCTTCATCACACCTCCGAAGATACGTCCGGAATAGCGGTGCTTGGTACCTGCTGCCACATCGGCGTTCACCATCACGCCCTTGTTCATGCCCTGCTTGATACCGAAGTCGAGTACGGTTTCTTCCTCACCGTCCTCAATACCCGAGATGCGGGCCAGGTCGCTCTGCTGGTCGTAGGCCTTAATACGGTCGATGATGTTGGTGGGCAGGTTCTTCATAGCGGTCTTGGTATCGCCCGTCATAAACTCCTTACCGTCAACAAGAATCTTCTTGACCTCCTTACCGTTAATCTTAATCGTACCGTCGTCGCTCACCTCAGCACCAGGCAGACGCTTGACGAGTTCCTCCACTACCGAGCCCTCAGGGGTACGGAAGGCGTTGGCATTATATACAAAGGTATCGGCCTTCAGCGTCACCTTCGAGGCATGAGCCGTCACCGTAGCACCCTGCAGCATAATGGCATCGGGCTCGATTTTGATCGTGCCGGCATGATAGTCCTTACCGTCCTTGATATTGATTTTCTTGGTGTAGGTCTTAAATCCCACGTAGGTCACTTGCAGGGTGTAGCTGCCGTCGCGCGGAGCCTTCATGGAGAATCCTCCATTGGCATTGGTCACTGCATTAGCAACAACTTTCTCACCTGAGAGCAGGGCAGCAGTAGCCTGGATAACGGCTTCCTGAGTATCCTGTTCTACAACCTTTCCTGTTACCGTTCGCTGTGCGAACGACGTAACCGCCATCGCTAGGGCGGTTACAATGAGTATCACTTTTCTCATGCTCTTTGTTTGATTAACTTGACACTTTGACGGAAAAAACAAGGAAAAGTTTAACGAGTGCTGTATTTTTTTAGTTTTTCGTTCGTCTGTTTCAAATAATAATTGTATCTTTGCACCCGTTAACATCAAGGTCTGAACCCAACCATAAAAAGATGAACCAACAAAAAGTCATCATTGCGGAAAAACTTGAGCAGTCCCTCAACGAGGCCATTTCTTGTTGTGAGCACGACCGTATCTTTATGCTGGCCGATGAAACAACTGCCCGCTGTTGTCTGCCCGTTGTAAAGGGGTTCAGCGCATTAAGCGATGCCAGACTTATCACCATTGGCGCAACAGACACCCACAAGACACTTGATTCTCTGGCCCACGTTTGGGAAGAACTGGGCACAGGCGGAGCCACCCGACACTCCTTATTAATTAATATAGGTGGCGGTATGGTGACCGATCTGGGAGGTTTTGCAGCCTCTACCTTCAAGCGGGGCATCAACTACATCAACATCCCTACTACGCTGCTGGCTATGGTCGATGCCAGCGTGGGCGGTAAGACGGGCATCAACTTCAGAGGACTGAAAAACGAGATCGGCGTGTTCAACAACGCCAGTTCGGTAATCCTCGACACCCAGTTCCTGGCGACGCTCGATGCCGAGAACATCTGTTCGGGCTACGCAGAGATGCTGAAGCACGGTCTTATCTCCAACGAACAGATGTGGGGCCAGCTTCTAAGCTTCAACCTCGAGCAGCCCGATCTGGTGGCACTTCGCAGTATGGTGGCCGACAGTGTGGCCGTCAAGGAGCGCATCGTCACTGAGGATCCCACAGAGAAAGGCATCCGCAAGGCCCTTAACCTGGGGCATACTGTGGGGCACGCCTTCGAATCGCTGGCCTTACAGCGCAAGCCCGTCCTTCACGGCTATGCCGTAGCCTGGGGACTTATCTGCGAACTCTACCTGAGTTGCATCAAGACGGGTTTCCCAACGGATAAGATGCACCAGACCGTCGGTTTCATCAAGGAGCACTACGGGAAGATGACCATCACCTGTGACGACTACCCTGCCCTGCTCGAGCTGATGACGCACGACAAGAAGAATGTGGCCGACACGATTAACTTCACGTTATTAGGGGCTATCGGAGACATCCGCATCAACCAGACTGCTACCAAAGAAGAGATTTACGAAGCCCTCGACTTCTACAGGGAGGGCTAACCCGATAAAGATTAACCAATCAACTTAATTGACCTAATCATATTACTAACTAATCGCAGATAGGGCCGCTCGTGAGAGTAGCCCTATCTCTTTTTTAGCCTTTTGCCAGTACTTCTGCCTCCTTGCGGGCAGGCTTACCTGTGGCAGTCAGGGGAATTGTGGGAACATGCAGATAGGCGCGGGGCTGGTGGTATTTGGGAAGGATGCGCTCACAGATAGCTTGAGCATCGTCTGTAGAGCCTTCAGTCAGCAGCACCACAATCTCACCGAATTTCTCATCTGGCCGTTTGCTGATCATGAAAGGGTGGTGCATGTAAGGTTGCAATGATCGCTCTACCTGCTCCGCCTGAATCTTCAGACCGCCCGAACAGATAACATTGTCCTTGCGCCCGAGAATGCGGAATCGCCCATCTGTAGCGAGTTCGGCTATATCGTTGGTCACCAGACGCCCCTCGCAAACCTCAGGAGCCTCGATCACCAGACAACCGTCGGCAGAGAGACTTACGCTCACAGCATCAAAGGGCGAGTACCACTCTGAGGCCTCTGTACCCGAAAGCCGGCGCAGGGCGATGTGGGAGAGTGTCTCAGTCATACCATAGGTGCTCCAGACGGCATTCGGAAAGGTTTTCAACTCTGCAGCCATCACCTCGTCGATGGCACCGCCGCCGATAATCAACTGTTTGATCTGCATGAGGCGTTCGCGCTCTTCTGGCACCTGAAGCGAGTTAAACACCTGCATCGGCACCATAGCGGCAAAGTTGATGTCGGAGTTGACAGCAGCCAACGGATGACCTGACGGCTCGACAGCAATCAGTTTCAGTCTGCGCTCCAACGAGCGCACCACCATCATCTTACCGGCTATATAGTCGAGCGACATACAGAGCAAGGCGGTGTCGCCCTCGTGGAGAGCAAGAAAGTCGCAGGTGATACGGGCAGAAGCAAGCATCCGCCGCTTCTCCACCATCATAGGCTTCGGAGCGCCCGTAGAACCGCTCGTCTGTACATGAACATAGGGCGAAGAGTTATTCCACTCCTCCAAGAATTCTTCCAAAGACATCTTACCTTTTTACTCTTTTACCTTTTTACTTTCTCCACAACTGGTCGCCCCTGATTTCTAAGGGCAGAGGGATATTATCAGTAAACAACTGGCCCGTACCCAACCCTTGGGGCATACGGATATCGTCACCATAAACGTCGGAGGCGAACTGGGCAATAGCGTTCAATCCAATGTTACTCTCCAGAGCGGAAGTAATCCACGACCCTATACCCTGTTGCCTTGCTGCCTCTATCCACTCCCTGCAACCCATCATACCACCGTGCAACGAAGGTTTCAGGATGATATAACGGGGCTTGATGATATTCAGCATATGGGCCTTCATCTCCGGATCGTTCACGCCTATCAGTTCTTCGTCGAGGGCAATGGGCAACGGCGACTCCCGGCAAAGCTCTGCCATATAGGCCCACTGTCCGGCCTTAATAGGTTGTTCTATGGAGTGGATGGCATATTGAGAGAGCAGTTCCAGCTTGTAAAGCACCTCCTCAAAGGGGAAAGCCCCGTTGGCGTCGAGTCTCAACTCCACCTCGTGGAACGAGAACCGCTCACGGATGCGCTTCACCAGATCCAGTTCCTGATCGAAGTCGATGGCGCCAATCTTCAGTTTCACGCAACGGAAACCTTTCTCCAGTTTCTCCTCCATACGCTTCAGCATCTCGTCGTAACTGCCCATCCACACCAGACCGTTGATGGGGATGCCCACCTCACCACGACTGAAGGCCGTATCAAACAGTTGGTCGCCTTGCTGAAGGTTCAGGAGGGCCGTTTCAAGACCGAAGAGCATCGAGGGGTATGTGCGCAAGGCCTCATAGTCTATCTCGCCCGTCTCGCAGAGCGACTGACAGAATCCCTCGAGCACCTCTCCGTAATCGGGCCTTGCGTCACAACTTAAGTCGGGCAGAGGTGCGCACTCCCCCACTCCCTCACGCAGACCGTCAGAAAGATGCACGAGCCAGATTTTACGAGTAGTATAAACCCCTCTCGACGTGCCCGCAGGCTGCTTGAAATGCAGCAGTTGTTCTTCTATTTCAAATCGCATAATGACATTCGTTTAAAACCGAGCCTAAAAGCATTATGGCAGCTTAGGATATTTCTTAAAGTCAGGCTTGCGCTTCTCGAGGAAGGCCTTACCGCCCTCCTGCGCTTCGTCGAGGAAGTAGTAGAGCATTGTACAGTCGCCCGCCAGTTCCTGAATACCTGCCTGTCCGTCGAGTTCAGCGTTCAGGCCTGCCTTAATCATACGCAGGGCCAGCGGCGAGCGCTCCATCATGATCTCAGCCCACTCTACGCACTCATCCTCCAGTCGCTCGATGGGCACCACCTTATTCACCATCCCCATCTCCTCAGCCTCCTTAGCCGAGTATTGGCGGCAGAGGAACCATATCTCTCGAGCCTTCTTCTGACCCACAATACGAGCCAGATACGACGAGCCGAAGCCGGCATCAAACGAGCCCACCTTTGGACCTGTCTGACCGAAGACAGCATTCTCAGATGCTATCGTCAGGTCGCACACCAGGTGGAGTACATGACCACCACCGATAGCATAACCGTTCACCATCGCTATCACGGGCTTAGGCAAACGACGTATCTGCATCTGCACGTCGAGCACACTCAGACGGGGCACGCCCTCTTCGTCCACATAGCCGCCACGCCCTTTCACATGCATATCGCCACCACTGCAGAAAGCATGCTTCACGTCGGCCAGCGTCTTACCCTCAGGCACCTCACTCATCGCTCCCGTCAGCAATACCACACTGATCTCCTGCATCTCTCTGCACAGGGCAAAAGCCTGGCTCAACTCCCAAGTGGTCTTGGGCGTAAAGGCGTTGCGATACTGCGGGCGGTTGATGGTAATCTTAGCAATGCCGTTGTACTCCTCAAAGAGAATCTCTTTAAACTCCCGAATAGTTTTCCAGTTTCTTGTTTCCATTGTCCTTTTATGTTTTTTCCGCAAAGATAGTGTTTTCCTACGGATTTACACCATTTTTGCACACAAATTAACGAAAATGTATGAAGGCACAGAATAAAAAGAGTTATCCCCCGCCATCTTATGATAAGCAGGGGATAAAACTGAATAATAATAGTTTGTTATACTTTCTTCCACCATCATGTGGAGCAAAGCATTATTCACTTATACTATTGATTTGTCCATTAACGAGTTGGAACTTCCTGGAGAAAATATATTCCTTATAACCCTCGGTAGTCAAGGCCTTCTTGTCGTAAGTCTTGGCTTCTCTTTGCGAGCCCCTTTCAGTTACTTCACCCTTGGAATTCATAGGCTTTGCTAAAAATGCAATATCCACGCCTATATTGTGCTCCGCCTTGTTGGAGTTAGTGGGCGTACATTTAACGATAAATGTGGCTTTAGTGCCCTGAGAAGACTTGAGCATGACATCCTTAACAAAGTCTGTGGTAATGTTCTCGGTGACATCTTTTCCGCTTTCATCTGTCCAGGTCACTGAAATGGTGTAGTCTTCCAGGGTATTATAACCATCAAGTAATGTCACTGCGTATGCAATACGCATGCCTACGATATTCGTATCGCCACCTGAGCTGCTGCTGTCATCATCATCACTACCGCAAGAGGTTGTCATAACACTGCAAAACAGAATGGCGGCGAACATCCATAAAAGATTCTTTTTCATTTTTATTTTGTTTAAATTAGTTAATAAATTGAGTTGTATATTTGTTTTCAACTATTCGTTCATTCTTGATTACTTGCACTTGAGGTCCTTGAACTGCCATACTGATGAGGGGAATATCAGGTCGAATTCCTTAGCCTCTTCTGGCAGTGGCGGGAAGAGAAGGGTAAAGCGAAGCTTCTGATAGGGCCAGGGAATATAAGTGCGGGCAGGGGCCATCGTGACGTTCTCCACACTTTCCAGCCCCAATTTACCTCCTTTGTTTCCTTTGATATAGGTACCTCCTGAAATACTACAATATTTGTTGGCAGAAAGTGCCTCTACTTCCAACTCAATGCGTGTTTCTGAGGCAGAGCAGGCCACTCGGCAGATTTGGATACCTGCAGCATTCTTTTTATTTGTAAATACAGGGTTCTCCTTTACATAACGATACTTTGAATAGTCCGACAGGATGGTCTTTGAGTTATTCAGGATGCTGGGTCCGTCATCCTCACGCCCGCCTTTAACATACAGACTGGTGATTTTCCTCGACAAAGTGTGCTGGTCTGTATAACCGTACTTGCAGTTCAGTTTGGCGGCCTCTTCGTATTTCTCTAAGGCTTCCTCCCAGTTTTCCTGAGCCTCATAGGCCTTAGCCTCAGTTATCGCATCTTTGAAACTCTGTTCAAACTCTATCTTCTGACGAGCTTGGATTTCCATCTCCTTTCTTCGTTCGGCTGACTCTATGGCAGAATTGGCTACACCCAAAATACTATTAATGGTACTATGCGTGTCCCATTTGTTCCACGACTGGCCACTTGCTGGAAGTATCATCGTCACCCCCAGAACAATTAATAACACTTTCTTTGTTTTCATTGGCAATTGATGTTAGTTATAATAACTATTAATGTTAGAGTTCCTAATTAATTCTTGCAAAGATAATACTTTCTAATAACAAAAAGAAGGAGTCACAAAAAAAGTTTTCGGATTATTTGCGCAGAAATTCGCATTTTGCGCAGAAAATTCAATTCGTTCAATTTCATCGATGTTTTTCCTGTATATAATTGAGGTCCCTTCTGCTTTCGAGAAAGGTTAGATAGGCGAACATCTGATGAGGTTTCTGACTATTTATCCTGAGTAATGATACTTTCCGAGCCCTGGCGGTATTGTAGGGGGGTAATACCAAGCCTGCGCTTCACTTCGGTCTGGAAGGTGCGGCGACCGCCGAAACCTGCCTCAGTACCTACGGCCTCAATAGTCCAATGGGGTTCTTCACGCAACAGACGACAGGCAAACAAGAAGCGTTTCTCATTCAGATAATCACCAAAACTGGCATATTTCGGATGATTCTTAAACAAACCGGCAAGCCGTTTCTGAGTGAGTCCAAGTGTCTTTGCCATAGTCTTCAGCGTCAGGTTGCTGTCGGTAAAGAGATGTGTCTCGTCCATCTTCTGATCTAACCAAAATAATAGTTCCTCGTCGGTCATATCTGCCGTCTGTTTAATATATTCACGTTGTTGACGGGTCTGTTCGCGCAACAGCATCACCTCATCCATCGTACTATGTTTCAACTGTTCAAGCAGTTCCTCCTGCTGGCGCCACAGTGTATCAATCATATCTTGCTGTTTCTCCAGTTTTGAACTCTGTTCTTCCAGATCCCTCATCCGTTTCTCCAGTTCACAACCCTGAATCTTGTTTTGTTCCAGCAACTTATTCTGGTGTTCCACCAACTTCGTATTAATATAGATAATCCTCTTCGCAACGGCATTCAACACCAGCATCGTGATAACGAATGCTATCACAAACACAATGACGGCACTAATAGTAAGTATATGTGATCCTGGCATTGGTATGTAAATTTTTTATTGTTTAGATTTGCAAAAATACAACTTTTCTTCCAAAACACCACTTCTTTACGTATAATTCCGAAATAAATTGCGCAGAAATCCTTATTTTGCGCAAGGATTGTGTTATTTCGAAGATTCTTCAGACTACGGGTCTTTAGGTCGTTCAGATATCTCCTTTAATCTTCTATGGCCTGTCCATACTGTGTAAAAGAGCCGATTGATAGTCTTTATAGACGCGCTCGTCATCAGAAGCATCGGTGAAGACCTCTAGGAGCACGGGGCGGTCGCTCTCTATATATAATAAGGTGTCGATGGCCTGATGAATGTCGTAGGGTCCTTCGGCACGGAGATAGACGACATCATTCTGACGACAAATACCCTCAGCAGAGGTCTGATGCTCGGCGGCAACGATCTTGTCACGGGCAGGACTCTGTTCCAAGCCGGGTAGCATATTGAAAATACCGCCTCGCCCATTATTGAGCAGCAGGATACGGAAATTATTTCGCAGGTTTTGATTCCAAAGGGCGTTCTGGTCGTAGAAGAAACTAAGGTCGCCGATGACACAATAGACACGATCGTTGCAGACCACCGAAAAGCCTGCGGCTGTGGAGAGTGAGCCCTCAATGCCGTTGACACCGCGGTTGCACCATACGGGATGCTGGGCGAAGATATTGGCAAGACGGATCGCAGAACTATTGGCATAATGCACCACAGCCTCGCTCACATGGGCCTCGAAATATTTCACGGCAGCCATCTGGGAATAGGCGGGCTCATAGGCTTCGGTCTTCTGTCGAAGGCTAGCCAATAGGGTATCCCAAAGCTGGACGAAAGGATGGGGCTCCATAACGAGCATAAAACGGATATGATCGGCTACGGCCTCTGCATCACCCTGAACCACGTGGGTAAGATTCATAAAAGTGTCGGTCACCTCGCCATCGGCATTCACCACCCAAGTCTCCTTTGCCTTACGCAGGAACCGACGGAGACGCTTACTGACGATGGAACCGCCGATGTAGAGTACGAAGTCGGGCACATAGAGATCGTCATCACCCACAAGAGCGACGGCCTCGTCCATAAGGGGATTCAAGGGCTGACCGCTGATGAGTATAGGTCGCTTGGCCTGAAGGAACATACGCGCAACATGACTCAGTGTGGCTGGCGACACGTCGGCAGGCATCAACTCAATCGTTCGCTCGACAGGCAGTTCAGAAACTGTGAAGGAGAAAAGGGGCTCGGTAATGGGCACATTGATATGCACAGGGGCATGCCTGACGATAAGGATCTCGTTAACGAGGCGGTTGCAGTACCATCGGCTCTCTTCATCACCTTCAGAAATCTCAGGCAGGCTGACAGCCTTCTTCACAAATCGCCCCAAAGCATCAGGCTGTGGCAGTGTCTGCCCTTCCAACTGGTCGATCCATTGTTGGGGACGGTCAGCGGATATCACCACCAAGGGGATGTGCTGATAATAGGCCTCGGCCACAGCTGGAGCGAGATTCAACAAGGCAGTACCGCTGGTGACACAGACGGCGACGGGACACTTGAGCGCCTGCGACATACCCAAGGCATAGAAACCCGCCGAACGCTCGTCGGTAACGGGAAAGCAGGTGATGTCGGGACACTCGTTCAGATTGTGGGTAATGGGGGCATTGCGGCTTCCTGGACAGACCACAGCATAACGCACACCATGCGCTACAAGCAGAGCCGTCAGTATATTTACATGTTCTTTGTTGCTATACATCTTCTCATTGTTTCAAGTTTGGCCTCAGTCTCCTGCCATTCCTGTTCCTGGGTGCTGTCCTTGAGCAGTCCACCTCCGGCATAGAGATGATAATGGCGGCCTTCAATGTTCATACACCGCAGTGAGACGTAAAGATGGGTGAAGCGCTCGGCATCGAGCATGCCCATAAAACCGCTATAATATCGACGGGGAGTATGTTCGTTGCGGACAATGAACTGAAAAGCCTCGCGCTTGGGCAGACCACAGACGGCGGGTGTGGGATGGAGAGTCTGCAAGAGATCGCCGATATGGGATACATCGGGCAGAGAGAATGTGAAGTCGCTACGTAGATGGACCAGATTAGCAGCACGGACGGTGGAAGGACCCTCCTCGTGAAAATCGCGGGTAAAGCGCTCCAGGCACTCGGCGATGTAGGTAGCCACATAGCGCTGCTCCTTTATATTTTTTGTGCTCCAACTGAGATTCTCACCTTCGCCATTAAGTTGGTCACCCTCCAGTTGCATAGTACCGGCCAGCGCGATGGTGCGCCAATGGTTGTCGGCATCACCTTCAAGCAGAATCTCGGGCGTAGCCGTAAGCCAACAGCCGCTCTTGGTCGTGCTGACCAAGGAGATGAACATGCGAGGATAGAGCAGGCAGGCACGATGGAAGAGTTCGAGGGGCGAGATGGGCTCAGGTGTTTCTTCGTCGGAACAGCGGGCAAGCACAATCTTACGGAAGGTGCCAAGCTGGAGCTGGGAATGATCGTTGGCAAAGTCGATGGCATAGTGCATCTGCTTACCGCCCACAATGCCCATAGACGACGTGGCGACATCGGGCAACTGCAAGGTGGGGACCGCCTCAACGGGACATGTGTCCACACTATCTGGACGAATGAGCAGAATGGGCTGGTTTGGTGTAACCTCAAAAGGGGCTATCACAAAGCCGCGACGACCATTCAATTCTGTACACGAAGTCAACTCCACCGGTTCCCCTTCCGTCTGCAGAACCCATGTCACTTGCGACTCATGAGGCAACCGGTATATAGCAAATCCTGGCATTATCTTCTGGAAGTTATCACGTAATTGGTGACACGAACATTGGAGATAAGCTCGCCCGAGGTGTCACGGATATCCACGTTCCAGACGTGGAGCGTGGAGCCCTTGTGTAGCAGACGGGCATAGGCCGTCACCGTATCGCCTTCGGCCACAGCCTTTACATGACTGCCGCTGACCTCGATGCCCACACAGGCACAACCCGGACAGAGCGAAGAAGAACCCACACCAGCCACATTCTCGGCCAACGCCAAGGAGGCTCCGCCACTGAGAAAACCGAAGGGCTGACGATTGCGCTCATCGACCTTCATGCGAGCCATACAAGTATCGTCCTCGGGGGTGGAGATAAACTCCATTCCGAGGGCGGTACTTAAGTTTGGTTTGTCATTAATAATATCCTTAATCCTTTCTACGTCCACGCTTCAATTATTCAATTTTCAATATTCAATGACTGACTACTGGTTACCAACCTTCAGCCTTACTTAAACAGAGAATATTCAGGCACGCTCCAGGCAAGGGCACTGGCACCCAGCACATCGCGCTCACGATCGTTAAGCTTCGACATGAGGATTCTCACCTTGCCTTTCAGATTACCAAACACATGACTCTCAAACGATTCATAGCAGGGATCGACGATCCACTTGCCAGCATGAGAGATACCACCCGTAAGGATGATAGCCTCTGGATCGACTATAGAAGCATAGTTAGCCAGACCGATACCCAGCATATAACCCGTGCGACGGAACACCTCAATAGCCATCTCGTCACCCTTGTTGCAACACTCACAAATGGTGCGGGGCGATAGTTTGCTAAGGTCGCGCATCAGTGACGGTGCATCCGAATCAGCCATCAGTTCCTTGGCGGTCTTCACGATACCTACGGCTCCGACATACGACTCAAGACAACCCTTATGACCACACCCACACAGACGACCACCATCGGCTACACAGGTATGACCAAACTCACCGGCATAACCCAGATGACCCTGATGTTCGTCTCCTTGAGAGAAGAAACAACTGCCGACGCCTACACCCAGACTGACAATAATAAAGTTCTTCATACCATGGGCACTACCAAAGGCATATTCGCCCAAAGCAGAAATATGAGCATCATTAGAAAGGCCTACAGCCAATCCTAGACGGTCGCGAAGCATGGCTGCCAACGGCACTATGCCCTTCCAAGGGAGGTTGGCGGCATTCTCGAGACATCCCGACACCGAACTGGCACTCGGCGAACTCACACCAATCGAGCGAATGGTCTCATAACCACCATTGGCCTCGACCAGCATCACAATACGCTCACTCAGCGTGGTCACATAGCCGTTTACGTCAGGATAGTCCGAAGTCGGGAAAGAGTCTTCTGCAATAATATTACCACGAATATCTACGATGGCATAAGTGGTACTCTCGGTGCTGATATCGACACCAACAACTTTTGTCTTCAGGTTATATTCTTCCATGTGTCTAGTTTTTATTTAAATAATGAATACTCTTTGACATCCCAAGCCAGGGCACTGGCACCCAGCACATCGCGCTCGCCCTCCTTGAGGATCGAGACAAGGATACGCGTTTTACCCCTGATATTATGGAATACATGCTCATCGAACGATGTGCGCATGGGCTTCAGCAACCACTTACCAGCCTGCGTCATATCACCCGTAAGGATAATGGCCTCAGGATCGAGCACGGAGGCATAGTTTGCCAGTCCGAGGCCTAATGCCTCGCCTGTACGACGGAAGGCCTCAATAGCCACCTCGTCGCCTTGTTCACAGCAACTGACGATATCTGCAATCGAGAATTTATCGAGTTTAGCCAGTGGCGAGTCCTTGCCTTCTGCTATCAGTTCACGCACCGTGCGCACAAGTCCCTTCTCGGAGCAATATGTCTCAAGGCAACCCTTATGACCGCAACCACACAGACGGCCACCAGGCTGTACACAGGTGTGACCTACCTCGCCAGCAAAGCCGAAGGCACCCAGATGGGGCTGACCGTTAGAGTAGAAGCAACTGCCCAGACCTCCGTGACTGATCGAAGCCACCATAAAGTCTTTCATGCCGTGGGCACTGCCATAAGCCTTCTCACTGAGAGCTGAGATGTGGGCATCGTTGGCAACGGCCACAGCCAATCCCAACTGGTCGCGGAGCATCGCTGCCAGAGGGATGACACCTTTCCACGGCAAATTGGCTGCGTTCTCAATACTGCCGGTAACAAAACTAGCACTTGGTGCACTGACGCCTATCGAACGAATCTTCTCGTAGCCACCGTTCTCCTCTACCAGTGTCACTACCTTTTCACACAATGCTTTAGTATAATCATTGACATCAGGGTAATCGAGTGTTGCAAAGTGATCTTGGGCTATGATTTCACCCCTGATGTCAACTACAGCGAACGTTGTCTTTTCAACCCGGATGTCGATACCAACAACCCGGGTTTTGATTTTGTCTACTGTTTCTGCTTTCTCCATTTCTACTGAATTCTAAACTTTGATTGTTGTCTGATTCTTCTCAAGCTTTTAGTTAGATGTGGCAAATATAAACAATTTTCCAGTACTGTGCAAATCTTTATGCTTTTTTTTGCAAATATTTACCCTATCCTTGCTTTTTTCGGGGAAATTTCGTAACTTTGCACCCATAAAAGGTATTTTTTTGAAAAAAGATGAATGTTTTAGAACTAAGCGAACAAGAAATCGGAAGGCGCCAGAGCCTTCAGGAACTGCGCTCGATGGGCATCGACCCCTATCCTGCTGCTGAATTCCCCACAAATGCATTTAGTACAGATATCAAGGAAAACTTCAAGGACGACGAGGATCGCGAGGTTGTTATCGCTGGTCGTATGATGAGTCGCCGAGTGATGGGTAAGGCCTCCTTTGCCGAACTCCAGGACTCTAAGGGACGCATTCAGGTTTATATTACCCGCGATGATATCTGCCCTGGGGAGAACAAGGACTTATATAATAATGTATTTAAGCGTCTGCTCGATATTGGTGACTTTATTGGCGTAAAGGGTAAGGTGTTCCGTACCCAGACAGGCGAGATCTCCGTACATGCCTCTGAACTGAAGTTGCTGTCGAAGAGTCTGAAGCCACTGCCTATCGTGAAGTATAAGGACGGTGTGGCTTACGATAAATTCGACGATCCTGAGCTACGCTATCGCCAGCGCTATGTTGACCTCGTGGTCAACGAGGGCGTGAAAGACACCTTCTTGCAAAGAGCGACCGTGATCCGCACACTCCGGAGAGTTTTGGATGAAGCCGGCTATACTGAGGTGGAGACACCCACCTTGCAGATGATTGCAGGTGGTGCATCGGCCCGTCCGTTTATCACCCACTTCAATGCGCTCGATCAGGATATGTATATGCGTATCGCTACCGAGCTCTACCTGAAGCGCCTCATCGTGGGCGGTTTCGAAGGCGTCTATGAAATTGGCAAGAACTTCCGAAACGAGGGTATGGACCGCAACCACAACCCCGAGTTTACCTGCATGGAACTCTATGTGCAGTATAAGGACTACAACTGGATGATGTCGTTCACCGAGAAGTTGCTCGAGACGATTTGTATCGCCGTCAATGGCAAGCCAGAGCGCGAGATCGACGGAAACAACGTGAGTTTCAAGGCGCCCTATCGTCGTTTGCCTATCCTCGAAGCTATCCAGGAGAAGACCGGCTTCGACTGCAACGGCAAGACGGAGGAGGAAATTCGTGCATTCTGTCTCTCGAAGGGCATGGATGTCGATGAGACTATGGGTAAGGGTAAGCTGATCGACGAACTCTTCGGTGAGTTCTGTGAGGGCACTTTCATCCAGCCTACCTTTATCACAGACTATCCTGTGGAGATGTCACCTCTCACCAAGATGCACCGTTCTAAGCCTGGACTTACCGAGCGTTTTGAGTTGATGGTAAACGGTAAGGAATTGGCCAATGCTTACTCTGAACTCAATGACCCCATCGACCAGGAGGAACGTTTCGTCGAGCAGATGCGCCTGGCAGACAAGGGTGATGACGAGGCCATGATCATTGATCAGGATTTCCTGCGTGCCCTTCAGTACGGTATGCCGCCTACCAGTGGTATCGGCATCGGCATCGACCGTTTGGTGATGCTGATGACGGGTAAGACGTTCATCCAGGAAGTGCTGTTCTTCCCCCAGATGAAGCCCGAGAAGAAAATTCCTCAGAGCACCCCAGCCGAGTGGGCTGAGATTGGTGTAGCCGAAGAGTGGGTTCCCGTTTTGAGGAAGGCTGGCTTTAACCTCATCCAGAACATCAAGGACGAGAAGCCTCAGGGTCTACAGCAGAAGATTGGAGACATTGTGAAGAAGTACAAGCTCGAGATGCAGAAGCCGAGCGTTGATGAAGTCGCTGCCTGGATAGAAAAGGTTTAATAAAAACACAGAGATACAGAAACAAAGAGGTTAAGAATAAAAAGATTCTGAGCTTTTGTACCTCTGTGTTGATATAAAAATAAATATGTACGACTGTGGTAAGATAGCAATTATCGGTGGTGGCAGCTGGGCAACAGCAATAGCCAAGATTGTGGTGAGTCACACCCACCACATCGGTTGGTATATGCGACGCGATGACCGCATAGAAGACTTCCGGCGCATGGGCCATAACCCGGCTTACCTGACGAGTGTGCATTTTAACACAGACGAGATACATTTCGACAGCGATCTGAACCGTATTGCCCAACAGTATGACACATTGGTATTCGTCACCCCTTCACCCTACCTGAAAAGTCACCTGAAGAAATTGAAGACACGAATTCGCGACAAATACATCCTGACGGCCATCAAAGGTATTGTGCCCGATGAAAACCTCGTCTGCTCGGAATATTTCCATCAGGTTTACGACGTGCCATACGAGAACCTTGCCTGCATTGGTGGTCCCTCACATGCCGAGGAGGTGGCCCTTGAGCGACTTAGTTACCTCACCGTAGGATGTGCCGATCGCGACAAGGCGCAGGCCTTCTGCGATGTGCTCTCCAGTGAGTTTATTAAGACCAAGACCTCTACCGATGTGGTGGGTATCGAGTATTCCTCAGTGCTGAAGAATGTATATGCCATTGCCGCAGGTATCTGTAGCGGCTTGAAATACGGAGACAACTTCCAGGCCGTGCTGATGGCGAATGCCGTACAGGAGATGAACCGATTCCTCACAGCTGTTCACCCCCTGGAACGAAACATCTATGACAGCGTCTATCTGGGTGACCTGCTCGTGACGGGCTACTCGAATTTCTCTCGTAACCGCACCTTTGGAACGATGATTGGTAAAGGCTATAGCGTGAAGTCGGCTCAGATAGAGATGGAGATGATAGCCGAGGGCTACTTCGGCACGAAGTGCATGAAGGAGATTAATCGCCATTGTCATGTAAACATGCCTATCCTCGATGCTGTCTATAATATATTGTACGAACGCATCAGTCCACAGATTGAGATTAAACTGCTGACAGACTCATTCAGATAAATACATACAATTTAAAATAATACATCTATGAGCAACATCAAATTAGACATCACCAAAGCCGCCTGCTTCCTAAAAGCTGGCGCAGTAGAGGCTTTTGAGCCTCAGGTTAAGGCCGCTCAGAAGGCTCTTGAAGAGGGCACCTGCCCCGGTAACGATTTTTTAGGTTGGTTGCATCTGCCTAGCAGTATCACACCTGCATTCATCGACGAGCTGCAGGCTTGTGCTAACACACTGAGAGACAACTGCGAAGCTATCGTAGTAGCCGGCATCGGCGGTTCGTATCTGGGTGCCCGTGCCGTTATCGAGGCCCTGAGCAACTCGTTTGCCTGGCTCGTTAACGACAAGAAGAACCCCACCATCCTCTTTGCAGGAAACAACATCGGCGAGGATTATCTGTTCGAGTTGACCGAGTATCTGAAGGACAAGAAATTCGGTGTAATCAACATCTCTAAGAGTGGCACCACCACCGAGACCGCCCTCACCTTCCGTCTATTGAAGAAACAGTGCGAGGCTCAGAGAGGTAAGGAGGAGGCAAAGAAGGTCATCGTAGCCATCACCGACGCTAAGAAAGGCGCAGCACGTACTTGTGCCGACAAGGAAGGCTACAAAAGCTTTGTCATCCCCGACAACGTAGGTGGCCGCTTCTCTGTACTCACACCAGTAGGTTTGCTCCCCATCGCCTGTGCAGGTTTCGACATCAAGGAACTCGTTGGCGGTGCTCAGGATATGGAGAAGGCTTGCGCCCCTGATGTACCCTTTGCTGAGAACCCCGCTGCCCAGTATGCTGCCGTTCGTAACGGACTCTATCAGAGTGGCAAGAAGATCGAGATCATGGTGAACTTCCAACCCAAACTGCACTTTATGAGTGAGTGGTGGAAGCAGCTCTACGGAGAATCTGAGGGTAAGGACAACAAGGGTATCTTCCCTGCATCTGTCGACTTCACCACCGACCTGCACTCCATGGGCCAGTGGATTCAGGAAGGTGAGCGCACCATCTTCGAGACAGTGATCAGCGTAGAGGAGCCCGAGAAGAAACTGCTTTTCCCCAGCGACGAGGAGAATCTCGACGGACTGAACTTCCTGGCTGGCAAACGTGTGGATGAGGTAAACAAGATGGCCGAACTAGGCACCAAGCTGGCTCATGTGGACGGTGGTGTGCCTAACATCCGCATCACAATGCCACGTCTCAGTGAGCGCTATCTGGGTCAGCTTATCTACTTCTTCGAGATTGGCTGTGGCATCAGCGGTAATGTGCTAGGTGTGAACCCGTTCAACCAGCCCGGTGTGGAGGCCTACAAGAAGAATATGTTCGCCCTGCTCGACAAGCCTGGCTACGAGGCAGAGAGCAAAGCTATTAAAGACCGCCTGGCTAAGGAGGCATAAATGTACGACTTCGCCATCAAGAAATACTTGGAAGACCACGGCTTTGAGGCATTTCGCCCCAAGGCCGTGCTCTTTGACATGGATGGTGTGCTTTACGACTCCATGCCAAACCATGCTATCGCCTGGCAGGAGTCGATGGCGCGTTTCGGTATTCACATGACATCCGACGATGCTTACGCCACTGAGGGAGCACGTGGCATTGACACCATCCGACAGATGGTGAAGCGTCAGCAAGGGCGCATCATCAGTGAGGACGAAGCCCAGCAAATGTACGACGTAAAAACACAGATATTCCATTCGCTCCCTGAGGCTCCCGTCATGCCAGGCATCCTTAATCTGATGGAGAAGCTTCATAAAAACGGCATCCTTTGTGGTGTTGTGACAGGTAGCGGACAGCGCCCACTTATCCAACGTATTCTTAAAGATTTTGGATCCTACGTTGATGTAGCCCATATCACCACCGCATACGATGTCAAACGAGGGAAGCCTAATCCTGACCCTTATCTGATGGGACTTCAAAAGGCAGGAGACCTACAGCCTTATGAAGCCGCTGTCATTGAGAATGCGCCGCTTGGTGTTCGTTCAGGGCATGCCGCCCGCATCTTTACCATTGCCGTAAATACCGGACCCCTACCCGACGAAGAGCTACTCGTAGCAGGCGCCAACCTTATCTTCCCCAATATGCAGGAACTCTGCGACCATTGGGGTCAACGAATCATTCCAGAACTTTAAGCTACAGGTTTAAACACCATCCTCGTCATCATCGGTAGAAGCCGATGTTTCGCTACCACTGGTGTCCATCTGGTCGTCACGCTTAATCGTAACATCTCCAAAATTGCTAACGATGATTACCAGAGGGATATACTCATCAGTCTGGGGATGGCTGACACTACCCGCAAACACGAGGTTATGACCATCGACCTTATCGAAGACAATACCCTCCAAAATACCCGTCTGACGATAATCGTCATCAAGCTGGGCATCGAAAGCGACCTTTGTGAAGGTGCGGTTAAAGAACACACTGCCATCGCTGCGGATGACACGGAGGGTGATGTGGTTGTCAACAAACTCTTGTTCTGTCTCGTCCTTTACCTTCTTCAGACTATCGTCAGCCTCACGATGGATAGTCACATGATAGTTCTTTTCAAGCCATACGATATCCTTGGTCTGGTCGTAAGGTTGCATACGGATAGGCCCCTGAGGTTTCGGAGTTTCTGTACGAGGGACGATAATATCGTCGGTCTGTTTCTTCTTGGCACAACTGACGGCTAAAATTGCTGTCAGAAGGACTATAACAAGTCGGATCTTCTTCATTTGATTGATGATTTGTGTGCAAAGATACAACTAAAATTCAAATTATAAGAAAAAAAATGTTTGAACTTTCAGCGAACTGACTTTTTTTTACTAATTTTGCGCTCAAGAATGCGAACAGGAAAAAATATTCAGAAGATGAAGAAGTATGTAATATTCGCCTGCACTGTGCTGGTAGTCGTAGGACTACTGTTCTGCCATAGCCGCATCGTCCACGAGAACGGTGAGGCTCCTACACCTAAAGCACATAGCATTGACACTGTGCCCATGCTGGTGACACAGGTACAGAAATGCGCCAAACTCTATACAGCAGAATACCGCGTACACAAAATCGTTACCCACGACGACGTACTACGTCTGAAGGGAACGGTGTTTCAGAAGGATTTCAATTTCAAGGTACCCTTGGGCGACCGTAAAATAGCCATCCCTATGGACGCAAAGTTGAAAGCCTACATCGACTTCAGCCTGTTCTCAGAACAGAACATCGAGCGCCAGGGCAACAAGATCACAATACTGTTGCCCGACCCGAAAGTGACGATGACCAGTTCGAAGATCGATCAGAAAAACGTGAAGCAATACGTAGCCTTCACAAGGGCATACTTCAGCGACAAGGAACTGGCCGATTATCAACAACAGGGGCGTGCCGCCATCATTGCCGACATTCCCAAGCTGGGAATTCTGGAAACGGCTCAGGCCAATGCCGCAAAGGTCTTGGTGCCGATGCTCAAGGAGATGGGCTATGAGGAGCAGGACATTACCATTGCCTACCGGCATCCGTATGAAGCTAACGACATTGTAAAACTACTGAAAATCGAGGATTGAGCCGTGAAGACACTGTCATATATTAAAATAGGTGTAGCCTTGCTGGTAGTTGTACTAGTTGTGGGGGGATTCTTCTGGTTGCGGAATCTGACCAGGAACGACCATCTCGACTTTGGAACTGATAATGAAATCGATATCACCCCCACGCAGATACAGAGTATCAAGGCTATCGGTGAATGGGAATTTCTCTCCGTCAGTGCAGAGGAACTAGTAGATACCACCCGCAAGCGAATTCTGATGGACGACGAACTGGCCCGCATATATTACGGAACACTGCGCTTAGGAGTGAATATGAACCAAACGAGGCCCAAGTGGATAGAAACAAACGGCGACTCTGTGACGGTCACATTGCCGCCCATAGGACTATTGGACAAGGATTTTATCGACGAAGCCCGCACAAAATCCTTCTACGAAAGTGGAACATGGAGTTCTGCAGACCGTGAAGCACTCTACAAGAAAGCCTATCGGATGATGACACGACATTGTCTTACGAAAGAGAACCTACAGGCAGCAGAGACCAATGGCAAGGAACAATTCCGCAATATGATGCTGGCCATGGGATATAAACATGTGATTATCAATTTTGAAAAATAGAAGATGGACTGGTTAAACGACTTTCTGACCGAATTGAGTGGTTTCTTATGGGGATGGCCGATGATCATCCTGCTACTGGGCACGCACATTTTTCTTACCATCAGTCTGCGATTCCCACAAAGACATATCTTCAAGGCTATTCGTCTTTCAGTGAAAAAAGATCCCGACGCTAAAGGCGACGTGTCGCAGTTTGGTTCGCTGGCCACAGCTCTGGCAGCAACCATCGGTACCGGAAATATCATCGGCGTAGCCACTGCCATCGCCCTCGGCGGACCAGGAGCCGTGCTCTGGTGTTGGCTCACGGGTGTGTTTGGTATCTCCACGAAATACGCAGAAGGTCTGCTCGCCATCAAATACCGTGTAAAGACAGAAAGCGGCAAGATGCTCGGCGGTCCGATGTATGCCCTCGAACGTGGATTGGGATGGAAATGGCTAGCCGTACTCTTTGCGGTTTTCACGGCCCTTGCCGCCTTCGGCATTGGCAATACAGTACAGGCCAATGCCATCGCCACGGTGGCCTATGAATCGTATGGCGTATCACCTTATATTACTGGCACATTCGTTTGTCTGCTTACCTGTGCGGTAGTGCTAGGTGGCGTAAAAAGCATTGCCCGGGTATGTAGCATGCTTGTACCCTTCATGGCCGCTTTCTATGTCATGGGGTGCATCTACATCCTGATAGTCAATGCGCCTTATCTGTGGCCGGCAATAAAACTTATCTGTCATGCCGCTTTCTCACCAGAGGCAGCAGGTGGCGGTTTTGTGGGTTCCACAGTGATGATGGCGGCACGTTTTGGTATCGCCCGTGGACTCTTCTCTAATGAGAGTGGTATGGGCTCAGCCCCCATCGTAGCAGCAGCAGCACAGACACGCAACCCTGTACGCCAGGCACTCGTCTCTTCGAGTGGAACATTCTGGGACACGGTCGTTATCTGTGCCCTTACCGGACTGGTCATCGTCAGCAGCGTCATTGCCTACCCAGACATCGACTTCTCCAATGGTGCTACCCTGACCAAGGATGCCTTTGCCAAGATTCCTGTCATAGGGCGCCCATTACTTACCTTCGGACTCCTCACATTTGCCTTTTCCACCATTCTCGGATGGTGCTATTATGGCGAACGGGCCATGGAATACCTGAAGGGAAAGAAGTGGGTTTTGGGTTATCGTGTGCTCTATATTGCAGCAGTGTTCATCGGCAGCGTGATGAATCTCTCGCTGGTATGGAACCTTGCCGACTGTATGAACGCACTGATGGCGATACCAAACCTGATATCACTACTCTTCCTTAGTGGCATTCTCGTGCACGAAACACGAAAATACCTCTGGCGCGACAGACTGGATAAGGAAGATTAAGTCGTGGGAAATTAGCGAACGGGGAATACGAACTCCATACGAGTGCCCTTCGTATAAGTGCTATCCCAATGCAGGTTTCCACCTATCTTTTGTGCCAAACGATAAGATACGCTGAGGTCGAACTCCACGATATCAGAGGCCAGGCTGGGATCATCGAACCATTTAAAGAGGGCATCCTTACGCTCCTCTGGTATGCCGCCACCCGTATCTTCAACAATGTAAGTCAACAGTCTGTGGGTTTCGTCAAACCTACAGCCTACGGTAATCTCGCCCTTCTTCGTGAACCTACAAGAGATATTGATAAGTTTGCTGAGCACCAATTCCACGATATGACGTTCTGCTGAGATAAACAGTTCATCGCCCACTCCTCTGCGGAAGACGATCTTTACCCCCGGATTAGCACTTGCAAGATTGGCATCGATGCAGGTCATACACACACGGTTGGGACTGAAACGCTCATTCTTCATGGTACGGACATTTTCCCCTTCGTCTGAGAACAGCGATACTTCATTGAGCACAGTATCAATCATACGGGCATTATAAAGTATCTGGTCTGAAATGTTCTTTTTTTCCTCCTTCGAGAGGTATAGATCTTCCTTTGAAATGATTTCAGCCAATCCAGAAACAGAGTGCAAGGGGGTTCTGATCTCACGAGCCAGCGCATCGATAAACAATGTCTTCATCTCGTCAGACTGCCGGAAAGTCTTGACCCTTGCATGCTCTTTAATAAGGCTGGCAATAAGCGTCAGACATAAAACGACTAATATGATAATAACTGCCCACATAACTTACCCAAACCTCCTATTTACTGGTTGTATGAATGCAAAAATAGACAAACTTTTCTAAATTTCCAAACTTTTGAGGCATTTTTTTGCGAAAAACAGCGATTTTATTTGGTATATAGAGGAAAAAACTGTATTTTTGCAACAAGAATAATCAGCTACTCGATCGCCAAATTATGAAACGGGTATTTCTCCTATTAACCTTGACACTCTGCGCTGCTTTCTGCATCGCAGCTGATGCCGACTATACGACGAGCAAGGAGTATATCGCCTTGCGCGACACCATGCACAATGCCTTCAACAATGCCGACAGTGCCAAGTTCTTCCCTGCTGTCAAGGCGCTCGAAGACTATATGAAAAAACAAGGTGATACCCACGGCTACTACAACCAGCGTTGCAATGAAATCGTGTTCCTGTTGAACCAGCAGAAGATCTTTGAAGCCTACAAACTGGCCATGGTACTCTCAGAGGAACTGCGCGAAAAACATATCGACAAGGAGATGTACATGGTCACCAATATGTTGGGACATATCAACAATATCTGCGGTAATAGGGAAGAGGCCAAGAAGAACTGGGATGAGACGCTCAGATTAATGAAGCAGGAAGGCTACTACGCCAATATGCCACCCATCTATATGAATATTGTCAACGTGATCAACAACGACAACTTCGAGGAGACAGACAGTTTATTGTCTTTGGCGCTTGAGGTTGCCAAGAAGCATTCCCCCGATCGCGTATTTGACATTGAGACGCGCCAGACGCTCATCTACTACTATCGAGGCGATTTCGATAAGTTTATCGAGGGTTACAAGGCCTACAAAAAAGGTGAAGAGGAAGGAAAGACATCAGTTCACGGCAGAACCCTCGAAGTGTATTACCTGTCATGTCTGGGAAAGACCGACGAAGCCATCGCCTTGGCGAAGAAAGAATTAAGCGACGAAGGTAAGGATGCTATCGTACAGATCTACGAGAAGGCTGGCAGATGGGAAGAAGCATTCAATGCCCAAAAAGAAGCAAGCGCTACAAGAGACTCCACTATCAACGTGGTGCTCTCCAACAATATGATGGGCATTCATGATGAGCTCAGTCTCTATGAAGCCCGTCGTCAGGCCGACCGCACAAAAGTCATTGGCCTCTCTGCAACCATCATCCTGTTGTCATTGCTGATCATCTCTCTTGTCTATCTTGTCCAGTCGCGCCGTAAGCACCTGCAAGAACTGAAGAAAGCATACCAACGTGCTACCGAGTCGGAGAAGATGAAGGCAGCTTTCATTCAGAACGTCAGCCATGAGGTGCGAACGCCCCTGAACATTATCAGTGGCTTCTCACAGGTCATTGCCGACCCAGAGCTCACTGATAGTGTCGAGGAGCGCCAACACATGTCGGAAATGATGCAGAGAAGCGCCCATCAGATCACTACCCTCATCGACGAGATCATCGGTCTGTCGCTCATCGAGTCCACCGAGAAGATGAGAAGAGACGACACCCCCTGCATCAACCGCATATTGCGCCAGACGATACATGAATATGAGCCCATCGCCAAGAAGGGCGTCACTATCCGTCTGGAGTCTTCACTCGACGACGACTTCACGCTGAAGACCAACGAGAACATGCTGAAGCGCATCCTCACAGCCCTCATGGAGAATGCCATCAAATACACAGAGAAAGGAAGCATCCTACTGAATGCTTTGGCCACCGACGACCAACTTCAGATCACCGTCGAGGATACGGGTTGCGGCATTCCCAAGAAAGAGGCAGAACGTATTTTCGACCGTTTCGTCAAGTTGGACTCTTTCAAGGAAGGCATTGGTCTGGGTCTTCCCCTGAGTCGCAAGCTCGCCGAACAGTTAGAAGGCTCCCTTAAACTCGACACCTCCTACACTAAGGGTGCCCGGTTTGTGTTAACAATACCTATTATATAATATATCAATGAAGAAAAAAGTCTTAACCATGGTGCTTACCACTTTAGTAGCACTCGGATGTAACGCCGCCCAGAAGGTGGACGAATTCACCACCAAGAGCGGCAAGAAAGTAACGATCACGTGCATCAAGCACGCCAGTATGGAAATCAATTACAACGGCATCGAGATCCAGGTCGACCCCGTGGGCATGTGGCTGAAGCCCGAAACCGACTATGCCACCTTCCCCAAGGCCAACATTATCCTAATCACCCACGAGCACAAAGATCACTTCGACCGTGAGGCCATCCACCAGATCCGCACACCGGCCACATCGATCTATGTGAACCAGGCCGTGTTCGGGCACTTCAAGAACGGTTTTGTAATGCGTAACGGCGACAAGGTGCAGTACTCAAACGACATCTCTATTGAGGCGGTGCCTGCTTATAACACCACGCCCGACCACATGCAGTTCCACCCAAAGGGGCGCGATAACGGTTATATCCTCACGCTCGACGGCCTTCGCATCTATATTGCCGGCGATACGGAGGACATCCCCGAGATGGCTGACATCAAGGACATCGACATTGCGTTCCTGCCCTGCAACCAGCCTTACACGATGACCATCGACCAGTGTGTCAATGCTGCGAAGATCATCAAGCCCAAAGTGCTGTTTCCCTATCACTTCAACGACACACCCGTCTATAAAATCAGCATGCAACTTGCTGGCTCAGGTACAGAGGTTCGCATCAGAGACTACAAATAAAAGAGACATCAAAAAGAATCCCTCGCCATCAGCGAGGGATTCTTTTTGTTTAACCAAGATACTTCATCAATATCCGGGCATGGCCACTGTCGTGCAGTTTGGCGATGCTCTTCTCACGAATCTGGCGCACACGCTCACGTGTCAGACCCATCTCCGCCCCAATTTCCTCCAGACCACGCTCCTGGCAGCCGATACCAAAGCACTCGCGAACAATTTTCAGCTCGCGGTCCTTCAACACACTGCGCAGCACGTTCTCCAGATCACTGGTCAGCGACTCGTAATCCACTTGTTTGTCGGTACGGGTGTCGTCGCCCGAACTCAGCATATCAGCCATCGAGTTGTCGTCGTCCTCACCAAAGGGAGCGTCGATACTCATGTGGTGGCTGTCAGCTTTTGCGGTCTGCTCGATTTTTGCCTCATCAATCTGAGTCAACTCTGCCAACTCTGTCACAGAGGGACGGCGCTGATGAATCTGCTCGAAACGGTTAATCTCCTGATTAATCTTGCTCAGGGCTCCACTCTGGTTCAGCGGCAGCCGCACAATACGGCTCTGCTCTGCAATAGCCTGCAGAATGCTCTGGCGAATCCACCATACGGCATAAGAGATAAACTTGAATCCACGCGTCTCGTCAAACTTCTCAGCAGCCTTCACCAATCCGATGTTTCCCTCGTCAATCAGGTCGGTCAGTGTCAGACCCTGATGCTGATACTGCTTGGCCACAGAAACGACAAAGCGCAGGTTGGCCGTAACCAATCGCTCTTTTGCACGCTCTCCCTCAGGACCGCCCTTACGGATAGCCTGAGCCAACTCGATCTCCTCATCAATGGTCACAAGGGGCTGACGACCAATCTCCACGAGGTACTTGTCAAGTGCTTCACTCGATCGATTGGTAATACTCTTTTGAATCTTTAATTGCCTCATTATTACTACTGTTACTCTGAAAAAGCGTGCAAAGATACAAAAAAAGACGATACGTTGTTACTCACGCATCGTCTTTTTAAATCATTTTAACCAAATTCAACGTTCCACCACCTCTATCTTGCTATTACCGGGCTTAAACACCAGTCCTTTGCATGTCTTGGCATCGGCTTTGTACGCCTTCAGTTCGATGGCGTTCCAGTCAATCTCGTCCGTACGTTGAGCCAAGGGCACATGAGGTATCAGACTACCGTCTCTCACCAGAATAACGGCCGGTATCTGTCCTGTCTCTATCGTCTGGTAGCCACCCTCATACACCTTACCACTCTGATAGTCAATCCACTTGCCCTTAGGCAGATACACCGTGCGCTCGTTGCCGCTCTCAAGCAACGGGGCTACGAGCATCTGTGAGCCAAACATATACTCGTCTTCCACGAGCCAGGCGCCTGGATCCTCAGGAAATTCCACCAGCAAGGCCCTTACCATAGGTAGTCCGTGCTCCGAACAGTCCTTAGCCTGGGCATATACGTAAGGCATCAACTTGTACTTCATCTCGGCACAGGCACGGAAGGCCTCTGTAAAGCTCTCCGATATCAGCCAGGGCTCCGTAGGAGGCGCACCGTGGGCTCTGGTATGGCTAGACAGGAATCCGAAGGGCAGCCACCGGCGGTAGATATCCTCTGGCGAAGCCGTCACGAAGCCACCCATATCATGGCTCCAGAACGAGAATCCGCTCAGTCCGAAGCTAAGTCCACCGCGCAGATCGCCCAACAGTCCCGTGTTGGTCGTAGCTGCGTCACCACCCCAGTGCAGGGCGTAACGCTGACTTCCTGCCCAGGCCGAGCGCGCCCAGATGATGCCCTCGCCAGGATGGTTCTTCTCGACCACCTCCCATAACGCCTTGTTATAGCGCAGGGGATAGAGATTATGCTCATAGAGACCGCCCTTGCCGCTATGGTAGAAGCCATTGTAAGGCGCCGCCTCACCGAAGTCGCACTTGATGGTAGAGACGCCCTGCTTCATCAGTCCTTCGATCTTCGACTGATACCAGCCTACGGTTTCGGGGTTCGAGAAGTCGAGGATAGCATCCTCCACAGGCATGCCGCCCGTAGCGTTCACCACGTGCAGACCCTTCTCGATGATCTCTGGGAAGAAACGGTTCTTGGGCGTAAAGTAAGGCAATTGCCACAGACACGTGTGGAAACCGTCTTTTGAAAGCTGTTTCAGCATCTTCACCGGGTCCTCGAAACGGTCCTTGGCAAACTGGTAGTCGCATTGCCAATCCACGCCAAACCACCCCGTATCGAAGTGAATCACGTCGGAAGGAATCTTGTGCGCCCTCAACTGACGGGCAATCTCCAGTCCCTCCTCCTGCGAGAAGTAAGTAATGCGGCTCATCCACGTGCCGAAACTCCACAAGGGCAGCATCGGACTCTTGCCCGTAATCTCCGTATATTCGTTCAGAATGTCCTTCGGTTCTCCGAAGAAGATGAAGAAATCCATCACCTCGTCGGCCATGAACAGGCGCTGGGCTCCGATATACGAAGCACCGAAGTCGCAGGTAACAGGAGCCGACGTGTGCATAAACACGCCATAGCCACGATTCGAGAAGTAGAAGGGTACGGGCTTGTACTGGCCGTCGCTCTCAGGCCCCTGGGGGTCGGTCACTGAGAGGTGCACCTTCTGACCCACCTTATTCAAGGAGGTAAACGACTCGCCACACCCGTAGATGCGCTCGCCAGGAGCCAGCGTAAACACGGGGTTCACACTCCTTGAATTGTCTGAACCACGCTTGATAAACGAGAAGGGCAGCAGCTTGATCTGGCTCGAGTCGTTGTCGATCATGTGCCTTGTCTGCGTCAGGATCTTCCCCTTGGCATCCTTCACAACCAGACGGAAGGGATACTTCTGAATTTCCACCGATCCGTAGGGCGATCTCTTGGCTACGTAACTCTTCTTGGCCTTAAAGGCATCACAGAACATCACATCATCCTGATCTGTCGATTTAGGCTCAATCGGAGAAGTCAGCATACGCACCCTCACCGTTCGCTCACTGATCCACTCCACCTTGATCTTCAGTGCCGGGTCGTTCTCGTAAGCCGCATCGGGGAAGTCGAGCATCTGCATCCTCACGGGCCAGTAGCCGTTCAGGTTGAACGCCTGGCGCGGACTCAGCCTGTAGCGCTTCCACTGCACCAGTCCCTCGCCCTTCCCGTCGTCGAAACTGACGAGACTATCCGCCAGGAAATACGTATTCGCCAGATCACTGAAGTCTGTCGAGACGTCCTTCTGCATACACTGCAGGTACTCCACCCCTGCATTCATCTGAATCTGTGCCTCAGCCGTCATCCAGCCACAAATCGCACAGACCACACAAAACAATTTCTTCTTCATCTTTTAGTTCTATTAGTTAATCTGCTTGCAAAAGTAGAAAATATTTCGCAATAACCGAAACTTTTTGCCCATAAAATAAGCATAAAGCTCAAAAGTAAGGCCACCTTTTTACGCTACTCCGGGGGCTCTAGAGTCAAAAGCCATAGGGCTCCCAACGGAAGAAGCGCCACCTGCAAAAGTAAAACAACTTGTTTTACTGTCGAAGGAGGCATACTTTTCACCCGTTTAGACGTCATCTTTGAAGGTAAAACAAGTTGTTTTACTTTTAAGGATGACGTCTGTTTCACAAGCAAGCCTTTCGGCTAGACCTATAAAGGTTTAGGAAAGCCCTTTACTCTCAGAACGGGATATAGGCGGGGGCGAGGGTTGGCGACTTGACGGTGATGGAGCCTGTGCCCTTGACGACTACCAGGCACTTGCCAAAGAAGGCTTTGCGCTCAGGCGAGGTGAAGCGCTCCATGGAGGTCTGACAACCGTTGTCGGTACCCAGTATCTTACAATCACCCTCACTGATAAAGACCATCTGATCTTCGGCCCAAGGACAGAGGTTGCCGTCCTTATCGACCACCTCGGCCATGATGAAGGTGGTGTTCTTTCCCTTGTAATCCGTAGTGAGACGGATATGATGGGGAGCGCCTGCGGTACGGATGGTCTGCTCGCATACCGTCTGACCATCCTTACGTGAAACGGCCTTGACCTCACCCGGGTCGAACGTCACCCGCCAACCTACGTGATACTCGGTGCATAGCGGATAGTTTATAGTGGATAGTGGATAGCTATGATTACTCTTCTTGCGCACACCTTGGGACTGGCCATTGATGAAGAGCTCTACCTCGTCGGCACCACTGAAGTAGCACCACATGTCGATATAGTCGCCCGGCACCCAGTTCCAGTGGGGGAAGAGGTGGAGCATGGGCTTCGAGGTCCACTCGCTCTGGTACATGTAATAGGTATCCTTGGGGAAGCCTGCGAGATCGATGATGCCAAAGTAGCTGGAGCGCGCAGGGAATCCGTAGGGCGTAGGCTCACCGATATAGTCGAAGCCCGTCCAGATATACTGTCCTCCCACGAAGGCGTTATGCTTCACCACGTCCCATGTCTCTTCGTGAGTGCTCGACCATGAAGCATGCATATTATCGTAGGCAGAGCATTTAAACGAGGGGTCGGTATAGGGCAGCCACCACTCTTTGGGAGCTTTGTAGACAGAGTCGGAGGGCATCATATAGTAGCCTCTGGTCTGTAGGGCCGAGACACTCTCGGAGAAGATGAAGGGCTTGCCGGGGAAGTTCTTGGGTACATCCTTCACCCACTCGTGATGATAGTTGAAACCTATGATGTCGAGCGCACCACTCTTGAAGAGGTGATTGCCTGGAGCCGGTTCGTTACAACCAGCGGTGATGGGGCGCGTGGTGTCGTAGCGCTTCACGATCTCCGCCAGATGCTGGGTGAGCAACGACTGCACGGAGAGTTCGCCATCCTTGGCCAGTGTGGAGGCATCGTGCCCAGCATTCAGGATCAAGTTGGCCTGTTCGAGGCTAAGGGTATCGGCCTCAGCCGAAGACCACTGCTCGAGTACCTCGTTGCCTATCGACCACATGAGAACGGAAGGGTGATTACGATCACGCAGGATGAGGTCGGAGAGGTCGCGCTCATGCCACTCATCGAAGAAGCGGGCATAGTCATTCTGAGTCTTCTTGCGTCGCCACATGTCGAAGCTCTCGTCCATCACGATCAGTCCCATCGTGTCACACATATTGAGGAGCTCGGGAGCAGGAGGGTTATGCGACGAGCGAATGGAGTTGACACCCATCGCCTTGAGTTTGGTGAGTTTGCGGTGGAGGGCGTCTTCGTTGAGCGCTGCTCCCAGACAACCAAAGTCGTGGTGTTCGCAGACGCCATTGAGCTTGAAATTCTTGCCGTTGAGCCAGAAGCCCGTCTGAGCATCGAACTTAAAGTCGCGGAAGCCTGTGGTAGTCTCTACCTCATCCACCACTTTCCCTGCGACGATGAGTTGCGTTCTCACCTTATATATATATGGATCCTCGCACGACCACTTACGGGGTTTCTTGATATTTGCAGGTCTGCCATTGGCATCAAACCAGGTATTCCTGACCGTTACCTTCTGACTGGTGGGGTTCTCATAATCGACCTCCACCTTACCATCGTGGACATAGACGCCCCAATGCTTGACATGGATGGGAGAGGTTTGAGTGAGCCACACATGACGATAGATGCCACAACCAGAGTACCAGCGGGAGTTGGGCTGGTCGGAGTTATCGACACGCACCGCCACCACATTGTCGCCCTCATGGACAAAGGGAGTGATATCGTACTCGAAACTGGAATAGCCATAGGGGCGGAAACCTACCTCCTGACCATTCACATAAACGGTGGAGTTCATATAAACACCATCGAACTCAATGAATACTTTCTCGACCTTGTCGAGCGAGAAGTGCTTGCGATACCAGCCAACGCCTCCCGGCAGGGCTCCCCCACCCGCTCCACTTGGATTACCGGCATAGAAGTCACCCTCTATGGCCCAGTCGTGGGGCACGTCAAGCCTGCGCCAGAAACTGTCGTTGTAATCCACTTGCGACATGGACGCCGTATCTGCCAGAATAAAGCGCCAGTCGTTATCAAAATTCTGTCTCTCTCGTGCCTGTACCGTCAATCCCATCAGGACCACAGCCGGCACAAATAATAACCTTCTTAACATAGTCTTTAGCTCGTAAATGCCTATGATATACACTTACTTGTCAGTCAAACTGCTCTTCACATCAATTCCTGATTTTTGGCAGTAAGACAATATCTTAGCCCGAACTTCTTCCAGACTATCGATAACAAGCTGATATTCTTCCTGATTAAGAGCGCTATGGTCATCTGAGTTGGGCCTGATGAAATCCCATACCAAACCCTCGCTCAGATCCCATGTGGCAATCTTTATCATGAAATCCTTATTCTTGTACATGCTGATCAGAGGTTGATGCTGACAGCCTTTCCGTTATACTGGACCATCTTGCCCTCGGGATCCTCAAGGTTGAGAGCCTTGGGCGCATCCTTCGTGATGAGCACCACATTGAAACGGCGATTCTTCAGCATGCCATTGAACTGACCCTTGCGAGCACCAAAGCTAACGGTGCGAGTCGCATCGTCGTAAGTGATGTCGATGGTGGCATACTTGCCCTTCTCGTAGTTATAGTTGGTGCCCTCGTCCTCGTAGAGTTGGAAGCATCCATTCTGACCAGCATAGACGTAGAGATTGATAAGCTCTGCCGGTTTCTCGTCGCTCCACTCCATCTCAGGACCGAAGGGGATGATGGCACCCTCGCGAACGAATACAGGAATCTGCTCATAAGGGGCATCAACCACCAGACGCTGACCACCAGCAACGTATTCGTTGGTATAAAGATTATACCAGCCACACTGCTTGGGGAAGTAAACACTACGATTACGAGCCTTATAGTAGCCCACAGGACATGCCATCAGGGCAGGACCGAACATCCACTGATTGCCGATGTTTTCGACTTCCTTGTCGCCACCAAAGTCCATCACCAGAGCACGCATCAGGGTGTAATCCTTGAAATGAGCCCATCCAGCCATCGAGTAGAGGTAAGGCATGAGGCGATAGCGCAACTTGTCGTAATAGACAAACGACTTGTAAGCAGGATGCTCATCGGGGGCAATGTTCCATATCTCACGCAGTGGCCACTGACCATGACTGCGGAACAGGGGAATAAAGGAGCCAAACTGGTTCCAGCGAGTCTGCAACTCACGCCACTCCTTCAGGTCCTCGTTCTCCACCCCACTCTTGTCGAAGAGCTGCTGGGCAGCAACATAACGATTCTCAACGCAGAATCCGCCCTGATCCATCCCCCAGAAAGGAATACCAGACATGGAGTAGTTCAGACCAGCCGTCATCTGGGCACGCATATCCTCCCAACGGGTGCCGATATCACCACTCCAGGTAGCCGTAGAGTAGCGCTGTTCACCAGCAAAACCACTACGAGTGAGCAGGAACACGCGAGGTTCATTAAGTTTGCCTTTCCATACTGAGCGCTGACCATTATAGATGGCATCAGCATTCACAGTAGAATAGGCATTGAAGTACTCCGTCGAGGTGCCTAAGGCAGTAGGACCACTAAGGGCCTTGCGATACCACATGGGGGTACAGTCACGCACATTGGGCTCAGAGGCATCCATCCACCAGGCATCAACACCAGCGATGCCGTCGTGGTTATACTTGGTATAGAGATTCTCATCCATCTGGCGCCAGAACATCTTACGGGCACCCTCATCATAAGCATCGTAGAAAGAGCCACGGAAGCCCAGCCAATCGTGGATGTCATCCTTCACAGCCTGACGATACATCCAACCTTTTGCATCAAGTTCCTTATAGTTATCGACCGTATCGTAGAACTTGGGCCATACACTAATCATAAAGCGTCCATGCATCTTGTGAACATTGTCGAGCATGGCCTGTGGATCCGGATAGCGTGAGGTTTCAAACTGATGGCTACCCCATGAGTCGAGAGGCCAATAGTTCCAGTCTTGCACAATATTATCGATAGGGATATGGCGCTTGCGGAACTCGGCGAGATTGGTCTCGATATCCTCCTGGCTCTGATAGCGCTCACGACTCTGCCAAAAACCAAGTATCCACTTGGGATAGAGCGAGGCTTTACCTGTCAACGTACGATAGCCTGAAATAACCTGATCGAGGTTGTTGCCTGCGATGAAATAATAATCCATATCCTTAGCCATCTCACTCCAGATGGAGAGCTGTCCACGCTCGTCCTTGCTGCGAGGCTCGGCTACACGAAGGCCACAGTAAGCCTCACCGCCATCGGGTTGCCACTCGATGCGAAGTTGGGAACGCTTTTTCTTCTCGAGCGTCACCTCAAACTTATAGGCATTGGGATTCCAAGCGGTGCGCCAACGCTCGGGCACGACTTCCTTACCATCGATATACACCTTAATATAACCTGAATAGTAGAGGATAAACTGGTACAACTCTTTCTTGCCTTTACACTTACACTGGCTTTTGCAGTCGCAACGGCCGCCATCGCAGCACTTGGGCTCGATAAAGCCTTCATAGACCACATTAGAACCTTGAAGATTGAAACCCTGAGGTAAGTTCTTGAGACCACCATTTTCAGTCTTAACCGCTATCTCAGAAGTGGCGGGGAAGGCATACTCATAATAGATAGAGTCTTCATCGCGCACCAAACGCTTGCCGTCTTTATCGACATAGATACCTGTAAGGTGACCTTTATTACCCTGTTTGTCGTAGAGACGGAAGGCACGGTTCAGCTGCAGATAGTCTTTGGGATTGCCAAAACGGCAATAGCTATAGCTGTCCCAAAGCAAACCGTAGTTCTTATTAGAGAGCACGAAGGGGATGGACACCTTGGTGTTATACTGGAAGAGGTCTTCGTTCTTGCCCTTCATGTTAAACTCCTCACTCTGATGCTGACCAAGTCCATAGAAAGCCTCATCATCAGACGAGTTGAACTTCATCTGCCAAGAGAGACCGTGCTTCATCTCGTCAGTAACAGCATCACCGCCCTTTATTCCCAACTCACGTTCAGGTACCGTAAAGTCCCAGAACTGCTTACCATCTTGAGCTTCCTTGAGGAGCTTTTTACCTTCAGCATCAAAGAATTTCACACGTCCGTCAGCCTTCGAGACAACTGCCTTCACATTTTTCGTCTTTACCACTACGTCGCCCCCTTCTTCGCTAATGGTATAAGAGCCTTTTGGAGGAGCCACCTGTGGAACAATCATCAGCGAAGCAGGTTTCACAGGCAATGCTTCCTTCGAGGTAGCACGCACCCGGATGATGTTGTCGTTAATGACTTCAAGATTAATTACTTTGGCCTGACCACCGTCGGGACGAATTGTTACATTGCTACCACTCGTCTGCACCTCTGCTGCCATAACATAAGCTGGGATGAGCAGAGCAGACATCATCATAAAGATCTTTTTCATAAAAAAGTTTCAGTTATATATAGTTATTATACTTCTTCTACATCATCGTCCATCAGTACGGCTTCCTCCACATCATCGTCTGACTTTTGAAGGGGGAGAGTAATGGTAAACACAGAGCCGCCGCCAGCATTATTATCGCCAGTAACCGTACCACCATGAGCCGTCACGATATCCTTAACGAAAGCGAGGTTTACGCCCGAATCCTCATCGCTGACCATAGGATCGAACATGTGTTCCTTAGCGCCCTCTGGCAATCCGATACCATTATCCGAGATACGGATGGAACCTGCGGTATCTGTCTTATCGACAAATACCTTGATACGGCAATCCTTCGGAGAGAACATCACGGCATTGTTGAGCAGAACCTGTACGGCCTGACCTAGCAAGTCGTGATCGAAGTCCATCACAAGATCATTGGCCAAGGGGAAGAACGAGAACTTCACCTTCTTATTCTTTGGAGCCTTCAACAACTCGCACTGGGCTTTCATAAACTCCTGCAGATCGCCAGATGTCTTGTTGGGAGCACCCAATTGCGAGCCTCGTATATCAGGTTGGGGTGTTTCCATTCCACCATGTTTCTTATCACGCATCTTAGTAAGCATCTGGTTCATCCACTGTTTCTTCTCAACCTCACGACGGATGTCCTCAAGCTCAGTCTGTTCTTCATGCTTCTGCAGGAAACGGCGACGCCAGAACCAGACACCTCCTGCTACAAAGAGGATGAAAGCCAACAGCAACCAGCGATTACGGAGCAGTGGTGGGGTAATCGTAATCTTTAGTGTGGATTCGATGTCGCCCATCGTACCATCATCGTTGAGCATCCTGACATGCAAGACGTAATCGCCATGCTTGAGCGACATATAAGTAATGTTGGGGTTGTTCTCCTCAGTAGCGATCCACTTGTCTGTAAAGCCTTCAAGCATATAGATGAAACGCGATGGATTATGCATCTCACCCTTATCGGTAGCCAGTTGGATGGTAAACTGGTTCTCATAATAGCGCAGAGTGAGCTCCGGGTTAGCCTCAAGTGACTCGTCCAGAATCACTCGGCCATCGTATTCCTGGCCTACACCCATCTGCTGACCAAAGAGTTTCAGACCGCTGAAGATGGGCTTCTCCTTATTGCCTACGTTCGTGAGGAGTTTGGGATTGATAACATCCACACCACCAAGACCACCAACGAGGATCAGGCCCTCACGGGTACAAGAAATAGAACGCTGGTTATAGGGACCGTCCTGCAGACCATCCTTACTACTGAAGCTACGTACAGTAAACGACCACTGACCATTCTCATTCTTCTTTGGCACGACATTGGAAATACCATGCTCAGTAACTATCCACATAGTATTCAGATTATCCTCGGCAATACCCACGACACTCGAGCCAAAAAGACCGGTGTTCATATCGAGCAGCGTCTGCTGACCCGTCTTCTTGTCAACGATACAACAACCAGAGGTAGAGCCGTGCCATATCAGTCCACGACTATCCTCTACCACACAAGCAGTAGCCGCCATAGCTGCAGGCTGTCCCGGAATAAAGGGGATGGTGTCATTCTTCACTTGTCCACTCACTGGATTGATGAGCGAATAGAAATTGGAATGTCCTACTATCAGCCAGCCTTTCTTGATCCACCCAATGGAGGTCATGAAATTCTCGGGGAAATTACCGACATTGGAGTTCCAAGCCTTGAACTTGCCCGTCTTGACATTCAGTCGCTGCACACCGGCTCCCAAGGTACCGATCCAGATATCGCCCCATTTGTCTTCTGTCACTGACCAGACATTATTATTCTGCAATCCGTCTTGTGCATTCGAGGCCAGATAGTTTGTGGCATGACCATTATTGAGATGGACCAAGCCACCATTATAGGTACCAAACCACACAGAACCATCCTTGGCACTACAGCTGGCCACCATGATATCCGATGCAAAACCACAACGGGCCTTGTCGTAGATCTCTGTTTCACCCGTCGCTGGCACATATTTAATGATACCACGGTTATCGGTACCGAACCAATAGTTACCCTGAGTGTCCTCAGTGGTGGTGTTGATATCACCAATCTCAATGGTCTTGAAGCCCATCAGTTTCTCGATATACTGATTAAGACCATTACGATAGGCACCCATCCACATACTGCCGTTCTTATCTAGCATCAGACGCTTAATCGTATTCTCGCTGAGCGAGGTGTTATCAAACTTATTGTTGACAAACTGCTTGACTTCCTTCGTTTCGGGATTGATGACGAAGATACCGTAGTGATCGGTAGCTACCCAGATCCATCCACGCTGATCCATAGCCACATCCCAAACTTGTAGAGGCTCGGGCAAAGCGGGGATACCATGAGCCGTCAGATAACTATTGAGGGTATTGTACCATTTCTTCTCTTTCTGGTCGAAGACAAACACAGTGGTGGTGACCACCCAGAAATTGTTGTGCTTATCGACATATACGTAATAAGCCTGACTAGGCTCACCACCATTATGGCGCATATAGTCGTCCTTCCACTCCACCTTACCCTTATCACCATCAACGCACATCAGGTCACCATCGACGGAGACGATCAGAAGCTTGCCATTCCAATCTGCAAAAGTCTGAACCCAGAATTCCTTGGGGAACTCATTTTCGGTATAGCCGTATTTGACCAGAGTAAGTTTCTTCGTTTTCGGATGATAGCAGTAGAGGCCCTCGTCGTAGGTCTTTACCCAAACCCGTTTCTGGCTGTCGATATAGAAACGGTCGACACCACCCTTGATGCCCCACTTCCGGAGGAGAGAGGCGGGATTACGGGTGACATTCTCTGTAACGGGATCGAAGAAACTATAGTTCATGCCCTGTTTCAGCCACAGGTTACCGTCGATATCCTCCCAGATCTGATCCACATAGTTGTTACGCAAGGTCGTCGTATCATTAGGATCGGAATAGAATGTACGGAAACGATAGCCGTCATAACGGTTCAGACCATAGGACGTGCCTATCCATACATATCCCTTGGAGTCTTGGAAAAGGTAGTTAATCGTAGAGTTTGACAATCCGTCGCGGGTGTCAAGGCGACGGAATTTCATATCAGGCAACAGAGCGTCGTTAGCACTTAGGGCAAGACAGCATCCGACCAGTAACGATAGCAATATTTTCTTCATAAAAACGCTTTAGGTTTAAATTCGGCACAAATTTAGGCAAAAATCATGAAACTGACAAACATTTTCTATGAAAAAAACGAATTAAGACTCAAATATAATACTCTGCTGAATCTACCAGACCTGCCCGTAGGGCATACTTGGTGGCTTCGTGGGCATTGTTTACACCTAATTTGCGGAAGATGTTCTTGCGATGCGTATTGACGGTATGGAAACTGGAAAAACGCTTGTCGGCAATCTCTCTTGTCGTCATTCCCAAGGCGATATCTTTCAAGATTTCCGTCTCTGTCTTCGTTAATTTCAGCTCATCAGAAGACTGGACAACAGGCGCCAGCAGGATCTCTGCCATACGTTGGCAAATATAGCGCTGATGAGTCATGGCATAACGGATGCACTCACGGATCTCTGCCAGAGGTGAGTCTTTCAGCAACACACTAAACTGGGGACCTATGGCAATGGCGCGATGCACGAAATCCGTGGAGAGTTCGAAACTGAACAACACCCAGTGTACCAAGGGAAAACGCTCGTGCAGAATCTCAAGCTCATCGATGTCATTGATGTCGAAAAGTGTGTAGTCAAGGATCACCACCGTGTCGTTATGAGCTTTTAATTGTTCGATCAACTCCGTCTTGTCGGGAGCCTGTTGATAGTTTACCTCCAGTTTCTCGCAGAGGTACATCAGACCTGCGCGAGTGATATCCTGAGGATCAGCTAATACGATGTATGCCATATGTTTAGAATGATAGTTTAATACGGAAACGTACCCCATGCTTATGGGCAGTGGGCAGGTAATTGTAGTTCATACGCCTGACATATTCCACTTGCAGGAACTTGAAGATGTTATGTACACCCAATGATATTTCCCAATAGGGGTGATGGGGATCGATGACATAGCAACCCTCCGGGAAATACATAAGCAGCGAACTGCCTGCATTCTCAGCCAACAGAGGATTATTCCTATCGGACAAGCCTCCCCACAGGCACCTCACAGATAGCCATTCGCGCCATTTCAGTTCCCTCAGCAGGGGGATGCGATTGAAGAGTTTGCCGTTCATATCCCAATAGAGGTAAAGACTGGCAAAACGGTCCATGGGGAACTCCATATTATTAATGGCCTCAAAGGTATAATTCTGTAAAAGATAGGAGAGGTTGGTCTCTGGCATGATAAGCAAGGGGAAGGGCACCTGATCCCACTGAATGCCACCCTTGGCATGGATATCGAGTTTACCCCAGGAACTGAGCCAGAACCGTTTGAAGACATACAGTTCCGTATAGTTATAGGCATAATCGGCCCCCAACACACCCTTCATGCCTAAGGTATGGGAAAGGGTAAAAACAGGAGCATCACGATTAATGTTCAGACGGTTTTTCTTATTGTTGATAAACGTCTCACCTGGTGCGAAACGCAGTTCGGCACGCAGTTCGGTGGTACGGATCCTCTTGGAGGCCAGAGGGTCGTCAAAAGATGCAGAAAGAGGAACAAAGCGAAGGTCGCCTGCTGCCTCGTTCTCCTCAGTCTTCAGCGAGAGTGTGGTGCGCAGTCCCCACACCTCTTCTCGCTCTGCCGTTATGGATTGGCGATTGTAGAACATCATCTTCTTGGTATCCGCCCACTTTAAGGACGTGAAGACGTTATCCTTGTCTGCAAGAAGAAACTTGTCTGAGGGCGACATAACATCGTAGGTGGAAGAGAAGGTCAGATTACGGATGGGGAACTCGCGAGGCATGTATTCCTTCTTATTAAACGACCAGGTCACTTCACCATTGTAATAGGTCTTATGAGTGCCCCACCCTCTGGCGATATACCCTTTAATGAAAAGGTTGGAGTCCAGATTTGCCGTGGTCTGGGCAGAGAAGCGCGTGCGCAGTCCGTCGATGAAGTTAGAGGTAATAAAGGTATTTACTGGTCCGATATCCACCTTACTGGGATGTTTCTTTGAGCCTGTTTCAATAAAGCTCTCCGTCAGGATCTTGATTGCTGCGAGGATATATTTATAGCCTTTTATCTTTGCCAGATCATTGACGAACTGCTCCATATTGGCCTCACTCCGCGTCAAAGCCACCTCACGGTTCTGCTCCCAGAAACTGTCACTCCGGGACGAAGCACCGGCAGTCTTAATCTCATCAGCCTTGCCTTTAAACAACTGGGCAGGAATCTCTGTGAAGGAGAAATCAGTCAAACGGGTATTCCGAGTCATGGTAAAGGACTCCATAAAGTCCAAATACCTGAGTTCTGTGAACATATCGTCGGTAGTAAGCACCCACTCTCCATTTGGCAAATGACTGAACTCCTGTACGATCTGAACATTATCCACAAAGTTCACGTCGCTCTGTTGGGGAATCGTCATATCACAGCGTTTCACCAGCCAAGTGGAGTCGGCCATCACATAAAGATCACCACGGAAACCAAAGTCCTGCGAGTTATTGGGGAGGAAATGCAGGTGGTAGCACTTGTCTTTCCCCACATAGAGAGTGTCTTCGATATAGTAACGATAGAAGGATATGGCTCCGTCGCCAATAGGACTAGTGAACTGATATTGCAGGAATCGGACCTGATTGTCGTAGATATCGATATCGGTAAAGACGTCCTTCATGACCTGATTCACGACGTCCCCCGTCTGAACCACATGGTTGATGCCCTCTGAGCGACTACCAAGTATGATTGTCTTCTCGCTTCGGGGATCCTTGCGATAGATCTTCTGGGAAACAGTCTCGTCAACAGAGATGGGCAACACCAGCTTTCCGTTGTAGGAACTCGTCTCTATCTGGTCCATCAGCCAACGCATCTTCTTGTTCTTGGGGTCCTCCATGCGTTTCTGGGTAATGTCATTGAGGGCGAAGGTGAGTTTCTGGTATTTCCTGTATTGGTAATAGTCGTAATTGCTGAGGTCGGAGCGTTTCTTGGCTGCTATCACCTTACGCATCATCTCTACAGCCGGATTCTCTTTCCTGCGATATCGACTGCGCTTGGTCTTAACGGTGACCTCCTTCAGCAATGTATTGTCAGCCTTCATCGTCAGATTGCAGATGCCCTTCACATTGGCATTCACCATCACTGTGGTGGGTAAATAACCTACGGCAGAAAAGGTGAGCACCCAACCCAGATGACGAGAAATGGTATAGTTGCCGTCGCTATCAGCGACCACACCTATACCATGTCCCTTATACTGGACAGTTACAGATGGCACAGCTTCACCTGTGCGCTCATCTGTAACGCGTCCCCGTATCATCTGTTGGGCGCCTGCCGTTAGGCAAGCAAACATCATCAACAATACATATACTGTTCTTAAATTCATTTCAACTCGAAGCTGCACTTGACAGGCAGCTGGTCGGAGGCAGTGCCTATGAGCGCCTCGAAGGTGCCTGGCTCTGCTACCCAAGCATGGGTGGCCTCGTCGTAGAAGCTCAGAGCATCACGACCTATCGTCAGAACGACATCGCGACTCTCTCCAGGCTGGAGGAACACCTTGCTGAAGGCCTTGAGTTCCTTCAAGGGACGGTCAACAGAGGCCTCCTTGTCGCTGACATAGAGCTGTACAGTCTCTGCACCAGCACACTTACCCGTATTGGTGACATTGACAGTAAACGATATCTGATCATCAGCTGTTATCTGGGTCTTATTTGCAGAGGCCTTACCCAACTTGAAGGTGGTATAACTCAGACCATGTCCGAAGGCGAAGAGGGGCTTGATCTTCTGTTTATCCGTCCAGCGATAGCCCACGTAGATGCCCTCCTTGTATTCCTCGTCGATAATCTTGTAATCATCTCTCCAAGTACCAGGATAGGTGTTGAGCGCATGGGCACCACAGTCGTTGAGCTGCTGATGCCAGGTAAAAGGCAGCTTGCCCGAAGGATTCACATCGCCAGCAAGGACGGAGGCTAGGGCCTCACCAGCCTCTGATCCGATGAACCACCCCTGTACAATCGCAGGCACCTTGGCCAACCAGGGCATGGCAACAGCATTTCCTGAGATATTGACATACACCAGACGGGGGTTGGCCTTTACCAACGCCTCGATGAGCTGATCCTGACCATAGGGAAGGCCGAACTCCTTGCGGTCGTGACCCTCACAATCCTGATAATTGCTCTTATTCAGGCCACCAATAAAGATGACGACATCAGCCTGGCGGGCCTTCTCCACAGCCTCTGCAGTCAGTTCGGAAGCACTACGGGTTTCGTAAAGACTGCGACCAACAGTGACGCCATTATAACTCTGAACAGTATCGCCCACATAGCCTCTGGCGAAATCAACCTCACTATCCTTGAAGCGTTCACGGATACCGTCGAGGGGCAAGATCTCACGCTGAACCTTCAGCGAGGAAGAGCCACCACCCACCGTCATCATCTTGATGGCATTCTCGCCCACCACAAGAATCTTCTGCTTAGCTGTCGGATCAATAGGTAGCACCGGAGTCTTAACTCCCCTCCCTTTGGAGGGGTTGGGGGAGGCTTCGTTCTTCAGGAGCACGACACCTTCCTGGGCAATCCTCAGGGCTGCTTCATAATGGCTCTCGGAACAAAGGAATCCAAAGGGTTTCTGGCGCTTCATCGTGGTACGGAAGAAAAGACGAAGCACACGACGCACCTTGTCGTCGAGTTCCTTAGTCGTATATTTGCCCTCCTTGATCAGTTTCTTGTAGGCATCAGCCATATAATAAAGGTCGTAGGCGTTGGTCTTACCCATCATCAGACCATCGGTCCATGAGCCAAACTCCATGTCGAGCCCGTTCTTGATGGCCTCCTCGGTATCATGGCAACCGCCCCAATCAGATACGACCACACCGTCATACTTCCAGTCACCTTTCAGTATCTGGTTGAGCATAATCTCATTATGACAATTATGCTGGTTCTTATACAGATTATAGGCTCCCATGATGCCCCAGGTACCTGCCTCAGTGACAGCTGCCTTGAAAGCAGGCAGATAGATCTCGTGGAGGGCACGGTCGGAGACAACCACATTCACCTGATGGCGATACTCCTCGTCGTTGTTCAGGGCATAGTGCTTCACACATGCTGCCACACCCTTCGACTGCAATCCTTGGATGTAGGGCACTACCATTCTGGAGGCGAGCCAGGGGTCTTCGCCCATATATTCAAAGTTACGTCCGCCCAGGGGAGTGCGATAGATGTTCACACCAGGCCCCAGGATCATGTCCTTATCACGATAGAGGGCTTCCTCGCCCAGGTTCTCTCCATAGATACGGGCCATCTCCGGATTCCACGTAGCAGCCAGACAGGTCAAGGCAGGGAAAGCCACACAGGAGTCGTTAGACTGACCAGCCTGCTCCCATTCGTCCCAAAGCACGTCGGGACGTACGCCATGAGGACCGTCGTCGGTCCAGAAATCAGGGAATCCCAGGCGCTTCACACCAGGACTGGAGAACTTAGACTGAGCATGGATTACTGCGATCTTCTCTTCGAGTGTCATTCGAGAGAGCGCATCATCGATTCGTTCCTCCACGGGCTTCGACTCGTCGAGGTAGGTAGGCAACTGATGAGCCTGAACATGGGTCGTCATCATAAGCAACAAGGTTGAAATCAGCATTTTAGTCATTTTGTTTTGGGTTTAAATTCTAATCTTGGTGCAAAGATACAACATATTCAGTACTCATGTAAGTGTATATGAAACAGAAAGTGGAGAGCAATTGCCCATCGCCCGCCACTCCGTATTGATTATCAGAAAGTTACAAATCATATCCATCTCTCAAAAAGTGGAAGGTATATAACTGGCGGGCACCACCCGTTGCAAGGATTCTTTTCATAAAAAACTGTTTTGGTTCCTAATCAGTTTGCAAAGGTAAGTAAAATATTTAATTAATAGTCTCTTTTTTGAGAAAAGTTACCTCCCCGACACAAAAAAGCCTGTCCCGAAAAGAGACAGGCCCGAGAGTATTTTACTTAGAGTTTTAGTAGGTTATCTTTCCACAGTGCGTACGTAGGCGAACTCCAGTGCGTACGAGGGCGCACTCGAGTGCGTTCGTAGGCGCACTATAACCCCATCGTATGGATATAATCCTTTTGTGGGGTACATTTTTCAAAGCGGCAGTTATCTGCAAACTTCTGGAGCAGGTCTCTAAACTTAGCCTGGTCAGGACGGGCCTCGCGCCACTCCTGATAGGTGTTGCGAGAGGTCTCTGAGTATTTCACCACGATGCTGTCCCAACCCTCAGGACGCTGGATGCCCATCATACAGGAGTTATCGACCTTCTTATAGGGCCAGAACGTGTAGCCGATGTTCACAGCCTTGAGCACATTGACGAAATCGCTTTGCCACTCGTCGGTATTATGACCAAACTCACCCATATACATGGGGCGGTTGATGGAGTCGCGGAAATTGATGTAGTGCGAGATGGCCTCCCTGGTGGCAGGACCACCATAGCGATGGCAAGTGTACATCAGCTTGTCGTCGTAGCTGGCATCGTCGAGCATCCAGAAGAAACTGTTCCAGTGGGCTCCACCCAATAGGATGATGTGGTTGGCATCCACCTCTCGGATAGCCTTGACACAACGCTTGTAAAGGGGTTGGAGCAGGGTATATAGTGAGTCTTTGTTGGCAAAATAGTGAGCGATGGGCTCGTTCATCAGTTCATAGCCCAGGATGGTCGTCTCGTCCTGATAGCGATCGGCTATCCTGCGCCAGATATTGCAGAACAGCTGCTGACTCTGCTCGCTCTCGAACAACCAGGGATAGCCATGGCCATCATCGATATTGTCACCCGTCTGACCACCAGGACAATCGTGCATGTCCAGAATCAGATACAGGCCATTGTCCTTACACCAGCTCACCACTGAGTCGATGCGCTCAAAACCATCTTTCTCGCCCGTCTGTCCCATATAGTCTTCATCGGTGAAGAGCTTGTAGTTGAAAGGCAACCGGATGGTGTTGGCCCCTTGCTGGGCTATGAAGTCGATGTCAGCCTTGGTGACGTAGTTGTCCTTAAACTGTTTCCAGAACTCAGCTGTGAAGTCGGGTCCCACAGCCTCCTTGAAGAGCAGGTCGATCATCCAGGCAGAGTTGGTGCGACTGAATCCGAACATATAACCCTCAGGATTAAGCCAGTTGCCCAGGTTTGTACCCTGGATAAACAGTTTCTTGCCATCAGGCTTTATCAGGTCGTGGCCCTGGATGGTTACAAAACCCTCCTGTTGCTGCCTGTCACCAGCCGTGCAGGCAGTCAGCAAGAGGATCAAGAGATAGAGGAATGATTTTTTCATCTTCTACTATTTTTGGAACACGCGGATGTAGTCAACCTCCATCGTGGCAGGGAGAGCACTCTCATCGACGCCATGCATACCACCCCAGTCACCACCCCAGGCGAGATTGAAGATGATATAGAACGGATCGTCGTAAGGCCAGTCGTCGCGCCCCAGTCCACGATTGTCGTAACTCAGTTGTACATTTCCATCCACGTAGGTCGTGATATTCTCATGCGTCCAGAGCATGGCATAAGTATGGAACTCACCCTCTGCACCCTCGCACTTCATCTCATGGGTCACCTGTGTATTATTAGAATGCACATGGGCATTGGCATGAAGACTTGAGGATACATAGTTGGGGTTCACGCCCACCTCTTCCATAATGTCGATCTCACCATCGCCAGGCCAGGAGTGGAAGTTCACAGGCATCATCCAGAACGCAGGCCATGTGCCCTTGCCTTTGGGAAGTTTGATGCGGGCTTCGATATAACCATACCTCCAACCTTCACGCACCTTGGCATAGACACGACCAGAATAAACCTTGCCATTCTCCTTGAGAGCAGTGATGCGCAGGGTGCCGTCCTTCACTTCGGTAACCAGGGCCCCTTCAGGAGTCTTGTGGTTCACGTAGTTCTGCAACTCGTGGTTCACCCAGCCACTGCCTTTCACCTCGTGGGTCCAGTAGTCGGCATTCAGTTCATAGCTGGCACCTGCCACGTAATTAGCCAACGGATCGACCGAGCCGTTGAACTCATCCTGCCAGACCATTCTGTAGCCATCAGGTGCATAGTAGGCAGCTTCCTCTGCAGCCTCCTGTGTAACAGTAACCATTTTACGGGCAGAACCCGACATGATGGTGACAGCACCCGTCCGGGCCTCTGTCTCTGGATTAGCAGGAACCGTGATGGTCAGAGTACCCGTCTGGGATGCTGTGTTCTGTGTGCTTACTGTCAGGAAATCACTTACCTCACCTTTTCCCCACTCTGCCCCAGTCGTCGTGACATTAACGGTGTAGGTTCCCCCTTCAGCAGGCGCAGAGATGCTCTCTGGCGATACGGTGATAGAAGGAGCCGATGGCATCGAGGAGTCATCGCTGCTCCCACTGCAACCCGTGAGGGCTACAGTGAGAGTGAGCAGAATTGTATGAAGCATGTATCGTTTCATTAATTATAATTCCTTGAAGACGATATTGCTGATCTTGACATGGGTACCAGCAGGACTACCACCGAAGTCGAAGAACAGACGGATGGCTGTAGCATCGGCTCCCTCATGGGTCATCACGCCCTTCCAGGTGAAAGTGGTTAACTCGTCAGCAGCCACATCGTGACGCTCTTCAATGAACCAGTTGGTATCACCAGCATCAGTGAGCTTCATGGTTACCTGTGGCAGGTTGTCGTCAGCCTCGATGTCAAACTGGAAGGCATAGCTCTTAGATGCTGAAGCAGTCAGCTTGGTGTCGATATGGAACTGGCCCTGCCACTGTGAACCACCCATACCCTCAGGCAGTGTGATCTCGTAGGTTGAGCCGTTGAGAGTGGCTTCTGGCTGAGTGGGGAGTTCGCCCCAACTATCATCAGCAAACCAGTAACCGAACTTATCGAACATCGAACCATCGTCAACAGCCTTCCAGAGGTTGTCAGCATCGTCGTAGTTGATAGACACTTCCTCCTCGAAATAGATCTTGCTGATCTTGACATGGGTGCCAGCAGGACTGCCTCCGAAGTCGAAGAACAGACGGATGGCAGAAGCATCCAGACCATCTTTCAGGGTCACGCCCTCACGCTTGAACACGAATCCGTCAGCAGGTACATCCACACGCTCCTCGATGAAGAAGTTAGAGTCGCCAGAATCAGTGAGTTTGAAGGTTACACCCGGACAGTCAGCGTCAGTTTCCATCACGAGATAGAAGTTATAGGACTTATCGGCACTGGCAGTCAGTTTGGTGTCGATATGGAACTGACCCTGCCACTGTGAGCCACCCATACCCTCAGGCAGTGTGATCTCATAGACATCACCATCGTGGGTTGCTACAGGCTGGTTAGGAAGCTCGCCCCAACTGTCGTCGGCAAACCAGTAGCCGAACTTATCGAACATCGAACCATCGTCAACAGCCTTCCAGAGGTTGGTGCCAGCCTCGTAGTTCCAGTCCATGGTAGCAGCAGGTGTCTCACCGCCCTCCTCAGGAGTCTCCTCCGGCAACTTAGTACCATCGTCGTTGGCATGATCCTTCAGAACGATATTACGTACATTCACAACCGTAGGACCAGCAGCACGACCGAAGTCGAGCACAAGTTTCACCTGTGAGAGGTCAAGACCAGGGATGTCGCTCTTCCAGAACACCACATCCTCACCAGCCTTCAGGTTCAGATTGTCAACGTCGATGATGGCATCGTTATCAGCCTCGTTCGTCAGCTTCACCGTAACACCGTCGATATCCACATCACTGCTGAAGATAGCAGAGAAGTCATAGTGACTGGCGGCAGAGATGTTCAGATCGGTATGGAAGTGAACCTGTGCCTGCCAACGATCGTAACAAGCCTCGGGAACGGTAACGGTATAGTCGTTGTCACCACCCTTGAAGAGACTCTCGAAAGTAGCGGTCTGGTCGTTGCCCCAACCTGGATCAGGATTGTAGTAGAACGACATCACCGGGGTGATACCCTTCCACATGTTGAAGTCGCTGTTAGGATCGAAGCCCTCGAAGACAGTCTCAGCCTCAGCACTGGTAAAGATGAAGCGCCAGGCAATACTACGATCAGGAGCATCATAGACGAGCACCAGCTTAGAAGCTGTCAACGACTCGATGCGGAACTTAGGATTCTCGAACTGGAGATCTGAAGAGATATAGGGGAATACAGTGTTGGGATCCAGCTGGATATAGGTCTGCTTCGTCACATTTCCGTCAGCATCCTCCCATTCATACACCTCGAAGCTCCAACCTGCACTATCGTCACCGATAGCAGCATCAAAGTCAGCAGGCTCAGAACCCCACTTGGTGGTTCCTGTGTTCACGTAGGTCATGCCATCAGCACCTGCACTATAGTTATAGGTACCGCCCTTGCGGGTCTCTGCCGTGAAAGTGATACGGTCGTCATACATACCAAAGTCCTTCTTGTCGTCGGGCTGGGCTGACCACCACTCCGTACCTGCCGTACCAGCAGGGCCACAGCCAAGGTGACCAATTTCCTTGTTGGCGAAGCGCCACTCCTTATCGCAGAGGCGACGGAAATCTGCACTATAGTCAATCTTCGTCTCGTTGAAGGTGAAGTTCTTAACTACGGAGCCCTGACTGAAACCGTTGCGGTTACCAAGCTTCAGCTCTACACTATAGGTACCTGCCTCGGGGTTCTGGAAACCCACTTCCTGCAGGGTTGAATACTGTGTACCATTCAGGATCCAGATGGGATAGGTTCCTGCCTGTGGAATATAGGTGGCAATCATCTGATTGGTTTCCTGATCAACGTCCATCCGGAAATCAACGCCATCCATCGTTGGGATCTTATTGGGGTCTGCGCCATCGAAAGTGTCGGGCGAGCAGGCTGTCATCGTCAGACCTGCGAACAGAACACCTATTGTATATTTAAATAAATTCTTCATAATCCTTTAATTATCAATTTTCAATTCTCAATTATCAATTAATAGTTGTTCTGAACCAGTGTCGGATCAGCATCGAGCTCAGACTGTGACAGAGGAATATACTTCTTGCTGGCCGACCAGGTATTGGTGCGATAGCCATAGCTGTCGGGAACCAGCTTCAGAGTAGCCTTTTCAGTAGCACCGCTGATGCCTTCAGCGCGTACAAGGTCGAAGTAACGCTTGCCCTCGCCACAGAACTCCAGGTGACGCTCGTTCAGAATATCATCGATGGTGACACCATTCAGAGCAGCCAGACCGGCACGGGCACGAACCTCATTCACATAGCCAGCAGCCTCAGAGGCACTGCCACCTGTCTGCAACAGCAGTTCTGCTGCGTTGAGCAGGGTCTCTGCATAACGGTAGATGCGCTTGTTGTTGTTGTAGTTCAGGTTCTTTGAACTCGGACAATCCTGACAATTAGCTGTCTGCGGACGATACTTGCCATGCCAGATGTGAGTGTCCTGATAACGCTCGGTATAGCTGTAGCCACGAACATCCCAACAGGTAGCGGCACGACGCTTGTCGTTCTCATCATACATATTATAGGTCTCTACTCGCATCGGGAGGAATCCCCAGCCATCCATACCGGCATCCCATCCTTCGCCACCCGACCAGGTGTTAGGAGAACAGAGCGTGGGGAACACGGTACCACCAGCGTGAAGCGGTGTACCCCAGTCGCGCTGGGCATTGTCATCATCATAGTTGATCTCGAAGATGCTCTCTGAGCACCACTCGCCATTCTCTGACCACAGGTCGTTGAAATCAGGATTCAGTGAGTAATTGGAGTCACTGATAATCTGCTTCATATAGGTAAGAGCCTGCGGATAACGTGCACTGTCGTTCTGATACATAACCATTTCTGCATAGAGCATATAGGCCATGGCCTGTGACACGCGACCTGACTCACTGGCATTCCAACGCATGGGAAGCACATTAGAAGCAATGATATCTTCCAATTCAGGCAGCAGATTGTTATAGATCTCATCAGCAGTAATCTGCGGAGCAGTATAGGGTGAAGAGAGGTTCTCCAGATAGAAAGGCACGTTGCCATAATAATGCCACAGAATGCTGTAGTAATATACACGGAGCAGACGGGCCTGCATCTCGTAGCTGCGGCGATTGGCCTCAGTGCCACCACCCCATGAGCAATACTGGATTACGTCGTTGCAACGCTTGATACCACTGTAGAAGTCGCCCCAGAGCGTACCAAGGGTATTGTTACCATCACCCTCGAAGTTGAAGAGCTTATGCCAGTGCTGGTTGTCGCTGATGCTCGATCCGCCAACCCAGAAGTCGTCGCCCATAATCTCTGCATCGCAGGTCAGGTCGTTGTAAGCCGTACCGTCCCAGTCGGGCCAGTGTAAAGGAGCATAGGCAGAGGTCAATGCCTCGTTCAGATGTTCATCGTTATTATAATACTCGTTAAGGGGCTCACCTGTTGGATTCGTCACCTCGAGGAAATCGTCACTGCAAGCGGTCAACGAGATGGCCACTACGCCAGCGCAGATCATTTTATATATCTTCGTATTCATAATACTTCAAAATTTTCTATTATCAGTTTTCTATTATCAATTATTACAGTGAGAGGTTGAATCCAACTGTCCAGGTACGAGCCTGCGGATATACACCATAGTCAACACCCATTGAAGAGCTGCCAGAACCAATCTCAGGATCGAAGCCCCAGTACTTGGTCCAGGTGAAGAGGTTCTCTGCACGGACATAAACGCGGAAGCGCTCGATATAGATCTTCTTGGTCAGGTTACGGGGCAGGGTATAACCCAGTGAGATATTCTTCAGACGGAGGTAAGAGCCATCCTGTACATAGATATCGCTGCATACCCAGTTCTTTGAGTCACCCAGTTTCAGGAGAGGCAGCTTGTTGGAAGTGCCCTCACCCGTCCAACGGTCCAGTACCCAGGTGGGATAGTTACCAGAAGCGATGTCCTGACGCCAGGTAGCATCAAAGATGTCAGCACCGCTTACACCCTGGAAGAAGACATTCAGGTCAAATCCTTTCCACTCGGCATCAAAATTCATACCGAAGGTCCAGTCTGGTGTCGGCTTACCGATCTTGGTACGGTCATCGGAAGAAATCTGTCCGTCACCGTTCATATCAACGAAGATCAGGTCACCAGGATTAGAGGACGTACCGAACTTGGCATTATACTCAGCAGCCTGATCGGCGTTCTGCAGTACACCAGCCGTCTTGTAACCATAGAAGAAGGGGAACGGCTCGCCATTCTCTGCACGGGTACCACCGTCGCTGAACTGACTGATACCATAGTTCAGGAAACCGGTGTCGTTACCGAGGTTCTTCAGCTTATTCTTCAGATAAGAGGCGTTACCCTTGATAGAGAAGTGGGCATCACTGATATTGAACTTATAACCAAGCTCAAACTCAATACCAGAGTTCTCCATGTCACCAACGTTACCGATAGGTCTGGTCTCACCGACGTATGAAGGAATCGGCATCTCCATCAGCATACCATTGGTCTTCTTGATATAGTAATCAACAGTGAAGGTCAGTTTGTTATTCCAGAATCCGAAATCGAGACCAAAGTCGGTCTGCTCACTCTCCTCCCACTTCAGATCCTCGTTAGCCAGTCCGTTGGCCTTCGAGCCATAGACCATAGAGGCCTGACGTCCGAAGTAATAGTTACTGGTACCACCGGAATTGGTGAGTACGGTATAGCGGAAGTCACCGATATTCTCGTTACCGTTCTTACCCCAGCTGGCACGGAACTTCAGATTTGTCAACCAGTCGCGAGTGCTCTCCATGAACTTCTCGTTCATAATATTCCAACCTACGGAAACTGAGGGGAACACACCGTATTTATTATTAGAGCCAAAGCGGCTTGATCCGTCACGACGGATAGTTGCCTGCAACATGTACTTCTCGTCATAGTTGTAACTCAGACGTCCGAAGAGAGAGGCCAGACGATGCTCTACGTTAGGACCTGCCCATCCACTGACAAGACTTGTCACACCAATGATATTTCCATCTGCATCGGTTGTGGTCTGAATGCTACCACCTGTAGTATAATCCACATAAGGCTTGTCTGTGTTGATCAGGTTCCAGTGAGAGGCACCTACATAACTGCCCTTGTACTTCAGGGCACTCTGTCCGAGAACGACACCAATAGAGTGCTTACCAAACTCCTTGTCATAAGTCAGGGTATTCTCAATCTGCCAGGTCGTGCTGTTAGATTTCTCAGAAGTAGCCTGAGTATGGTCTGAATTGTTGTTACCAGAGAAATAGAACTTCTCAGTGGTAGCCGACTCACTTCCCCAGAACGACTGCTCTGCACTCCATGTGAAATGATATTTCAGGTTGTCCCAGAGCTGCAGGTCGATAGAGAACTTCGGCATGAACTTATGCGACCATCCACGACCGGGGCGCTGCTGCATCATGGCGATGGGGTTGTTCTGCTCCTGATAAGAACCGATAAATCCAGGAACTGTATAGGGATTGCCGTTCTCGTCTCTGTAGAGGTCATACGCAGCATACTGCTTGATCATATCCTCAGCCACCTGACCCTCGAGAGTAACGGGCAGTGTGGGTGCCAGATAGAGGGCAGAACCCAGAGGAGAACCCCATGTAGAGTTGGCGTCGATACCAGTGCTATGCACACGCATATAAGAGAGGTTGGCACTGATATCCAACTTGTTCAGGAAGTCACGCTCCTTTGTAGCGTCGATAATGTTGAAGTTGTTGTTAGAACGGATGGTCAGACGATCATAGTTCGACTTACCATAGTTACCACCTACGATACCCTCTTGTGTATAGTAGCCCATCGACAGGTAGTAGTTCACTTTCTCTGTAGCGCCACTGACTGAGACGTCGTGCTGCACGATAGGCGCATTATCGTTGAACAGCAGCTCCTGCCAGTTCGTGCCAAAACCCTTAATGGCATTGCCGTTGGCATCAACCAGATTATATGGATCGGCATAGAGGGGAGACTGACCACCATTGAGGTACTTCTCGTTCTGGAGCACGGCATAGTCGGTAGCACCAGTCACATCGCGCTTCTTCCAGGCACTCTGCCATCCATAGCTGAAGTTGTAGTTGATCTGGGCCTTACCCATCTTACCCTTCTTGGTTGTTACCAGGATCACACCGTTGGCAGCACGAGCACCATAGATAGCGCCGGATGCAGCATCCTTCAGAACCTCAATACTCTCAATATCGTTGGGGTTTACCGACTCCAGACCATACTGGTCGGCGGGCATGCCGTCGATAATATAAAGAGGATTAGTGTCATTAATGGTACCCGTACCACGCACGCGAATCATTGACTGTGAGCCAGGCTGACCAGACGAAGAGGTCACATTCACACCGGCGGCCATACCCTTCAGGGCATCATCGGCACGCAGACGTGTCTTACCTTCCAGATCCTCTGCGCTAACCTTAGCGATGGAAGCTGTCACGACACTCTTCTTCTGAACACCATAACCTACAACCACCACTTCCTCGAGCATCTTGTCGTCGGGCTTCAGATTAACGGTCATGTCGTTCTGGGCTGCCACTTCCTGAGTGATGTAACCAACATAAGAAATGGCAATGGTCTTACCTGCATCAACCTTCAGATTGAAATGACCATCGAAATCGGTGATCGTCGCATTCTGAGGATTAGCTTTTTCGACAACGGTAGCACCGATAACCGGATCTCCGTTCTCGTCAATCACAGTACCCAAAATACTTTGGGCAAACGACGTCATTGACACGAACAGTGCCAACAACATCAAAATTAACCTGCTTTTTTTCATACTTTGTTTTGTTATTGTTAATATAAAGTTAGAATAAAATTAGAATTGACTCGTTTGAAGTTTTCTGGTGCAAAATTAGTAAAAAAAGAAAGACGAATCCAGTGGATGCGATACAAAAGTGGATTCAAAAGCCTACTTGAAAATCATATCGGTTTGAAAATCAATTAAATATCAAAAAGCCAACAACTCAAAAGAGTGGACTATATATAGAAGTGTAAAAAAGACATTTCTGCCCAAAAACACGGGTATTTTTGGTGTTTTTGCTTGCTCTTAGTAAACAGGGAGACAAGGAGTTCAGGGAGTTCAAGGAGTTCAGGACAATACCTGATTCCGCTGTTTCTCCTGCACGATGAAACATATGTCGTGAACTCCTTGTCTCCTTATCTCCTTATCTCCTTATCTACAAAAAGAAATAAGCGCCTGCTCCCGCAGACGCCCATTCTTTT
>CAMKUA010000007.1:0-79408 GCA_946415825.1 uncultured Prevotella sp. | reverse complement strand
TCGGGGACAGGAGAAGGTTCGGGGACAGGAGAAGGTTCGGGGACAGGAGAAGGTTCGGGCTGACCCAGAATCACCGGTTTCAAATTGATGCTGTCACCAAATTCCACCAGAGGTGCAGAAGCTTCACCATCCTCTTCTTTACCTTCCATATCGTCAAAATCAACACCGTCTTTCAGCACAACGGTCTCGAACTGCGAGAATGGCTTGTTCACCAGTTCCTTCATCAGCGTGTCGGGTACGAAGGTTATCTTATCATGTCCTTCTATCAGCACCCGCTCTCCCGTATTGACATTCACGCTTTCCCGGGCATCCACATCGATAATCTTGAAAGTACCTAAGCCTTTCACCTTCACGATTCTGTCACGCTCCAAGGCCTGTCTGATGATTTCAAACATGGCATTCACAAAGGCCGACGACTCTTTCTTGCTCAGATCGTTACGCTCTATCAGCGTCTTGGCGATATCTTGTATTGTCAGTTTTCCCATCATTCAGCCCCTCCATTCTTTAAACGGTCTTTCCAGTTTACGTTGGGTTTGAAATTCAGCACCAGTTTAGGCGGAACGAGCATACGCTGACCCGTCGAAGGATTTACCATGATCCTCTCCAGTTTCTTCTTGACTTCAAAAGTACCGAAATTCGGTACAAGCACAGCACCGTCTTCCTGGAAATGGTCACCCATCGCCTCCACGACGGTATTCACCATTTTCTGCGTTTCTTCAGGAGTATAACCCGTCTGCTCCGCTAATTCTGAGATAAAGTCTTTATTCGTCATATTTTATCAATGATTGTTGATCCATATAAATCAAATTCTTCCGAGTCTGTTATCTTCACATCGTAGAATTGCCCGATTGTCAGTACACGTTCCGAAGCGGGGATCAAGACCTCGGGATCCACTTCAGGCGAACAGAATTCCGTTCGTCCCACATAATAGTCTCCTTCGCGCCTGTCAACGACCACCTTTAATACCTTCCCCACTTTCTCTGCCTCCAGTTCCGCACTGATAGTCTGCTGGATACGCATGATCTTGTCCAGGCGCACTTGTTTGACATCTTCAGGCACATCGTCTTCATAATGCTGTGCCGAATAGGTTCCTTCCTCTTCAGAATAAGCAAAGGCACCCATACGTTCGAAACGGGCCCATTTCACAAATTCCTTCAGTTCCTCAAAGTCCTCTTCAGTCTCCCCCGGAAAGCCCACCATCAGTGTCGTACGGATATGAATGCCAGGCACCTCCTTTCGCAAACGCCTCACCAGTTCATAGGTCTCTTCCTTGGTCACATGGCGCTGCATCCGCTGAAGCATGTTGTCAGAGATATGCTGTAAGGCGATATCCAGATAGTTGCACACATTCTTCTTCTCACGCATCACCCGAAGCAGATCCCACGGGAAATGTGTCGGATAGGCATAATGCAGACGGATCCACTCTACGCCAGGAATATCCGCCATCTGTTCGATGAGTTCTGCGATATGCTGTTTTCCGTCGATATCTACTCCGTAGTAGGTCAGTTCCTGGGCTATTATATTGAACTCTCTTGTGCCTCCGTTTGCCAGCTGGCGCACCTCATTGAGAATCTCATCCATTGGCCGACTCTTATGACGGCCTGTGATAAGGGGGATGGCACAATAGGCGCAATGGCGGTCACACCCTTCACTGATCTTGATATAGGTGTAATGGTGAGGGGTCGTTATATGGCGCCTGCCTTCACAAGCCACGAAGTCCTTGCCTTCCAGATCATTCAGCAGTTGCCTGTAATTAAACTTCCCATACCATCCGTCCACTTCAGGAATCTCCTGCTCAAGTTCTGCCAGATAACGTTCCGACAGACAACCCATCACGAAGAGTTTCTCGATTCTGCCTTCTGTCTTAGCCTGGGCAAACTCCAGGATGGTATTGATACTCTCCTCTTTGGCGTCGGCAATAAAACCACAGGTGTTCACAACGACAATCTCACCCTGAGGGTCATCGCTATCGTGCGTACACTGATAGCCATTGGCCTCCATCAACCCCATCAGCACCTCACTATCTACGAGGTTCTTAGAGCATCCGAGTGATATGATATCGATTGTCTTCTTCAATCTTCAATTTTCAATCTTCAATGTCAAACAACGAGTCAACGAATTGTCGTTTATTAAAGAGCTGCAGGTCTTTCATCCCTTCTCCCAGTCCGATATACTTCACAGGCACCTTCAACTGGTCAGAGATGCCAATCACCACTCCCCCCTTGGCAGTACCGTCAAGTTTGGTAATGGCCAGTGACGTAATCTGAGTCACAGCAGCAAACTGCTTGGCCTGTTCAAAGGCATTTTGTCCTGTTGAGCCGTCGAGCACGAGCATCACTTCGTCGGGCGCCTCAGGCAACACCTTCTTCATCACTTCCTTGATTTTCTTCAGCTCGTTCATCAGACCCACCTTGTTATGCAGACGACCGGCCGTATCAATCAGCACCACGTCTGCGCCATTGGCCTTTGCACTTGAGAGCGTGTCAAAAGCCACACTGGCAGGATCACTACCCATCTGCTGTTTCACAACGGGCACTCCTACCCGCTCACCCCATATACACAACTGCTCTACAGCAGCAGCCCTGAAGGTGTCGGCAGCACCAAGATACACTTTCTTACCTGCTTGTTTGAATTGCCAGGCGAGTTTTCCGATAGTGGTCGTCTTACCTACGCCATTGACACCCACCACCAGAATCACGTAGGGTTTATGGTCACTGGGCAGATCCCAATTATCATTATCCTCCGAGTTGTTTTCTGCCAGCAGCGCGGCTATCTCGTCTCGCAGGATGGCGTTCAACTCCGATGTACTCACATATTTATCCCTGGCCACGCGCTCTTCAATACGCTCAATGATCTTCAGGGTGGTATCCACGCCCACGTCACTGGTAATCAGCACTTCCTCAAGGTTGTCGAGCACATCGTCGTCAACCTTCGATTTTCCTGCAACAGCTCGCGCCAGTTTATTAAACACACTCGTCTTGGTCTTCTCCAACCCCTTGTCGAGCGTTTCCTTTTTGTCCTTACTAAAAAATCCGAATATTCCCATATTGTAATTAATTACGGGGCAAAGGTACAAAAAAATCGATGAAATCGCAAAAAAAGAGGCCGCAAATTAACTTGCGACCTCTGATTTTATCGAAAAGTGATATTAATTCTTAAAGAAGTCCTTAACTTCCTCGTTAGGAACCATCTGCTCATCAAAGATGTAAGCACCAGTCTTGGGGCTCTTCACCATCTTGATTACCTTTGTGTAAGCGCGACCATCCTTTGAACCTTCATGGAGGGTAGCAACGGTTTTCTTTGCCATACTTCAGTCGTATTATTTAATCTCCTTGTGAAGAGTCATCTTCTTCAGGATTGGGTTATACTTCATCAGTTCCATACGCTCTGGCGTATTCTTACGGTTCTTAGTAGTCACGTAACGGCTGGTGCCGGGCATACCACTGTTCTTATGCTCAGTGCACTCCAGGATCACCTGTACGCGATTACCCTTTGCTTTCTTGCTTGCCATAGTCCTTAATCTCCTATCACTTTAATGTCTTTCCATTCGATGAAGCCATTGGCAACAGCCTGCTTCAGAGCGGCGTCAAGACCTACTTTATTAATCATACGAAGACCAGCGGCGCTAATCTTCAGCTGAATCCAGCACTTCTCTTCTACATAGTAGAATTTCTTGCTGAAAAGGTTGACATCAAAGCTTCTCTTCGTGCGGTGCTTTGAGTGAGACACGTTGCAACCAATCTGTGCCTTCTTTCCTGTAATTTGACAAATCTTAGACATTTCTATCTACCTTTTTACTTGTGATTTACACTTACTTATTCCAAACAGCGTGCAAAGGTACACATTTTAATCGAGATTCATCTCATCGTTGGGGCTGAAAACCGAAGAATTAATCTTTTTTAACCTTCAAGCACGGGTCGAGGGATATCTTCCTCTTTCAAAAAGGCCAAAAACAGCTCCATAGCCTTGTTCGTGGCATTGGTCAGATTGATGTCGCGCCCCTGGTCTTCATCCAGTTTCAGTGTCACCACTCTGTCCTGACTACCGCAAGCCAGCCAGATGGTGCCGACGGGTATCTCTTTCGTACCCCCGGTAGGTCCGGCAAAGCCTGTGGCCGAAATGGCGTAATCAGTATTCAGAGCCTTGCAGGCACCTTTCACCATCGCTATTGCAACTTCTTCGCACACAGCCGTTTTCTCTTCCAGGAGCTGATGATCCACACCCAGCAGATTCTCCTTGACTTCATCGACATACGAGATGATGCCACCCTTAAAATACTTAGATGCGCCAGGTACGGCAATCATGGCCTCTCCGATGCGCCCACCCGTACAACTTTCGGCCGTACTGACCGTTTTTTCCGTCTCCCAGAGAATCTCACTGACTTCCCTACTTATTACTTTACTTTCAAAATCCATCTTTTTGCTTAGTGTTTATTGTTTAGTGCCAAACTTCAATTCTTCAATCCTTCAATTCTTCAATCCTTCAATCCTTCAATTCTTCAATCCTACTCAAACGTTACTTTAGAGAACGCAGGAGCGTCAATCGAGCAGAACTCCCCGTCCAGATACTTATAATACCCCACGATACCAATCATCGCCGCATTATCGGTAGTATAACTGAACTTCGGAATATAGATAGTCCATCCATATCGCTTTTGAGCGTCGTAGAAGGCATTGCGCAGTCCGTTATTAGCACTTACTCCGCCAGCCACGGCCACATGCTTGATGCCAGTCTGTTTCACGGCCTTCTTGAGTTTCTTCATCAGGATGTCCACGATGGTCCATTCCAGCGAGGCCGCGATATCCTCCTTGTGATGCTCAATGAAGTCGGGATCTTCGGCCACCCACTTCTGCAGCGAATAGAGGAACGACGTCTTCAGTCCCGAGAAACTGTAATCCAGGTCTGGAATGTGAGGCTCAGCAAACTGGAAAGCCTTCGGATTGCCCTGTCGGGCCAGTTTGTCGATAATCGGTCCACCGGGATAACCCAGTCCCATCACCTTCGAACACTTGTCGATGGCCTCTCCGGCAGCATCGTCGATAGTCTGACCAAGTACCTCCATATCATTATAGGCGTTCACCTTCACAATCTGAGAGTTGCCACCAGAGACCAACAAACAGAGGAACGGCAGTGGTGGCTGGTTGGCATCGTCGTCGCTCTCTTTGATAAAGTGCGCCATCACATGCCCCTGCAGATGATTCACGTCAATCAGGGGAATACCCAGACTTCGTGCAAATCCCTTTGCGAAACTCACTCCCACCAGGAGCGACCCCATCAGGCCCGGACCTCTCGTAAAGGCGATGGCCGAGAGCTGTTCTTTCGTAATGCCCGCCTTCTTGATGGCCTGATCCACCACAGGCACCACATTCTGCTGATGCGCCCGTGAGGCCAGTTCGGGCACCACGCCACCATACGCCTCGTGTACCGCCTGCGATGCCGTGACGTTCGACAGCAACACCCCGTCCTTGAGCACCGCAGCCGACGTGTCGTCACAACTCGACTCTATACCTAATATATATATAGGAGCCTTCCCCGCCTCCTCCAAAGAAAGGGGAGTCCCATTCACCACGTTATTTCTGTCATTCTCCATTTTCATAACTCTAAAATCTCTATCCCCCTCCCTTTGGAGGGGGTCAGGGGGAGGCTCAGTATGTCAGCACCTCCACACCGTGCTCCGTCATCAGCAACGTATGCTCCCACTGGGCACTGGGCTTTTCGTCTGCTGAGATGACCTCCCAACCGTATGGGTCGTCGGCATCGATAAACACCTTCCACGTTCCCATATTGATCATCGGCTCGATGGTGAACACCATACCCGGCACTAGCAGCATACCTGTACCGCGATGACCGTAGTGGTTCACGTCGGGCTCCTCGTGGAAGTGGTTACCCACCCCATGACCGGCCAGATCTCTCACGATGCCATAGCCGTATTTCTTGCAGTGCTTCTCGATGGCATGACCAATGTCGCCCACAAACCCGTAAGGCTTCGCAGCCTCCATGCCTATTTCCAGGCACTCCTTAGCCACCCTTACCAGCTGTTCCTTCTCTGGCGTGGTCTTGCCGATGATGAACATACGACTGGCATCAGCATAATAGCCGTCGAGAATCGTGGTGAAGTCCACATTGATGATATCGCCCTCCTCGAGCACATCCTCCTCCTTGGGCACTCCATGACAGACCACCTCGTTGATTGAAGTACACACACTCATCGGGAACGGCTTCGTGTCTCCGTCGCCACCATAATTCAGACAGGCGGGGATAGCGCTATGCTCTTCACAATATTTGCGGCATATCTGGTCGATCTCCAACGTGTTCATTCCTTCGTGGATAGCAGCGGCAACGGCATCGAGCACACCGGTATTGACGACACCAGCCTTGCGGATACCCTCAATCTGTTCCGGCGTCTTTATCAATTCACGTGTCGGCACCTCCTTGCCTTTGCTCTCCCAGTACATGATGGTCTTGTCCATTTCTGTGGGTTCCTGACCCGGAAGACAGTGCCATCTTCTCTTCTTATTGAAAGCGTTCATGACCTTAATTTAATATATAAGCGGGTGCAAAGGTACAAAGAAATTCCCAAATCTTAATGATTAATCCCGTTTTTTTCGTAACTTTGCCGCCGTGATGAGAAGAATCCTATCGATACTCATAGCCATTTCACTGGTGCTTCCAGCTTCTGCCGGGCGCCCCAAAATCGGTCTTGCCCTGGGTGGAGGCGGTGCCAAAGGAGCTGCTGAGGTGGGCGTCCTGAAGGTGCTCGAAGAGGCTGGTGTCCACATCGACTGCATTGCCGGAGCCTCCATCGGAGCCATCGTGGGAGGACTCTATGCTGCGGGCTATTCTGCCACCGAACTCGACTCACTGTTCCAGACCCAGGAGTGGTTCTCGCTGCTCACCGACAGGAAAGCCTCTTTGAGCAGTGAGCCCTACAAGACCGTCAATGGTGTCACCTATATCTTCGGATTCCCCGTCATCGACAAGAACATGATCGACAGGAACAGCCGAGGCTTTGGCCTCATGCGCGGAGGCCGTATCGAACAGATACTCGACTCGATGGTGTCGGTGCGTGGCTGTACCGATTTCGAGAGTTTGCGCATCCCCTTCCGCTGTGTAGCTGCCGACATCCGCACGGCCGAGGAAGTCATCATCTCCGAAGGCATCGTGTGCAAAGCGCTCCGAGCCTCCATGGCCATCCCTGGCATCTTCAAGCCCGTACCCCAAGACGACTATCTGCTTGTCGATGGTGGCATGCTCAACAACCTGCCCGTAGATATCTGCCGCCAGATGGGCGCCGACATTGTGATCGCCGTCGATCTGAATGAGGGCGCCCCCCAACCCCGCAAGCAGATCGATGTCAGCAGTCTCTCGGGCATAGCCAGTCTCTTCGGCCTTGGGGGTGTTGTCGAATGGGTAGCCAACCGTCCCGACATCAACAAGTACAACCAGAACCGCAAGGATGCCGACATCTACATCGTCCCTTCGCTCCCCGATTACGACTCCACCAGTTTTGGCAACAAGAATGCCGCCCGTATGATCGAGGCTGGTGTCACTGCCGCCAAGGGCCACTGGGATGAATTTCAGAAACTGACATCTGAATAAGCCTCATGTCATCTTCTTCCCGCCTGTTTTCTCATGCCTATTCCCTTATACGCCATAGTTTGTAATGTTTTTTACAAACAAGGTAACAATAAGTATATTTCGCTCGCCTGCCGTTTTTTGAGTCCAATTTTTTGCGCCCTAGTTAGGAAAAAATTTTTTGTGCACTAGAAAAATAATTTTTCTAAGTTTGGGAGCGAATCCTCTTCCTCTTAACGACAGTGCAAAGGTACAAAATTTTCAAACTCATTCCAAGCGTTTTTCTGAAAAACCTCAAAAAACTTTTGCTATCAAAAATAAAACTTCTTGACACTCAGAGAGTTGTGAAGATGAATAAGCTCTGAGTTTTGTCTGAGTTTGACACTTTTTGAAAAACAAAAAATGAACATTCTCGCTATAACGCTATAACGCCGTACCATATGCGATTTTGAAAAATGAGCGAGAGAGGAGAATAGTCTATATTAAATTTATATATATTATAATATATATAAATTATATAAATATATATTAGACTACCTTCTCCACTTTGAATCCACTCAATGGTACGGTGTTATAGCGTTACGGCGTTAATGCTTACTCCAAAAATCTTGACAAAAGTCTTTTATTGTCTTCCGATGCGGAATTTATATATCTGATATGATCCATCCCAAATTCATCATAAAGTCATTAGAGTATTTGTCAAACGCATAGTCGAAAGACATGTCGCCATAACACCATAACACCGTACCATTAGTTTTTTTTTCGGTGCTGACAAATCCTCATGGCCTGAATATCCAAGTATTAATAGATTTTTCTACTATTTACGACATTATTTCAGCCCATGAAGCCCTTTTGTCGCAAATGAGGCAATGCGTCGCAACAAGTCGGGGAAGATTTCGGAGAATTATTTGGAATCAGCCGTTTTTCGCCTTACCTTTGCATCGTGATTAAGAGTAATCACATTCCGATTTAAGTTTCATACGTTAGTTTTTTCATCTTTTTGCTATTTGGTTTTAAGTTAATTAGTTAGATCACATTGGGCTCGCAGGGATGCGGGCCCAATGTGGTTTTATGATGTTTTATCGCAGAATGCCTTCCTATTTCTTGCACGATTTATGGGTGATATTTTATTTTTTCTGTAATTTTGCAGGGAAAAATGTAATATCGCAAAAAAAGTTGCGTCAAATGAAGTAGAGACAAGTAAACAGAAAATAACATCTAAAAAAAATCACATCTATGGATTGGATTACAGCTCCACTGATTTGCGCCATTATTTTCGGCTGCATCTACAAAACAATCGAGTTGTTCGTTCACAAACGCGAGCGACTGATGCTCATCAACAAACTCTCTGAAGTATCGAACGTTGAATTCAAAGGTATCAACCTCTACAGCAGTGGCAATAAGTTCACTGGCTTGCGCATAGGCTGGCTGATGATTGGCGTAGGCTGCGGGTTCCTCTTAGGTTTCCTCATTAATATGATGGCCACCTACGGGCAGTATGCCTATCAGTTTGAGGTCGTCTCGTCGTATCACAGACATGTTGGAGGTATTGTTTATATGGCATGCATCTGCATGTGTGGCGGCATCGGCTTGTTGTTGTCGTATCGGGCTGAGAAGAAAACAGAACATCCTGTAGAGAAGAAAGCCGACGAATTCGAAGTCTAATTAATGCAAACGGACGAAAATGAACTGATAGCCCGAATCCTCAACGGACACGCCGAGGACTTCGGCTATTTCTTGGAGCGTTACAGCCATGAAGCCTTTGCCATCGTGATGCGACTGGTGCCGCAACAGGAGGACGCAGAGGAACTGGTACAGGACGCTTTCGTCCGTGCTTTCAATCGACTGGATACGTTCGAAGGGCATTCTTCGTTCTCGACATGGATTTGTCGGATAGCCTATAACACCGCTATTTCGTGGTTGAGGAAACGACGGATGAAATACCTCAGCATTGATGATAACCCGAAACTTTCCGATACGGAGGTTGACGAGGCCTTCGACGATGAATCGTTGATTGAGGATTTGACTCGAGCCATCGCATTGTTAAAGCCTGACGAGCAGACGCTCATCACTCTCTATTATTACGACAATCGTCCACTCAACGACATTGCCTATATTCTCGATGTGGAGCCCAACACATTAGCCACGCGACTGCATCGGATTCGAAGAAAACTCTATCTACTCATGAAACATGGAAAAAACCACTAAAGATCGTGCCCTGATGAAAGCCCTCGCTCAAAAGGAGCCAAGGCAATTACCATCGAATTTCGCCTACGTTACCATGCAACGTATCAAAGAGGAACAGCGTGCGGAAAGGCGTCGTCAGCACAAGTTGGCTATCATTACCGTGATAGCCGTCACACTGGTTGGCATAGCTACGCTTCAGTTCTTACTGGGCGATGTAATCTGGCAATCTTTAGCAAGCATCAGTTTAACGCCTGACGGATTCCCCCTCGTATTACCAACGCTGTTCTGTCTGGTATTCTTCGCTTTGCTGAACCACTGGCTTTCGCGACACCGTACTGCTTGACCTTACAGCAACTCTCTGGGCATGAGTTGTTGGGCTTGATCGTAGTCCTCAGGGGTGTCGATCTCGTAAGAGAAGTAGATGCTGGTATCGACCACGTGGAAGGTATGGCCCTGGGGGATGAGGCGCTCGAAGGCACGCTCGTAGAAGATGTCGATGAGTTTCTCCTCGAGGATCATCTGGTCGAGTTCCCTGTAGAGGGCTTCACTATAGTCGGGGGTGATCTTCTCAATGCCTACGCTCTCACCGATGGCATCCTCGGGGCGACAGGTCTTGCTGATCTCGGTGATGCGCAAATCGGCATCGACCACCACCTTCATCTCTTCGTCGCCACACTCATGGCGATTGACGGCAAGGGCCGACGTGGGCTCGCTGGCAATGCGGACAACGGCTGCAGGATCGCAGAAGATGTCGCTATCCATCAGCAGGAACTCCTTACCTCGCACCACCTCGCCTGCCATCCAGAGCGAATAGATGTTGTTGTTGTGCTCGTAGTCGGCATTGTGGAGGAAGGTGAAACGGACCGTTCCAATCTTCTGGGCGTAATCGTTGAGGAAATCGCGGATCATGTCGCCACGATAGCCTGTGACCACCACAAACTCTGAGATACCGCACTGGCGCATGGCATCGACGGTACGCTCCAAGAGGGTGCGCTCGCCCACCTTCAGCAGGCACTTCGGCATCTTGTCCGTCAACGGGCGCAGGCGCTTGGCCATGCCCGCTGCCAAAATGACTCCTATCATACCTTATTGTTTGTTATAGACCTTCAGGATGGTATCGACAACGGTCTGTGTCTGCTCCTTACGACCCAGCGTGATGCGAAGGCACGACTCGAGGCCCTTGTCGCTCATGAACTTGATCTTGTAGTCCTGAATCTTCAGCGCCTCCATCAGGGCATCCTTGATCTCAAGGGGATACTTGATGAGGATGAAGTTGGCCACCGACTTATAGACCTTGAAGCCGGGGAGATCGCCCAGGGCTTTCTTGTAGAGCTGGCGACCCCACTCCATATCGTCGGCCACACGGCGGTAGTGCTCATCGCTGTCGAGTGCTGCCAGGGCCACGGCCTCAGAGAAGCGGTTGTAGCCGAGATATTTGTTGATGTAGCTCTCAAACTGGTCGTGGCCCTTGCCGATGAAGCCGAAACCCACACGAAGACCGGGCAGACCATAGAACTTGGAGAGCGTACGAGAGATGATCAGATTGTTGTATTTATTCACCAGCGGGGCGATATAAGCGGTATCGGTAGAGATAAAGCTGGCATAGGCCTCGTCGATCAGCACCATCGTGTCGCCGGGGATGTTCTCCATAATCTGGCCAATCTCCTCGGGTGTCAGACCGTTACCCGTGGGGTTGTTGGGCGAAGCCAGCAGCAGCATGCGGGGATGAATACGATTGGTGTACTCGATCACCTCGTCGATATCGTAGGCAAAGGTATCCTCCTTCTCGTGCAGGGGGTACATCTCGAAGGTGCCACCACACTCGCTGGCTACACGGTTATAGTACCACCAGGAGAACTCGGGGATCAATATCTTCTTATTGTCGCCCACCATCAGGAAATAGTGGATGGCATTCTTCAGCATATCCTCACCGCCATAGGTCAGCAGCACCTGCTCTTCAGCCACACCGTAGATTTCGCTGAGGCGAACAGAGATAACGCTCTTCTTGCCTTGGTCGTAGATGCGGGTATAGAAGCAGAGGGTTTTAGGGTCAAAGTTCTTGATAGCGTCAACCACTTTCTGGCTGGGCTCAAAGTTAAACTCGTTTCTGTCGAGATAATTCATAATTCTTTCCATTGTTATGTTATTTTTAATTCTTGTCTATTTTCATCAGAAGGATACCTATCAGGATCCAGATAATCTCTCGCACACGGCAGATGATACTCACAAAGATACCCAAGGCTGCGGAGAGTCCGAGGGCGGCAATAGAGAGCACGAAACCGCCTTCCTGGACGCCCAGCTGCATCGGCAGGAAACCGATGAGGTTGGCAAACAGCGTGGTGAACGAGACGATCAGGAAACTGTGCAGGAAGGTGATCAGAAGACCCGAGAAACCTCCGCCACAGTCGATGCCGAAGAGCAACAGCATGAACATCACCTCGCTGCTCTGAACGACACGTGAGAAATACTCCAGCAGCAGACTGCGGTAGAATGCCCGCTTATCCTCGGCATAGAGTGAGGCTATCTGCTCGTCGATGTTATGCAGGGCCTCGGCGTGGTTCTGCTGGAAACGACTGCTCCACCCCTTCAATCCAGGGATATGACCTATCCAGCGGATGCACTTGCTGACCAACCCATGACGATAGCCCTTCGAGAAGATGTAGAAGGCGATGAGGCAGAAGACGATGCAAATGCCCAGCAACGTGCCGATGGCAGTATTGATGGGCAGATCGCCTACGGCTGCAAGCGCCAGATAGATGAAGATACTGGAGAACCAGTACCAGAAGTGGGCGAAGAAATGCATCATCGCATAGAGGATGACCGACGACGTGGCGCGCTGGTTGCCCACATACTTCGACAACTCCATGATGCGATAGGGCTCACCGCCAAGACCACCCACAGGAGTGGCATAGTTCAGGGCGTAGCCGGTGATGGTCAGACGGTAGATGCGCCAAAAACTGATGGTCGTATCAGGACACTTACTGCGGATGATGGATTGCCAGGAAAGGGCGTTCATGCCATAGATGAAGATCCACACACCCACGATGGGGATGAGCCAGTAGCCCGCATGACAGATATGCTGCCAAAGCTCTACGAAACTGACATCGAACGTGAAGAGCATCACCACCACAGCGGCGACGCCAAGGAGGAAGAACAGATTATTCAATCTTTGCTTCGTCCACTTCATAGCTTGATTATATCTTGTCGGCTATGGCTTTGGAAAAGCCTTCATGACGGAACCTTACAAAACGGTAAAGCAAACCCATGGCGATGATCTCGAAAACGAAATTCATCGCAGGCACATCCAACAGGCAGAACAGGAACATCCAGAAGGAACGGAAGTTGAAGGTGAGAAGTCCATTCCACTTCATCAGTTTCAGAGAATGGTCGTGGAACTCGTTGCGCAGTTCCTCAGGCATCTGGTCAACACCGCCAAACTTCTCGCTCAGGCGCTTCATCAGGCGTTGGAAGTGGGGCGTTGCCTTCTCCTGCTTCAAGGTATAGTCGATATACGACTTCTGGAAGAGGCGCTCATAGGCTGGCGCGTCCTTGGGCATCTGCTCGTAGATCTCGCGCTGACGGGCCGAATTGTCGAGCTCGCTACCCTTCTCGCCCTTCAGGAAGAAGAGGTGCACCTGAATGTAATAGTCGGCCAGGCGCTGCTGACCTGCAAGACCTGTTATGCCAGAGATGACACCCAGCACAAACACCACAAGGGTGGCAATCCATACATTCTGGGGGGTATCGCTGATGCCAAGCCATGAGAACTCGATGGCATGGTGTTGGTAGAATCGCCACACGAAGACCACATAGATGGGTGTGAACCACGTAAAGCCGGCCACTCCGTCGAGGATACGCCCCACGTGGCTCTTCTTGCCAGAGAGACGTGCCAACTGGCCGTCGGTGCAGTCGAAGAAGTCGGCCCACATCAGCAGGAAGATGGCAATCAGATTGTTCACCAACCCCATCACCCCGTTGTAGTAGAAGCTGCCCTGGGCAAAGAACCAAGCGCTCGCAGCCCCGATAAACATCGAGGCTACGGTGATGGTGTTAGGATGTACGTCGAAACGATTGAAGAACCGTGCTAACTGAAAACAGAAAGGACGGATGACGTGAAAGTCAAGCCAGTCCTCTGTCTCTGCTGATTTCAGTGTCTGGAAATATGCCTGATTCATGATTCTCTTACTCAGACATATCGTCCTGGATGACAGAGAAGGTCAGTTTCTCATATCCTTCAAAGTCGTCGAACTGCACCTGGAAATTGGCATACTGATAGTAATTACCACCGGTGTTGTGCGTGTCCTTGATGGGATTGCTCTTGGCCAGAGCGTTCAGAATCTTGTTATAGACGATCTTGTCGTTATTGTCGTCGGCAATCTGGATTGCCATCGAGGTGACATAGCCATTCTCAATCTTGTAGGTATAGTCGCCAGCTGCGTAGAGCTGGAAAGTCTCCGTCTCGAGGATGGTCTCCAGTTCGCCAACAGCAGCCTCAAGTTCCTCCTTGGTGGAGTTGACAAAGTTGATGGGCTCCAGATTGGCGTCCAACTTGATATACACGGTGTCAACCTCGCTGGTAACATTGTTTTCTTCAGCGCTAATAGCTGCTGTTCCTGTCAGCAACAGCATGCCAATAAATATCATTTTCTTCATCATCATTTTCATCTCTTTACTTATATTCGGCTGCAAAATTACCAATTTATCAGTTGATTACCAACACTTTTTGGCTAAAAATTCAAAAATCATCCATTATCCTACACTCTTTTTGACGAATGTCAATCCCGAAGGTTTAATTAGAGTGGCTTAATAACGAATGTGAAGTCGTAATCCTTCGCCGGCACCAGATACTCGGGCAGAGGCCAGGCTCCCCACGAGTTCACGCAACCCATACCCATCTGCTTCTGCTGGATATGCACCTGCGTCAACGGGCGCTCCACGAGGTCGCCTGAGTGACGACCCACCTCCTTGTCCTTCGTGGGACCGTCGTCAAGATCCTCCGTCAGATAGTTCAGCGCACTGGCCTCCATCGGGGCGTTGCTGTAGAACTCCAGACCCTTGCCGCCTCCGTTCACAACACGGAACCAGCGCACGTCGGTGTGGTTGCCCGACTCCTGCGGACGGACATAGGGGTAATACTCATCGGCTACCTTGTTCTCATAGATGCCCAGGAACTCAGAGTCGTGACGGTCGGAGTAATTCTCCACAGGACCTCTTCCGTAGTACTTCACGGTGTTAAACTGCTGGGGCATCTGCAGCTGCATGCCATAACGGAACATGGGCTGAACCTCAGCATTCTTGTCGGTAGTAAGTTGCTCTCTTACAATCACTTCTCCCTTCTCGTTAAGGGTGTAGGTCATCGTCAGGGTGGCTTTCACATCGGGCATCTCGAAGGTGGCCACAGCACCATTATCCTTCACCTCGACACCCTTCAGTTTCATCTGCGGACGCTTCCACGCAGCAAAGCGCTGCTGCAGCCAGGCACCGTAGTCGTTGTCGGTAGGTGCACGCCAGAACTCGGGTGTGACCGACTGGTGGTCAACGAGCATCGGCTCGCCGTTCACGTCGAGATAATCAATCCAGCCGCTCCACTTGCCAATCGTCAGCACGGTACCAGCGGCCTCGAATTTCACGTAGCTCTCCACCTCTTCCTTCTTCAGCGAGGCCTGTTCGGCCTTGATCTCGGGGAACTTGTAAGGCTGTACCACAAACTGCTGGCGCGCCAACACCTGCCCCTTCTCTATCAGCGGCTGAGCCTCACGACTGCGGAACTCGAAGTTGACGCAGATCTCCTCGTCGGCATGATGGCTGAGCACACGGGCCAGCGTCTCCTTCAGTTCCTTCGACGATACCGTCTTGCGCTGCTGGGGTGCAATGCCACCTACGGCAATCGTCCCGCTGTGGCGCTTCACCTGCCACACCAGTTCCAGGTCGTCGAGCGACTTGAAGAAATTCTCGTTATACACCTCTATCTCGCCTTCCTTCAGGTTCTTCTCGGTAATCCATGCGTTCTGGTAGTAATAGCCCACCTCGTAGGCATGGGGGTTCAGTCGCCTGTCGGGAGCAATCACACCGTTACAGTTGAAGTTGTGGTCGCTGGCAGGATAGCGGCCGTAGTCGCCACCATAGGTAAATATCTCCTTGCCGGTAATCTTGCTCTTGTCGCGCATACCCTGGTCCACGAAGTCCCAGATATGGCCTCCCTGGTATTTCGGGTACTTGCGTACCAGATCCCAGTACTCCTTGAATCCACCGATCGAGTTACCCATGGCGTGGGCATACTCACACTGGATGAGCGGTCGGGGGTTATCTGTCTTGGCATATTTCTCGCAATCCTCATAGCCCATATACATCGGACAGAAGATGTCGGTCTTGCCATCGTGGCGAGCCTGTTCGTACTGCACGGGGCGCGTCTTGTCGTAAGCCTTGATCCAGTCGTAAGCCTTCTCGAAGTTAGGACCGTAGCCGGCCTCGTTGCCCAGCGACCAGATGATGATCGAGGGGTGGTTGCGGAAGGAGATGACATTAGCCTGGTTGCGCTGCAGATGGGCCAGCTCGTAGTCCTGGCGCTTGGCCAGCGTGCGCTCGCCGTAGCCCATGCCATGACTCTCCACATTGGCCTCGGCTGTCAGGTAGATGCCATACTCGTCGCAGAGGTCGTACCAGCGTGGATCGTCGGGATAGTGACAGGTGCGCACGGCGTTGATGTTCAGTTGCTTCATGATCTTCAGGTCCTGAATCATCCTCGACACTGGTACCACATAACCACCATCGGGATCGAGTTCATGACGATCGACACCTTTAATCAGAATGGCCTGACCGTTGACCAGCAGCTGGCCTCCCTTGATCTCGATATGGCGGAAGCCCACTCGCTTCTTCACCACCTCGAGCGTCTTGCCGCCCTGTCTCAGCGTGATGAAGAGGTTATAGAGATGGGGCGTCTCGGCCGTCCAGGGCTTGGCGTCCTCAACCACCGCCTGCAGTCCTTCGGCCACTTCCTTGCCGTTGGCATCCAGCAACTTAGCCTCTACCTCGGCCTTGCCGCCAGCCAGCGTCACATCGACATTCAGCAAGCCCTTACCGTCCTGATAGTCCTGACCGATGGTGATGTCCTTGATATGAGTCTTGGGCGTGGCATAGAGGTACACCTCACGGGCGATGCCCGTAAAGCGCCAGAAGTCCTGATCCTCGAGATACGACCCGTCGCACCAGCGCATAATCTGCATGGCGATAAGGTTGCTGCCGGGCTTCAGATACTTGGTGATGTTGAACTCAGCGGCCATCTTCGAGTCTTCCGAATAGCCCACGTACTTGCCGTTCACCCAGAGCGATAGGTTGCTCGTAGCCGAGCCTACATGGAAGAACACCTCCTGCCCTTTCCAGTCGGCCGGAAGGTCGAACGAGCGGCGGTAGCTACCCGTATAGTTGTTGGTCTCGCTGACGTAAGGCGGTTCCGACTTAAAGGTCGTTGCCCAGGAATACCCGATATTCTTATAGATCATGTCGCCATAGCCGTTCACCTCGAAGAGCCCCGGCACGGGAAAGTCCACCCACTTCGAGTCGTCGTACTTCAGGGCGAAGAAGTCCTTCGGCGCATCCTGATGGTCTTTCACGAAACAGAACTTCCACTTACCCTCCATCGAGAGATAGCGCCCCGACTTCATCTTGTCGTTCTGCCGGGCCAGTTCTTCGTTCTCAAAGGCGAAGAAGTCAGCCCTGCGCTCCTCGCGGTTCTGCTGGTTCACGTTGGGATCCAGCCATGCCGGCTGCTTCTGTGCGCCTGCCCCCATCCATGCGAGGCAGGTCAGACTCAATATCAGTTTCTTCATAAGAATGCGAATATTACTTGATTATACTGTTTAACTCAGTTTGTGGATCACGAGACCCGAGCGCAGCTTCGGCTCGAACCACGTGGCCTTTGGCGGCATAATCTTGCCCGAGTCGGCAATGTCCATAATCTGCTGCATCGATACAGGATAGAGAGCCAGGGCAGCGCGCATCTCACCGCTGTCCACACGGCGCTTCAGTTCACCCAGTCCGCGCAGACCGCCCACAAAGTCGATACGCTGCGAAGAGCGAAGGTCGCCGATGTTCAGGATCTCGTCGAGAATCAGGCGCGAAGAGATATCCACGTCGAGCACGCCGATGGGGTCGCTGTTGTCGTAGGTACCCTCCTTGGCCTTCAGACTGTACCAGTGCTGGTCGAGATACAGCGAGAACTCGTGCAACTGCTGGGGCTTGTAGATGTCGGTACCCTTGTCCTCCACCTCGAAGTTCACCTGCAGGGCAGCAAGGAACTCCTCCGATGTCATGCCGTTCAGGTCCTTCACCACGCGGTTGTAGTCGAGAATCGTCAGCTGCGAGGCCTGGAAGCATACGGCCATGAAGTAGTTATACTCCTCGTCGCCCTTGTGGTTGGGGTTCTGCTTCTGCTTCTCGGCGCCTACCAGGGCTGCAGCTGCCGAACGGTGGTGACCGTCAGCGATATACATCGAAGGCATCTTGGCAAACTCGTCGGTGATGGTCTGCATGTCCTTCTCGTCGTCGATCACCCAGAACTGATGGCGGAATCCGTCGATGGGGGCGATGAAATCGTACTCGGGCTTCGTGGCGGCATAGCGCATGATCAGCTCGTTGAGCACGGCGTTGTCGGGATAGGCGAAGAACACCGGCTCGATGTTGGCATTGTTCACGCGGACGTGCTTCATGCGGTCTTCCTCCTTGTCGCGACGCGTCAGCTCGTGCTTCTTGATGCGACCGGCCATATAGTCGTCGGTATGGGCACACACCACGAGTCCATACTGCGTCTTGCCATTCATCGTCTGGGCATAAATATAATAATGTTCACGTGCGTCCTGCACCAGCCATCCCTTATCCTGGAACTTCTTGAAGTTCTCGGCAGCCTTCTCATACACTCTGGGGTCGTACTCCGAAGTGCCTGCCGGGAAGTCGATCTCAGGCTTGATGATGTGATACAGACTCTTCTCGTTGTCGCCAGCCTCTGCCCTCGCCTCTTCCGAGTCGAGCACGTCGTAGGGGCGGCTCTCTACTTGCTCCACCAACTCCTTCGGTGGGCGTATTCCCTTGAACGGTTTTACAATTGCCATAATGCTGTTATTGATTTAATGCTTAAAATTTTGGGTGCAAAAATAGATAAAAGTTCTGAAATCACAAAATCTTTGGGGTTAATATTTGTCAGTTTACGAAATTAATCGTACTTTTGCAGACGATAAAAATACTAACTCGAAATGAAACAGAAATTTGCTTTAGTTGTAGGCTTGCTGCTTACTATCGGCATGCAGGCAAGTGCACAAGGTTTTGAGTCGGCCACCGACGCAGTAAAGAACATGGGTGTGGGTTGGAATCTGGGCAACACGCTCGATGCCAACAACCAGTCTATCGCCGACTTCAGCAATGCAGGCTATTGGGGCCAGCAAGGCCTCGACTCAGAGACCTGCTGGGGACAGCCCAAGACCACCCGCGAACTTATCCACATGATGAAGGAGGCTGGCTTCGGCGCCATCCGCGTACCCGTCACCTGGTACAACCACATGAACGCCAACTATGAGGTCGATGGCCAGTGGATGGCCAGAGTGAAAGAGATTGTCGATTACGTTATCGACGAGGGTCTCTACTGCATCATCAACGTGCACCACGACACGGGTGCCGACAGTTACGACGGCAATGGCAAGCTCAACGGCTACCACTGGCTGAAGGCCGATGCCGACAATTATTCTGAAAACAATGTCATCTACGCCGCCCTCTGGGCCCAGATTGCCCTCACCTTCAAGGACTACGGCCAGAGACTGCTCTTCGAGGGCTTCAACGAGATGCTCGACGCCAACAGCTGCTGGAACTACCCCACATGGTCGGCCAACGGCCAATACGACGAGGATGCAGCCAAGAAGGCCTATCAGACCATCAACGGCTACAACAGTCTCTTCGTCAGCACCGTCCGCATCACAGGCGGCAACAACGGCGAGCGCAACCTCATCATCAACCCCTACGCAGCCGCCAGCGGTGGTGAGTGGGGCAACAACAAGCACCCGCAGGAGCCCCTCGAGACCCTCGAACTGCCCGAGGACCCCGGTCACCTGATTGTCGAGGTACACAGCTATCCCAGCATCACCAGCGGCATCAGCAGCGCCAAGAGCGGCCTCGACTGGACCTTCAACAACCTCAAGGCCAAAATCATCGACCGCCTCAATGTTCCCCTCATCGTAGGCGAATGGGGCACCAGCAATGTCGATAACGGCTCCGACTACATCGACCGCCGCGCCGACCTCATCGAGTTCTGCGACTACTTCGTCAAGAAAGCCAAGGAGAACGATATCGCCACCTTCTACTGGATGGGCCTCTCCGACGGACAGTCGCGCTCGCAACTCGTCTTCAACCAGCCCGACCTGGCCGAAACCATTACCAAGGCCTACCACGGCGCCGACTTCGATGGTAAATACCCTGCAGCCGAACTTCCCGGCGACGGCGTGTTGTTCGAGGGCGAAAAGCTGTTGGAATGGGGCTCAGCCCTCGAGATTCCTGCCACAACCTTTGCCAACCTGGGCCCCCAGACCAAACTCGAGATCACCTATAAGCAGCAGTACGACCAGTTTACCGGCGACGAAGCCTATGGTATGTTCCAGTTCTGGTACGGCGGCTGGGGCTCACAGATCGATGTCATTGTCGATGGCGAGACCTATCCTGAGGGCAATTTCAACCCCTACGATGTATATGGCACCGAGTCGGGCACGGAGCACACCACGCAGTTCTCCTTCCCCAGCGATGTCTTCCATAACATCAAGTCGAAGGGCATTCTGTTCCAAGGCCACGGCATCGTCGTCACCAAGGTGGTACTCATCCCCGACGAGTCGTCAGAGCCGGCCCCCGAGGGAGAGACTATCTGGGAAGGCAGCGAGATGCTCGACTGGGGCGACGGTCTGCAGCTGAACATTCCCGGCAATAAATTTGCAGCCTACGGCAAGGGCGTCAAGCTCACCCTATCATACGCCATCGAGATGTCGGGCGCCGAAGACTACAACATGATCCAGCTGTTCTACGGCGACTGGAAAGCCAACCCCAGTTTCATCATCGACGGTAAGGAGATCGACAAGGAGTACAGGCCCAGCGATGTTCATGGACTTCAGAACGGCGACAGCGGCACGTCAGAGCTCACCTTCAGCGAGGCTGTTTACACCCAGATTGCCGAGAAGGGCATCGCCCTCCAAGGTCACGGCATCCGCCTGAAGAAAGTCACGCTCAGCGGTTCCGGCGACACCTCCATCCAGTCGCCCCGCTCGCAGGCCGCCCGCCTCGACGGAGCCATCTACAACCTCGCCGGCCAGCGCGTCGCCCACCCCACCAAGGGCATCTATATCCGCAACGGCAAAAAGGTCGTGATTAAGTGAGAATAAAGCAGAACTTGTTCATGAACTAAGGGTATAAGGGCTGGCCTCCAACTGCGGAGCGCCAGCCCTTACTATTTGCAAAAAGCCATTCTGCTTCTTAATGGTCTGATTCTGTTATTCTGACGATGTTCAGCGAATAGGCAGGAACGTCGAGCAGCACACTGCCGTCCTCAGGCGAGAGTTGTTGCTCTATAGGATGAATCGTAGTGGGTGCATCGAGGGTGTTCTCTTCCATACCATCGTTGGCAGCTAGCCGTACTACCTTGGCCTCACCCGGAGCAAAGTTCTTCAGGTTCAGCCGTGCGGTGGTAGCAGCATCACCGTTGTTGACCACCTTCACGATAAGATCGCCGGTGGCGTCGTCGATGGTGGCCGATGAGTAGATGCCTTTTGTTTGGTCGCGTTTAAGCACGGTGTCAAACACCAGTTCGTTGTCCAACCAAACTTTCACACCGTCGCCAGCCACCTGCAGGGTCACGTCGTACCAACGGCCCGCTTCAATACGTCCGCGCTTACTGTCGGCCAGCAGCTTTCCGCCATTGCTAATCTGTTCGATAGCATGCTGTGAGTTAGTCCATCCGCCGAAGTTCACCCAACAGTAGTTCTTTTCATCCACATAGTTGAAGATGATGATAAAGCCCTCGGCGCCCTCGTCTTTACGGGCACGGAACTTACAACTGTAGTGGTCGCCGTCGATGATATCCTTCTCTATGCAGAGCGTAGCATCCTTATGGCCAGTCTGGCGCACGCTGTTGCCTTCCTTCTGCCAGTCGCCATAGACGTAATCCACATCCTTATCGGTCTCAAACGTGGCACGTGTGTTCCATGTTCCGAATCCCACACGGCTCTGCTTCGGTGTCAGGGGCTTGCAAACCTTGCCTTTATAAGGGTCGGTCTGCTCCACCTTCACCACCTGAGTGCCCAGATGCTGCGGCATGAGCTGCTGCACGTAGTAACTGGGGGTGCCCATAACCAGACTGCTGCTGAACCGTATCATGTCGGGACGCCAGCGGGCATCGTTCTCATTGACGAAGATGGGGGCATACGATGCCAGCTCCACCACGTCGGAGTTGTTCTCCATACCCATCATGTAGATAGCCTCGCCCAAAGCAGCATTCATGTTGCCCAGCGTGCCGTAGCCGTTGGTCACGGCATATTCGCCTACATAGACTTTCGGCCCTTGGCGGTCGTAGCTGTCGTACTTGTGGAAGGCAGCGGCAAACCAGTCGGGCGAGCGGTAGTAGTGCTCATCAAGCAGGTCTACGGGCAGGGGGCTGTTCCATTTGGGGTTGTCATCGCCCCAGGCCACCACGTTGCCGATGATTTTCATCTCGGGGTACTTGGCACGGATGGCTTGATAGAACTGCTCATAGCGCTCGTAATAGTGGTCGCTCTGCTGCCGGGGGTCGGGCTGGTTGTTCTCATTGCCCACCTCCAGATACTCCAGTCCGAAGGGCTCAGGGTGACCGTTTTTGGCACGCATAGCACCATATTTCGATGTGACGGGTCCGTTAGCATATTCGATGGCGTTCATACACTCCTCTATCCACGGCTGGATGCTGTCGTAGGGAGTCTGGCCACCATGCCATATCCCCACGTTAACGACATAGAGCGGCTTGGCCCCCAGATCCTCGGCCAACTGCAGGTATTCATGATAGCCCAGTCCGTCGGTGGTACGATAGCCCCAGTTCACGTTCCAGTGGCCCTCACGCTCCTCAATCGGTCCGATGGTGCGATCCCAGCGAAATGCATTGTCGGGACTCTCCTGCCCCTCCACGAAGCACCCTCCGGGGAAGCGCATGAACTTGGGATGCATCTGCCACAGCATGTTAGCCAGGTCGGGGCGCATGCCGTTTTCCCGATTCTTGAACGTGGGCGGGAAAAGGCTCACCATGTCTATCTGCACCCGCCCTTCACCGTCGAATACCAGTGCGAACTGCGCCTGCGGGTCGTTGTCGTTGGCAGTGAGCGTTGCCTCGTACTTTGTCCAGCCCTTAGCCTTGATGGAAGGAAATCCGCCGACCGTCGTCTCGGCATAGAGTTTTGAGCCGTCCTGCGAGCAGAGCATGGCTTTTACGGAGCCCTGATAATTCAGGGTCTTGGCCCAGAACGACAGCCGATAACAGCGCCCCTGTACGGCGTTGATGCCCCAGAAACCCTCGTTCACCAGACAGACGGGTTTTGCCGCCGATGCCTTGATGTCGAGTTCGAGGGCATTATGCTGCACACTGTTCAGCAGCGGTGTCTTTTTCGAAGGCTGTATGAGCCTTGCCGTAAGCTGCGACGGGGCTGCTGCATACGTCGTCCACCCCTGCATGTCGGCAGGCGCACCATAACGAGGGCCGTCCTCAAACGAACGGTTACGAATCAGTTCGGCATAGATACCACCATCGGACGCATGATTGATGTCTTCATAGAAGATACCATAAAGCATGGGGCTCACCTTCGGCCCTCGCTGCTGGGCATCGATGTCGATAATGACTTGTGCCTGGACTATTGCCGTAGCCCCAGCAAATCCAGCCACGAAAAGAAAACTTTTGCAGTTCATATCATCGATTGTTTAATTCTTGTTTTATTAATCCGCCACAAAATTACGAAAACAATTCGACATCCCCAACAGATTATCAGTCTTTTTTATGATGGCATATTCAAAGACTTGATCGACACTACGCCATTTAAAAGTCACCTTCGTGTGGCTTTAATTTTTCAAATGACACATGTGACACAATATTTTGATATTCTATCGCGTACCGCGCGTATATTATATGCGCATATGTGTGTATTATAAAATAACCTACACGGTACGCGTGAAGAGTTTATATTATAATGTGTCATTTGTGTCATCTGTAGTGAAAAGTGTCGATGTGTCGGGTGCTTTGTTGTCATCTAAGACTCTTCGAGTACTGCGCACCCATGCAGTACACGTGGTATGCTCCAAACGGAGCCTCCGCAGGAATCTGTAGAGCCTCTACAGAAAATTTTAAAGGCTCCGTAGAATCCTGCGGAGCCTCCATTCTGGCGGGGCTTTTTTATGGGGGATTAATTGTATTCCAAAAGAGAGGGGATGCCGGCCCTCTTTGTTTGGTTACAATCCGGCCTCGAGCAGCTGGTCGAAGATGCTCTGCATGCCCTTCACAGAGGGATGGCCGTTCTGCTTGTCGATGTCGTGAAGCTCTACGAGCTGTATGCCGTAGTGCTTGCATATCTCGCGCATCGACTCGTTGATGGGCTCCCTCAGCTCTGAGTTCAGTATCGACACAATCTGAGCCTCGGGGTAGCGCTTCTGAAGCATGTCGATCAGGCAGGCCAGCGCGGGACGGAAGTTCTTACAGTCGTCCTTCGTCCAGTCGGCATACTGGTATTCGCCTACGGGCGAGTTGGCCCAGGCGTCGTTGGTGCCGCCGAAGACGAAGATGATGTCGGGGTGGCCGAGGCTGTCAACGCGCGAGATGAAGTTGCTGCGCGAGGTGTCCATCCGGCCGTATCCGGTGCCGCAGATGGTGGTGCCGCCCCACGAGTCGTTGCGCTCGAGCTGGTAGCCCTTGGCCTTGATGTAGAGGTCCCACCAGGTCTGCTCCACCTGGGTGCAGTCGTTGCGATCGTTGGGATAGAACGGTGCGTAGTTGGGAGGGTTCACGCCCTGGAACGTGGAATAGGAGTCGCCCAGGATCGACACTTTCTTTGTCTGCGCCGATGCGGTTACCGTTGCGGCCATCATCAGCATAAGGATCCATGTTTTCTTCATCTTTCTGATATTTTTTATAAAAAAAAACTTACTTCTTCATGAGCTTCTCCATGCGGCGGCGGGCGTCGTGGGCCTCGGGATAGATTTCGAGGGCCTTCTGGTAGTTGCGGATGGCGGCGTCGTTCATGTGCTCGTGCTCGCACTCACGGCCCAGTATGGTGTATTCGGCAGCCAGGCGCTTCAGCAGGGCGTTGGTGGCGTCGATATGGGCCCTGAGGGCGGCTATCTCCTGCCGCTGGGTGTTGATGATGCCGAGCTTGCGGCGGATATAGCGGCGGATGTGGGGCTTCTCGATGTCGTAGCGCGAGTGGATGGCCTTGTAGAACTCGGTGAGGAATCGGTCGAAGTCGCCCTTGTCGAAGGCACTGACGGCATCGCGGTACTCGCGGTCGGCCTTGCCCTCCTCGAGGGCCTTGGCGATGAGCGCCTGGTCGTTGTAGCGGTGGGCAAACTCCACCACCTCGGCCCTCACGAAGATGTCGCTCTGCCTGAGGGGCGTCTTGAGCGAGATGCCCTCAAGCGAACGGCAGCGCGAGAGCGCCACGTAGGTCTGGCCGCCGGCAAAGGCCCCGCCCCCACCGAAGTCGATGGCCACCTGCGAGAACGTGAGTCCCTGGCTCTTATGCACGGTGATGGCCCAGGCCAGTCGCAGGGGGAACTGGGTATAAGTGCCTAGCAGCTCTTCCTCGATTTTCTTCTCCTTGTCATTGAAGGTGTAGCGCATGTTCTCCCACACCTCGCGCTCTACGTCGAACTCGTGGCCCTGCTCGTCGATGACGCCCACGATGCCCAGCTCCTCGTCGATATACTCGACGGTGCCCAGCGTGCCGTTCACCCAGCGCTTGTCCTTGTCGTTCTTGATGAATATGACCTGTGCGCCCGTTTTCAGCAGCAGCTCCTGAGGCGTGGGCAGCGACGACTCGGGGAAGTCGCCCTTGATGGTGCCCTGGAACAACGAGGGCTGCCCGGGCAGCGAGGCCAGGCGCTGCTCGTTGGTGAAATCGACGATGTCGCGGCGCGTGGCGAGGGTGACGGTGAGGGCGTCGCCGGTGTCGAGGGGCGACGCCACCCGCGTGTTCAGGGCCCTGAGGTCGGCATCGCCGGCGGTGTTGGTTCGGATGCGGTCGAGGATAGACACGAAGCGGGCGTCGCTCTGGCGATACACCTTGCGCAGCTCGATGCTCACGATGGGCATCTGCTGCCACACCTTGGCATGGAAGAAATAGGCCGAGGGATAGAAGGGGCTGAGCAGCTGGCGCTCGTCTTCCTTGAGCACGGGCTCCAACTGGAAGATATCGCCCACCAGCAGCATCTGCTTGCCGCCGAAGGGCTCGGGATTGCGGGTGAAGATGCGGAGCACCTTGTCGATAAAGTCGATGATGTCGGCGCGCACCATCGATATCTCGTCGATGATGATGAGCTCCACCTCGCGCAGCAGCTTGCGCTGGGCGCCGGTGTATTTCAGCGTCTCGTGGATGTGGCGGCGGTCGTAGCGGTGATCGTTGGGCAGCAGCGGATGGAACGGCAGACGGAAGAAACTGTGGAGCGTGGAGCCGCCGGCATTGATGGCGGCAATGCCCGTAGGAGCGAGCACCACATACTTCTTCTTGGTGTGCTCGGCCACGTAGCGCAGGAAGGTGCTCTTACCCGTGCCGGCCTTGCCTGTGAGGAAAAGCGAGCGGCGCGTGTAGTTCACTATCTGGAGGGCGTCCTGCCACTCTTTGTTGTCGAGATCGAGTTCCATCGGGATTGCGGGTTTGTTCAGGCGAAGACGAAGCGTACCGACTCGTAGAGTTGTACGACGAGGAAGAACACGATGACCAGCGGGGCGCCCTTGGCGATGCCGTACGACACGAAAGAGAGGATGCCCGAGAGCGTGCGCAAGTGGCCGGCCATCATGGCAAACGACACCGAGAAGAGGACGACGGCAAAGGCGGCGATGGGCACCAGACAGCGGCTGAAGGCCGAGGGGAACAGTTCGCCTGTGGCTGAGAGCAGGATGGCGTGGGGCGGCAGCGTGAGCAGGGCGATGATGAGCAGGTAGAGGCAGAGGAAGACCAATGCCACCCGCAGGGCCACCCGCTCGCGATAGGTAAGCGGCTGACGGCCGAACAGCACCTCGGCCCCACTCTTCTGGAAACAGCCAACGGCCGAGAGCACCAGCAGGAGCCACACCAGCAGGGGCGAGGCCATGATGTAGGTGAACGAGCCGAAGAGCCACCTGATGCCCTCTGACGACAGCAGGGAGCGCACACCCTCCATCATGGTGGCCGACAGCAGCCACGACAGGATGATGAGCAATGCCTCGGCCAAGAGGAGGAAGAGGCTGACCACTCCCAGCAGATTCCTATTCATCGTCGGCCTCCAAGTTGTCGATATCGAGCACACGGAGCTCTAAGGCGCGCACCACCAGACGGGTGGCGTTGATGCCGGTAGAGCCCTCGGGGAACAGTTTCTGGATGAGTTCGTTCTGGCGCTTCTCGAGGCTCTTCACGCCGAAGGGCATGCCGCGCAGGTTGGTAATCTGCTCCTTGGTATAGCCGAGGGCCAGGTGGCGCAGGAAGCGCTCGTCGTACTCGTCGATCTCGTAATTCACCAGGGCCTCCTGCTTGACGAGCTGTCCGCTGACGGCAGCCTTGAAGCACTCGACAATCTTCTCGAGGATGGGCTCATTGAACACCAGCTGCTTGCCGTCCATCACGGCCGACACGTCGCGGCGCGTCAGCAGTTCGCCGGTCTTGAGGATGATGCCGTCGGCACCGGCGTCGAGCACGTCAACCCACAGCTTCTCGTTGAGAATCTCGCCGGTGAAGATGAGCACCTTCACGTCGGGGTGGAGTTCCTTGGTGTGGCGGCATATCTCGACGCCCACCGTGGTGGAGCCGCCCAGACCGAGGTCGAGCAGCACGAGGTCGGGCTTCTGCTGCTTCAGCAGTCGCCAGTAGGTCTGTTCGCTGTCGGCAGTGCCGATGACTTCCGCCTCGGGGATGTCGGTGCGGATGATACCCAGCGTGCCCTTCAGTTCGAGCGGCACATCTTCTACTATAATCACTTTGAAGTTTTCCATACGCTTGGTAATGTTATAATCATGTTTGTTGTTCCGTTGATAATCGTGGCATAGATTCCGCAGCCACGACGGTTGGTGGCCTCGCCGTGGTCTCTCACTATCTGGCGGCAGATGAGGTAAGGGATGTGGCTGTTGGAGGGCGTAAAGAGGTCGTGGGCCTCGGCCTCGGAGAGATGGAGCTGGGGCAGCGGGATATGCACCTCGACATACTGCTCGTCTTTCTCGATGTACTGCCGCTCGAGCTTCTTCTGCCCCGACTGCTTCCTGATAATCTCGAACAGATAGCGGATGAGGTTCTCGTCGCCCAGTATGTGGTGGTCGAGGGGCTGCAGGTGCAGTTTGGTGCGCTCGGCCTCATAGGTGGCCTGCCGGCTGAGGATGCCGTAGAGCTGGCGGTAGTAGTCGGTAACCTCGCCTAGCGAGTCGAGGTCGCCGGCGTCCATCAACTGGCTGATGCGGCTGGGGTAATACATCGTCTCGTGCTTGAGCGACGACAGGCAGTTGTCGAGCACGGCGTTGGCCACATGCAGATTGTTGTCTTCGAGTTCGGTCTTGCGCAACTCGTCGTCGAGCAGTTCCAAGTCGGTCTGGCGCTGCTGCTCCTTGAGGAACCGGTCGTAGAGCCGGTGGCGGTAGTAGAGCAGATAGTAGGCTGGGACGATGGAAATGAGGAAGAGCACGCCCAGGATGATGGCGATGGTCTTGTTGGTCTGCGACTGCTGCATGGCGCGGCAGTACTCACCCAGCGAGTTGTCGGCCGACATCTCCTTGAACAGTTGGGTATAGATGCGGTTGTTATAGCTGTAGAGTTGCCACTCGTGCAGGGCCAGGGCGGCCACCGCACTCTCGTTGCGGATGTCGAGGATGATGTGGTAGTTGGTGGCCAGACTGTCGTGGTACCACTGTATCTCGGGTGCCAGCAGCGACGAGTTGTCGAACGCCAGCATGGGCAGTCGGCCCTCGGGGCGCTGGCTGCGGTAATGCTGGTTGAGGTAATAGCGGCACGAGTCGGCAAAGCGCAGCGTGCGCTCGTACTGGCCGTTGATGTTGCAGAAGTAGGCCGAGTCGGCAAAGGCGCTGGCCTTGGCAAGGGGCTCGGCAGCGGCGTGAAGGGTGCCCGCCCCCGTCAGGATGAGCAACACCATGCGGACGATGCCCTTGGGCAGACGGAAGAAGAGGCGGCTGCCCTTGCCCAGAGTGCTCGTGGCACCGATGTCGCACACCGAGAATATCTGACTGGTCTTGCGGTATTTCTCGATGATGCCCTTGCAGTTGAGCAGGCCGAAGCCGTGGCCCTCTACAATCTTGTGATCGAAGAGGTGGTCGAGTTGTTCGGGAGTCATACCCTTGCCGGTATCCTCTACGGCAATCTCCACGTACTGGTCGGTCTCGGAAGCCTTCACGGAAATCTGTCCTCCCTTCGGGGTGAACTTGCGCGCATTGTCGGCCAGCGTGTTGAGCATGAAGAGCGTCAGCGCGGTGTCGGCCTTGACAACGGCATCGGTGGGTTCTACCTGCATCTCCACGCCTTTCATCTGGAACGACTTGCGGCTACGGACTATCAGGTCGAAGAGCCGCTGCAGGGGGAAGCTCTCTATCTTCAGACTCAGTTCGCCCTGCCGCAGCTGAATCCAATGCGTGAGCACGTCGTTATAGGCGCCGATCTGGTCGGTGAGTTCCCTGACATAGTCGAGGTTGCCGCCGCCAGGCTTCCTCACCTCGTGGATGATGCGGTCGATAAAGGGGGTGACGGTATTGACGAGCGACACCTTGGCGCGCTGCTCCAGGTTGCGGCGCTCGCTGTTCTCAACCCTCAGCGTGAGGGCTGCCAGTTCCTCGTTGCGCTGTTCCAGCAGTTCGTCGTAGCCTTCGACCTTCACCTTCTTCTTGTTCAGGTGGTTGAAGAGCCACAGGGAGAACAGCAACAGCACGATGGCGCCCACCACGCCCCACAGCATCCAGTTAAGCTGCTTGGCGGTCTTGTCGTACTGGCTGGCGCGGGCTTCCAACTGCCGGTCTTGTCGGGTGGTCTCCTGTAAATCGAGATACTGGTTACGGTTGAAGTCGCTCTGGGGCTTATCGTCGATGGCCGCATAGGCCACACTCAGTTGTTCGCGGATGCTGGCCACCAGATCGGGCGCCTGATAGATGGCCGAATCAGAGAGGGCCTGCTGCAAGTTATACAGCGCCGACTCGTAGTCGCCTATCTGACGGAAACAGGAAGCCAACGTGCGGTAGGCGCCGGCTATCTGATACACATCGCCATACTCCTCAAAGATATACAGCGCGTTCTCGGCCAGCCATCCTGCCAGCATATCGTCGGCCACCCCTTCGGGATTGATAAACTTAACGGCAGGCAGGTTGTCGGCCAGGAGTTGGTTGCGACTGTCTTCGTCCATCAGGTGTTCGGAGAGGGCCTCAAGGGCATTGGCGGCGAAATAGGGATAACCGCCCTTACGCGCCATGAGGAAACAGCGCATCAGGTGGTCGAACTCCTGTTGGTTGATCTCCTGTTGCGTGCCCTCGATGATGACGCCTCCTGCGCCGATGTTATACAGATAGTTCAGATACTGGGCCGTGTCGCGCTGAACCTCGTTGGGATCGATGTCGAACGCCTCGATCGACTGGCGCTCCAATCCCACATAATAATAATAGGTAGAGTTGACGATGGCATATTCCGTCTCGGCATAGAGCAGTCGGCCGTGGTCTCTCGCCGACAGCGACTCGTGGTCCTCATAGATGCGGTTCATGGCGCGACTGGCCAGCTCGCGATACTCGTGGAACTCACGATTATTGGAACGTCTCTGGCAAAGGCGCATCTGCTGGACGTAGGCTATAAAGAGTTCTACCTGATTGTCGGTAATCTCCTTCAGTTCGCCCAACAGTTTCTCGGCCTCGTCGTACTCCATGCGGGCTATATAGACAAACGCCAGATTGTTGAGCGCCTCGGCCTTGCCCGCCGAATAGTGTCCGGAAAGGTTGAAGGCTTGTTGGGCGTACTGTCGGGTGCTGTCGATATTGCGGTAATGATAGGCATAGGATAAGTCATTCAGCCTGTCCACGGCTTGCCTATCAGGGCGCGAACAGGCTGAGAGGAGAATGGTTGATATTACGAGCAACCAGTATCTCATATCATCCGCGAGCAGCGGCAATATAACCGAGGGCCTCGCGGCACTTGTCGGTCACGTATTGCCAGTCACCTGCCTTCACCTTGTCGGAGGGGAACAGTTTAGAGCCCATGCCTACACAATAGACACCAGCCTTAAACCAACTCGTCAGATTATCCTTGTCGGGAGAGACGCCGCCCGTCACCATAATCTTTGACCAGGGCATCGGGGCCTTCATGTCCTTGATCAGATTGGGACCGACGACATCGCCCGGGAATACCTTCGTCAGGTCGCAACCCAACTCCTGGGCCTTGCCAATCTCGCTGACGGTCATGCAACCCGGACAGTAAGGCACGAGACGACGATTGCAAACGGGCGCAATGTCGGGATTGAAAAGCGGACCAACCACAAAGTTGGCACCCAACTGGAGATAGAGGGCTGCTGTGGGCGCATCGACCACGGAGCCTATTCCCAGAGCCAACTCGGGGCACTCCTTGTCAGCCCACTTCACCAGCTCGCCGAAAACCTCCTGAGCGAAGTCGCCGCGATTGGTAAACTCAAAGGCACGCACACCACCCTCGTAGCAGGCTTTCACCACGTTCTTACAAATTTCAAGATCCTTATTGTAGAAGACGGGCACCATACCAGTGTCGCCTATCTTCTTCATGACTGCTAACTTATCAAACTTTGCCATTTTACCTTTTTTCGTTTTTATCTTTGAACGCGGCCATTAGCACTACCGCCTGCCAGAGCCTCAACCTCCTCGATGGTTACCTGGTTGAAGTCACCATTGATGGTATGCTTCAAGGCTGATGCGGCCACAGCAAACTCGAGGGCCTCGCCCTGAGTGGCTTTGGTGAGCAGACCGTGAATCAAACCTGCAGAGAAAGAGTCGCCACCACCCACACGGTCGATGATGGGGTTAATCTCGTAGCGCTTCGACTGATAGAACTCGTTACCGTCGTAGATAAGGGCCTTCCAGCCGTTGTAAGTGGCGGAATAAGACTCACGAAGCGTAGAGACCACATACTTGAAGCCAAACTCCTGCTTCATCTGCTTGAAGATGCCCTCATAGCCGGCAGCATCGGTCTGTCCGCCCTCTACGTCGGCATCGGGCTTGAAACCGAGACAGAGTTCGGCGTCCTCCTCGTTGCCGATGCACACATCGACATACTTCATCAGGGGGCGCATGATGGAGATGGCCTTCTCTGAGGTCCACAGCTTCTTGCGGAAGTTCAGATCGACAGAAACCGTCACGCCCTGGCGCTTGGCAGCCTCACAGGCCAACTTGGTGAGCTCGGCAGCCTTGTCGGAGATGGCTGGAGTGATGCCGCTCCAGTGGAACCAGGCTGCGCCCTCCATAATCTTATCGAAGTCGAAGTCGGAAGCATCAGCCTCAGCAATAGCACTATGCGCACGGTCGTAGATTACCTTCGACGGGCGCATCGACGCACCTGTCTCAGCATAATACAGACCAACACGGTCGCCACCACGAACCACGTAATCGGTCTTCACACCATAGCGGCGAAGCGCATTCACAGCTATCTGCCCGATCTCGTGCTTCGGCAACTTTGACACATAATAGGCCTCGTGACCATAATTGGCCAAAGACACTGCGACATTTGCTTCGCCACCACCAGGGATGATACGAAATGACTCACTCTGAATAAAACGGTCGTTGCCCTGAGGCGACAGGCGGAGCATAATCTCGCCCAATGTTACGATTTTTGCCATTACTATTTGTTATGATTAATTAAACTATTCGTCTTGTTTGCGAGGACAAAAGTAGTAATAATCCCCGAGTTCTGCAAATATTTAAAGGTTTTTAGCCAAAAAACTTACGAAAGTCAGAAAAACTTTGTACCTTTGCCGAAAATTTGTGAACTATGCCCAAGGAGATTATCACCATTAAGGATATTGCGGCCCGTGCCGGCGTTTCTACGGGAACCGTTGACCGCGTGCTGCACAAGCGCCCCAACGTGAGCAAGGCTGCGCTGGAGAAGGTTAACAAGGCGCTGGAGGAACTGGACTATCGTCCTAACATGTATGCCTCGGCCCTCGCCTACAACAAGACGTATAATTTCTATATCGTACTCCCCAAGCACGAGCAGGAGGCTTATTGGGACGAAATAGAGGAAGGTGCACAGGCTTGTACCGACTTCAGGCGCGACTTCGGCATCAACCTGCACTTCATCTATTACGAGCGCTTCAACAACGCTGCCTTTACACGCATGGTCCGCGAATTCTTCAGCGCCAAAATCGACGGAGTAATCATCGTGCCCACCACCCTGGAGCAGACGGCCAGATTCACCGAGAAACTTACCGACAGGCAGATTCCCTACGTACTGCTCGACTCGTATATGCCCGACCTGAAGCCGCTGTCGTTCTTTGGGCAGGACTCCTTTGCCAGCGGTTATTTCGCAGCCCGCATGCTGATGCTGATAGCCAACAAGGAAAAAGAGATTGCCATTATGAAGCAGACACGCGACGGAAAAGTGGGTTCCAAGCAGCAGGCCAACCGCGAAACGGGGTTCCGGCATTACATGATGGACCACTATCCTGACATCAAGATCATCGAGGTGGACCTGCCGCTCGACGAGGAGAAGAAGGAATACGACGGCATCCTGGAGAAGTTCTTCAAGGAGCATCCGCTGGTACACCATTGTATCACGTTCAACTCAAAGGCACATATCGTAGGCGAATTCCTGCAGAGAAGCAACCGCAGGAACATCCAGATCATGGGATACGATATGGTGGCAAAGAACGAGGAGTGCGTGCGCCAGGGAAGCATCTCGTTCCTCATTGCCCAGCACGCCTACCAGCAGGGCTACGCCAGCGTTGACGCTCTCTTCAACGCCATCGTCATGAAGCGCGAGGTGAACCCTGTGAACTATATGCCTATCGAGATACTGACAAAAGAGAACGTGGACTTCTATCGCAGGACGGCCATCTGACAGTAATATGGGACAGACTACCTATTTGAGGATTAACCCTGCAGACACGGTGGTGGTATGTCTGCAAGCAAAAAAGAAGGGCGACGTCGTTGTCATTGATGGCAGGCAGGTAGTGGTGAATCAAGACATTCCGGCCGGACACAAACTGCTCATCGAAGACACGGCAAAAGGCAATGACATCATCAAATATGGCTACCCGATAGGACACGCCACCGAAGATCTGAAAGCAGGCGACTGGGTAAATGAGGATAATCTGAAGACCAACCTCTCTGGTAAACTTGATTATACATACAACCCTACAAACCAGCCTCTTACTATAAAAAACGAGAACCGGCACTTTAAAGGCTATATCCGGCAGAATGGAGACGTCGGCGTGCGCAATGAAATATGGATTGTGCCAACCGTTGGCTGTGTGAACGGCATCGCTGAACAACTGGCCGATCAACTGCGAAAGGAGACCGCTTGTGAAGGTATCGACAACATCTATGCCTGGCATCACAACTATGGCTGTTCACAACTCTCTGACGACCACGAGAACACTCGGAAGATACTACGCGACCTTTGTCTGCACCCTAATGCAGGAGCCGTGCTGGTGCTGAGTCTCGGCTGCGAGAACAACCAGCCAGGGGCGTTTATGAAGATGCTTGGCGACTATGACCAAGACCGCATCAAACTGCTTGTAACCCAGAAGGTGGACGACGAGATAGCAGCGGGAATGGAGATGCTACGCCAACTCTACGAAATAGCCAGACAAGACAGGCGACAGGATGTTTCTGTATCGAAACTTCGCGTAGGATTAAAGTGCGGAGGCTCCGACGGTTTCTCTGGCATCACCGCCAATCCGCTCGTTGGAGAATTCAGCGACTGGCTCGTGGCCCAAGGCGGCACATCGGTACTGACAGAGGTGCCTGAGATGTTTGGTGCCGAAACCATCCTGATGAACCGCTGCCAGACAGAGGAGCTCTTCAGCCAAACCGTTGCGATGATCAACAACTTCAAGGAGTATTACCTGGCGCACGGAGAACCTGTAGGCGAGAATCCAAGTCCTGGCAACAAGGCCGGTGGCATCTCTACCTTGGAGGATAAGGCGTTAGGCTGTACGCAGAAGTGCGGCAAGGCCCCCGTAAGCGGAGTGATGGCATACGGCGACCGGATTCAGCATAACGGCTTGAACCTGCTCTCGGCACCTGGCAACGACCTCGTGGCTTCAACGGCCCTTGCCTCCTGCGGTTGCCATCTGGTGCTCTTCACTACAGGTCGGGGTACACCTTTCGGCACCTTTGTGCCAACCATGAAGATTGCAACCAATCCGGAACTGGCTCTTCACAAAAGCAAATGGATAGACTTCTCGGCAGGGCGGCTACTTGAAGGAACCACCATGCAGGAACTGGTACCAGAGTTCATCGACAAGGTGCTGAGCGTTGCCAGTGGCGAACCGGCCAGGAATGAGGAAAACAACTATCGCGAAATATCTATTTTCAAGAATGGGGTGACACTATGAGGAAAGGTCTGTTAGCATTATCGCCGCTTCTGGTGTTCATCGCATTCTATCTGGTCACCAGCATCATCGCAGGCGATTTCTACAAGATACCCATCACCGTGGCCTTCATGGTGTCGAGCATCTATGCTATCGTGATTTGCGGCGGCAAGCCTTTGATGCACCGCATCAACACCTACAGTCGTGGGGCTGCCACCGAACAGATGATGCTGATGATATGGATCTTCATTCTGGCAGGCGCCTTTGCCCACTCCGCCAAGACGATGGGCAGCATCGACGCAACGGTAAACCTGACGCTCAGTCTGTTGCCGCCCCAGATGATCCTGGCAGGCATGTTTATCGCAGTCTGCTTCATCTCGCTATCGATTGGAACAAGTGTAGGCACCATAGCAGCCCTGACGCCCATCGCTGCAGGAGTTGCTACAGAAACCAGTACGGATGTGGCCCTGATGACGGCCATCATCGTGGGAGGCTCGTTCTTCGGCGACAACCTGTCGTTTATCTCCGACACCACCATCATGGCCACACAGACACAAGGCTGCAGACTGAGCGATAAGTTCCGTGTGAACTCATTTATCGTATTCCCTACGGCATTGGTCATACTGGTGGTCTATCTGATGATGGGCACCGGGATGCAGACGCCCCAGCAGATACCTCCTGTGGAATGGGTGAAGGTGACACCCTATCTGATGGTGCTTATTACGGCCATACTGGGAATGAACGTGATGGCCGTTCTCACCATCGGCATCATACTAACAGGCTGTATCGGACTCTTTACAGGTTCGTTCGACATCTACGGATGGTTTGGCGCCATGGGCGAAGGCATCCTCTCGATGGGCGAACTGATTATCGTCACCATGATGGCGGGAGGCATGCTGGAACTGATACGCCAACAGGGTGGCATCGACTTCATCATCCGTCTGCTCACTCGGCGCGTCAGCAGTAAGCGGGGGGCAGAACTCAGCATCGCCGCCCTCGTTTCCTTCGTCGATGTCTGTACGGCCAACAACACCGTCGCCATTCTCACCGTGGGAGGCATCGCCAAGCAGATAGGCGACCGCTATGGGGTTGACAATAAGAAATGCGCCTCTATTCTCGATACATTCTCGTGTACCATACAGGGTATGATTCCCTACGGTGCACAAATGCTTATTGCCGCAGGACTGGCTACGCTCAACCCCATCAGTATCCTGCCCTACCTCTATTATCCTTTCGTACTGGGCATCATAGCCCTACTGTCTATCTTATTCAGATACCCTAAAAGATACTCATAGCCATGATGGACATCATACAAAGAAATCTGTTCCGGCTGTTAAGAAGCGGGGCCTTCGGTTTGAATGAAAAGATCGAGCCGATGTCGGCCTTCAAATGGGAGTGCCTATACCAGCTGGCCGCCATGCACGAGGTTCTGCCTTATGCCTATCAGGGATTGACCAACTGCAGAGACCAGTTCTATCTCCATCTTACCGACAAGCTTTGGAAAGAATGGCAGAATGCGGCCAATAAGGCAAAGAGCGGACAACAAGACATGTATGAGGAAGAAGACGAGTTTCTGCGCCCCGACCACCTGACGAACCCTATCCTGAACAATAAGTTACAGAACATTCTCGACGATGAGCATTCCGACATCACGACCAGACATCTGCTGCTGCTTTTTATCAGCACCGTTCGCCATATACTTAACGAAGGAATCCCCATCCGTCAGTTGCTCGAACTGGGTATTTACCTACGAAAAGAGGGCAGCAAAGTGGATTACCCGACATTGAAGGAATGGATAGCAAGCCTGGGACTCTCACAGATGTGCCAGTTAGAAGGCCAGTGTCTGATTCTTCTCTATGGCTTCCAACCGGAAGACCTGCCTTTCATTCAGGAAAAGAAAGATAAGCGCGTAGAGGAGATAGCACAGGAACTGCTGGAGTTTACCAACACCCGTTCCCAAGACTGGTATTTCTCTCAGGATGCCGACAGTATCTTTGTACACAATAGCAACACCTCGGCAATGTTCAGTCATGTGCGTCGCTCGGCACGCTATTTCCGCTACTTCCCCTCGGAAAGTCTTACCAACTTCTTTGCTTCCTTCGTCCACTCCCTCTCCCACATAGATGAGTAACGTCACTCATTTACGGGAAAGACGTGACGGAAGCGGATTTCCTTCAACTGGTGATCACCTAAGAAACGACTCTTATCCACATAGCCATTTACTCCCACAAGGCGCCCTTTACTGGTATATTGCCACATGGTGATATCACGTCCGTCGGCAAGCACGGGCACTTCAGGGGTGTACATCGCAATCATCAACTTATAGTCGTTAATCTGTCCTATCAGGTGCTTATTATAAAAGTTCCTATATGTATATATAAGAGGCTGCTGGTGATAGGCCTGCTCCACAAGGCCAAGGAAGGTAATGAGCGAGTCGCAGAACTCTCTGGTGGATAATCCTCCTGTCGTCTCGACATCAATCATGGGAATCAGATCCTGCTCACCAGGACGACACTGTGTCTTAAAGTTCTCCAACTGTTGACGGAGCGGACTTTTCGGACGGAAGAAATGATAGGAGCCCACCTTCAAGCCATAGCGGTGTGCCCATTCGATGTTGTGTTCATAACGGTCGTCAATTCGGTCGCCTCCCTCAGTAGCCTTCAGATAGACATAAGCCATCTTGGTATTCTCACCCACCGTCTCCCAGAACACTTGTCCCTGATAGTGCGACAAATCGATACCATGAACATGATCGCATGTATCCTCACATTGCAGGAATGGATCATAATCCGGATCATCCATTCGAGGATTAATGGGAGTTATCCGTCTGACGGGCTTCTTGCCCTTACGTTTCTTCGACTTCTTCGACCTTTTCTTTACCACGCGGTGTGTCTTCTGACGACTGCGCGTTTTAGTGATTCGAGAGCGCTGGGCATACACCTCTCCGATGGTCATCATGGTAAAGAGCAATACCAGCAATATATAGAGTTTCTTCATTGTTTTACTTACTTTTGGGGCGCAAAAGTACGAAATAAAGCTGAGATACCGACAAGTTTTTGGAATTATTACGAAAAAAACTTGATATAAATGACATAGGATTGAAAAAAAACGCTTACCTTTGCAGCGCCAATGGAGGAAGCCCCGCTTGTTGAGGGGTACCATTCGGAAAGATAAATTGCATAGGAATATGAAAGTAATGAAATTCGGCGGAACGTCCGTAGGTTCCGTAAAAAGCATTCTTAGCTTGAAGAAAATTGTGGAGACAGAGGCTCGGACGCAACCTGTCGTAGTAGTAGTAAGTGCACTTGACGGCATCACCGACAAACTGATCGCCACATCACAGATGGCCAAGCAGGGCGATGAGCACTATCGTGAGGAATTCGACGCGATGGTGACACGCCACCACCAGATGATTGAGGCCATCATCCAAGATGACAAAAAGCGCATTGACTTATTCAATAATGTAGATCAACTCTTCGACCAGTTGAAGAGCATCTTCTACGGTGTGTACCTGATTCACGACCTGAGTAAGAAGACTGAGGACACCATCGTCAGTTATGGTGAGCGACTCTCGTCGCACATCGTGGCTGCTATGGTCAAGAACGGGGTGCGTATGAATGCCCGCGACTTTATCCGCACGGAGAAGAAACAGGGCAAGCACGTGATCGATGCCGATCTGACGACACAACTCGTGAAGGAATCGTTCAAGAACCTGAGTGAGAAGAACGTGTATGTGGTTCCTGGTTTTATCGCCAGAGACCGCGACACCCACGAGACCACTAACCTGGGTCGTGGCGGAAGCGACTATACGGCTTCTATCATCGCTGCTGTACTGAATGCCGAGGTTCTGGAGATATGGACCGATGTAGATGGTTTTATGACTGCAGATCCGAAGGTTATCAAGAGTGCCTATACCATCAATGAACTCTCGTACGTAGAGGCGATGGAACTTTGTAACTTTGGAGCAAAGGTTATTTATCCGCCAACCATCTATCCCGTCTGCGTCAAGAATATACCTATTAGAGTAAAGAATACATTCAACCCCGAACACCCGGGTACGCTGATTAAGGAGACGATTGAAGACGATAACAAGCCTATCAAGGGTATCTCAAGCATTAAGGGAACCTCTCTGATTACTGTTACCGGTCTGTCGATGGTGGGTGTGATTGGTGTAAACCGCCGTATCTTCACCACACTTGCTAATAAGGGCATCTCTGTGTTTATGGTGTCGCAGGCTTCTTCAGAAAACTCCACCTCTATCGGTGTGCGCGATGAGGATGCCGAGGCAGCCGCTGAGGTATTGAACGCCGAGTTTGCCAAGGAGATCGAGACGGGTGCCATGTTCCCCATGCAAGTGGAGAGTGGTCTGGCCACCATCGCCATCGTAGGTGAAAACATGAAGCAGACGCCAGGTATCGCCGGTAAGCTGTTTGGTACGTTGGGTCGCTCTGGTATCAGTGTGATTGCCTGTGCCCAGGGTGCTTCTGAGACGAACATCTCGTTTGTGGTGGATGGCAAGTTCCTGCGTAAGTCGCTCAACGTGCTCCACGACTCGTTCTTCCTCTCTGAATATAAGGTACTCAACCTCTTTATCTGTGGTATCGGCACCGTAGGCGGTATGCTGCTCGAGCAGATCCGCACCCAACAGCAGTTCCTCATGCAGTCGCGTCGCCTGAAACTGAATGTGGTGGGTATCTCGGATGTGGATAACTTCGTGCTCGACCGCGATGGCATCGACCTCGACAACTACGAGAAGATTTTGCGTGCAGGTTTCCCTGCCAATACAGAGCACATGCGCGACGAGATCGTAAAGATGAACATCTTCAATTCTGTCTTCGTTGACTGTACGGCCAGCCGACAGATCGCCATGCTCTATCAGACTTTCCTGGAACATAACATATCAGTCGTGGCAGCCAATAAGATTGCTGCTTCAAGCGAGTACGACAGTTATCTGAAGTTGAAACAGACGGCTCGCGACCGTGGTGTATGGTTCCGTTATGAGACCAACGTAGGTGCAGGTCTGCCTATCATCGGCACCATCAACGACCTGTGCAACTCGGGTGATAAGATCCTGAAGATCGAGGCCATCCTTTCTGGTACGCTGAACTTCATCTTCAACGAGATTGCTGCCGACGTGCCCTTCTCTGAGACGGTGAAGCGCGCTAAGGAACAGCGTTACTCAGAGCCAGATCCACGTATCGACCTGAGTGGTACCGACGTGATTCGTAAACTGGTGATCCTGACCCGTGAGGCTGGCTATAAGGTAGAGCAAGACGATGTAGAGAAGCATCTCTTTGTGCCCGACAGTTATTTCGAGGGTAGTATCGAGGACTTCTGGAAGCGTCTGCCCGAACTCGATGCCGACTTCGAGACCCGTCGCAAGGTGCTCGAGGCCGAGAACAAGCGCTGGCGCTTTGTGGCCACGATGGAAGCGGATGAGAACGACCCGTCAAACTTCAAGACCAGTGTTGCCTTGAAAGAGGTTCCTTACGGACATCCGTTCTACGGTCTTGAGGGTTCGAACAACATCGTGCTGCTCACCACCGAGCGCTATAAGGAGTACCCGATGCTGATTCAAGGCTACGGCGCAGGAGCTGCCGTAACCGCAGCTGGTGTGTTCGCCAACATCATGTCGATCGCTAACATTTAAGCCTACCCCAACCCCTCCCAAAAGGGAGGGGCTTTTCGATAACCTTTTCGATAACGCACATGAAACATATTATTATTCTGGGTGATGGAATGGCTGACCTGCCTGTTGCGAAACTCGGGGGGAAGACGCTGTTGCAATATGCCCATAAGCCCATGATGGACCAGTTGGCTCGCGAAGGCCGCTGCGGACGACTCATCACGGTGCCCGAAGGCTTCCCACCCGGCTCTGAGGTGGCCAATACAGCCATCTTAGGCTATGACCTGAATAAGGTATATGAAGGTCGTGGTCCTCTCGAGGCCGCATCGATAGGCTACGAGATGGCCGACGACGACTTTGCCATCCGCTGTAATATCATCACCCTCGCCGACGGCAAGATCATCACCCACAATGGCGGTAACCTGGAAACGGAGGATGCACGCATACTGATAGACTATCTCAATGAGAAACTCGCCAAACCCATCAATGAAAGAATGGGTTGCGAACGCGTGAAGTTCATCACAGGCATTCAGTATCGCCACCTGTTGGTCATCAAGGGCGGCTCAAAGCATATCGTCTGTGCCCCACCCCACGACCATCCCAACGAAGCTTGGGAACCCTTGCTGGTAAAGGCTGAGGACAACGCCCCCGTTGAGGCAGGTCGCCTGACGGCTCAGGAGACAGCCGACCTTATCAATGAGATGATCCTGAAGTCGCAGGAACTGCTTGCAGCCCATCCCTTCAATCTGGAACGCAAGGAGCGTGGTGAGCGTCAGGCCAACAGCATCTGGCCTTGGAGTGGCGGCTACCGTCCCTCGATGGAGACACTCATGGCGCAGTATCCTCAGGTGAAGTCTGGTACGGTAATCTCTGCCGTTGATCTCATCCGAGGCATCGGCCATTATGCCGGATTGAAGATAGTGGAGGTGGAAGGAGCTACAGGACTCGCCGACACCAACTACGAAGGTAAGGCTCAGGCAGCCATCGAGGCACTTGAACACGACGACTTCGTGTTCGTCCATGTAGAGGCCAGCGACGAGGCTGGTCACGATGGCGACCTCGACTTGAAGCTCAAGACCATCGAGTATCTCGATCAGCGTCTCATTGCCCCTATATATAATAAGGTGGCGACTTGGGAAGAACCCGTATGCATCGCCGTGCTGCCCGACCATCTCACTCCCGTTGAGATGCGCATCCATGTAGGTCAGCCCGTACCCTTTCTCTTTTGGTATCGTGGCATCGAGCCCGACGAGGTTCAGCGCTACGATGAGATATCGTGTGTCAGCGGCTCCTTCGGACTCCTGAAGCTCGACGAATTTATGAAAGAACTAATGAAAATAGAATAAGCACATGAAATATTATAGCACAAATGGGAATGCTCCCATCGCCGACCTGCACAAAGCTGTCGTCAAGGGACTGGCTGAAGACCGAGGGCTCTATATGCCTGAAGCCATCAAACAACTGCCGAAGGCATTCTTCGACACCATCGAGACCAAGACGTTTCAGGAGATAGCCTATACAGTAGCCGATGCCTTCTTCGGAGAAGATGTCGATGCCGACTCTCTGAAACAGATTGTCTATGACACGCTTTCCTTCGACTGTCCAGTGGTGAAGGTGAAGGAGAACATCTATACCCTCGAACTCTTCCATGGCCCCACCCTCGCCTTTAAGGATGTGGGCGCCAGATTCATGGCCCGCCTGCTCCAATACTTTATTCGTCAGGAGGGCAACCATGAACAGGTGAACGTACTCGTGGCCACCTCTGGCGATACGGGCAGCGCCGTTGCCAACGGTTTCCTCGGCGTGGAGGGTATCCACGTTTATGTACTCTATCCGAAGGGCAAGGTGAGTCCTATCCAGGAGTGCCAGTTTACCACGTTGGGTAAGAACATCACTGCCATCGAGGTGGATGGTGTGTTCGACGATTGTCAGGCGCTCGTCAAGAATGCCTTCATGGATGCCGAACTGAACCAGCACATGAAACTCACCTCTGCCAACTCCATCAACGTGGCTCGCTTCCTGCCTCAGGCTTTCTATTATTTCAATGCTTATGCAAGGATGAAGGCACTGGGCAAGGCCGATAACCTGGTGATGTGTGTGCCCTCAGGCAACTTTGGCAATATCTGTTCGGCGCTCTTTGGCCACAAGCAGGGTCTTCCCTTCAAGCGTTTCATCGCTGCCAACAATGCTAACGACATCTTCTATAAGTATCTGCAATCAGGCAAATACGAGCCCAAGGCCAGTGTGCAGACACTCGCCAATGCGATGGACGTAGGCGATCCCTCCAACTTCGCCCGTATCCTCAACCTCTATTCGCAGAACGGTGCCCTTTCTCCTGAGGATACCCACGCCGCCATCACATCGCTCATCGGCGGTGCCACCTATAGCGACGAACAGATCAAGGAGACCATGCGCCAGTGTTATGAGGAGACGAAGTATATCCTCGATCCCCATGGAGCTTGTGGTTACCAGGCCCTCGTTGATGGCTTGAAGCCCGGTGAGATCGGTGTCTTCTGTGAGACAGCCCATCCCGCTAAGTTCAAGGAGAAGGTGGACGACATCCTCAGCATCGACGTCACAATCCCCGATCGTCTCGCTGCCTTCATGAAAGGGCAGAAACAGAGCGTCCCCATGGCAAAGGACTTCTCCGACTTCAAGCAATACTTGTTAAATCAATAACAATATCATCAGGCTCGCTATCTATGGCAGGAAGAATTATCGTTTTTTGCCTACTGCTTTCCTTGAATGCTTTAGGACAGGAACCACACACACCTGGGCTAATGGAAAGTCCCAGAAGCCCTTCGGGTTGGTACAGGGAGATGATTGGATCAATGAACTCGATTTCTGGGACGGTTATTCAGAGACCAGCTATGGTAGGATACAGTTCAACATTGACGTTCGTCTCGGCATCGCCTACAACTGGAAGAACTATTTCATCGGTGCCCAGGCTCAGTTCAACCGATTCTCCTATAAGAAGGACGATTGCAAGGTCGTCCTCATTGACGGCTATGCCAGACTTGCATTGGGTGTGAGATTATAGGTCGGAAGATATGAAGTAAATAAGAAGACATCGTTTCGCTTAAAGTAAAACAAGTTGTTTTACCTTCATAGATGACGTTTCTTTAGTCTATTAAGATATCTTCTATGAGAGTAAAACAAGTTGTTTTACTTTTGGAGGAGCCATGTTAACTTGTGAAAGAGAAGTCTTTTTTATAACAACACCTTGCAAAATCCATCTAAATACTGATATTTCTCAGTTATTTTGTGTATCTTTGTAGCCATGGAAGCAAGGATTATTGAGATCAGTTCATTGCAGGAGCCTGGCGTTGAGGTGTTTGGAACGCTGACAGAGGCGCAACTGAGAAACAGGCTTGACGCTGAGAGGGGCATCTTCATTGCGGAGAGTCCGAAGGTGATACGGGTGGCGCTGCAAGCGGGATATGAGCCGTTGGCTTTGCTCTGCGAGCGGAGGCATATCGGGGGCGATGCGGCTGACATCATTGAAAGATGTGGAGACATACCTGTCTATACCGGTGAGCGCGAGTTGCTCTCAGCGTTGACGGGCTATACGCTGACCCGGGGCGTGCTCTGTGCGATGAGACGAAAGGCAGAGGCTCCGCTCGACTCCATTCTGAAAGACGCACATCGGATCTGTGTGATCGACTCTGTCTGCGACACCACGAACATCGGCGCCATCTTCCGCTCGGCAGCTGCCCTGGGGATTGACGCCGTGATACTGACAAGGAGCAGTTGCGACCCGCTGAACCGCAGGGCTATCCGGGTGTCGATGGGTAGCGTGTTTCTCGTGCCCTGGACATGGATTGACTCCTATAACCAACTGCACGACCTCGGTTTCAAGACAGCAGCCATGGCCCTGTCTGATGATTCCATCTCGCTTGATAGTCCTGTCCTGAAACAGCAGGACAGACTGGCCATCATCATGGGTACAGAGGGCGACGGTCTGCCTAAGGAGACCATTGCTCAGGCTGATTATGTGGTGAGGATTCCCATGTCGCACCAGGTGGATTCGCTGAACGTGGCGGCGGCAGCAGCGGTAGCGTTCTGGGAGTTAAGACGTTAAGGAAACTTTTTCACGTAGTTCATCTCTATCAGGATACGAGCCTGACGCTTCAGCATATAGGGGGAAGGGTGAAGGCTGGAGAACTTACGCGGATTAGGTAGTGTGGCTGCGATGAGGGCGCACTGGGCCTTCGAGAGGTGGAGCGCATCGGTATGGAAGTGCTCTTCGGCCACAGCATCGACGCCATAGATACCCTCGCCCATCTCGATGGAGTTGAGATAGATTTCCATGATGCGCTCTTTGGTCCAGAAGAGTTCTATGAGAAACGTGAAATACACCTCAAAGCCCTTGCGAACCCACGAACGACCAGGCCAGAGAAAGACGTTCTTGGCCGTCTGCTGGGAAATGGTCGATGCACCCAGTTTTCGTTTCTCGGGATGCTCCCTATTACGTTTAGCCGCATGCTCGATAGCCTTATAGTCGAAGCCGTGATGATTGAGGAAGTTGGCATCCTCACTACCCATTACAGCCAAAGGCATGTTGGGGGATATCTTCTCGAGCGGAACCCAGTGGTGCGAGAGCTTGAGATCCCTACCCTCCCCGATCTGCTGAGAACAGCGGATAAACATGAGGGGTGTAAAATAAACTGGGATAAAACGGAGCGCCACCACCGCAAGAATAGTGGAGCCGAAGAAGGCTACCAGTACCCAGCGTATGATGGCGCGCAGTTTCTTAAGAATCAGATGCATGTATTACTGAGCAGCCTCTGCATTGGCATCCTGGATCATCTTCTGTGAAGCATACATGTAAACCTCCACACGACGATTCTGAGCCTGTCCCTCCTTGGTAGCATTAGAAGCTACGGGGTTAGCCTCACCAAATCCCTCTACACTCTTAATCTGAGAAGCGGGAACGCTGAGAGCCATCAGATAAGAAGAAACAGAGGTAGCACGGTCGAGTGACAGAGCCTGGTTCTTCTCGGCACTCTGAGCGGCGGTAGAGTTCTTCCAACCCTGGTTGTCGGTATAACCCTGAATAGCCACATCGCAGTCGCTATTTCCTTTCAGCACATTAGCCAACTGCTGCAGAGAAGCCTTTGACTGGGGAGTAAGCTCTGACTTACCTGTCTGGAACAGAATACCAGAGTCGAAGGTCATCTTCACTGCCTCGAAACCATTGGCGTCGGTTACTTCCTCAACCTGAGCGTTCTGGATAGCCTCAGCCTCCTTCTTGGCCTTGTCCATCTTCTTACCGATGATAGCACCGGCACCGGCACCTACTGCACCACCTACTGCTGCACCGATAGCTGTGTTACCAGCGAGAGCACCTACGATGGCACCAAGAGCAGCACCACCACCAGCACCGATAGCGGTACCTTTCGCTGTGTTACTTACATTACATCCAGCCAGCACCAATGCAGCGCAAAGGGCAACGGCCATTGACTTTAAACTTTTCATAATTCTCACAATTTTAATTGTTAAACAACTCATTTGCCTGCAAAGATAGTAATAAATTCAAAATAAAACATCACTAATTCATATTTTTTATGTAATTTTGCACGCAAAATTGAAATCATAGAAAAGAAATGGCAAAAGAATTAAAAGAATTAACGAAAAGGGCTGAAAACTACAGTCAGTGGTTTAACGACTTGGTAGTGAAGGCCGACCTGGCAGAACAGAGTGCTGTACGTGGCTGTATGGTTATCAAACCATACGGTTATGCCATTTGGGAAAAGATGCAGCAACAACTCGACAAGATGTTTAAGGAGACTGGTGCTCAGAACGCATACTTCCCCTTGCTGATACCCAAATCGTTCCTCTCGAGAGAGGCTGAACACGTGGAGGGCTTCGCCAAGGAGTGCGCTGTAGTGACTCACTACCGTCTGCGCGCCAAGGAGGACAAGAGCGGTGTAGAGGTTGACCCCTCAGCCAAGCTTGAGGAAGAACTGATTGTACGTCCTACCTCAGAGACCATCATCTGGAACACCTATAAGAACTGGATACACTCATGGCGCGACCTGCCTCTGATGTGCAACCAGTGGTGTAACGTGATGCGCTGGGAGATGCGTACACGTCCATTCCTTCGCACATCGGAATTCCTGTGGCAGGAAGGTCATACGGCTCACGCCACCCGTGAGGAGGCTGAGGAGGAAGCACAGAAGATGCTGAAGGTGTATGCCAAGTTTGCCGAGGAATGGATGGCAGTGCCTGTTATTCAGGGTGTAAAGAGCGAGACCGAGCGCTTTGCCGGAGCCCTCGACACCTATACCATCGAGGCCATGATGCAGGACGGCAAGGCCCTTCAGAGTGGTACGAGCCACTTCCTGGGTCAGAACTTCGCCAAGGCTTTCGAGGTGACTTATCTTAACAAGGAAAACAAGCCTGAGTACGTCTGGGCTACCTCATGGGGTGTATCTACCCGTCTGATTGGTGCCCTCATCATGACGCACTCGGATGACAATGGTCTCGTTCTGCCTCCACGTCTGGCTCCTATCCAGGTAGTCATTATCCCTATCGCCACCAAACCCGAGCAGATGGAACAGGTCAACAAGGAGGTTACACCTATCATAGAGGCTCTGCGCCAGAAGGGCATCACCGTAAAGTTCGACGATGCCGACAACAAGCGCCCCGGCTTTAAGTTTGCCGACTACGAACTGAAGGGTGTTCCCGTACGATTGGTACTGGGTGCCCGCGACCTGGAGAACGGCACCATCGAGGTGATGAGACGCGACACACTGGAGAAGGAGACACGTCCCATCGAAGGCATCACCGAATATGTAGAGCAGTTGCTGGAGGATATCCAGAAGAACATTTTCGAGAAGGCAAAGGCTTATCGTGATGCACACATCTTTGAGTGTGAGAACTACGAGGAGTTCAAGGAGAAGGTAAAGGATGGCGGATTCTTCCTCTGCCACTGGGACGGTACCGCCGAGACCGAGGCACAGATCAAGGAAGAGACACAGGCCACTATCCGCTGCGTGCCCTTCGGCGTAGAACAGACACCAGGTGTGGATATGGTGACAGGCAAACCATCCAAAGCAAGGGTAATCATTGCCCGCAGCTATTAACTACCGGATTTTCGGAATAAGAAAAAGGGAACCTTCTCAGGCTCCCTTTTTTTAAACCATCCGCAGTATAAAATCTTATACTGCTGAAGGAGTTTGAACAATACTTATCTCGCGATAAATAAGATTCTCATTAACCTTAATAATCTAATACCATGAAAAACACATCGCAAAGATAAGAAGAATTCCTGTTACATCATTACTGATTTCACATTCAATTCAACTGATTTAACTTTTATTTAGCCTATCAACATCCCATTTAAGGATATTTTGCAAAACAAGGCCCTCTATGCGCTTCTTTTGGATATCATTCCATGGAAGGCTGTTTGTAATCTGTTGCCAGTCAGGCGTATAGAACCTTACCCTCGTATCCTGATAAACAGAATCTGTCAGGAAAGACTCAGCAAAGACCACCACCTGCTTCAAAGTATCCATTGGCACATCCAAAGTCAGAAGCAGCATATCAATCCTTAGTGCATCGCTCATACGGACAGAAAGACTATCGTCGGTCAAAGCCGTCATCTCACTCGTCCCACCCAGTTGATTCCTCACCGCAGCCTTCATGTTGGAATCCATAAAGTCGATGAAATCCAACCTGTTATTGACAGACAGCGTAGGCATCAGGGAGTCGGGTATCTGACGGAACACGTCGCGAAGTTTCAGTTCCTGAGCCGAGCTAATACCGGCAAAGAAAAGCAGCAGATAAGCTAAAACCCACTTCTTCATCCTCTGCTGGGTCTAAGATCCTTCACGCGAACGGCCTTTCCTTCGCTCTGAGGCAGCGAACCTTTCTTTACAAGTTTCACCACAGGTGTGAGCAGAATCTCATCCTTGAGTGCACGCTGGATGTCTTTCATCATCTTCTGCATCTCGGGATAGATATCGGTCTGCAGTCCGTCGAGTTCAACCTCTACGGTCATCACGTCGTTGTCGTTGATGGTCTCGAGGGTAATCAGGTAGTTACTGCCCAGACCAGGATACTGTACAAGGATCTTCTCAACCTGCATCGGGAACACATTAACGCCCTTAATGATAAACATATCATCAGTACGGCCTTTGATACGATCGATACGACGGTGTGTACGTCCGCACTTACACTCACCAGGAATGATACGGGTGAGGTCACGAGTGCGATAACGCAAGATGGGCATCATCGTACGGTCGAGCGTGGTCAGTACCATCTCACCAATCGTACCATCGGGCACTGGCTCGAGGGTATCAGGATCTACGATCTCAACGATATAGTTGTCTTCCCAAAGATGCATACCGTCCTGATACTTACACTCGAAGGCAACACCGGGGCCATTCATCTCTGTCATACCAAACGAGTTGTAGGCTTTTACGCCAAGCATGCGCTCGATTCTTCTGCGCTGCTCCTCGGTATGGGGCTCAGCACCGATACAGAGAGTGCGGAGCTTGGTGCTGGCAGGATCGACTCCTTCCTCCTTGAACACCTCAGCCAGACGGATGGCGTATGAGGGAATGGCATGCAGACAAGTGGTACCGAAGTCCTTGATGAACTTGATCTGACGCTTAGAGTTACCTGCTGCGGCCGGAACGGTCATAGCACCCAACCACTCGGCACCATATTGGAAGCCCAGTCCACCGGTAAACATACCATAGCCGCTGGAGTTCTGGAACACATCGCTCTTGCGGCAACCTACCATATAGAGATTACGGGCAATCATATTGGCCCACGAACAGATGTCATGCTCAGAATAAACAACCACACAGGGATTACCCGTCGTACCACTGGTAGAGTGAATACGTACAGCATCGTCCATGTTAGCACCAACCAGTCCGAAAGGATAGTTATCGCGCAGGTCCTGCTTCGTTGTGAAGGGAATCTTCTGGAGATCATCAAGACTGTTGATGGAATCAGGAGTAATACCCAATTCACCCAGACGCTTCTTATAGAAGGGGGATTGCAGACATACCTTGATGGTATCCTTCAGTTTCTGTACTTGGAGCTGCTTCAACTGCTCACGTGGCATTTTCTCAATCTCGGGCTGCCAGTATTCACCATCAGGTTTTACGGTAGCCATAATTTTCTCGTCGGTCATATTCTTAGAATTTCTATGTTTATCTTTGTTTTGACAGTTGCATCATCATAACGGCTGAGAGACCTGCCGTTTCTGTACGCAGACGACTCTTTCCCAGATCAACTGACTGGTAACCATTTGCTACGGCCAGTTTCACTTCTTCAATGGAGAAATCGCCCTCAGGACCAATCAGCACCGTCACGTCTTTCTCCTCTTTTCGACGACACAAGTCATCGAAGAGATTGACACGGAGCACTTCCTCATAACAATGCGCAATGTATTTACAGCCTTGGCGCGGTCTCGTAATAAACGTCTTAAACGACTCCATATCATTGAGTACCGGTTTCCATGCCTTATGGCTCTGTTTCACAGCGGAAACAACTATCTTATCCAATCGCGGCATCTTCAAAATCTTACGTTCAGAGAACACACAATGAAGGAATGATATTTCATCTACCCCTATCTCTGTAGCCTTCTCTACCAACCACTCCATCCGCTCTATCATCTTGGTTGGAGCGATGGCCAAATGAAGATGCCCTTCCCACTGAAGAGGCTGGCGTTGTTGTTCCAGAATCTCATAACAGCAATGGTGGGAAGCAGATACAGTGATCTGTGCCTTATAGAACGAGCCACAACCATCCATCAGGAAGATCTCATCCCCTTCCTTCAGCCTCAGCACACGCATGGCATGCATGGCTTCTTCTGATGGTAACTCATTCAGCCTTGCAGCATCAGGCACAAAAAAGTATCTGCTCTCTTTCATTGACTTGATGTAATTATTTAGACTTCTCTGGATGGAAAACCAGGGCGAACGTTATGCCTACCACCAGGGCAAAGCCAGCGAAGATAAACCAGCATGTAGTCCAATCGCCAACAAGGAACCTCTGCACTTTATCATTTACAATAATCACCTCCCAAGAACAGAGGGTATTGACGATTTCTCCAGCAGCAAGTGTACCAATCGTAGCGCCTACTCCGTTAGTCATCATCATGAATAAGCCCTGAGCCGAGGCTTTGATGCTAGGATCACATTCCTGATCGACAAAGATACCACCTGACACATTAAAGAAGTCAAAGGCTACACCATAGACGATACATGAAAGGATGAAGAAAATGACACCCGGCATGGCAGGATCACCGATGCCGAAGAAGCCAAATCGGAATACCCAGGCAAAAAGAGACATCAACATTACAACCTTGATGCCAAAACGCTTCAGGAAGAAGGGAATCATCAGGATGCACAATGCCTCACTAATCTGCGAGATAGAGGTCAGCATCGTAGCATTATTGGCAGCAAAGGTGTCGGCAAACTCCGGAGTACCTTTGAAACTGGTCAGGAAGGGTCCAGCAAAACCATTGGTCACCTGCAGGCACATACCCAGTAATGCTGAGAATATGAAGAACAAGGCCATTTGACGACGCTTGAAGAGCTTGAAGGCATTAAGTCCGAAGCTCTCCGTCAGCGACACCTTGCCTTCCTTCTTCTTCAACTTGCATTCCGGCAAAGTAAAACAATAGACTAAGAGAACGAAGCTAAGAATACCTGATACCAGGAACTGCATATAGGTGTACTGGAACTTTTGCAAGTTCTCAGCCAGTGTAAAGCCAAAACCGCTTTCATCAATATAGGCACAGTTGACAAACCACATGGTAGCGATAAAGCCAACAGTGCCCAATACACGGATGGGCGGGAAATCCTTCACCGTATCCATACCGTTATTCTTCAGAATGGTAAATGCCACGGTATTCGACAATGCTATGGTAGGCATATAGAATGCGACACTCAACGTATAGATGGCAATGAATAGCGTTTTATCAGGATTCACAGAAGCCATCTCTGCAGAATAGCCAAGCCACCAACAGCCAATCATCAAAGCGCCAGCCATCATATGGCAGAGACCCAACAGACGCTGTGGCTGGATGAATTTATCGGCCACAATACCCATCAGCGTAGGCATAAAGATGGAAACGACACCTTGAATAGCATAGAACCAGGGTACCAGATTACCCATATCGGCTTTACCAAGGTAATTGCTCATACATGTGAGATAGGCACCCCACACGGCGAACTCCAAGAAGTTCATCAAAGACAAACGTAATTTCATAATCTTCTTTTATTTGGTTATTGGTTTAATGACTGGTTTAATATCATTAGTCTTCTGTGTCTGATTAGGTATAGGCCGTTCGCCAAGCCTATGTCTGCGTGGCTTGAGTGAATCATTCTTCAAAGAGTCATTCCTCAAGGTGTCTGCTGTATTCAGGGCTGGTTTGTCCAATGTCTGGTCGTTAGTCTTGTGATGGAACCTCACCAGCTGAATATGATCCAACAACAAGACGCACATATCATTTTCGTTTTCAATGGCTTGCCGCTTCTGCATATATACATAGCCAGTCAGTTCCTTGGCCTTCAAGTTACAGGAAGGGATACGGAGAGTAGTTACACCCACGGGGGAAATATTGGTATGATGGGAGATAATACTATCACCCTCATACTTCACAGACAAAACAACGGTCGCATTCTTTGAACCACTCTGTACCAGGAAGGTATTGCCAAAAGTCATCAGGAAACTGTCTCCCTGATGGAATGACGAATCCGCTTTCTGACTAAACTTGACGATATGATATGGAGACTGGGGTAAAATCATCATCTGACGAGAACCTTCCCACACATCTGTCGTATCTCCAGAGACCGATTGGGTTGTAAATCGTTCCACCTCCTTTGTAGATGCGCCCAGTTCCAAAGCCGTTTCACTTAGTCGTTTCTGAACATTACCATAAATCTTGAACAGGTCTTCCAGATGGTTATAGTAATATTTCAGAGATGAGTCCATCTCAGCCTGAGTGAGTCCGTGCTTCTTCAATACAAGACTGGTCATATAGTGATGATCATACTCAACATTCCTTGATTTAAGATCTGGTCGTACACCCTGAGCTACATAGTAATCGTAAAGCAGATCCTCCATTTCATCTGGCTGAATATACTCCTTTGGAACGGTAGGCTTACAGGCTGAAAGAAGCAAGAATCCAACAGCCGTCAAAATCATCTGCTGAACGACTTTCGGTTTCATGGTTCTTTCTCCTCCTTTTTCTCTACTGATCTACTGAGTGAGATACGGCTGAGTTCCTCTCGATAAAACAGCAGAAGTAACACAAAACTCACACTGATGCTCGCATCGGCAAAATTAAACACCGGACTAAAGAATACAAAGTGGTCTCCTCCAACAAACGGCATCCATTGCGGCCACTCAGTCTCGATCAAGGGGAAGTAGAACATATCCACCACCTTACCCATCAGCAGCGGGGCATAACCTGTTCCGAATGGAACGAAATACGAAACATAATAAGGTGATGACGCATTGAAAATAAGTCCGTAGAACAGACAGTCTATCAGATTACCTATTGCTCCGGCCAATACCATTGCCAGACAGACAATATAGCCCGTACGCGCCTTTTTCCTTACCTCTAACCATATATAATAGGTAAGGGCAACAATGGCAACAACACGGAACAACGACAGAATAATCTTACTGCCCAACTGCATTCCGAAAGCCATGCCCATATTCTCTATAAAGGTGATATAGAACCAATCGAACACATGGATGCTCTCATGGAGGGCCATCGACGTTTTTACCCAGATCTTAATGGCCTGGTCTATAAGGAGAATGGCGACTACTATCAGTGTCGCCAGTCTGCCGTTGGTGATTAGAGGTTTACTCTTCACTTCTTGCCTTGATTCATCTTCGACTCCACACTCAACGTAGCATGAGGTACAGCGCGCAGACGCTCCTTTGGAATCAATTTACCTGTGATGCGGTCGATGCCGTAGGTCTTATTTTCGATACGGACCAGTGCAGCCTTCAGTCCTTGAATGAACTTCTGCTGACGGGCAGCCATACTGATCAGTTCTTCCTTTGACTGGGTAGCACTACCCTCTTCCAATGCCTTGTAAGTTGGCGATGTGTCGTCCACGTCATTGGAGTCCTGATTGGTCAGTACACGCATCATCTGCTCATAATCACGCTTGGCCAAAGCCATCTTCTCGTTGATAATCTGACGGAACTCCTCGAGCTCTTCGTCAGTATAGCGAGTTTTCTCTGACATAATACTTAATGTTTAGTTATTGATTATTATTAATTCTTTTCTACTTTAATATTCAACTTGAAGTCATCGAAGTCAACCTCCTGGCCATCATTGGGTTGCAACAGAATATCATCTGCCAGAACCTGGGTCTTGATATAATCGGCAAAACTATCGACTGCCTTCCTGACATCCTCATTAGGAGCAATGGTAACAATGATGCGGTCGGTAATCTCCAATCCACTCTCCTTACGGATATTCTGGATGCGATTGATAAGTTCGCGAGCCATACCCTCGTTCTTCAATTCCTCAGTGAGTTCCACCTCGAGAGCGACAGTGAGGTTACCCTCATTAGCTACCAGCCAACCCGGGATATCCTCGCTGATGATGTCAACATCAGCAGCCTCAACGGTGAGATCCTGCCCCTCGACATTAATACCGATGGTACCCTGCTTTTCAAGTTCTGCAATCTGCTCTTGACTCAGGGCGTCCATAGCAGCAGCCACACTCTTCATGAGCTTGCCAAACTTCTTACCCATCGTACGGAAGTTGCACTTCACCTTCTTAACCAGCACACCGGCACCCTCTACGAAACGCAGTTCCTTCACATTCACCTCGTTCATGATCAGGTCCTTCACAGCTTCGATATGCTTCTTCTGCTCAGCATCAACGGCAGGAATCATGATGGCCTGCAGTGGCTGGCGCACCTTGATGTTCACCTTACGGCGCAGAGCAAGAACCATAGAGGTGATCTTCTGGGCCATCTGCATACGGGCCTCGAGATCCTTGTTGATCTGACTCTCGTCAGCCACAGGGAACTTATCGAGGTGAACAGAGTCGAGTTCACCACCCAGGTCCTTATACAACTGATCGGCATAGAACGGAGCGAACGGAGCCAAAAGCTTGGCAACTGTCATCAGAGAGGTATAGAGTGTCTGGTAGGCAGAAAGCTTGTCCTCGCTCATCTCCTTACCCCAGAAACGTTTACGGTTCAGACGAACATACCAGTTGCTCAGGTCATCGTTGACAAAAGCGTCAATCAGTCGACCTGCACGAGTAGGATCATAGCCGTCGAGCTCTGCTTCCACACCCTTGATGAGCGTGTTCAGACAAGAGAGAATCCAACGGTCGATCTCAGGACGCTTGTCGAATGCCACCTGTTCTGCAGCTGGGTCAAAACCATCTACATTGGCATACAGCGCAAAGAAACTATAGGTATTATACAAGGTACCGAAGAACTTACGGCGCACCTCATCCACACCCTCTGGGTCGAACTTCAGGTTATCCCAAGGCTCTGAGTTGGTCATCATATACAAACGTACAGCGTCTGAGCCAAACTTCTCGATCATATCAAACGGGTTCACTACATTGCCCACGTGTTTCGACATCTTATTACCCTTGGCATCGAGTACCAGACCTGAAGAAATCACATTCTTGAAGGCCACTGAGTCGAAAATCATCGTAGCGATGGCATGCAAAGTGAAGAACCAACCACGGGTCTGGTCAACACCCTCGTTAATGAAGTCGCAGGGGAAGGCGATGCCCTTGTCGATCAGGTCCTTATTCTCAAAAGGATAGTGTACCTGAGCATAAGGCATCGAACCAGAATCGAACCAGACGTCAATCAGGTCGGTCTCGCGCTTCATGGGTTTGCCACTCTCAGAAACAAGCACGATATTGTCGACGTATGGACGGTGCAGATCGATCTTGTCGTAGTTTTCCTTCGACATATCACCAGGCACGAAACCATTGTCCTGCAGTGGATTAGAGGTCATGAAGCCAGCCTTGACAGCTTTCTCAATCTCGTTATAGAGCTCCTCTACCGAACCAATACAGATTTCCTTTCCATCCTCGTCGCGCCAGATAGGCAGCGGGGTTCCCCAGAAACGAGAACGAGAGAGATTCCAGTCGTTCAGGTTCTCCAACCAGTTACCGAAACGGCCTGTACCTGTTGACTCTGGTTGCCAGTTGATGGTCTTGTTCAGTTCAAACATACGATCCTTCTTGGCAGTAGAACGGATGAACCAAGAGTCGAGCGGATAATAGAGCACGGGCTTGTCAGTACGCCAGCAGTGGGGATAGTTGTGCACGTGCTTCTCGATCTTAAGAGCCGTACCCTCCTGCTTCATCTCCATGCAGATCACGATGTTCAGGTCCTCAGCCTTAGAGGCTGCCTGCTCGTCGTACTTACCATCCTTATTGAACTCGGGGGCATAGGCATTCTTCACATAGTCGCCTGCATGGTGGCTGTAGCCCTCCACATTGACACACTTCTCGATGAAGTTGTTATCGAGTTCGTCCATCACATAGTACTTTCCCTGCAGGTCAACCATCGGACGGGTTTCACCTTTCTTATTTATAAGGAACAGACTTGGGATGTGAGCATCCTTGGCCACCTTAGCGTCGTCGGCACCAAAGGTTGGGGCAATATGTACGATACCGGCACCATCCTCAGTAGTCACATAGTCACCAGGAATCACACGGAAAGCCTCGCTCTCCATCTCAACAAACTGATCCTTGCCATTCTCACCTGTGAATACCTTCTCTGGATGAGCGGCAGCATATTCCTTCACATAGTCAGCAGCATTCTGATCGAGCTTGGCTGATGGCTTAACCCAAGGCATCAACTGCTGATATTTCATACCAACAAGTTCCTCACCCGTATAATGACCTACGATACGGTAGGGCACAAATTTCTCACCTTTATTATATTCAGGCATCTCATCACCATCTGTAATGTTGCCCTCTGGAGCGAGGTAAGCATTCAGTCGGCTCTCAGCCAGAATAATGGTGATCTTCTCACCGTTATAGGCGTTATAGGTCTCTACGGCTACGTAGTCGATCTTCGGACCTACGCAGAGTGCCGTGTTCGAAGGCAGTGTCCAAGGCGTGGTGGTCCATGCTACGAAGTAAGGCTCGCCCCACTTGGTCCACTCATCCTTAGGATTAAGGGCCTTGAAAAGAGCGGTCACCGTGGTATCCTTCACATCACGATAGCACCCTGGCTGGTTCAGCTCGTGAGAACTCAGACCTGTTCCTGCAGCAGGCGAATAGGGCTGGATGGTATAGCCTTTATAGAGCAGTCCCTTCTTATAAAACTGCTGGAGTAACCACCACAACGTCTCGATATACTTGTTGTCGTAGGTGATATACGGATTGTCGAGATCTACGAAGTAACCCATCTTCTCTGTCAGGTCGCGCCATTCCTGTGTAAACATCATCACGTTCTCACGGCACTTCTTGTTATAGTCCTCCGTAGAGATATACTTCTCTGAGTCCTTATTATCGATATCAGCCTTGGTGATACCAAGTTCCTTCTCAACACCCAACTCTACAGGCAGTCCGTGGGTATCCCAACCAGCCTTACGCTTCACCTGATAACCCTTCATCGTCTTGTAACGGTTAAAGGTGTCCTTGATGGTACGGGCCAGTACATGGTGGATGCCAGGATGACCGTTGGCTGAGGGAGGACCCTCAAAGAATACAAACTGTGGGCATCCTTCACGCTCATCTACCGAGCGCCAGAACACGTTTTTCTCGCGCCACATCTCCAGGATATCATTGTTGACCTGTGTCAGGTTCAAACCATTATGTTCGGCAAATCTCTTAGCCATAAAATATATATCTTTTTATTACCTTATTATATTTAGGGCGCAAAGGTACTAAAAATATTCGAGCCAACAAAAGGAAATAGATTTTTTTAATAATTCTACTAAAAAAGAGTTGTATTTCAAATTAAATGTGTATATTTGCACACAAATTGGGATATTATAACTTAATAATTATAAATATTATCTATGGTAACTTTTACAATGATTCTACAGCTCCTGATAGTTTTAGGAGCGTTATGGGTAGGTTCACGTTATGGTAGCCTTGCCCTGGGAGCAATTTCCGGTATCGGATTGGCAATCCTCGTCTTCTGTTTTGGCCTCAAGCCTGGCACCCCTCCTACCGATGTTATTTACATCATCATCGCAGCCGTCACCTGTGCTGGTATCATGCAGGCTTCAGGGGGTATGGACTGGCTGATTCAGATTGCCGAAAAGATGTTGCGTAAACATCCTGACCACATTACCATCTTCGCTCCCCTCACCACCTTCTTCCTCACGGTTCTAGTGGGAACAGGTCACGTAGTCTATACCTTGATGCCAATTATCTGCGATATTGCCTTGAAGAAGGGCATTCGTCCAGAGCGGCCCTGTGGTGTTGCTTCCATTGCCTCCCAGGTAGGTATCACCTGTTCGCCTATCGCTGCTGCGGTTGTAGCTTTCGTTTCCATCTCGAATGCCAACCACTTTGAGATTACCATTCCTGGCGTGCTGATGGTTTCCATCCCTGCCTGTGTCTGTGGACTGTTGGCTGCTGCTGCTGCCTCCTACCATCGTGGTCTCGACCTCGACAAGGACCCACAGTTCCAGAAGAAACTTCAGGATCCCGCCCAGCGCGAATATATTTATGGTGGCAATGCCACCACACTCGACAAGGAGATTCCTCAGTCAGCCAAGAATGCGGTGTTTATCTTCCTTGGTGCCCTCGCTGTCATCGTCTTCTTCGCCATCTTCCAGAACCTGTTGCCTGCCTACGACACGATGCGTGCTGTGAAAGGAGCCGAGCCAATGGTGGTCAATGAGGCTCTTACTCTTTCTGCCGATCAGTTGGTGAAAGCCAAGATCTCTGTGGAGGGTATGACAGAGACCTTCCAGAAGCCGTTGGCCATGAACCTCGTCATCCAGATTGTGATGATCTCTGCTGCCGCACTGATGATTCTTTTCTGCAAGGCTGCTCCAAAAAAGGCTGTTGCTGGTCCGGTATGGCAGTCAGGTATGGTGGCAGTGGTTGCCATCTATGGTATCGCTTGGATGGCCGACACCTATTTCTCTAACTATATGCCCGAGATTCAGGCTATGCTCGAGGGTATCGTCAAAGACTATCCTTGGTCTATCGCCTTGGTGTTCTTCTCTGTGTCTGTGCTCATCAACTCTCAGGGCGCCGTTGTTGTGTCAATGCTGCCACTGGCTTACTCACTGGGTATTCCTGGTCCTGTGCTTCTGGGTGTGTTGCCTTCAGTTTATGGTTACTTCTTTATCCCCAACTATCCTTCGGATATCGCTACCGTAAACTTCGACCGTTCAGGTACGACGGTGATTGGTAAATACCTGCTGAACCACTCGTTCATGATGCCAGGTCTGATCTCAGTGATAGTCTCCACCATCGTGGCCTACATCCTGTCGATGCTTATCTACTAATCATAAAGAATCCCCGCTCTTGGCGGGGATTTTTAGTTTATCTCAGTCTGATACCATCACCGACCTTAATCCGGTAGTCGGGCGACAGATGGTTGATCTTGTAGAGGTTCTTCAGACGAATACCATATTTCTGGGCGATAGAGTACATCGACTCGCCACTACGAACGTAATGCACGTATCCCTTATAGTCCTTGGGGGCTTTCTTCTGCTTCTTCTTCAGCCAGATCATCTCACCCTCCTCCAACTGGTCACGCTTGTCGCGCTCATTGTATTTGGCAATCTTACGATAGCTGATACCCACCTCTTCGGCAATCGACTTGAAGGTGTCGCCTTTACGAACAATAATATAATAGTTCTTGTTGAAAGAGGTGATGGCATGCAAGTTACCGTTTACCACATGATCTTTGGTATGATCCATCATGAACTTGTCGTAGTTCTTGGCTTGATCATACTGGTAGAGCTTATATAGCTGGATAATCTCAATCAGCTTGTTGGCATATTGGGGATTGGTGGCATATCCAGCGGCCTTCAGTCCTTTGGCCCAACCTTTATAGTCGGTCTGTTTCAGACTGAACAACGACTTGTAGCGCTGACCACTCACAAGGAACTTGGAATGATCCTCATACGACTCATAGGGTGAATCATATGCTCTGAAACACTCATTGCGCTCATCGTCATCGTGATAGCTCCTACGACCCGTCCAGTTATGACATTTGATACCAAAGTGGTTGTTGGCCCTTCTGGCCAACTCGCTCTTTCCTGCCCCACTCTCATAAACACCCTGGGCCAAGGTGATGGAAGCAGGGATATGATACTTCAGCATCTGCTCGATGGCGATGTCCTTATACTGGTCGAAATATTGTTGATAGGTCTGGTTCCATCTGATCTGAGCAGAGGCGCACAGAGACAGAAACAGGGATATAGTGATGAAAAACTTTCTCATGATGGTGATTTATTGGTGCAAAAGTAGTGATATTTCTCGAATAATTCGTATATTTGCACAAAAATATCACAATTTATGGAAGAACTTGAACTGAAATCCGTCATTAAGGTCTGTCAACTAGAAGAATTGACTTCAGAAGAACAGCATTTGGTGAAACTGGCCATCGAGGCTACCAAGAGGAGTTATGCCCCCTATTCCAACTTCCATGTGGGAGCAGCAGTCAGACTGGAGAACGGGGTTGAAATCATTGGTTGCAACCAAGAGAACGCAGCTTATCCCTCAGGCCTTTGTGCTGAGCGAACGGCTCTTTTCTCTGCCGGTGCCCAATATCCAGATATACCTGTTGAGGTGTTGGCCATAGCAGCCCGAGGCACTGATGGTGAATTACAATACGAGCCCGTTGGTCCCTGTGGCAGTTGCCGTCAGGTCATCATCGAGTCGGAGACACGTGCCGGGCATCCTATCCGTATTCTGCTCTACGGACGGAAATGCATCTATGTCATTGATGGAATCCGGCAACTGATGCCCTTGTCGTTCAGTGAGTTCTAATACCTTAATAGCATCCCATTCCCTGGGCCGTCGATAGTGAATCGAGGTGGAAATCATAGATAAGGTTATCCTCGTCGATGGTTACAAAATGCTTTGCTCCCTGAATGGAGTCGTTGGGAGTCTCCCAGATGATATTCTTAAAACTCACAGAGTCATCAGTCACCTCTGGCGTACGCAGCAGGGAGTGAACAAAACGGTAGTTAAACGCTATCGATTCATCGTCATCGGGGTGTGCCATCACCACATCCTCATCATAGCCTGTCACAATCGTGTCCTCACACGTCAGCTTCAGCAATGGTATGGGATTGCCATCCCAATGGTTGCCAAAATAGAGAGCAGCAGCCCTGTCTGCCGAGAATGGATAAAACTGTGCCAGCGTACATTTGCTAATCTCTGCGATACCACCACTCACTGTCAGACAGTTACCCAGGGTATTCGACAGTTGGCACTCCCTTAATATAAGATAGGTATTAACAGCCAGCACACCATCACCAGCTGTATTGTGTACGACGCAGTGCTCCATCGTCAGTCTGGGACATAGTGAATCGATGGCAGCAGAATCACAGACAACGGCCCGAGATGCATTACGGATCTCCGTGTTAATCAGAACATTATTGACCGATTTCTCCAGAAATCTGACGCCTTCCCATTGACCACTCACCCGATCGTAAGGCAGATAGTCGAACATATAGTCCAGACGATCGCCACGCATCACACAATTCTCTGTCTTTAAGGAGCCGTTGACCTCCATTCCGGCACTGTCGTGGAAAAAGAGCGTGGTATTCCGAATAGTCAGCGTAGCACCTTCTGCCACCTGCATCTTGCCAAAAACTACGATGGGCACGTCGGATTCTATCACCGAATCCGTCTTGATCACCGGATCATAGACCTTGAGTGCATCCCAGACCCAAGCCTGTAGCACCACCTTTTGTTCTACCCCACTCTCGAGGAAAAACTGCAGATCATCCTCCACCAACTGGGGTTCCGTCTTACGCGACTCCAAGGCCGTCAGTTCCACAAACACCAGAATGCTGTCGTTCTTGCGAATCTCCACGTTGCTGGTCTGGGAGCCATTAGAATTATCTAGATACACACCATCGACATTTACCCTGAATCCACTCTGGTTGCCTCGCTTCAACTTCACGGTTGAAACCCTGATACCGTCATCATGCTGGTTATGCACCCAGAAAGCATAGGTAGAAGATGGCGTACGACTGAACACTGTGTCCATCTGCAAGGTATCAGCAGAGAACGTCAGTCGCATACCAGTGCTTGTCGAAAACGAGTCATCGTTCTCGCAAGCCACGCAAAACAGAATCGCCAACAAATAAAAAATCCGTTTCATCGTATGATAAAACGGATTTTCTTTCATTTTATTGCCTTTTTACTTTCCAAAGTATCTCTTCAGCAGTCCTGCGAAGCCTGCACCATGACGAGCCTCGTCCTTTGCCATCTCGTGAACAGTATCGTGGATAGCGTCGAAACCAGCAGCCTTGGCGTTCTTGGCAATACGGAACTTATCCTCGCAAGCACCTGCCTCAGCAGCAGCACGCTTCTCCAGGTTGGTCTTGGTATCCCATACGCACTCTCCCAGTAACTCTGCGAAACGAGAAGCATGGTCGGCCTCCTCGAAAGCATAGCGCTTGAAAGCCTCTGCAATCTCAGGATAACCCTCACGATCAGCCTGACGAGCCATAGCCAGATACATACCAACCTCACCACACTCACCATTGAAATGGTTGCGCAGGTCGTCGATCATTTCCTGTGACACACCCTCGGGCTTGCCATCGCCAATACGATGAACAGTGGCATAAGTGGTCTCACCCTCGTCCTTCAATTCTGAGAACTTGCTGGCCGGAGCCTTACAGATTGGACACTTCTCGGGAGCAGCATCGCCTTCATAGATATATCCACAAACGGCGCAAATAAACTTTTTCTTCATAATCGTATTTGTCTATTAGTTATTAATAATGTAATAATTGCGTTAGTTTAAACTATCGTCTGCAAATATACGAAAAAGCCATCAATCATCCAAATAAATTACGATTTATTTTATTTTTTGAGCATTTCTCATGGATATTTACTATTTTTGCACAAAAATAAACAATTATCCTAACTCATCTCAATGGAAAAGAATATCTTTGCAAAACTGATTGCCAATGCCCTGAACCTCCAGGAGCGTGCCGTTGCCAATACCCTTGCCCTGCTCGAAGAGGGTTGTACCATCCCCTTCATCTCGCGCTATCGAAAGGAGCGCACTGGAGGACTCGACGAGGTACAGATTGCGGCTATCAGTGACCGTTTCGACAAACTCCAGGAGATTCAGAAACGCAAGGAAACGGTCATCAAGACCATTACCGAACTCGATAAGATGACCGACGACCTGCAGAAACGTATCGATAACTGTTGGGACACCAACGAACTCGAAGATATCTATCTGCCCTATAAACCCAAACGTCGCACCAGGGCGCAGGTGGCTCGTGAACAGGGGTTGGAACCTCTTGCCCAAACACTGATGCTACAACGTGAACGCGATCCCGAACGGGTTGCCGAGCGCTTTGTTAAGGGGGATGTGAAAGATGCTGATATGGCCCTGAAAGGCGCTCAGGACATCATCGCCGAGACCGTTAGCGAGGATGAGCGCAGTCGTCAACAGCTTCGCAATGCCTTCTCGCGCCAAGCCGTCATCTCCTCGAAAGTCGTGAAGGCAAAGGCCGATACCGACGAGGCTGCTAAATATAGTGACTATTTCGATTGGCAAGAACCCCTGAAGCGTTGTTCCTCTCATCGTCTGTTGGCCATGCGTCGAGGTGAGGACGAGGGTATCCTGCGCATCAGCATTTCCCCCAACGACGAAGAGGCTGTTGAGCGCCTGAAGCGTCATTATGTCTATGGCAACACGCCTTGTGGACAACTGGTATCAGAGGCCATCGACGATGGTTACAAACGTCTGCTCAAACCAGCCATCGAGACTGAGTTTGCTGCCTCCAGCAAGGAGCGAGCCGACGAAGAGGCCATTCGTGTGTTTGCCGAGAACCTGCGCCAGTTGCTCCTGGGAGCACCCTTAGGCCAGAAGCGCGTCATGGGTGTCGATCCAGGTTTCCGCACAGGCTGTAAAGTGGTGTGTCTCGATGCCCAGGGCAACCTGCTCCACCACGATGCCATATTCCCCCATCCGCCCGTCAACAAGCGCATGGAGTCGGCAATGGCCATCCAGAAGATGATCCAGAAATATCAGGTCGAGGCCATCTCCATCGGTAATGGCACGGCCAGTCGCGAAACAGCCAGTTTTATTAAAGATGTCCTGGCTGGTCGCTACGACATCGATACCAAGAAGTCTTCTGGGGGCATAACGCCTCAGGTGTTCGTGGTGTCAGAGGCTGGTGCCTCCGTTTATTCTGCCTCAAAGATTGCCCGTGAAGAGTTCCCCGACGAGGATGTTACCGTTCGTGGAGCCGTCTCGATAGGGCGTCGCCTGATGGATCCCTTGGCCGAACTGGTGAAGATCGACCCCAAGAGCATCGGTGTGGGACAATATCAGCACGATGTCGATCAAACCCAACTCAAGCACTCTCTGGATCAGACGGTTGAGAGTTGTGTGAATGCTGTAGGCGTCAACCTCAACACGGCTTCCCAACATCTGCTGATGTACGTCAGTGGCCTTGGGCCTACCCTAGCCAAGAACATCGTGGATTATCGTAAGGAGAATGGTGCCTTTACCTCTCGTGCCCAACTGAAGAAGGTGCCCCGTCTGGGTCCTTCAGCCTACCAGCAGTGTGCTGGTTTCCTGCGCATCCCTGGCGCCAAGAATCCCCTCGACAATTCTGCGGTTCATCCTGAGAGCTATGCCATCGTCGAACAGATGGCTAAGGATCATGGTTGCACTGTCGCCGACCTTATTAATAATAAGGAGAAGCGCGAGGCCATCGACATCCGCCAATACGTCACTGCCGAAGTGGGCATCCCCACCCTCACCGATATCCTCAAGGAACTGGAAAAACCTGGGCGCGATCCCCGTGAGCAGTTAGAGGAATTCGAGTTCGACAAGAATGTCAACACCATCGACGACCTGGTGGAAGGCATGATTCTGCCGGGCATCATCACCAACATCACCAACTTCGGAGCCTTTGTCGATATCGGTGTCCATCAAGACGGTCTGGTACATATCTCCCAGATGGCCAATCGTCGCATCGCCCACCCCCTCGACGTGGTGAAACTTCACCAGCATGTCAAGGTGCGTGTCATTGAGGTCGATCATCGGCGCCACCGCATCTCCCTCAGCATGAAGGGTTTGTAGAGTTCTTCCATTTATAGTACTCATTCACTAAGCTCTTGTAGCCTAACTGCTTGAGTTGTGCATAGTCGATGTTGTAGTTGACCTTGTTGTGCTTTCCTGTACTGAGGAAACGGATGTTCTGTTGAAGGTAATGGTCAATCTCCTTGAGACCGTCAGTTTGATTGATGACAGGGAAAAACCACCTCGACCAGGTAAGCGTTTCCTTATCATCATTCTCAAAGAATACACGATTGAAATGGTTGATGAGTCCTTTCATCGCTTTTTCGGGCTCCATGTTATTCCTGATTCTCCAACGCATCAGCGATTTGGTGGCCCGCCTGATCTTGCCTTTCATTTTCTTCATGGTAGCCTCAGAGATGTCAATCTCATTGGCATGACACTTGAACCCCAGAAACTCGTAGGCTTCGTCGGGCGAATAGATTCTCTCCTTGGCGGGGTTTACTTCCAACTGATACGCCCTAAGGAATTCTTTTATCTCTCTCTTATACTCCATAAGTGTCTCACGGTCAGGGGCAAAAAGTATGATGTCATCTGAATAGCGGGCATAGACGACTTGGGCATCATGAAAATGCCTATCTACTTCTTTCAGATAGACATCAGCCAAGAAGGGAGCTGTAGGGGTACCTGCCATCACACCATGCTGTTCAAGAATGGTCGTGCCGTTATATTCCACCCTATTATCGGTCAGCATCTTCTCAAAGAAATGGTATAATGGCTGGTCGTCGGCCAACATTTCCTTCAGCATCGGCAACAGGATGTCGATGGAAATAGAATTGAAATAATCGTGGATGTCCAGTTTGTAGGCCCACATCCTGCGATCTCCGATGGCACGACGGATGCGAAAGATGGCATCGCTGGCCTTGATGCCCCTACGGAATGCGTAGCAGTTGGGCGAGAAACAGGCATCGTAATCGTAGAGCTTGAAGGCGATGAGTTTGAGTATCACCATCTCGTCAGGCGCAAAACTATAAACCACCCGCTTCTTGCCCGTCCCCATCTTGTTGACAATTTTCTTAACAGGGATGCCCAAACTTTCACCCTGTGCTATTCTCTGTGCCAGATGGAGATATGCTTCCTGCTCCACAAATCGGTCAGCCTCGTCGAACTCATGCCAGGTAAAACGACCTTTCATCAGCCGATAGGCAAGAAACTCCTCCCATGTATCCTGTCGGGTCAGTTGGGTTAAGATGCTTTCCATCATGAAAAAAAGAAAAAGGGGAATGGTTTTGAATCCGCAAAATTGCGGTTCACGAGAGGATACCTTGCCCTGTTGCCTGCAAAACATGAATATGGGTAAGGCTGCCTCCTTTGCAGGCGCAGCCGTGCTGCATCCCCTTTTTCTTCTATTTGTATCAGTTCAACAATTTGTGAATGCGCCCAATCACATAGTCACGTTCGTTGGGCATCTGCGTATAGAAATTGATATACGGAATACCCAGTTTCTTGGCATACATTCTGGCTATCAGGTACTTAACACCACTATCGTGACTATGGCCCTTGCCAAGCATCACCACACCGATGGCCTTGCTGCCATTTTCGATCACGAAGGTGTAGGGCTGACCCCATTCTGCCTTGTAGGCTTGCGTCGGACGAGTCTTGTAAAGTTTGAATTCGTCGCTAACGAAACCCACCAGATCGGTCACTTTGACATTTTCACGGATGGTGTACATAGGGAATTCACTCAACAGGATGGCCTTGAAATAAGCATTCCATTCCGCGTCAGTCTTCTCTTTTTCCACTACCGGAGCGGCATAGTTCTGTGAAGTCCGGGCCTGCTGTGTTGGCCGAGCCTCTTTCTGTGAGTTCTCGATATAGTCCTGAGCAGCATCCTTCGCGATACCCACAATCTTTAACAATAACTTTCCAAAATCCATAATAATCTATTTAGTTAGTGATTTGGTTGCAAAAATAGCAATTATCCGCGAAACTTCCAAATATTTCGCTCATATTCTTATTCTTCTTTCTCGGCATACGATTTCTCCCAAGGCCAGATGCAACCTTGAATTCGCTCATTGCCAAACACTGGCCACTCCTCAACTGGGCACTCATCCATCTTGCAAGTAGATGGAATATGCAAATCCTCAAAGATACAGTGATGAAACGCCAGACGATCAATCTTCTCTACCCCCTCAGGAATCCAATACTCCTTCACTTTTGGCGCAGCCTTCAACAGCCTCTTGCGATCCTGGCTATACACGAAGCCCTGCTCATCAGCATACCCTTCTGCTATCTCCTTTTCCAACGCCTCACTTCTCGTGCTGTTATATGACCAGTTTCACAGATGAACCTTAAACTGGCGACCTCCAAGCTTTAAGGCCTTGTCAATCTGGTAGTCATCCACCAGATAAGGCACATCCAACTCCTCCAACGCTGCAGAATCCTTAAAAGCATGATCCGCTATCCGATACACATCCTCGGGAATCCGATAACGCTTCACATTGGGAGCCTTTACCAGCATCCTGCCATTCTCAATGAGGGCAAACACAGCTCCAGCCTCATCAGGCTCAATATCGTATACAGAACGTCTGACCACCACATAATCCTCCACGAACTTCCCATCGATAATATCAGCCAGCCACATCCGTTCTACCTCCTGACCTTCCTCAATGCCCACACTATCGAATGTTACAGGCATCCGATCCTCCAGCATCTGCTTATAGTTCAGGCTGTACTTCTTTTCACTTCCCATCCTCTTCCTTAAAAACAATCTCTTTACCTATATACTCTATCCTTTCCATCAGGTTCACGAAGCCACCCATTTCCAATTTGCCTTTGGCATAGACCACATATTCATTCGGCTAACAACCAGTCCAAGATACAGACCTATATATCACGATTTCAATACCTATAACGTGTTTTATTTCAATATAAATGACGACTTAATACTTATGCTTATTTGATTATTAATTACAAGAAAAAAGGATATATTCGCATATATCTAATCTCTGATCAACAAAATAAGCATCCAAAATTGAGGCTGTATCACTAATATTGTCACAATTTGGATCTCTAAACTGGTATTGTCCATTTTGGCTGTTTTTCAACAAAACAACAGAATGTCCACCCCGTGGTGTCAAATACATAATCATTGCCAAATTATGATTCCCATTGTCTAGGTGATTTTTCACTATTGAATATGCATCATGGACAATATATTTTTCAGCCCTTATGCCACAAATATTAAAAGTTTTTGAATGAATCTGCCTATCATTTTGCCTCAAATAGTCATCAAACTCCCTAATATGGATATACCCTCTAATATCATTCATTATTCGCTGACAATAAATATGCAAAACACGTGAAATAAAATACTCATAACAATTAATATCTTTTATGGTACCATTCTGATCATAAAGGGCTTGATATTCGTGTCGAACTAACTGACTGAAACAATTTGATACATTTGAATTGTGGGTTATAAAATCTATATACTCACCACAGACATTAGGTATGTTTACATCATCATGTAAACCTTCATGTAAGTTTTTGTAATATCGTAAAACAAAAGAATAGCTCGCAAGCAGGCATATATCATTTGTCTGCTTAAATCCAACTGGAATATATTGCAAATCTGCCATTAGCTAAAGTATTTCTAAATTACATCAATGTGACTAACCATACATTTTAAAATATCTCTAATTTCAAGCTACTCTTGGTATTCAAATGTACTATTCCCTTTTTTGTTGATAAATCCATACTTGTCGTTTATTCTTATTACTGCTAGTTCTTCTTTGAAAGAGTTTGCAATTGTGAAGTTCCCAACAATTACCTCTTGGCCATTTGTATCAATATACCCACTCTTACCATCATCCATATCTACTTGAGCAAGTCCCTCTGAAAAATCTATAGCGTTCTTATACTTACACGTTATAATCTCTTCACCTTTTTTATTAACGCACCCATACATGTCCCCTTTCTTAACACATGCTAATCCATCTGAGAAAGGATATGCTAAATCATATATACATGGTACTATTTCTTCTCCTTTCTTGTTGATATACCCATATTTTCCTTCACTTTTAACACGTGCCATGCCATCTGTGAAAGGATTAGAATCGCTGTAAATACACGAAACGACTTCATTACCCTTCTTATCAATATATCCCCATCTATTATTTTTACGAGCTTGTGCAAGTCCTTCAGAAAACGCTCGAACTATATCATATTCACAAGTGAATGCTATTTCACCATTATGGTCAATAAATCCACTCAAATCACCCTTTCGGAAATATGACAAACCATCAGAAAAACAATCTAAATAGTCATAAGAAAAAGGAACAATCTCATTACCTTTCTTGTCAATATAACCCCACATATCACCTTTCTTCACAGCCACTAATCCTTCTGAGAATTTACTTCCACTCTCAAAAGATGTAGAAAAGAGACTTGTACCATTCTCATCATAATAACTTACATGTCCATCTTCTACGACTGATACGACTCCTTCTGAAAGAGTCCAAGAAGGGTCTATTTTATAAAGGCATGCTATTATTTCTTCTCCTTTTTTATTTATGAACCCCATTCTGCCATCTTTATCAGCTCTAGTTATCGCCTTTGAAAAAGATTCAATATAAGTATATTCAAAAGGAACTATCACTTTCCCCTTGTTGTCAATACAACCATACTTATCTCCTTTCTTTACTACAGCAAGTCCCTCTGAGAAATAGCTGCAACTATTATATAAGCACTCTATTACTTCATTTCCTTCCTTGTTAATAAAGCCCCATTTGTCACTTTGATTACAAACGACAGCAAGCCCTTCATGGAAATCATTGACAAAAGTGTATTTATTCATTACAGAAGCCAATTGTTTTATAGGGTAATCCATTTCATCAATGGGTTCTTCTGACATTATGGAGTCAAGACTTTCCGTGATTGAGTCACCTCTTTCAACGCTTTCTGTTGTTTTCTGATTAGAACTGCAATAATACAAACCTCCAATAATAACAAGTGCAACGAATCCACCAAGGATATAAGGGAGATACTTTTTTTGTGAACTATCATCTTCATAATAAGAATCCACTTCAACAGATTGTGATTCTTTCAGATCGTCAGACTCATTTGCAGTAATGCTCTTTCCGCACCTTGTACAGAAAGCATCACCTTCATTCACCGAAGCTCCGCAATGGGGGCATACGACACTCTTTGGAAGCTCTTTACCGCATTCGGTACAGAAGAGATTATCATCGTTTTGCTCTGTACCACAAGAAGGACATTTCTTCATATTTGTGTTACTTTAATTGTAAAAAACTCAATTCATTAACTTATCCATTTCAAACTATTGTTCATCAAGATTCTTCTTTTAAATATTATTATTGATATAATTCTTTATGGAATTATGATCCATATAATGAATACGCGTATTATTACGATCAGTAAATAGGATTCTTTTCAAAACCAGCCATAGGATTACCTTCAGATACAACAGCTATATAATCACTCATCTTTTTTTTCATCTTAATAATCTCATGAAAAGAGACCCTCAATTCGTCATAATCTAATAATGTAATATAAGCCTGTTTACAATTTCGTTTCAATATCTCATCTTGACATGATATAGAAACAATATCCAAATAATCTAAAACATAGAATATGGGTTTCGTTTTATTTTCATTCAATTTGTAAGTGGCCTTACACTTTTCCTTAAATAACATTATTAATTTTTCGGTTTCCATAAAAACAAATATATATTACTTATTAAAATCTCTGATTTTTACTCCTTTCTGAGTATATGGCTCCATTTGCGACCAAGTGTAATTTTTAGAGTCTAATTCTATAAGATTGACTTTGTCACCAGCTTTTTCAATTCTAAATACAATATTATCTCCTGTTTTAAAAAACTTCCCATTATAGCCATTAAAACTTTGCAATGTAGCTCGTAAAAGATTATCAGTAATAGTATAAACTGATGTTAGTTTTTGATAACCACAATAATCACCAAAAGAATTTTCAGTGAATTCTAAATAGCTTAGTTTTCCTGTAGTTTCAGAAATAGGATATAAAAAGATGAATTGTGTATATAAATTTTTCCTACTATCGTTAAAACCTGGCGAAAATGACTTTGAGAACATATACCTCCATCCCCAACTTCCATTTTTCGCAATTTTGTATAGCATTTTTGTTGGGCTGTTCTCTTCCTCTATTCGTTTACGTTCTTCTGCTGCTGCTCTTTCGTTTTCTTCTATTTTTTCTTTCTCTATTCTGTTTTTCTCTTGAATATGATTATTAACGAAATAGCCACCAATCAATATTATTGGTACTAATATTAGAATGTATATTAATGTTTTATTAGTGGAAGTGCCGTGTGCGACTTCTCCCAAATCAAGTGATGTTTGATCACCATAAAACGGGGTACCACAATGAGAACAGAATTTTTCGTTTCTTTTGCGCTCATTTCCACACTTTTTGCAGAAACGTATTTCTTCTGCAATATCTTCATGTATCTCTGCACCACATTTTGGGCAGAATTTAACCACATCATTTACTTCGTGACCATTAGGGCAATATCTCATACTTACAATATATTTAAAAGTCTAAACCTATATTGACAACATACCAGCCCTCCTCATATTCTGGTTTTGTCAAAGGGAAAATGGGATCAAATTCACCTCCCCAATCTAGTTTCTCAATTCTTTTACTTCCATTTGGCAGTTTCTTTTTTGGAATATAATACGAATCTCCGTCAGAATATTCATCCTTTAAAATCAACATACCATAATCCATAGCTTTCCTGAAAAAAGCTTCACTATCATCTTTGCTTTTGAAAAACAGACTTGCATCAGAAGAAGTTTCTGCACGATATTCCAAATAAACAGAATGATCAGACTTAGCCTTTATCTCAAATCCTGCATATTCTTTATGGCTCCCTTTTTCAACGTCCTTACCATATACGATCCCAATAGAGGTGTATTCTTCCTCTTCTTCTGTCACGTTATAAATTTCTTCTAATCCACACGCATTAGCCTTTTTCACATTTTCAATATCTTGTAGTAACGCTATGAATGTATCGAAAGTAGGGAAAACATCATTTTTGAAGAAAAAACGACTCCCCACATACCATCCTCCACCAATCAGTACACATGCGAACACACATGCGACAACCATTTTTGTCAGTATAGAAGATGACTTTATTATATTGGGTATCTTCTTACCACAATTACTGCAGAATTGACTCTCGTCACTTATTTCTGCCTTACAATACGGACATTTCATAATTCTAAGTGTTTTTATTGATAGTCAAATGTACTATTTCCTTTTTTATCAATAATACCACCCTTCCCATCTTTTACGACAAAAGCAAGTCCTTCACTAAAGTCACCAACAATATCATATATGAAAGGTATGATTTCTTTTCCCGTTTTGTCAATAAAGCCATATTTCCCATCCTTGCCGGCCTTAGCAAGTCCCTCACTAAACTTCCAACCATACTTATAAATGCATGGGATGATTTCCTGACCTAAGGTATCAATATAGCCATACTTCCTGTCACTATAGCCGTTCTTTCCATTTTTACCGACACAAGCTAATCCTTCACTAAAATCGCAACATAAATCATATATAAATGGAACAACTACCTTTCCTGTTTTGTCTATATAACCATATTTTCCATCCTTTTTAACATAAGCAAGTCCTTCTCTAAAAGAACGGCATGATTCATAAATACATGGTGCAATTTCCTTGCCTGATTTATCTATATAACCAAATTTCCAATCTTGTCTTACAATAGCAAGTCCCTCACTAAAATCGCCACAATGTTCGTAAATGAATGGGATAACTTCATTTCCAGTTTTGTCAATATACCCTTCTTTCCCATTTTTTCTAACAGGAATTAGCCCATCGACAAGATTGCCACCCAACTGATAAATACAAGGGATAACTTCCTTTCCAGTTCTGTCAATATAGCCATCATATCCATCCTTTCTAACTCGAGCAAGTCCCTCACTGAAATGATCACCTAAATCGTATATGAATGGGATAACTTCATTTCCAGTTTTGTCAATATAGCCACATTTCCCATCTTTTTCGACACAAGCAAGCCCATCATTAAAGTCGCCTCCGATATCGTATATGAATGGGATGACTTCCTGTCCATTTTTGTCTATATAGCCAAATTTACCATTTTTCTCGACACAAGCAAGTCCATCACTAAAGATATAATGTTGCGTAGGTTGATTGTATGTCCCTATCACTTTTGCCAAATCTTGCAGCGAATAATCTTTTCGCGTTTCAAACCAATAATATGCAGCCCCACCTATTACTGCAAGAGCAAGTACGCAACAAATAATAATTGGGGCCACCTTTGATGATATCTTTCTTTGCTTTAACTTTGAAGTTGAAGTCAGTGGCTTTGGATTTTCCTTTACATGTGGTTCTACCAATTCTGGTTGTTGTCTTGTGCCACAATAGGGGCAGAAATCACTATTGGCTTCAATCGACTTACCACACTTTACACACTCTTTTTCCTGTAGCAGCTTCTTGCCACACGACCCACAGAATAAACTGTCATCGCTTATCTCTGTATTACAATAAGGACATTTCATATTTCAAACTTTATATCGTTATTAACTCTTCAAAAGATCATTAATAATAGTTTTCGCTTCCTCTGCATCTTTTTGGCATTCGCGGACTGAATCTTCTTCATTTCCTTGATAGAACTGGACCCTTATATTATTGTTTTTACTTGGATGAGCAATAGCAATTACTGGAACAGAGATTATCCCTTTGTCTCTTAAACCGCATAAGACATTATAGACTTTGTGGCCACAAGCAACAAATAATTTTGCTTTCGTATATTGTTTACAATCTTCTACAAATCCTTCTTCTAATCTCTTACTCAATTTTATAGATTTTACAATCTTATCTGCATCATTAAAGGGATTTATTTTCCCATTCTTATTTTCATATTCATAGGCAGCTTCCTTTATAAGAGATGTAAAATCAACCTTTCCAAAATCCTCATTCCAAATGGTCTCGCACTTATCAATACCAAGTAGTTTGTTTAAATCAACACTATCCAGCATACCACTTATGTTTTCTCGCAATCCTTTAAATGCATAAGTCTTTTTTCTTTCAAGAGATTCCTCTCTCGAAGCAACTATCACATCACGACTCTTATATCCGTTTTCAAGTTGATTCTTACCAGGAGTGATACCAACAATTACGACCTCTGCTTCAGGATTTGGATAATCAAAGCCAGCATTTATGAACTTTATTCTAGTATCTATTATTGCCATATCGCTTGAGTATATTGATCTTCATTATCTAATATATAAATGCAACAAAAATTATCCGTAAATTCATCAAATAGGAAAACTATTTATAATCAAATGTACACTTACCATTCTTATCCACATAGCCATATCCATCTCCGGATCTTACTACAGCAAGCCCCTCGTGGAAATCTTCTGCGTCATCGTATACAAAAGGAATAATCACCTCATCTGACTTATTAATAAAACCATATTTACCATTTTTACCAACCTTTGCCAGACCATCTGAGAAACAACTAGGGTATTCATATTTAAAAGGTATTACAATATTTCCTGAGCCATCTACAAATCCCCACAAATAATCATCACCATCATACTGAACAGCAGCAAGACCTTCAGAGAAACTCTGCGCATCATTATAAATTAAGGGAACAACTATCTTACCTTGTCTATTAACAAAACCATACTTATTCTTTTCCACGCAACCATAACCTTCAGAGAAGTCCTTGCATGTCGCATATTCAAAAGGAATTATGATTCTACCAGATGTATCAATATAGCCTTCTACACGATTACGATTAAAGGCCCTTGCATATCCTTCAGAGAAATGAAAGAGGAAGATATTATCAATATGGTATTCATTACCATTCTTATCAATCAAAAAGTATTGATGATCTCTTCCAACTTTCGCCTTGCCATCTGAAAAATAGCCAGTATTATCATACATAAATGGAATAACTACATTTCCTGATTTATTTATATAACCCCATTTGTCACTTGAGTTCTTGATTTCAGCAAGACCATCATGGAAATTACCTGCAGATTCATATACAATGGGAATAATAACTTTTCCAGTTTTATTAATATATCCATATTTTTCGTTTTTTTTCACTCTAGATAGCCCCTCATTGAAATCCATACAATCAGAATAATTGCATGCTATAACTTCATTACCATATTTATCAATAAAGCCATAGGCACCATCTCTATAAACCTTTGCTAGACCTTCATGAAAGCCTTCAATTTGAGAATATTTTTTTATATTCCTTGCTAGCATCTTAATAGAATAATCTCCCATTTTGACCTTCTTACACCCTTCAAAGGCATTTCTTGCAATATTGCATGGAACGTCGCTAAATTCTACTGATAACATTGAACATCCCGCGAAGGCCTTTTCACTGATTTTTTCTATAGAAGAACCTAATGAGATAGTCTGTAAGTTTGAACACTCTTCAAAAGCTTTAGATTCAATATTTACTAATGAGTTTGGAAAACCAAGCTTCATAATACCCGTTCGTGCAAATGCGCCTATACCTATTATTTTTAATCCTGTTCCAAAAGTTATAGATTGTAGTTTTGTACAGTTTTGAAATGCACCATCTGCAATTTCTTTTAGAGAATTTGGAAGAGACAATGTTGTTATAGATGTTTTTATAAATGCATTCTTTCCTATTGACTCTAACTGATTTCCAAATGTAATAGTATTTATATCAAGATTTGCAAAAGATTCATCGCCAATGGTTTTCAAGGAATTAGGAAATACCAACGCTGTTATATTCGTTCCTGCAAATGCTTTGTAACCAATCTTTTTTAATGAATTACCAAATGCTACGCTTTGCAATTTTGTACAGCCACAAAAAGCGTTTTCTGCAATACTCTCCAGAGAATTTGGGAAAACGATTGATTCAATGGAGGTCCTTGCAAAGGCACTAGACTCAATAATTTTCACATTACTCCCCAAATTAATAGATGACAGATTGTTACAATCTTCAAAAACATGGTAACCAATTGAAGTATAAGAATCTGGCAACACAATCGATCTTATCCTTGTTCCATTTATAACTCCTATTCCCAACTTCTTAAGGGCAGAGCCAAAAGGAAGAGAGGTCAAACTACTACAATTTGAGAAAGCAGCATCGCCAATTGTTTGAATATTATCTCCTAAAGATACATCTGAAAGAGAAGAACAATCCTTAAATGCATTTTTGTTGATCTCAGATAATTGATTTGTAAACGTTACACTAGATAGATTAATACATCCTTGAAAAGCACCATCCTTTATTGTCTGAATTGTTGAACCAGTAAGACTCTTTAGGACTGTACAATCCTTAAATGCATTCTCTGCAATAGTTGTGATAGAATATTTATCTCCTTTATATGAAACCTCTTCTGGAATCACTAGTTCTTCCTTTGGTTTCTTCTCAAAACCTAAGAGCTCTACAGTCTTATTTTCTGTAGAAGTAATACGATACAGAAGATTTTTCTTGTCGAAGTCCTGTGCAGATACTGTTGATGTAATCATTAATGCCATAATAACAATGGCAAATCTACTCTTTTTCATCATAGTTTTATTCATTTTAGTTATTACAATTTTTTTAATAGTACATAGAAGTGTGGGCTTCTCAATATCCTACCGAAGGCTCTGGTAAAACCTGTACAAAGATAAAGAAACAGCCCACACCCTTGGAGGATATATAGGGTGTGAGCCATTTATGACTTCACAGGTAATATTCCTACCAAGGAGGGAACGTGTTACAATCATCTGTTGTACTTTGAAGTTTACCAGACTTTTCGGTACAGATGAAAACTATACGCTTCCTACTATGTCTGCCACAGATTAACTGCGACAATGCAAATATAAGAAAAAGTTTTCATACCACGTTCAATGTGGGCTGTATTTTTACATTTTTTATCGCAACGTCTGGATTTGAACTGTAACACCAATGGAGGTGATGCACAATTGGGAGGTCCAGTCTGCCATTGCGGTTGTCAGTAGGCAGCAGAAGGCCAATAATAACATCATTCGTTTCATAATCACTTTTCTTTTTAGAGGGTTTTATCATCTATTGATTTGCAAAGGTACGAAACAAAAATGAAAAATGGAAGAAACGGCGTGACCATTTCTTCCATTTTGCAATTATTATTGAATACCATTCATTCGACTATGATCGTCTTTGTGGTAAAGTCGGAATATACTACTATCTGCACTCCCTTATCGTATGGCTTACATGGGTGACCGGAGAGGTTGTAACGAGCGACTTCCTCAACTTCATCATTATGTCCTTTGGCATTTGCAGTGATATCTCTAACTGCTGACACATCGTTTCCCTCATAGTAAATACCCTGGAGGGAGATGCATCCAGAGAAAGCATTTTCGCCAATGAAACTGACTGTCTCAGGGAGATAGATTTCCTGAAGATAACTCGCCCCCTCGAATGCTCCTCTGGCAATACGACGACAATTAGAGTGAACATGATAGATGGTATTCCTGCTTCCTGCTGGATACCTAACCAATATCCAATCCTTGGTACCCTCATAGCCAACAGCATAAAGCACACCGTCAATAGACTTAAACTTGTTCATATAAGTGCCATTGATATAGCCAGAAGTGAACTTATCAATCGTCTCAATCTCCTGGGCATTGCCCCTATGACTCATCGTAAAGATAAGTAACAGTAATAAACAATATCTCATACCTTTTTCTTATTTAGCATCCATCAGCTTTGCGCTTGGCCATTGTATAGCTGCCAAAGGAATCTCTCAGATATAGTTCTGGGAACAGATAGCCATCGATATGGAGGGAGATGTTATTTCCTTTTCTGGAGAAACGGAGCGTATTGCCATAGTAGGCATAGTCGTAGGTCTCAGTGTACCATTCTGTATCACGTTGCTTGGCCATCGTGATATCAGCCTTGCCATTCGACATAAACTTGATTTGCTTAAACTCTACGCCACCAATAATCATTGGGTAATAGCACTGCCAAGTGCCAAGCAGCTTTTCTGCATAGAACACATCGCCATTACTGCTGATGTATGACCGCGAATCTATCCTATCCTCTTCAAGATAAGGACATTCACATGACAGCAGCATCATAGCTGCCATCAAACCCATTATAAGTTTGTAATTCATCTTTGCCATCAATCCTTTTGTGGGCAAAAGTACGAAACAAAGATGAAAAATGGAAGAAACAGCGTGACCATTTCTTCCATTTTGATATTATTAAATACAAATTCATTTTCCACTCACATCCCGGATGTCTTCTTTCAGCATTTCAACAATATCATTATGTATGTCTCGAGCTATGAAATGAAAGAAAAGACTATATCCAATACCATTTTCATAGTTATCAAGCTGGATTGGCGTATTTATAACCCCAGAAACTTGATGACTTGTCATATAAGTATCGAATATGTGCGTGAACAATTTGCTTCTATATTCATTAACAGGCATATCCTTATTTTCACTATTCTGGTTTCTTGATGGAATAGGGGTCATATCATCACATGAATAATATATTATCAGATTGGGATTATGAGCAAAAAGCTCTGCGACCCACCCTGTTATATCATGTAAAACGTCTTGCCCAGTAGTGCTTTTACCACTGATACGTTCTATCATCAATTCACTGATATCAATTTCCCTCTCAACAAGAACTTTTTGAATATGTGCAGGTAGAACTTCTATATCTACAGAAGTTAGCAACACACGATATTCATTATCTTTCTGGGTGATAGAATACGAAGCTTCCATTATGTCAAAATCACGCGTCGAGAAAAGTCTTCCGGCTTCATATTACGCAGTTTCTCCAACTCAGAAAGTTTACGCTTTCTAAGAATCTCGATAGTCTTCAGTAACTTCTCTGAAGGTTTATCTATAACGAGTGGTTCCTTTGTATATGACATAACTCTAATTATTTGACGGTGCAAAGATAAGAAATATTTGGCAATGCGCCAAATATTTAGAGAGAATTTTATTGTTGGGCGTTGGTGCGCATCCGGTTGAAGACGGAGGATACGAGGGACTGGAAACGGGATTCGCAGTC
>CAMKUA010000006.1:0-80008 GCA_946415825.1 uncultured Prevotella sp. | reverse complement strand
AGATACGAAAATTATTTGGAATTCACAAGGATTATTGCAGAAAAAACACTTTTTTCTGAGCGGTCTGATATTGGATGGTAGTTTTATGTAAACAAATTTGGTGTATCACTTATAGGGTTCCATTTTGTGTCACAAAAGGGACTGTCCGAACCGTCCCCTTGATCTTTCATTCGTCACGACTTCTTTTCGTCCTTGAAAAGTTTAAGCATGCTGTTGCGGTATTCGGAAGGCGTGACACCCAGGGCGAACTTGAAGGCGCTGTTGAAGGCGTCAGCGCCAATGAAACCGCACTCCGTGGCGATGAGGTCGATGTCCTCATGCGGATGTTCAATGATGAGTCGTGCACCGTATTCAGCCCGTAGTGAGTTGATATAATCAAGCGTTCTGTCGGGATCCTTATAGCGCGGCACCAGTTTGCAGAATGCCTCACGACTGACTCCCATAAACTTAATCAGGGCATCTTGGTCGAAAGAAGGATCCTTATAAGGCTTTTCCTTATTGATACGCGCATCCATCATCACAAAGAAGTTCTGCTCCCCGTCCTTCTTAACTGCCTGTACCTCCTTTGTCTTCGTCAACTTATACATCAATTTAGCCTCCTGTTCGTCGAGCGACAGAACTCCGTTGCCCACTATGGCCCGATAGTCGTCCAATGCCGTGAGAATGCGTTGAAGCTGCTCGTTTCGCTGACTGATAATCCTATTATGACGTATATTGTAGCACCCTATCACGATAAGTGCTATCACGATGAGAATGAGTAACACGATGATGAGGTTAGCATCTTCCAGTGTGTAACTGTGGACGAAACAAATATTATTCTCTATCATATAAATGATTATTTAGTTTTGTGATGCGAGAGTTATATTTACGATGCAAATATACGAAAAATATATCAACGATACAACAAAATAGATATATTTTTTTAGTTTTTTAGGACAAACTTTATAGTCTGACGGAAAAATATGGAAAAAAGTTCCTTAGTTACACGGTGCCAGACACGGTGTAATTTAATAGTTTCGCGGGCGTTTTTTTTTTCGGCGATGGATTTCAGATTATTAACATTAAAATGCATCGGTTGATAGAGAATATTTGCTAACTTTGCAGCCGTTTTCGCCCCTGTGAAAATGGGAGTGGGGCATATGGATGACAAAAACTAATTTTATACCTTTATTTTTATGACAGAAGCCATTAATCAACACACGGAGGAAGAGCCTCTGGACGAGATGAAAGACCTAACGGCCCGATGGGCTAATTACTTTAAGGGCATTCAGCAGATGCTGGATGAATACGAGCGGCTGCAGCAGCGAGTGGCGGCGCTGGAGAGCGAGAATGCAGCCCTGACAGACACACTTGAACAATGGAAGAACAACGATGAGTGGTCGAACCGCGTGACTTACGACAACGTGGTCGATCAGATAGCCTCGCTCGAGGATGCCTCGAAGCGCGACGATGCCCGCAGGTTGATTGAGGCGCTGCTGAAGAAGAGCCAGGTGACGCAGTTCCGCCGTGACATCAAGCACCGCGTGAAGGAACTGAACGAAGAGGGCGACGCCTACAACGACAAGCAGGTGGTCCAGGTGCTGGAGGCCAGTGCGGGCAAGGGCCTGGTGATCGATGCCAAATGGAAGTGGGCCGGTGCCTACTGGCTGCTCCGCTGGGCCTGCAACTACCCAGTGGACGCCAAGGAGTTCTGCCTGAAGATACGCAGCCTGAAGATGGACATCGCCGCCGACTATGAGTGCAGCTACGAGAGCATCCGCAAGATATGCACGCTCTCGTTTATGGACTACGACCCGCGGCGGATGGACTCTGTGCGCGTGAGCAAAAACGACCAGGGCATGTTTTCCCAATGCCGGGAAATCGTGCTGCGACTGGTCGATGAGTTCGCAAAAACCAGCCTCCCGCAGGAGTAGGTTTCCCAAATCCTTCCCAAATCCTTCCCAAAACGTTCCAGACCATCTGGAGCGTTTTTTTTATTCGTACCTTTGCCGTACCAACCAACAGGGGAAAATGGTCATGCGATGGACCGTAGGCCAGTCTCACTTCCCAAGTTGGGCGGAGGGGCCCTCGTGTGAGACCGAGGCATTCCCGAACGAATCATAAAAATGAAGAAGGACAATGAGAATGTTTGGAACAACAACACGCACCTCTGCGTGAATCTGAAAACCCAGCTGCGCAGCGACCGCTATGCCAAGAACGGTAAGAGTTACCAGGGCGTGATCTGCCGCGATGACGTCTGCGAGGAATTCTGCTACGAAGAGCACTTCACCTTCGTCGAGACCCTACCCCAGCCTGCCCGGAAGCGCAGTCCGCGCGTCTATGACGGGGACTTCATCACCATCACCCGCCGCGACGACGGCTCGTACCGCCCCAACTTCAAGCCCATGAGGGTGGACAAGGATTTCAGCGTGGCCAGGTATGCCAGCGGCGTGGCCAACGAACTGCTCTGGGCAATGGAAGGCCTGGTAGAGAAAAGGTAAAAAAGTAAAATAGTAAAAAGCGAAGACGTTACAGTTACAGTTGTGACAATTAGAAATCGAGGGTACAATATGCCTTATAATAATATATAACTAATTGATATATAGATAGATATATATAATATGGAAGGGATTGACACACCTCAAAAACGAACTGTAACAACTGTAACTGTCACGCTCGGTCCTGATTAATTCATCTAAAAAGCTGAAATACAATGAAATACGAAATCAGTAAAGCGACTGCGCCCGCTATGCCGAACCTCGGCAAAGGCACAGAATGTATTAAACTCCTGCTTTCGCAGGCCTCAAAAGTGATGCACGAACCTTTGGTTCCGATGTTTTTCCCCGTACTTGGCGCACACATGAGCGGCACGGAATTTCAGTATCCCGACAACAGTTGGAAGGAGCCGACGGGCATGATGGCCAATCTGGTGGCAAAAAGTGGCGATAACAAGGGCCAATTGTCATGCCTGGTAGAGGCCATTTGCCGTGATTTCCGTCAGCACGACAAGGCTGAGACTGACAGACTGCTGGAATGGTCGAAGCAACGACAGACCAGGGCCAACAACAAGGATAAACCCGAGCGCCCCGAAGAGGGTATCTGGTTTATACCCAACGACACGACCAACCCAGCGTTTATCCTGAATGCCATTGCTCTCGAGACGCATGGCGGTCGCACACAGTACATCAACATACCCGAGGTGGAGATGGCCGACAAGTTGTGTGGAGGGCACAAGCAGGTCAGCCAGATGCTGCGCAACATCTACGACAGGGCCCGTGCCGGTGCCCTGCGCGCTACGGCCGAGGGTGTGACCGGAAACCCGATCCTGCGCGCCTGCATGACGATATCGAGCAACCCCTACAGCACGCGTAAGTTCTACAAATACGAACTCTTCAACGGCACCTTCGGCCGTATGGTCTTCAGCTTCAAGCCCCGTGGCAGCCGCGAGGGCGTGATTCCCCGACAGGGCAAGTATCCCGACGAGTTCTACCGCAAGCTCGATGAGTATCTGGTGCGCCTCGACATCTGTAAGGGCCGCTTCATCATCCGACCGCTGAACAAGCTGACCGACCGTCTGGCACAGGACATGGCAAAGCTGGCCGACCTGACCGACGACGATCTGCTGTTCGAACTGTCACACCGCAGTCTGGTATCGGCCTGGAAGGCGGGCTGCATCCTCTGGGTGCTCAACAACCAGACGTGGACCAAGTCGATGGGCGAGCTCGTAGAGTGGCTGGTCTATCACGACCTCTGGAGCAAGATGCAGATCTTTGCCGACATGCTGAAGGATGGCGACATCAGTACCTCCGATACTTCCAAGACCGGACCGAAGAACATGCTCGACGGCCTGCCCGACACATTCAACGAGGCACAGTTAGAGGCGCTCCGCGCGGAAATGGGTAAGAACAAAGAGGGCACCAAAGGCCAACTGCGCCAATGGCTGCACCGCAAGTTTATCACCTACTCCGCCCAGACGGGGCTCTACTCCAAGACCGAGGAATACTTGAAGATTTGACCATATGGTAGATAAGTTTGATCTTCAGAAGCTGCGCGAACTGCCCATTGAGGGCGTCGCGCAGCGACTCGGACTCAGCATCAGCCGTCACAAGTGCCTCTGCCCGTTCCACGACGATCATCATGCCTCGCTGTCGTTCAGCGTGCGCAGGAACTCGTTCCGGTGCTTTGTGTGTGGGGCCAGCGGCGGCACCATCGATTTGGTAATGCGGCATCTCAATCTCGGCTTCCGCGAGGCCTGCCAATGGCTGGCCGGAGCCCCCCTCTTATCCCCCCAAAAGGGGGGAAGAACCGAGACCCCTTTTTCATCCCCCCAAGGGAGTGGAGAGCCGTGCTTCAATCCTGAAAGATATGAGCGCTATTTCGAGCGGCCGTGGCTGAACGAGGAGGCGCGCAAGTTTCTCTTCGATGAGCGCAGGTTGGATGGGCGCGTGGTGCGCTGGTGCCGGCTCACGTCGTGGAAAGACAAGCAGGGCGTGGCGTGGTTGCAGATACCCTACTACGATCGTGACGGCCGGCTGGTGGGCGTGCAGAACCGCAACCTCGTGCGCGGCGCCCTGCCCCGCTTCCGTTTTCCGCAAGGATCGCAATGCGGTATCTACAATCTGCCCGTACTGAATCTGCTCCGCCCGGGCGAGGCACTCTACATCACCGAAGGCTGCTCCGACTGTTGGGCCATGCTCTCGGCTGGCCACAAAGCCATCGCCATCCCCTCGGCCACGCTGCTCAAGCACAAGGATGTGGAGCTGCTTCAGGCGCTGGCTGCCTCGCACTCCGGGGAGGCAGGGAGGGCCATCACATTCCACATGTACCCCGACCGCGACGAGCCCGGCGAACGGCTCTTCCTGCAGCTTCAGCGCATCCTGCCCGGTCTGGAGCATCATCAGCTGCCACAGGGTTGCAAGGATTTCAGTGAGTATTACCTGACAACCAGATAAACAAGCATTATTCCGAAATAACCCTTTCTTATTTATAAATAAGTAAGGGTTATTTTTACGTCACAAAATTATTTCTGAAATTACCCAAAAATATTTCCGAAAATATTTGCATATATGGAAATTATTTCGTAACTTTGCAATTGTAATCAGATTACAATTGCGAGTGAAGGCTGCGGCTCAGCAAAGCCCGAGTAAACTCGGCTCTGCGTTCTTGGACTAGCCAAGCGACCAGAGGTCGAGCGCGCCTTGCACTTCCCTTGCACCATAAAAGCGGGAAGGGCCACCCGATGCAGATGGTCCACTTAGTAATATAATACCACGAAAAATTTTAGAAAAGATGATTGAACTGTATCTTTCGAAAGTAACCGAGAATTCGGAATCGGAGCAGGCGGGTAAGCTCTATGCCCGCGTGAGTTACAAGGAGACCATGGGCATCCATGAGATGGCCGAGCACATGGCTCATCACAACACGGCCTTCTCGGAGGGTCTGATCGTGGGCGTGCTGACCGACTTCGTGAAGTGCGTGCGCGAGATGGTGCTCAGCGGCAACACCGTGAAGGTGGGCAACCTGGCCATCTTCAAGGCTACGGTGGAGGCCAACGGGCTGGAGACGCTCTACGACGCCGAGCAGGACAAGGTGGCCCAGGCCACGATGGGCACCCTGGCCGAGAGCGCCAAGACGGGGCCTGCCGTGAAGGTTGTGAAGCTGCTGGCTCAGAGCACGGGCGACTTTACCCGCGAGGAGCTGAAGAAGGACGTGAAGTTTAGCTGGACCGACAAGACCAAGGCCGAGATTGCAGCCGCCAAGGGCACTCCTGACGACAGCACCGGCACCACCACTCCCGGAGGCTCTACCGGCGGCGACACGGGCGGCTCGACTGGCGGCAGCACCGGCGGTGGTGACGACCAAGGCGGCGACGACGAGGGTAAGAACTGATCGAGTAAGCGAGAGCAGAGCCAAGCTTGCTTGAGCTCTGCCGAAAGGCTACGGGTAGGCGAGCAAAGCTCGGGAATGCATGAGATCAGTCGCCGAAGGCAACTGATCGAGTAAGGAAAAAGGGAAGCTCCAACCGGGCTTCCCTTTTGCTGTGTATCCTGAATCACCTTTTACTTTAATGGATCTCCGCCATCTTCAAAATCATCCGTAGAGTCGATGACCGGATTCTCAGGATCGGTCACCGTGACCGCGCAGGTGGCAGAAGTTCCGCCATCCTTAGCGGTGCAAGTGATGGTGGCTTTGCCGGCCTTGACGGCGGTTACCAAGCCATCTTTGACTGTGGCCACACTCGTGTCGCTCGAGGTCCAAATGACGGTCTGATCTGAACCAGCAGGCGATACGGTGGCCGTCAGCGTCTCACTATCGCCTACCGTGAGGTCGAGCGAGGTCTTGCTGAGTTGTACCTTTTTCTTATCCTGCACGGTGATGGTACATGTACTCTTCTTTTTCCCGTCATCCGTGGTAACGGTAATCTTAGCTGTGCCAGCCTTTTTAGCAGTTACCTTGCCTGAAGCTGTGACAGTGGCCACACCTGGATTGCTCGACGTAAATGTAACTTTCTTGTTTTCCGCATCTGAAGGAGATATGGAGGCTTTGAGTGTACATGTTTGTCCTACCGTAAGGGTTTTACTCATTGGTGAGATTTTCACGCCTGCCACAGGTACGTACACTTCCACCTTACATGTTTTCTTTTTATTACCTTTCGTTGCTATGCATGTGATGGTGGCATGTCCTTTTGCATTGGCTCTCATTTCGCATTTCTTGGTGATGTCGCCTCCCTTATCATAAATCATGACAATTTTTTTTCTTGAAGATGTCCATTTGACCTTCTTTTTTGTAGCATTTGTTGGGCTCACTTTCGCTTTTAATATATAATATGCATCTTTCTTGAGCTTCTTTTTCGATGTGGAAAGCGTTATTTTATTTATCAATATTTCCATACCATTACCAGCACGCGTTAAGCTGGGTTGGGGATTGACAGCCACTTGTTTGCCATTGACCTTTAATCCCACGAAAGCTGCTGTATTCCCATCAGCATCTGAATCGTCGGCCTGCACTTCCGTGTAGGTACCGGTGGCCGTGTTGAACTGGGTCTGCAGAATATCAACGTCGGTGGCTTTGATGGTCAGACCGAAAAGCAGGTCTTTGCCTACTTCGTCGTCATCGGCTTCCTCGGCAGCGCGCGTCCAGGCTCTGGCACCTGCCTCATCATCATCGTCATCGCCAGCGTCACCATCATCGTCGCCATCAGCATCATCATCGCCGTCGCCAACTTCAGCGTCGGCCCAGTCGTCGTCGTCAATGTCGCCATCGTCAACATCGCCGTCGTCGTCATCGCCCTCGTCGTCATCGTCCCAGTCGATATTGGCGGCGTCAGGATCGTCTTCGATGTCGTCGTAGTTCCAGTCTTCTTCAACGTCACTGTCGAGATTCTCAAATATATCTTCGCCATCACTCTCGCCTTCGCCCGAAGCCTCTTCCTGTTCGTCGTTGGCAATGGGCGTCAGATAAGGCACGATGCCTGAGCCATCGACAGATGACTGGAGCACGTAGTCGTCGCCCACGCGCTTGAACAAGGCCGTCTTTTCCGTGCCGTTCAACGTGTAGGTGATACTCACGCTGGCTTTCTCCTCCTTGGCATCCTCAAGCAGCGCCACGGCCTCGTTCACCACCTTCACCGTGACGATGGCCGACTCTTCGAGGAAGAGGTCGCTGCCCTCCTGGTTGGTGGCTACGACGGTGATCACGGCGTCGCCCTCTTTCACGCCCGTCACGAGGCCGTTGGCATCGACGGTGGCGATGGTCTCATCGCTCGAGGCATAGAGCAACTTGGCCCTCGTGCTGGCCGAGACGGGACATTTCTTCGTAGCGCCCACCTTGACGGTCATCGAAGAGGCCTTGACTTTCAGTCGGGGCGACACCGGGTTGTCGGCAATCCCCAACAGTTCACAACTCGTGAGGCCGGCGCTCATTACGAGCACCAGCATCATCATGAAAAGTTTCGTTAACTTTTTCATAGGCGTTTTCGTTTTTAGTGAATTGGGAATCAGGGAGTTACTGCTGACAGCACATTCAGCGTCAGCGTGCTTTGGTAGAACTTGCCCTTGGAGAGGGTAATGCCCGTCTTGGTGCAGTCGTAAACAACGCTGTTAGCGTCCTCGCCCTCGAAGGTGAAGGTTGCATTCGTCGATACAGGGAACAACAGATAAAGGCTTGAGGAGGTCGATTCGCCCAACGAGACGGTGATGATGAGTTCGCTGGATGCGTTCTTGACAGCAAAGTTCTTGACTGGAAGGGCGGTCGAACCGTCGGAGGTGAGCTTAAGTTGCCACACGGCAAACTGGGAATCGAGCGTGGGCGTATCGTTGAGCGTCACGTAGTCGCCCTTCTTCACGAGTTTGCTCTGGCCCAGACGGTAGTCGCCGGCCAGGGAAATATCTTCCACCGTACCGCCCTGACTATAGATGCTAAACGTCTTGGCGATGATCTCGGGGGTGAAGGTCTTTGCTCCTGCAGCATCCAAGGCATTTGTCAACATACCTACTTGGTCACCCATATCATCGGCTATGTGTTCATCGTTGCCGTAATACACGAGATAGGCTGTTTCGCCGTCCGTGGCGCTCTCGGGGAAGTCGGTCACCGTGCCTTCTACGGTGACGTTACCGTCGGTATCAGGCTGAGTGGTCACTTTCAGCACGTTGATGGTTGCACCGTGCACGAGGGCAATCTTTTCGCCCACTTCCCACTTGGCGGTGATGTCGCCGCCCTCGGTGGTGGGAGCTGTGAGACCGCGCGTAGCAGCTGGGGCGCTGATCGTGGCGCGGAAAGGAATGGCCTTGCCGTTCTGTGAGGGCTGGGGCTCTGTTGTGTCATCGCTTGAGCAGGCTGCCATCATGATGGCGAGCGCTGCGATTCCGAATATATCTTTTGTCTTCATAATCTTCGCATTATTTGTTTGTGGGATCGCCGTCATTCACGTAGCCGCCCGAGGGACCAACTACGTTTGTGGGGGCAGAAACATTCACTTCGCAAGTGGCTGACTTGCCGTCGGCGGTAGCGGTAATCGTGGCCTTGCCTGGGGCAACAGCGGCCACCTTGCCGTTGGTATCTACCGTAGCCACACTCTTGTCGCTTGATGACCAGGTGACGGTCGGGGATGTAGCGTTGTCAGGCGATACGGTCGCCGTCAGCGTCGCATTATCGCCTACCGTGAGGTCGAGTTTGTCCTTGCTGAGTTTCACCTCCGTCACAGCAATTACAGGATCCTTCACCGTGACCGCACAGGTGGCGGTCTTCGAGCCGTCCTTAGTGGTGACAGTGATCGTGGCAGTGCCGGCTGCGACGGCGGTTACCTTACCGTTTTTGTCAACCGTGGCTACACTCTCTTTGTTCGAGCTCCAGGTAACAGTCTTGTCCGTAGCGTCCGTTGGGGCGACGGTAGCCGTCAGCGTGGCTGTGCCGCCAGTCTCGAGCTCCAGCGTCGTCTTGCTGAGCGATACGCCCGTCACAGCGATTGTCTCGGGTTCGGGTTCGTCCTTCTCCATGGTCACCGTCGAGCGGTAATAGGTGCCTGCATTGAGGGTGACGCCGGTCTTTGAGAAGGTGTAGGTATCCTCGCCTACAAGGGCCTCAAAGTTGAAGCTGGCTTCGGATGCAGAAGCGAAGGGCACGTAGAAATCGCTGGCCCCTGATTCTGACTTGAAGTAGGCCATCTTGGTATCACCGTTCTTAATCGTCAGTTCGTTGGCCTTGATGGCATTCGAGCCGTCGCTCAGCGAGAGCTTCCAGATGGCATATGTCGTCGCCAGTTTCACGTTGTCCTTGAAGCTGGCACCATTGTCGCTGATGGCGAGCTTTCCGCTACCCAGACGATGATCGACGAGCTGGGAGATGCTGGCCACCGTACCGTCGAGAGAGCCGCCCGACACTTTCGCTTCAAACTGATTCTTGAGGATCAAATTGATGTTGGCCTCTGTGTAGGTGGTCAATCCCTGGTCCTTGGCATAGTCAGCAAGGGCGCCCTTTAAGTCGGTCATGGCCTTACTGTTCTGGCCTGCATAGACCACGAATACCGATTCGCCGTTGGTGGGGTCGGTGATGTCGCCGCTGATCGTGGCATCACCACCGTCAACGCTTTCCACCTTCAGGATGTCGATATTCAGGCCGTGGACCAGAGCTACTTGCTCATCCTTTTCCCAGTCCACGGTGATGATGTTACCATCGGTAGCCTCCGACAGTCCGCGCGTGCCAGCGTCAGCGCTGATCACGGCTTTGAATGGAACAGTACGAACTTTAGCGCCCGACTGACCTGTTGCAATATCGTCGCTCGAACAGGCGGCCATCATCAAGGCCAGCGCTGCAAGACTGAATAATTGTTTTGTCTTCATATTGCTATTAATATTTTATGGTTTTACATTTTTTACTTTAAAGGATCTCCACCATCTACGAAATCATCCGTTGCGTCGATGACCGGATTCTCGGGCTCGGGTTCGTCCTCCTCTTTTTTTGTCACCGTTACCTTACAGGAGGCAGTGAATTCACCGTCCTTGGTGGTGACGGTGATGGTGGCCTCGCCAGCGGCGACGGCGGTTACCTTACCGTCTTTGTCAACCGTGGCCACCTCCTCGTTGCTCGATGACCAGGTCACGTCCTGATTTGTGGCGCCCTCTGGGGCGATGGTGGCCGTCAGCGTGGCTGTACCACCAGTCTCGAGTGAGAGCGTCTTTTGATCAAGCGTTACACCTGTCACGGCGATGGTCTCAGGCTCCTTGGGATTGACAGTTACTTCGACTGAAGCCTTTAACTCGCCATGAGACGCTGTAATGGTGACCACTCCGGCTTTTAGAGCTTTAAAAGTTACTTCAAAAGCGAGTTCACGTATTTTTTCTGACGGAGAAATAAATTCTACTGTTTCACTGTTGCTCAAACTCCACGTAAGCGATTGATCCGTGGCAAATGGGAGAGCCATAACACCTTCTAACTTAAAATTATCACCTTCAGTTACCGATAAAGTTGTTATATCTTCAAAACTCGAATTTTGAATTTTTATACTAAGCAGAGGAACATAATCAACAGGATGAGATTCCATGCCGGTTTCGGCATTTACCATAGTGATTGTCGTGTTCTTAAGAACATCCTCTGCTATTCCCGAGGCATTCATCACATCATCTAATGAAAGAAGACGCCCTCCCTCATCTAAACTAGTGGGGGGAGGAGCCCAAATCACGTTCGGTCTTCTTCCAGCATTCGTGCCTGCGTTACCTACAACTGCCGTACCTGTAATGCCCCCGAGCACGCCACCCATAGCCTGTCCGGGAGTGGTGCCTTCAGCCAGATATCCAAGGCTTAAGAATACGTTTTTCAGATCCTCACAGTCCTTAAACATATCTGCTATCGTACCATATCCCAACATTTCAGCTACAACTTTAGGGGCATTCTGAATAGTTGAACCTTCGAACATACCCTTGAAGGCATCAATCACCACTTCCTGGCCAATCGCTGGCAATACAAGTTTCTTGGTTCCGTTTGCATTCTGAGCATCAATTATAGCATCCTTGAATAGATTCTTAAAGGCAGCCTGATTATCTTTTACGAGTTTTTTGAGGTTCGCGAAGTCCTTATTTTGAATCAAACTCATGACATTGCCAAACAGGAATCCATATATTGATCCCACCATATCCACCATACCTCCCATAGCTTGTTCCGTCCAGGTTCTGGTGCGGGCATTTGCGTTGACCAGCTCCGTGACGAACTGGGCATCGCCGTTATAGGTGTCGTTGTCGCCGCGGAACATCACCATATCGCCAGCCTTCTCGAGGATGATGGCCTGGTTAGGGCTCTTCAGGGCCGTCCATGTGGCCCCCTGGTCGAGGCTGTACTCCACTTTCTTGTAGTCGGGCGTGGCGCCGCTCGCAAACTTTAGCGTCACCTTTACACCGTCAACCGCAGCCTCGAAGGTGAGCGGACGCTCCTCGTCGCTGGCATAAGTGGGCGAAGGTGTCGGAGTCGGCGTGGGCGTGGGAACCACAGGATTGTCCTGCGACCCGGTCACATCGTCACAACTCACGAGGCTGGCACTAATCGTCAGCATCATCAGTATCAATCTTGTCAACTGTTTCATAAGCGTTATGGTTTTAAGTTAATGATGGATAGTTTCGGATTTTAAGTCTCAAATTTAGCGCTAATTTCTTAAAGTTACAAGTATTGTGTTCATCATTTAAATATAATTAATAAAAAATCCCCAAACCAACAACGATTTGGGGAGATTTCTTATTAATTCTTATTCAAGTGGTTAGGGCTTGACGAGGCGGACGCCGTAGATCTCACCGACCTGTTTGCGGGGATGGGCCACAGAAGAGGATGGCGGCCAGCATCCATTGAGTACAGTAGTTTTTTCTCATGATAAAAAATTAATATTGAATTGGTTACGACGTAAAGACCGTCGCCATTATTTCTTCTAAATACGTCTTGTCGATATCGTCGAACGTGGCGAGTTCGCGGCTGTCGATATCGAGCACGGCTACCACGTCGCGCGTCGTTGAGAACAGCGGCACCACGATTTCCGATCGCGACTGGCTGCTACAGGCGATATGGCCGGGGAACTGCTCCACATCGGGCACGACAATGGTACGCCCCAGTTTCCAGGCCGTGCCGCACACCCCTTGCCCATAAGCGATATGCATGCAGGCCACAGGGCCCTGGAAGGGGCCTAACACCAATTCGTTCCCGGCAGAGCCGGCCTTCGGCATCACGCGATAGAACCCCGTCCAGAAGAATCCCATCGCCTCGTGGATGGCTGCCGCCACGTTGGCCATCACAGCCACCTCGTCGGTCTCGCCCTTCGTCAGGGCCTGTATCTGCTCCTTCAGCAGCTCGTATTTCTCTTGTTTGCTCATAGGGTAACTGAAGGGGGCATTAGGGTTTTACCAGGCGGACGCCATAGATCTCGCCTATCTGCTTTCGAGGATGGGCCACGAACTTAACACGAACCTGCTTCTTGCCCTTCAGGGCCTCGGCAGGGATGGGATATGTTTCGTACTTAAACTCGGAAATGCGGTACTTGCCGGTGTTGTTGACAGAGGTAACCAGCACGTCGTCGACGAAGATGTCGAACTCGTGGGTCTTCCACTCGCCTACTCCCCAATACTTCAGGCGAAGCGAGAGGTCGGTCGCGCCGCCCGTCTGCATCAGATAGCTGAAATAATGGCCGTCGCGGGCATCGCGGAAGAACACGTCGTTGGTGTTGCCCGTCCACGAATCATCGGTCTCCATAAAATGGTCTGACTCGGGCTGCTGCTCGCCGGGCTGTACCTTATCGGTAGAGCGCGCCTCGAGGGCCAGGTGCTCCTGCTCGAGCTTGGCCAGATTGTCGAGGTAGCCCTGATAGTTATCCTCGGAAAGGGCAAGCCAGTACATCATATAACGGGCGTCGTGAAGCTCGAAGAACGGCATGAGCTCGTTTCTTATCTCGTTGACCATCTTCGTCGAGATGGTGAAGTGGAGCGGTTTGCCGGCCACGGGCTGCAACTGGTTGGCAATGCCCTCGATGTCGTTATTGATGAGGATGGGCGCCTGATCGACCGGCAGCTTCTTGCCGACGGCCAACTGCCCGAAACGGCTGTCGTCGGCGATGAGCATGGCCAGATCCTCGGTGCCGGTCTTCATGGCCAGCATCACCGGACCATGCATCAGGGCAATATACTGAGGCAGGTTGGGCAGGTACTTCACATAGTTATACATGGGGAAATTCACTTCGATGACGTCGCCCTTCTTCCACTGGCGGTCGATGACGACATACGACGACGGACCGGTAACCACCGGCACGGACTGGCCGTTGACCTTGACGCTGAACTGGCCGGGCTTTACCCATCCCGGATAGCGCACATGGACAGCAGCCTGAGCCTTGCCCTCGGTAACGGTGATGCTAGAGGACTCGGCATAGGGGAACTGCGTGTCCTGGCGCAGCTTCAGGCCCTTCTGCTTCCAGTTGAGTTCAGAAGCCACAAAGAGGTTCACGAAGAGCGCGTCGCCCTGATGGGTGTAAACAAACTGGCCGTACTTGCCATGATTCTCCATACCTGTTCCGACGCAACACCACATGGCCTCGTTGGGGGCGGAGTAGTTGCGGTAGTGGCGCGGACGGGCCGACGTGAAATACACGTAGCCGCCGTGCTCGGGATGCTGGGTGGAGAGAATATGGTTGAACATGCCCAACTCGTAGAAGTCGGCATAGCGGGCCTCAGGATTGCGGCGGTGGAGCTCTTCGGTGAGCTTCAGCATATTGTTGGTGTTGCAGCTCTCAGGACCGTCGATATCCTCCACGAAATCCTTGCAGGCCTCACGGCTGGGGAAGTGCTCGCGACGGCTATTGCCGCCGAAGGCCAGCGTGCGCTCGCCGGTGACGATATCCCAGAAGTAGGCACCGGCAGTATGGTAAGCCTCGTCGCCAGCGAGCTCGGCGATGCGCTCAAAGCCCACCACCTTAGGCACCTGGGTGTTGGCGTGCATATTGTCGAGAATGTCGCGGCGCTGCATGAGCGAACTGAGCAGGCGGCGGTGCGAGAACCGCTTGGCCACGTCAATATATTTGGTGTCGCCCGTGATGGCATAGGCATCGGCCAGCACCTCGTTCATGCCACCATGCTCGGTGTCGAGGGCGCGCTCCATCTGGGCGTCGGAGAGACCGGCCGTAAGGTCGATGGCCCAGTCGCAGAATCCGAGGAAGAGCTGCTTGGCCTGTTCGTTGCCGCAATATACCCAGGCATCGCGCAGACCGGCATACATCTTATGGAGATTATAGAAAGGCACCCACGAACCGTAATAGGGCCCGAAGTCGCCCTTCTTAAAGGCCGACCAGATGCGGTCGCTGCCAGGCACTCCGCCCACGTAGCCTCTGCCCCACTCCGGGTGGTTCCTGGCGTTGGCGTCGGCACAGGCCTGCAACTCGCTGATCCAGTATTCCAGGCGCTTTTGGCATTCCTGGCTGCCAGTGGCAGCATTGATGGCCATGGCCGTGAGATAATGGCCGCCCACATGACCGTCGAGACCGTCCCAGTTGGGATATGACTGGCCCTTAGGCGTGAGTCCGGCTTCTTTCAGATAAGGGGCCAGCAGGCGGTCGTTATCATACTTCAGCAGCACGCTGACGTTCAGGTCGCGGGCTCGCTTCAGCGGACCGTCTAACAGGGTGACATCGCCAAGGGGGAACTCGTTGGCATACAGTTTGTCTTGGGCGTTGCCCACTGCCACAAAGGCTGTGAAGAGCAACAGGGTGGTTAGTAATCGTCTCATATAGTCTTAGGGTTTTATGATGTCATGGATTATACATATCCTTACAGTAGAAGGCCATGATGTCGTCGAGCATCTTCTTGGCCTCGACAGCCGGACTGTCGGGGTCGATCTCGATGGCCTGGATATAGTGGTTGATGGCTTCGTGCCACTGGCCATGCTTCCGGGCCTCGTTACCAAGTTCGTAATACTCTTGTGCGGTCATCAATTAAACTTCAATTCTTCAATCCTTCAATTCTTCAATTATTTATAATACTCCTTTTTGCCGGCGGCGAGGGTATTCTTCATCAGCGAACAGATGGTCATGGGGCCCACGCCACCAGGAACGGGCGTGATGAATGAGCACTTGGGCGCTACCTCGTCGAACTTCACGTCGCCATTCAGACGGAAACCGCTCTTGCGGGTGGCATCGGGCACACGGGTGGTACCTACATCGACGATGACGGCCCCCTCCTTCACCATATCGGCGGTGACAAAATCGGGCTGACCGATGGCGGCGATGATGATATCGGCAGCACGGCACTCCTCCTTCAAGGTCTTCGAGCGCGAGTGGCACACGGTAACCGTGGCGTCGCCATACTGCTTCTGCATCATGAGCTGGGCCATGGGCTTACCCACGATGTTGGAACGACCCAGAATGACACACTTCTTACCGCTGGTCTCGATGCCGTAGCGCTTCAGCAGGGTGATGATGCCCAGCGGCGTGGCCGAGATGAAACAGGGCAGTCCAATGGCCATGCGCCCCACATTGATGGGATGGAAGCCATCGACATCCTTGCGGTAGTCGATTGCCTCGATAATCTTCTGCTCGTCGATATGCTTGGGCAAGGGCAACTGTACGATGAAGCCATCGACATCGGCGTCCTTGTTCAGCTGATCGACACAGGCCAGCAACTCCTTTTCGGTAATGTCGGCCTCGAAGCGGATAAGGGTGCTCTTAAAGCCACAGGCCTCACAAGCCAGCACCTTATTCTTTACATAGGTCTCAGAACCACCATCATGGCCCACCAGAACGGCGGCCAGATGGGGCTGCTTGCCACCCTTTGCTACAATCTCTTTTACCTCGTCGGCAATCTCAGCCTTGATGGCTGCCGCCGTTGCTTTTCCGTCTATCAGTTGCATTTCAATCTTGATGTTTCTATATTACAACACAAAGACACAGAGTCTTTTCAATTTTCAATCTTCAATTATCAAAACTTCGGCATACCACCCTTCATCATCTTCATGGCGTTGGCCATCTGGGCCATCTTCGACGAGTTCATACCCGTCACCATGCGCATCATCTTTCGTGTCTGGTCGAACTGCTTCATCAGGCGGTTCACATCGTCGAGCTTCGTACCAGAACCTGCTGCAATGCGACGGCGGCGGCTCTGGTTGATAATGTCGGGATTGGCGCGCTCCTTCGGTGTCATGGAGTTGATGATGGCCTCGATACCCTTAAAGGCATCATCGTCGATATCGAGGTCCTTGATCTGCTTACCTACACCGGGGATCATCGCTGCCAAATCCTTCACATTACCCATTTTCTTAATCTGCTGAATCTGACCCATAAAGTCGTCGAAATCGAACTTGTTCTTGCGGATCTTCTTCTCCAGGCGCTTGGCCTCTTCCTCGTCGTACTGCTGCTGGGCGCGCTCCACGAGGCTGACGATATCGCCCATGCCGAGGATACGGTCGGCCATACGGTCAGGATGGAACACGTCGATGGCCTCCATCTTCTCGCCCGTACCTACAAACTTGATGGGCTTGGTGACCACCGTACGGATAGAGAGGGCTGCACCACCGCGGGTATCGCCGTCGAGCTTGGTGAGCACCACGCCGTCGAAATCAAGGCGGTCGTTGAACTCCTTAGCAGTATTCACGGCGTCCTGACCAGTCATGGAGTCGACCACGAAGAGCGTCTCGTTGGGATTGACGGCATTCTTCAGGGTCTCGATCTCCTGCATCATCTCCTCATCGACGGCCAGACGACCGGCGGTATCGATGATGACCACGTCGTTGGCCTTAGCCTTGGCCTCCTGGATGGCATGGTTGGCAATCTCGACCACGTTCTTATTGTCGGGCTCGGAATAAACGGGCACACCTACGCTCGCACCCACCACTTTCAGCTGTTCGATAGCTGCCGGACGATAGACGTCGCAGGCCACGAGCAGAGGTTTCTTATGATTGCGCGTCTTAAGCAGGTTGGCCAACTTACCGCTGAAGGTAGTCTTACCAGAACCCTGCAGACCCGACATCAGGATGATGGCTGGGGCACCGGCACGGCCCTCGACCTTGAGCTCGGCTGCCTTGCCTCCCATCAGTTCGGCCAATTCGTCGTGAACAATCTTCACCATCAGCTGACTGGGCTTCACGGCCGTGAGCACATTCATACCAAGGGCCTTCTGCTTCACCGTATCGGTAAAGGTCTTGGCCACCTTATAGTTCACATCGGCATCGAGCAGCGCACGACGCACGTCTTTCAGGGTCTCAGCCACATTGATCTCGGTAATCTTGCCTTCACCCTTCAGTATCTTAAACGATCTCTCTAACCTATCAGATAAATTCTCAAACATAACAATCTTATTATTTTAGAGCGCAAAGGTACAACAAAAAAACGAGACTGACAAACATTAGCCCCGTTTTTTACTTTTTTACCCTTATACCTTTTTACCTTTATACCCTTTTACCTTTTTACCTTTATACCCTTTTACCTTTTCGAGAACTCGCAACCGCAATACTGCTGGTTGTAAAAGGCATAGGCTTTGAGCAGTTGGTTACGACGCTCATAAAGACCGCCTTTGCGCCAGTTTTGCGCCCAGAATACGGTCCCCACGACAGCCTGCTCTGCCTGGTGGCCGGCACGTTCGATCTGTTCGAGGCTCTTCCAACGGCTTGAGGCCAATGTGGTGGTGAAGTACTTGAGGCCCAGTTCCTTCGCCTTCTGAGCCGCAACGGTCAGTCGGAGCGTAAAGCATTGTTCACACCTCCTGCCTCGTTCTGGCTCTCCCTCTAATCCACAAATGTCGTGCAGCCATTGCTCGTGGTCGTAGTCACCATCAATCCAGGTCAGACCGAGGCTCTCGGCATGACGCTTACTCTCCTGCTTACGGATATCGTATTCTTCGCGGGGGAAAATATTGGGATTATAGTAGAAGATAGTGGGACGGATGTCGTGCTGCACCATCCACTCCACGATAGCCGAAGAACAAGGTGCACAACAGGCGTGCAACAGCACCTTGCCCTCCAAATCCTCAGGAACACCAATAACCGGTCTTTTCAATTCTTCAATACTTTAATTCTTCTTTGCAACACAGAGACACAGAGGTACAGAGTTTTTTACCTTTTTACCCTTTTACCTTATTCCTCTGTGTCTCTGTATCTCTGTGTTTATTTCAATCTTCAATCTCTCAAAGTCCTCTTGCTTTCCAGATACGGTCCTTCGCCGCGTTGATCTCCTGGAACTTCTTTTCGGCCGCCTTGCGCACATCCTCACCAAGTGCAGCCACCTTATCAGGATGATGCTCGAGGGCGAGTTTGCGGTAGGCCTTCTTCACCTCCTCGTCGGTAGCATTCGGACTGACGCCCAACACCTTATAGGCATCCTCCAGCGTATTACCTTCGAGATGGAGCATCGAATCGACCTCACTCTCGCGCAACCCCATCCACTGGGCGCACTCCTTAAGGGCCGTAATCTCACTCTGAGGCACGTTGCCGTCGGCCTGGGCTACCATCGCCAGAAAATTCAGCAACTGCAGGCGCTGAGAGTAGTCCATCTGTTGGTTGATCTGTCCACAACACTGGCGCACTGTCGATTTGAACTGCTGCCAACCCTCGCGTTTTTGTTCATCGAAGAGTTTGTTCAAAATATCATTACCCTGACTAACAGCATCGTTGCCAAAATTCTGACGCAACATCTGGCGCACCATCTCCATCTCAGAGTGCATAGCTTTGCCATCGGCCTTAATGATATAAGACGAAAGCACCAACAGGGAGAAGAGGAAACTGTTCCGCTGTCCCTGTTGCATACGCTGGCGATAGGCCTGCTGATAGGCGTCGTTAAAATCCTGATACGTCTGCTGGCGCTGAGAACCTGCGCCCCAGGTGCCGGAATTATCGGGCGTATTCACCCCGTCGAGCATCGAGTCGAAGAGCGAACCCAACAAGTAACCTGCCAGAGCGCCCAACGGACCTCCGGCCATCCAGCCGATAAAACCTCCTATCCATTTTCCTGCTGCCATAAGAAACAACTGCTTGTTTAACGAATTACGACCTTACGGGTCTTACCATCTTCCGTGCGAAGGATATTCACGCCCTTCTGCGGAGCCTCGATACGACGACCATTGAGGTCGAACCACTCCTGATGCCCGTTCTCGTCTTCCAGGATAAATGCATTAAAGCCTGTATCTGGATTATTCGGGTCGTCGGGATCGTCACTTCTCTTGGGCTCAAGAGTCGTTGACAGAGAGGGTTCCGACGTAGAGCGGTCCTTATAACGGATATAGGCCGAGAATGCCTCCAGGCAGATGCCGTCGCCATCGGATGCCGCACTACGGTCCAAAGGCTTCCATGTATGGTCAGGCTGAAGCAGATAGGCGCCCTCGCTCAAGCCCTTGGTATTGGTCATGTCGTCGAAATTACCCGTAAACACCATATTCTGGTTTACCGTACTACGAATCTGTATCGACAAGTCAATCAGTCCAGGACTGCTCGGCGATAGATCGACGACACGCTCGGCACGAGTCGATGACGACGAGCCCACATACCTCAACAGATAAGGCTCACCTCCCGACAACTTATCAAGCAGGATGCGCTTGAACACAGGATTGCCGTCGGCACCCTTCCGGTCGAAATAATAGACATGATAGCCGTTAGGTACATCTCTGTTGTAAGGCAAGCAGACACCGATGAGGTCGGAGTGCATCGTAAAGACGAATGTATAGGCCCTCCTGACGTGGAACGACGTAGATACAGAAGGCCCAGTGTAATTGCCCGCCGGTGTTACTGTTATCACATAGTCGCCGGCATCCAGATGGTTGCCTACCGGCGTCACCACATGACCTTTCGAATCTGCTATCTCGTACGTGTAATCGCCTGATGACAGCAGATTGCCCTGCGGATCATTCACCTTAACCGTGGGTACGGACTCTGGCGCACCCTGAATCGTTACAGAGAGGACTGTGGTCTTCGGACTGATGGTAACGCTCACCGAACCAGCGTTTCTCTCAATGTTGTTCTCTTCATTGACAACCTTATAATATACCCTATAGTTACCCGCATCAGTTGCCTTGGGTATGTCTGTAGAATAGTTCTTATTATTAAGGCTGTACTTCATGACACCATCTACGCCCGTACCTGCCATCACCAGTTCCTGAGCATTACCATTATAGACAAGCCCGGAAAGTGCCACCGGTGCAACAAAACCACTGTTGGGGTCATAGATACGGAAGGTTGCCGTAGCACTGATAACATAATTACCACCAGTTTTATCCTTGATAGTTACCGTAGCAGTTCCAACATTAACATTATTGGAATAGCTGACGGTATATTCCGAGGCGGGAACCACCACCTCACCATCCTTCACTGTTACCACAGGCTCCTTGGCCTGACCATCATAAAGGAATTGTGACGGATTCAACTCAATGACAGGACTCGTCAGTGACTTAGAGCTAATCGTTACGGTCAGTGAAACAGGATCCATACTTGCATGGTTGTCATCGCCTACAACCTTGAAATATACGGTATATTGCTTAGCATCCTTGCCTGTGGGGACCTTGGTGGAATAGTTCTTGTTGTCAAGACTGTACTCCATCGTACCACCTACAGTACTACCCGCCACGATCAGCTCCTGAGCAGAACCATTATAGACGAGACCGGAAATGGCTGTAGGCAGTGTAACGCCAGCCACAGCGGTAATAATACTGAATTGAGCCGTACCGCTTACAGTATAATTGCCACCTTTATTATCTGTGACAGTCACCGTAGCCGTTCCTGCCTCCAGATTGTTGGAATAGCTGACGGTGTATTCCGTTGAAGGAACCGTCGTTTCGCCGTCCATCACCGTAACGGTCGGCTTCTTTTCCACACCGTCGTAGATGAAGTTCGCCGGCTCCAATATGATCTGAGGCTCATTCAATGTCTTAGGACTAATGGTAACATCTACCGATCCCGAATCACTGTCGGAGTGATTCTCGTCGCCATCCACCATATAATACACCGTATATTGCTTGGCATCGGTGCCTGTAGGAATCTCCGTGCTAAAGGTGTTCTTATCCAGGCTGTACTTCATCGTGCCACCCTCGGCACTGCCTGCCGTGATCAACAGCTGGGCCTTACCATTATACACAAGTCCCGTCTTCGGCTCTGGCGGCATCACGCCAGTCCCCGCCATCAGGATGCTGAATGTTGCAGTGGTGTTGACGACATAGTTGCCACCATCCTTATCATTAACAGTCACCTTTCCTGTACCTACATTGACATTATCTGTATATTCAATGGTATATTCCGAGGCGGGCACCACTGCGTCTTCATCTTTCACCGTCACGGTAGGCTCCTTCGGGGTGCCATCGAAAATGAATGACTTTTCCGACAATTCAACCACAGGACTTGCCAATGCTTTCGGACTAATCGATACCACCAGTGTCTGGGCAGCCATGCTCTCATGATTATCATCGCCTACCACCTTGAAGTACACCGTATATTCCTTAGCATCAGTACCTGTAGGAATGCTCGTAGAGTAAGTCTTGCCATCAAGGCTGTATTCCATCGTACCACCAGCAGCCTTGCCCGCAGTAATCAGTTCCTGGGCAGACCGGTTATAGACAAGACCGGACTTCACTTCGGGGAACGTGACACCAGCCACAGCAGCGACGATACTGAAGCTGGCCGTACCGCTGACGGTATAGTTGCCATTCTCCTTATCCGCAATGGTTACCTTAGCCGTACCCACAGCAGTATTGTCAGAATAGCTGACGCTGTATTCTGTTGAAGGAACCGTCGTTTCGCCATCGACAACCATTACGGCCGGCATCTTTTCCTTACCATCATAGGTGAAGCTTGAAGGAGTCAGGATGATTGTCGGTTGATCAACAGTCTTCGGACTGATGGTTACCGACAACGTGGCAGCCTCCTCGTCAGAATAGTTACTGTCGCCCTTTACCCTGTAATAAACCTTATACACTTTAGCCTCCAATCCTGTAGGAATCTCCGTGGTGAAAGAGGCGTTATTGAGACTGTACTCCATCGTTCCTCCTTTCACGCTACCGGCTTTCAGCAACTGCTGCTCTTCACCATTATATATCAGGTCTTCCTTGGCGGTAGGCGGAGTCACGTCGGCATTGGCATTGACAATACTGAAAGATTTAGAACCGTTGACGATATAGTTGCCACCGTCCTTATCCGAGACGACTGCCATGGCCGTTCCTACATTAATATTATCGGTATATGTAACAGTATATTCCGAGGCGTCCACCAGGTTCTCGCCGTCTTTAACAGTCACATCCGGCGTTTTCTCCTTACCGTCATATACATAGGATGTCGTTCCCAGCGTGATGATGGGATTACTCACCGTTTTCGCGCTGATGGTAACCATTACCGAAGCAGCCTCCTTGTCGCCATGGTTCTCGTCACCCTTCACCCTGTAAAACACCATATATTGCTGGGCATTCGTTCCCGTTGGAACCTCAGTGGAATACGTTTTGTCGTCGAGGCTGTACTCCATGGTACCGCCAGCTACAATACCCGCCGATACCAACTGTTGGGGCTTCGCGTTATAGACCAATCCCGTCTTGGCCGTAGGCGGTGTCACAGTAGCACTGGCATTCGTAATACTGAAGTTGGCAGTGCCGCTGACATTATAGTTACCGCCCTCGTTGTCTGTGATGGTTACCGTGCCGGATCCCACATCCTTATTGTTGGAATAAGTGATGGTATATTCCGAGGCAGGGACGACGATATCACCATCTTTCACTGTCACGACAGGTTCCTTCGACGTTCCGTCATAAACGAAAGAAGAGGGAGTGAGCACGATCTCCGGATCCGACAGTGTCTTTGGAGCGATGGTGACGTCAACAGAACCCACTTCACTATCATCGTGGTTACTATCGCCCACCACTTTATAGTAAACGGTATAAGTCTTTGCTTCTCTTCCTGTAGGCACCACCGTTGAGAAACTGCTGCGACTGAGACCGTAGTACATCGTGCCACCAGAGGCACTTCCTTCAGTCACCAGATCCTGATTCTCGCCATTATACACGAGGTCGGTCTTCGCCGTAGGCGGTGTGATGCCAGAGCCTGCTGATAGAATCGTGAAATTGGTAGAGCCGTTCACAATATAGTTGCCACCCGTATTATCCGTAATGATCACCATGGCCGTACCCACATCAACATTATTAGAATATTCTATGGCATATTCCGACGCAGGAATCACCGTCTCACCGTCTTTTACCGTTACCGTGGGTTCCTTCTTCGTACCATCGTAAGTAAAACTTGAAGGATTCAGGTTGATGGTAGGACTGCTTACCGTCTTAGGACTAATGGTGACATAGAGCTGCACAGGATCCCTGTCAGTATGATTAGCATCTCCCTTTACCCTGTAATATACAGGATACTGCTTGGCATCCTGACCTTGAGGGATGGTTGTAGAGTAAGTCGTGCCGTCGAGGCTATACTCCACGGTACCACCAACGGCTGTTCCTGCCATCAGCAAGTTCTGTGGTTTTGTGTTATAAATAAGACCTGAGATAGCCGTAGGAGGTGTAACGGTGGGAGCCTGAGCGACAATGGTAAACGTCTGGGTACCACTAACATTATAGTTACCGCCGGGGTTATCTGTCAAGGTCACCGTCACTTTACCGGCATTGACATTATTTCCATAATCGACCGTATATTCTGTCGACGGAATCACTACACCTTCGTCTCTCACCGTCACAGCAGGTGTCTTGGCCGTACCGTCGTAATAATACACATTCGGACTCAACAGGATCTCAGGACTGCTTACGGGTTTGGGCTTGATGGTTACTGTAAGTGTAAGAGCAGGACTAGGATCATAACCCACATCGCTATGGTTGGAATCGCCAATAATTCTGTAATAGATCAGATAATCCTTGGCATCAGTACCAACCAGCCCCGTGGTAGAGGTCGTGAAGTTCGTTCCATCAGTACTATACTCAAAGGTTCCATGATTTGTGCTACCCGGATTAATCAGCTCCTGCACATTCATGTTATAAGTGGGGTCCTTCGATGTAGGAGCAGTATAAGTGGGGGCAGCCTTGACAATCGTGAATGTCGCCGTACCACTGACATCATAGTTACCACCCGTATTGTCAGTAATAGTCACCGTCACAGGACTATCTCCGACATTAACGTTGTTACTATAGCTGACAGTGTATTCCGAGGGATCGATCACCATATCACCGTCCTTTACCGTAACGGCAGGCGTTAAGGCAGAGCCGGTATAAGTCATTGTTGCAGGTAACTCAATTTTTAAGTTGCCAGTTTCTGAATTCACCGTCCTGGTGGCAATGGTGACAGGAACAAAGTAAGAGTCACTGATGATATCGTTATGAGAAGCATCGCCCTTCACATAATAATAGACTTTATAGTCACCTGCTTTCGTTGCCATTGGGAAACTTGTTGACCACTCTCCATCAGCGCCGAGTTTATAATAGAAAGTACCTACGGCAGCAGATCCACCATTAGAGAGCAGAGTCTGGGCATTATTATTATAGGTTAATGTTGCGCCTGTTGGAGCGGAGACAACACAGAATTTCATGATATCATTCCATCCATACCAATAGTCTCCATCTGCAGTATAACCTGGTGCAACAATAGCCTCGACTCTATAATGACCAGGAGAAGTAGGAGGCACAGGACCATAAGCATAAGTCCCATCATGACTTGAATAATTATAAACAATGGAATTGGTGCTATGATTTCCCTTTATCTCAGGGGCATTAGCAGAGAATCCAGACACCCATCCCGTAATATCAACATAGTGTTCAAATGGTTTCAGATAGTAATTGTCGCAATGTATCAACCAAGACTCGTTACCTGAAGTCGCTCCAGTATTAAGTACTGCCACAAGGTCTTCTGCTGACATACTTGATGCATCAGTACCTTGACCATTTGTTGCACCAAAAGATTTTTTATAGTAACATGAGCTGATTGTACCTGCACAACGAGAGATCGTGGCAGCCCCATTAGTATCCATTGTTATCTCATCTGGGGCAAAAAGGCAATTACTTATATTACACTTTGATTGTTGATTATAACCTGCACCCACCAAGCCACCACAGTTGTTAGTAGAACTACCCAATAATCTACCATTAAAAATACAATCCTTAATGATGATTGAAGAATAGTAACCGACGAGACCAACGATTCCACCATGAGAGCCATCTCCAGGGGTTTCAGAACTGAGAGAAACACTACTTATGCAGTTTTGAATAATTGTTTTGTCACCGGCAGACCCAACAATACCAGCAGCAAATTTATACTGCCTATCATTAGAACTATTGCCACTATTTGGAACATTTATAGTGCCACCCACTCTCAGGTTCTTGATAGTGGCGCCCTTTACATAACCGAAAGGGGCTATATATTTTCCAACATCATATGATTGCCCATCTAATACTCTTTTAGGAATATTAAAAGTCAGCGTGTGACCATGACCATCAAAAGTCCCCCCGTAATAATGATATTCCGAACCACTGCTACCGACAGGCACAGGCCTGCCAACCATTTTCTGATAGAGGTCACTTGTTGTAGAGACATTGACGGCGATGTCTGTTCTCAACACTGCCCATGAATCTGTTCTATTCTGTTCATTAACGATTATACAGAACTGTTTCCAATCATCTTCACTTGTTATATTATACGGATCCGCCTGTGTACCACTTCCACTCAGTGCAAAGGCACGACTTACCCCACCAAAAAGGCCTGCCATCAGGACTATGGTATAGAGAACTCGTTTCATCTTGTTATAATTACATGTATTGACGTTGCAAAAATAAGATATTTCTCTGAATAATGCAAACAATCACGCTTTTTTTTCCATTTTACTACTACACGTAGGATAATTTACGGGTACACGTAGCAGTAATTTTTTCTACGTGTACCCGCAAAAATTCCCGCACTGGGAAAAATCAAGCCCCCAGGAAGAAACGCTGGAACTCACTCTCAAAATTGGGAGTGAAAATGCCTTGGCCTATAGCAGCGCGGATATCCTCAACAGACCAGAAACGGCCACCGTCGAGTTCTGATGCCGAAGGACAGACGGGTCCGTCGTAAACCGTCTTGTGGACATAGACGTACTCACGTTCTCTGCGACTCTCAAAGACATACTGCCCCACCCGCTCGGGCACGAAGTCGGTAAAGCCCAGTTCCTCACGCACCTCACGAGTGAGGGCTTCCTCGGGCGTCTCTCCGTAGTCGATATGACCACCTACCGATGTATCCCACTTTCCGGGCTGGATATCCTTCCATTCAGGACGCTTCTGCAGATAGACCTCGCCTTTGGAATTAAAGACATGGAGATGCACCACGGGATGCAGCAGAAACGACCCGCTATGGCACTCTCCGCGAGTGGCCGAGCCTATCACCTGTCCTTGTTCATCTACAAGAGGGAAAACCTCTTGACTGTTATCCTTCATCGCCGTTATTTCTTGATTGATTTCAGTACCGATAGAATGTCTTGCTGGATGACACCGTTGGTGGCCACCACACTGTTGCCCTGGGTGAAATCGTCAGAGCCGTCATAGTCGGTCACCTCACCACCAGCCTCCAGTACGATCAGACTGCCTGCCATATAGTCCCACTGGCCGATATATTTCTCGGCATAGCCGTCGAGTCGCCCAGCGGCTACATGACAGAGCGCCATTGCTGCAGAACCACAGGCCCGGATACTGCCTACACGGCCATAGAACTCATCGATCAGTTGTTTAACAACAGGCTTGTAGGCCTCGCTATTGTATGGCAGCTGAAAGCAGAGCAGTGCATCCTGAAGACGCTGGTTGCTGACGTGCAAAGGTGCCCCGTCAAGATAAGCGCCCCCACCCTGCCAGGCATAGAAACACTCATCGGCACAGATCTCATAGACCACACCGACAAGAATATCCTTACCCTGCAAAAGAGCGATACTCACAGCATAAGGCGCATACTGATGGATGAAGTTGGTGGTGCCGTCGAGGGGATCCACCACCCAGAGCATCTGCTCGGCATCGTGACCTGCAAGACCTTCCTCAGTGATAAAGCCTGCCTCAGGCAATAGCTCTCGCAAGGCTTTCACGATGAGTTGCTCAGAGCCTTTGTCAACATACGACACATAGTCGTGGGCATGCTTACGCTCCACACTGTCGAGCGAGAACTTTTTGCGTTCCACCCGAATATAATCACCTGCCCGCCTCGCGACTTCGCAGACGGACAACGTGAGTTTCTCTAAATCCATATCTGTTATTTCTTAATCAGCGAGGCAATCCAGAGGATGACAACTGCACCGATGATGGCTGTGCCAAGCTGCCCGAGAAGACCTCCCCATGTGATGCCCATCAGGTCGAATAACCAACCGCCGAGGACACCGCCAAAGAGACCCAGCACACAATTCATGATGATGCCGTAGCCGCCACCTTTCATTAACTTGCCAGCACAGAAGCCAGCCAAACATCCCAAAAGAAGTGAAAGAATAATACCCATAATTCTAATGTTTAAATGGTTTGATGGTGCAAAAATAAGAAGAATAATCGGAACGACAAAGAAAAACGCTTACTTTTTCTTATCTGCCAGATACATACCTGCCAGAATGAGGCTTGTTCCGAGGAGAAAGAAAATGGTAATCTGCTCTGACAGAATGGCCCAGGCAAAGAGGATGGTAGTGACGGGATTGAAATAGACATAGTTGGTGGCGACGACGGCACCCAGTTTCTTCAATACCCAGTTCCACGCCAGATAGCATCCCATCGAGGCCACACAACTCAGGAAGAGGAGATTAAGAAGAATCAAGAAATTGAAAAAGTGGAAGATAGAAGACGTGAAGATCCAAGCCTCGTCGGAAAACACGAGGAAATAGGGAATCATTGAAAGCAGACCATAGAAAAAGACCTTTCTCGTGATGAACAGCGTATCGTAACGCTGGTTGGCACGAATCATCAACAACGAATAGAAACCCCAACACAATGCTGCACTAAAAGCCAGCGAATCACCTAAGGGCGAGAGGTGGAGCACGAAACGACCGTTGAGCACAACGACAATCACACCCAGGGCAGCCATCAGCGTTCCCATCGTCTGCACACGGTCCAAACGCTGCGACTGGTAGAAGAGTGAGATCAGAAAAGTGGCGACTAACGGCGAAAGACTGACAATCAGCGAGGTGTTGGTGGTCGTCGTATAGTTCATCGACGAGTTCTCTGCCAGGAAATAAAGTGAGCCACCTGAGACACCTAGCGCCACCATCAGCAACTCATCCTTCCACGAGTCGGAGAGCCAGCTGAAAGGTTTCCCTCTGCCCTTGAGCATCAGCAGAGAATAGCCTAAGAGGAGAACGTAGGCTATGATGAAACGCAGGGTGAAGATCTGGGCAGGCGACAAACCGCTAAGTAGCAGCAATTTGGTGAAGACAAAAGTCGATCCCCAAATGGCTACTACTATAAAAGCTACGAGGTGATACTTCAAAGAATGGAAGAATTGAAGAATGGAAGAATTGAAGTTCATTTGACCCTGATTTCAATTTTTCAATCTTTTAATTCTTCGATTTAATTTCAATGTCGCGCTTCACGTTATTACGAATCTTCGTGAGATACCCTTTCATACCGTCGGCATCCTTGTTGTCGATAATCTCGAGCAGTTCCTTCAGCTCCGTACGGATCTGCGACACCTGGTCGTGAGTATAGGGGTTGAAGAGGATTTCCTGCAACAGGTAGTCGTCCTCGTTAAGCACGCCCTTGGCAATACGCATGTGACGCTTAAAGGTGGTACCGGGTGCATCCTGATGCTTCATGACAGCAGCAAACACAAACGTAGAAACAAAGGGAATCGACAGCGAGTAAGCCACCGTCTTATCGTGCTCCTCGAAGGTGTACTCATAGATGTTCAGTCCGAGCTTCTGATAGAGGTCCTTGAAGAAGATACGTCCCATATAGTCGCCTTCGCTGATGATGATGGCATTCTCCTCTGAGAGTTGCTGCAGGTTGGCGAAGGTAGGTCCGAACATCGGGTGTGTCGATACATAGCGCATGCCTGTACTCTCATAGAACTCCTTCAGATCCGTCTTCACCGAGGCGATGTCGCTGATGATACACTCTTTAGGCAGATAGGGAATCACCTCCTTGAACACAGGGATGGTATATTTCAGGGTGACGGCATTGATCATCAGTTCAGGCTTGAACTCCTTGATTTCCTCATAGGTTGTAAACCGCTGGCAGTTGTAGGTAAACCGCATCCGCTTAGGGTCTCTCTCGAAGACCGCTACCTCATGGTCGAAACTCAGCAGGTCGATGAAGAACGATCCCATCTTTCCTGCTCCCATTACTAATATTTTCATAATTTTAAAGTTTAAGAACTGAAGAATTGAAGAATTGAAGTTTTTCTTTTTGCATGGACTTCAATTTTTCAATTCTTCAACTCTTCAATTCTATTTGTTAATGATTTCTATTTGCTGACGGACACTCTCCTCGTGGATGTTCTCGAAGACGTGTGCGACGAACTCCGGATCCATACCACAGAGCGAACCCTGGGCACCACGCTTGTTCAGTATCTCATTATAGCGGTTGGCCTGCAGCACGGTCATGTTGTGCTCCTTCTTGTACTGACCAATCTCGCGGCACACCTTCATACGCTTGGCCAACAGATCCATCAACTGGTTGTCGAGCTCATCAATCTGCTTACGCAACTGACTGATTCCCTCCGTCGACTGCTTCTCATCACGAATCACCAACAGACTCAGGATATAGTCGAGTACATCGGGTGTCACCTGTTGCTTGGCATCGCTCCAAGCCTTGTCAGGATCACAGTGACTCTCAATGATCAGTCCGTCGAAACCGAGGTCCATAGCCTGCTGACAAAGTGGGGCCACCAGTTCGCGACGACCTCCGATATGAGAGGGGTCGCTGATGATTGGCAACTCGGGAATACGACGACGTAACTCGATGGGAATCTGCCACATTGGTGCGTTACGATAAATCTTCTGTTCATAACTCGAGAAACCGCGATGGATGGCTCCCAACCGCTTGATGCCAGCCTGGTTGATGCGCTCCAAGGCACCAATCCAGAGTTCCAAATCAGGATTGACGGGATTCTTCACGAATACAGGCACATCGACACCCTTCAAGGCATCGGCAATGGCCTGCATGGCGAAGGGGTTAGCCGAGGTACGGGCACCAATCCAGAGGATATCGATGCCATACTTCAAAGCCAGTTCCACATGCTCAGGTGTGGCGACCTCGGTAGATACGAGCATCTTCGTCTCTTTCTTCACTTGGGCCAGCCATACGAGGGCAGGCTCTCCGTGACCTTCGAAACCACCGGGTTTGGTACGGGGTTTCCACACGCCTGCACGGAAGTTGTGACAGCCTTTCATGGCCAGTTCACGTGCCGTTGTCATCACTTGTTCCTCTGTTTCTGCAGAGCAAGGGCCTGCAATCACGAAGGGACGTTCATTGTCACTCGGTAAATTCAATGGTGCTAATTCCAGTTCCATAACTTTTTAAAGTTGAAGAATTGAAGAATTGAAAAATTGAAGTTTTTCTATTCTTACAATTCTGTTGGGTCATCTTTTATTTTTTTAATTGTATTTACTAATGTACCTATAATAATACGCAAATCTTTCATTAACGACTCATACTCATCATCTGATAGAAAAGAAGACCTACTTAGCAAAGTTAACCAATATTTTGTTTCATTTGCCTCTTTAAGAGAAATGTACAACTTTGCCTGAAAGTCAGCTTTACTTTGCGCATGTTCACTTTCCGCTATATTCGCTCCTATACTTGTTCCACTGCGTAGCAATTGCTTAGACATCACATGCTCTTGCTTGTCAATGCATAAATACTTATACAGATTCACTATTCGCAGAGCAAAGTCTAAACTTAAATTCGCAATTACAATCTCCTTCATAAGAATTTCAATTCTTCAATTTTTCAATTCTTCAATCCTTCAATTCTATGAAGGGCGGCTTCGATTTTTTCCTCCTTGGCACAGAGGGAGATGCGGATATAGCGCTGACCGTTGCTGCCGAAGATGAAACCCGGGGTGATGAACACTCGCGCCTCGTGGAGCACACGCTCCGTCAGGTCCTCTACGTTCTGAATGCCCTCGGGAATCTTGCCCCAGAGGAACATACCCACCTGGTTCTTATCATAGGTGCAACCCAAGACTTCCATAATCTTCTCTGCCCACTGGCGACGACGCGCATAGGTGTCGATATTGTACTCACGATGCCACTCCTCACTATTGTTATAAGCCTCAGCCGCAGCCAGTTGGATGCCACGGAAGGTACCGCTCTCTATATTCGACTGCACCTTCAGTATCCACGTGATAAACTCGGCATTGGTGGCACAGAGTCCTACACGCCAGCCTGGCATGTTATGACTCTTCGACATAGAGTTGAACTCAATACAGCAGTCCTTGGCACCAGGTATCTGGAGGATACTCAGATGTTCCTCGCTCAGGATAAACGAATAGGGATTGTCGTTCACAACGACGATGCTATGCTCCTTGGCAAACTTCACCAGTCGCTCGTAGGTGGCGCGCTGGGCCCTGCCTCCCGTTGGCATGTTGGGATAGTTGGTCCACATCAGCTTCACCCTCGAGAGGTCCATTTTCTCAAGTTCCTCGAAATCGGGCTGCCAACCGTTATCCTCACGCAGATTGTAGTTCACGATCTTCGCACCCAGTATCTTCGAGAGCGAAGTGTAAGTGGGGTAGCCGGGGTTAGGCACCAGCACCTCGTCGCCTGGGTTCACAAAAGCCAGCGTAACATGCAGGATGCCCTCCTTCGAACCGATCAGTGGGAGCACCTCTGTCTTGGCATCCAAGTCAACACCATACCAGCGTTTATAGAAACCAGCCATCGCCTCGCGAAGTTCTGGTGTACCCATCGTGGGCTGGTAACCATGTGCATTGGGCTGACGAGCCACCTCGCACAGTTTATTGATGGTCTGTTCTGATGGCGGCATATCCGGACTACCGATGGCAAGACTGATGATATCCTTGCCCTCGGCATTCAACTGGGCCACTTCTTTCAATTTCCTACTAAAATAGTACTCCTGTACTAAACTAAGTCTCTCTGCTGGCTGTATTTTGGTAATCATAACTATAAACTATCAACTATAATCTATCAACTATAAACTATCAACTAATTCGTCTGTCTTCCGTCTCTATATTCTCCTAATATCTTCAAATCCTTAGTAAGCGGTATAATCGCATCGATACTCTGACGGTATCGTGTCAGATCGTCGTACATCACATCGACATAGAACAGGTACTCCCACTCTCGTCCGATAATCGGCAGCGACTGAATCTTCGTCAGGTTGATCTTGTAGAACGAAAGGATGGCCAGAACATGACTCAGCGAGCCCTCCTCATGAGGCAGTGAAAACACGATGCTCGACTTGTTGGCCTCTGTCAACGGGCGCAGCATATCAGCTTTGTTGGGATTCGACACCACCAGAAACCTCGTAAAGTTATGCTTGTTGTCCTCAATATGATCCTCGAGCACTTTCAATCCATAGAGTTTGGCAGCCTCAGCATGACAGATGGCGGCCCATCCCTTTTTCTGGCCCTCGGCAATCATCTGGGCCGATCCGGCCGTGTCTTCCGCCTCCACATTCTTCAACTGCGGATGCTGAGCCAGGAACTGGCGACACTGCATCAGGGCCACAGGATGAGAGTGCACTTCGGTAATCGTGCCCCAGTCGTCCTCAGGCAGACAGCAGATGCAATGCGAGATGTGCAACTTATGCTCCCCCACTACGGTTGTCCCCGAGTCGCGCAGCAACTCATAGTTGTGCAGCAACGATCCGGCTATCGTATTCTCGATGGCGAGCATACCGATGGCTGTGGGGTCCTGCTTGATATGGGCAAACACCTGCTCGAAGGTACTGCAGCATATCAACTGTATCTGCTCTCCCTCGAAATACAAGTGGGCCGCGATATCGTGGAACGAACCCTCAATTCCCTGTATGGCAATTCTCTTCATATCTTTTTTTACTATTTTACCTTTTAATTATTTACCTTTAAATAAAAACTCCGCTTTCACCTTATCGTGAAGCGGAGCCCTATTTCAATTCTTCAATTTTTCAATTCTTCAATTGTTACTTACGACCTACCGCTTCACAGTTTTCTGCAAAGTAAAAGTAATAGCCGTAAAAGTAAGCGTTCAACATTGACATAATCTCTCGTTTTTGTTCAATCGGGTGCAAAATTATCACTTTTTCGCGAAACAAACAAATATTTTGCAAGAAAAATTGCTTTTCTGCTTACATTTTTCTATTTCAGAGTTTCATCCGCCGCCATATCCATCGTGGAATCCTGCGCCAAGCAGCCGTCAACAGGCGCCATCGCCAGTCGATGACGCAGACATGCTTTTTCTGCTTCACAGCCTTCATGATGGCCTTGGCCACAGGCTTCACCTCCATCAGCATCGGATAATCATGCGTGCCCGACAGCAGATCGGTATCGACGAAGCCGGGACGGATATCCGTAAAGCATATCTTCAATCCCTGGGCATGGACCAACTGCTCCAACGACTGCAGATATGTGGCCTGCATCGCCTTGGTGGCCGAATAGGCTGGTGCCGGCCCCAGTCCTTTCGTGCCGGCTATCGAGGTGATGGCTGCGATATGGCCACCGCCATTGGCAGCGAAGTAGCGATAGGCCGCTCCTATCATCCGTGTAAACCCGAAGGCATTGGTGCGAACGGTTGTGAGTTCGATATCCTCCTGCAGGTCGCGATTCTGATGGCCTACCCCCGCAGCGTAGAAGAAAAGGTCCATCCCTCCGATTCGCTTGATCAGCAAGTTCAACTTGTCAGCAGCATCACTGGCCGTCACGTCGATCTTTGCCACTTTCACCTTGGCCTCATGGGCATGCATCGTGGGCAGTAACTTCCCGTCACGACGGGCAGCCAAGCCCACCGTCCAACCCTCGTCAATCAACATCTGTGCCACCTCTTTACCTATACCCGAAGAGGCTCCTATTACTATAGCTCTACTCATCACTTTGCGGTTTTGTTGGCAAAGATATCAAAAATCTGTGTAAAACCTTTCAAATAATCCATTTTTTTTGTATCTTTGTCGCCAATAACTAACTAAATAGAAGGAAGATGAAGAAACTAGACAACGAAAACATGAGCCGTCGCGAGTTTCTCAGAAAACTCGGCATCGGCACAGGTTCTGCCGTGGCCCTCATGGCTATGGAGCCCCTCAGTGCTTTGGCTCAGAACGAGAAGGATCAGCCGGCTGATAACCGCATGACCTACCGTGTACAGCATGGCTCTGGCAACCAGGTCTCGCTGTTGGGCTTCGGCATGATGCGCCTACCTAACGATCAGGACGAGGTCAACGAACTGGTGGACTATGCCATCGCCCACGGTGTGAACTATTTCGATACGGCTCCGATGTATATGCGTGGTGACTCGGAGGTGCTCACCGGCAATGCACTCTCCCGTCATCCCCGTGAGAAATTCTTCATCGCCACGAAGATGTCGAACCAGAACGAACGGCTCTGGGACTTCAAGGATTCCGTCAAGATGTATCGCCAGTCGTTCGAGCGGCTCAAGGTCGATTACCTCGATTACTACCTGTTGCACAGCATCGGTGGCGGAGGTGTGGATACCCTCAAGAAGCGCTTCCTCGACAATGGTCTGCTCGACTTCCTGCTCAATGAGCGCGAGGCAGGCCGCATCCGCCACCTGGGATTTTCCTACCACGGTGATGTGAGCGCCTTCGACTGGCTGCTCGACCACAACGACGACTACCATTGGGACTTCGTACAGATACAGATGAACTTCCTCGACTGGCGCCATGCCTCGCTGGGTAACGGATGGAGAAAGGATGCCGATGCAGAGTACCTATATAATAAATGTGATAAACTCGACATCCAGTGCGTCGTCATGGAGCCCCTGCGTGGTGGCGCCTTCGGTAAGATGGCTCAGGAACTAACAGACCAGCTGAAAGCCCGTCGCCCCGATGACAGCACGGCTCGCTGGGCCTTCCGATGGGTGGGCTCTCATCCCAATATCCTGACCACGCTCAGTGGCATGAACCGCATGGAGCATCTGATAGACAACGTGGAAACCTTCTCTCCGCTCGAGGTATGCACAGAGGCAGAAAACGCCCTGTTGGCTGATATTGCCGACCAGATGTCGGGCTTCCCCACCATCCCTTGCACCACCTGCGAATACTGCATGCCCTGCCCCTATGGTGTCAATATCCCCGGTAACTTCGCCTATTACAACCAGGCCGTCAACGACCACGTCCTTCCCCTGCCCGCTCCCACTGCCACCGACTATGCCGAGCGCCAGCAACAGTTTATCGAGGGCTATCGCAAGGCCCTGCCCGATGCCGAGACGTGGGCCCGTGCCTGTCAGGACTGCGAGGAGTGCCTGCCTAAGTGTCCCCAACAGATACGCATCCCCAACCAGATGAGCCGCATCGTAGAGACACTCCGCGTCAGGAGAAGATAACTATTTCATCAAACGACTCATGGAAACCAAATTCAGAAAAAAAACGAAAGTCTTCGACATCGGTATTACTGCCATTGCCGCTGTACTCTCAGTGGGTGTGATGCTCTATGGAGTCTTTTACTTCGGACTGGAAGAAGCTTGGCCCGAACTCATACTCAACATGTTCTACATGGCCTGTCTGGTCATGATGTGGATGTATTTCTTCAACCGCCTCAAGTCGCAGCAGTTCAACTACTGGTGCACGTTGTGTGTGGGCATAACGATACTGCTACGCGACATTCTCTTTCCTCCCCCACTGGCTTTTTACTCCCTCCATCTGGCATGTCTCTCGCTTTCGGTGTTGCTACTCCTCATGCTCACCTTCTTCTATGCACGCAAGAACTGGAAGAGCTACACCAAGGGCAACTTGTGGATGATCTTTATCGTTGACATGGCCATTGCAGCACTTTACAACTACGACATCTATCTTGAGCCCATCGAAGAATACACCGATTACATGCTCACCGAAATCTGGATCCGCCCCACCATCACCTACGGGTTGGTGGCCTGTTTCGTAACGGAAACAAAAGAAGAATAACAGGAGACGGTTCTCAGTACATAACGCACGCACTCCAGTGCGTCCTAAGGCGCACTCGAGTGCGCTAACGTACGTACTCTATAAGCAACGATTATTTACACAAGCGTATCTTGCAATCAAAATCTGTAGAGAGAGATGAAGAGGTTTGGAAGTTCTATCAGGTATCTGACGGTGGATTTGATTTCCATTTTCAAGTCCAGCGACAGGGAGCATTTTATAGAAGAGAGAGACAGGTATCTGGCTTCGGAGAAGGAGAAGGCAGACTCTTATTACTATCGGCTCGACTATGACAGGATGGCGAAGATGGTGGCCTTCATCGAACGCTATGTGGACAGCGTGACTTGCGAAAACGAAATGAAGATGGAGATATACTTCCACCCAGACGAGCCGGCTTTTGTCAACGACAAGGTGAACGACGCGCTGTTCGACTTCTCGTATGCTGACAAGATCTACCAATTTGCTCAGAGCTACCAGCTCGACATGAGGATTCATACCATTCTGTGGTATTGGCACGTGCCACCACAACTGAAGGCCTATCTTGAACACAGATCGCCAGAGGATCAAAAAAGACTGGCGCTCGACTTTATCAGGCGATATATGCAGTGCCTGAGGGAGCGATACCCAATGGCTTACTGTGTAGATGTGATCAACGAGATGGCGGCCGACCCTGATGAGCTCAGGTTCCAAGAGGAGGAGGGATTGCCGACTTACGAGTTCGACGATGAGGGCATCCGCATCGACTACTGGTATCAGGTGTTGGGAAAACATTACTATATTGAGGTTTTCAAAATGGCGCGCGAGGTGTTTGGCCATGAGGTGAAACTGTTCTATAACGACAACAACGAGGGCAACAAAGCCAAACAGCAGACTTACGAAACGGTAATCAGGACCATCAGGCAATACGAACAGAAGCATGGCGTCAGACTGATAGACGGACTGGGCATGCAGTGCCATTTCTGGGGATCGGAACAGGAGGACAAGGGCATGATTGAAGAGATGTTCAGGTGGTACGCCAACCTGGGCGTGGAACTCCAGATTACCGAGTTCGACGTGAGCAATCACAGCAATAAAACCATTCAGGAGGCCATCTTCAACAACTTTGTAGAAGTGGCCTCCCGATATGGTATCGAAGTGTTCACTACATGGGGACTGAACGATATCGTGTCGTGGTATGGCGAAGACGAAGCCTCACTGATCGATGCCAATGGCGACTTCAAGTCTTTCACCCAAAAGTATATCCAGGCCTTCTCGCACAAATACGAAACGGCTTAGGATTTGTTTACCGTCTCTGCATCGTCAAGGGCCTTGACATAGCCATTTGCCAACTCGAAAAGAACAATCGAAATCACAAATAATATGAATAATCCAGCCATAACTTTATAGTTTTTAATTGTTCAACAATCAGGTTATCGGCTGCAAAGATAAAACAGAGGTGTACCATAAGTCGGTACACCTCTGAACTATTTTTGTTAATTAATTCTAAACAGATTAAGTCTTGTAGCGCGAGAGCATGAGTTCGACCTCGTGCTGGACCTGATCGCGAAGGTCCTGAGGCTGGAGCACTTCGAGACCTGAGTCGTAAGACAGCAACTGCCCGATAAAGTCTGCCGTGGGGCGTATATCGAAACAGAAATCGGTATAGTCGTCAGTAGTGGCCACCTCGCACTGTGACTGGTGGAGCGGCAGGGTGCGCAGATAGTTGGGGGTCTTGCCATAGGCACGGATGACGACATGGGCCATGGGTGTCTCGTCGGTAAGCACTCCGAAATATTCGGTAAAATAGTGCTGGGGCGAGAAGTCGGCTGGTAACTCGAAACTCTCTTCCGTCAGTGTGACTGACAGCATGCGGTCGAGACTATAGGTGGCATAGTGACGACCAGTGAAGGCCAGCAGATACCAGCGCTGGTGGAAGAGTTTGAGCGCATAAGGGGCAACGGTCTTCTCCTGACTGTCGGCACCAAAACGACGATAGGACAGCAGGACCTTATGACCCGACTTGATGGCACGGATGATGACCTGCAAGAACTCCTCACCTGCTGGCACATTCTCGAGGATGATGCGCTCTTTCAGCGATACGCTGTCGGAGAGCACACCGTTGACTGTCAGCGTGGAGAGCAACCACCGCTCAAGACTGTCGTTGTCGAGATCTTCGGGATTGAAGATGTAATAATGATAACTGGTATCACACTCGATGATGATGCCAAACATGTCGAGGATGGCGTCGCGATGGCGATTGAAAGTGGAGCGCGAGAGGGGATTGCCCCCTGCCACTTCGTCATCGACCCATCGGCGACTCATCTCTTCGAGCGTCATCCTACCTTGCAGCCGCAGCGTATTGATGAGCCAGATGTACTGCTGGAAAATCAGTGCCGGCTTCACAGGCCTCTGGCTTTAAGAAGGCTCGAGGCATCGGGCTGGGCCATGCCAGTGAAGTCGGTAAACATCTGCATCAGGTCGCCCGTATTGCCACGACTCAGGATCTTGTCGCGCATGTCCTGACCAGTGGCAGGATTGAGGGCACCACGCTTGGCAAAGACGTCGGCTATGTTGACGGCCAACACCTCGGTCCACAGATAACTATAGTAGCCAGCAGCATAGCCGCCACCAAACACGTGGTTGAAGTAACTGCTCATATAGCGAGGGGGTATCTGGGCATTCAGGAGACCCACCTGGCGCAAGGCCTCGCGCTCGAAGGCCATCGCCTCGTCAGCGGTTGGGATATCTTTCGAGGGAAGCATGTGCCAGGCCAGATCGACGCAGGTGGCTGCGAGGTTCTCACCCAGGGCATAGGCCGTCTGGAAGTTGATGCTCTTCAGCATGCGCTCCTTCAGATCGGCAGGCATAGGCTCACCCGACTGGTAGTGGCGGGCATAGTGGTCGAACACCTCTGGAATGGAGGCAAACGACTCGTTGAACTGCGAGGGCATCTCAACAAAATCACGTGCCACACTGGTACCGCTCAGGCTGTTGTACTGGCAGTCGGAGAGCATGCCGTGAAGGGCATGACCAAACTCATGGAAGAGTGTGGTGACCTCATCCCATGTCAACAGTGAGGGCTGGCCCTCGGGGGCCTTGGCATTATTGCACACGTTGAAGATGATAGGCAACTGATTCCACTGACGTGACTGCTTCTGGAAACCGTCCATCCAGGCTCCACCACGTTTGGTGGGACGACGGAAATAGTCGCAATAGAAAAGGGCTTTGGTCTTACCATCCTTGTCGATCACCTCAAAGGCTTTCATGTCGGGATGATAGAGGGGAATATCATCGCGCTGCTTGAACGTGAGACCGTAGGCACGATTGGCGGCATAGAACACACCGTTGATGAGTACACTGTCAACATTAAAATAGGGCTTTACTTCTTCGTCGGAGACGTTGAGCAACTGTTTCTTCATCTTGGCAGAATAATAGAAGCGGTCGTAGGGTTGAAGTTGGAAGTCGGCTCCCTCAGTCTGACGGGCAAAGTCCTCGATAGCCTTCGTCTCGGCATCGGCCTTCGGGGTGTACTGACTGATGAGACTCTTCAGGAAGGCATAGACGTTTTCGGGAGTCTTGGCCATGGTCTTCTCCAGAGAATAGGAGGCGTAGTTGGGATAGCCCATAATCTCAGCCTGCTCGGCTCTCAACTTGGCAATCTCGACGACAATGGGGAAGGTGTTATGCTTGCCCGTACCATCAGCACGATGAATGGAGGCCTCATAAACCTTCTTGCGCAGGTCGCGATTGTCGAGACTGGCCAAGGGGGCCTGTTGGGTGGTGTTGACGATGACAATGGCGTATGGGGCCTTACCGCCACGGCTCTCTGCATCCTTCTGGCACTGGGCGATGTCGGCCTCACTGAGACCTGCCAGGTCTTCCTTCTTATCGACCCACACCACAGCCTCGTTGGTGGCTGCAGGCAACATGTCGCCCCACTGCTGTTGAAGGTCGGAGATGCGGAGATTAATCTGTTTCATGCGCTCCATCTTGTCGTCGGGCAACAGGGCGCCATTGCGCACAAAGCGCTTGTAGGTCTCTTCGAGCAGTTTCTGGTCCTCACCAGTCAGACGCTCAAATTCGCGGTCATAGACCTGACGGATGCGTTCGAACAGAGGCTTGTTAAACGAGATCTCGTTCTCCAGATCAGTCATCATGGGCGTCACCTTCTTCTCAATCTCTGCAATCTCGGGGGTCTTGTCAGCACTGGTCAAGGCATAGAACACACGAGAGACATGATCGAGCAAGCGGTCACTCTCCTCAAAAGCCAGGATAGTGTTCTCGAAAGTGGCAGAATCCTGATTCTCAACGATCTTCGCAATGTTGTCCTTCGCCTGCTGGATAGCCACCTCGAAGGCAGGCAGATAGTCTGTGGTCTGGATCTTACTGAAATCGGGTGCTCCGAAGGCGACCTCACTCTGCTGCAGCAGGGGATTCTCACGCTGAGCATCCTGACACGATGATACTTGCATCACGATTGCTGATGCCACTCCAATAGCCATAAGGGTCTTGATTTTCTTCATATATTTTACTTTTTTACTTAACATATCAACGATTACTCATCTTGGAGGAAAAGAGGATCATCAGGCATCACCATCACCGGTTTGGTGTCGTAGGCCTTAAGGATATTCTCTGGCACATATTTCTTATCAACCACCAGACGGAACATAAACTCGCGGAACCATCTGTCGGTCATAATCAGACAGCCCTGTTGCCCCCATGTGGCGCCCCAGGAGTTTTCTACCTTCCACTTGATGGCCTTGCCCTCTGCATCGAGATCGACAGCTGTCAAGGTCATGGCATGGGTAGAACCACTGTCAAAGGTCGAGATACGCTGGGCCTTATCCATACCAAAGGTGGTACCAAAGAGTGCACCATAGTCGAAGTTCTCCGTATCTGCATAACCACGCTGACGATCGAGGAACTTAGCCACGTCGTAAGAACTATAGAGTTTCTTGCCATCCTTGAGCGAGGCAATAGCCATCTGCTCAATGTCGTCCATAGGCAGATTCACGTATTTCCAGTTGTGGCCATCATAGGTATGACGGTCGTATTCCACCTCGTAGGTCTTGTAATAAGGACGACGGGGATCGTTCATGGCCATAATGAAGGTGCCATTAAGCGTCTCGCCCACCACTTCCTGATAGAACGACTGTGGGGTGTATTCCTTGGCAGGGGCAACGGCTTTACCTGACTTGTCCTTGAAAGCGTAAATAAAGGTCATGGGAGGCTCACCAATGGTAAGCTGGAGCATACGATAGATCTGACTCAGCATCTTGGTCTTCTCCTTGTTGACGTCTGTAGCACTCTTGCCCTTAGCCACCATATCGCGCAACTGCAATCCATACTCACGCAGTTTCGAGGCAATCAACGAACGGGCCTTGGAGGTATTGTCGGTAGAGAATGATTCAGGCATCACCTCTGTGGGTACAAGTCCGTATTTCTCCGTCAGGTCGGCCACACCGCAGAATGTCCCTCCGTCACCAATAGGACTCTTGAAGAAGAACTGCACACGCTGATCGTCGATGGGTTTAGCAGCTGTATCGATCACACCCTGAAGCATGAGATTGGCCTTCTCGAGCTGATCCCAGAAAAAGAGATAAGCCTGGGAGAACGAGATACTGAGCGAATCGGTCTTCTGGGCAAAGTTGGAACGCAATACATTCAGACCACTGAACATCCAACAACGACCTGAGGATTTCTGGTCGGTGATGGACTGTTGCTTGGTTTCCACACTGAACCAAGTGTCAAGGGCACCTGCATTCTGATGGTTCTTCGCCAAAGCGTCGATACTATTGGCAGCAATGGCATTCTGAATGGCACGATTGGCCGGTGATACCTGCTGCGCTTTCTGGATCTCACCCAGCATCTCCTTGGAGATTCCACCCTTCTGGGCTGTAGCGACCATCACACTACTGGCGAGGCAAATGGTCAAGAATAAGTTTTTCTTCATCGTCATTTTTTTGTTAGTCTGCTCAAAGGTATGCATATTTATCGAAAGAACTTGTATCTCGATAGATTTTTTTTTCATTTTTTAGGATCTTTGACTCAGCAAGCGTCGGATGGCAAAGACAAAGTAGGCTATCAACAAAGGGTAGCCTATATAATATAAGGTGGTGATGCTGAACACCACATAACACACAGCACAGATAGCCGACAGACCTCCCAGGTAAAGCACAGCCCCACCCATAGGCAGATGGCGAGTGACGTCATCGACCGTGGCGATGGCAACGATGATAATAGCCCATACCGACGTGACAAACAGTCCCAACCAGAAAGGCAGTGCAAAGGGGTTCATCGAGGGATGATAATAGAAATGGCGCCACGTCTCGGCTCCAAACAGTTGTATGGAACTGTAGAGGACGGCTGAGGAAGCCACGAGCAGACAAAGGGCCGTGGGATAGAATGAAGGGATATCGTTGAAGTGGACAATCTTCGCTCCCCTGCGCAACAGGCGACGAATGGCATAGGCAGCCACAATCACGACACAAAGTGCCATGAAGATGAGAAGATGAGCATCGGAGAAAAAGTCGATAAACTGACTGATGGGATCGTCGGGCGACACATGTGCCAGCAGTTCGCTCTCGTGTATCCAGCCAAACGTCAACTGGTCGCGCGCCACCTTCACCCATACAGAGTCGATCGTGTCTGTAGGCACCGTCGTAATATCGGCCACCACGATCCGCTCATGTTTTCGGAGGGTGATGGAGTCTTTCTGTTGCTCCCCTATGTCGGACTGCATCTCGACGGAAACCACCTCGGGCACCGACATCGCCTCAGGCTGCTGGGCCACCACCACTAAGGAATCGCCTGTCACCACAAAATTGTAGTTCTGTGTATAGTGATGGGTGGTATAGAAAGAGATAGAGTCGATCTGCTGTTTGGTCAGATCCCAGGCATCAGACGTGAGGGGACCCTGATTGTAACAGGATGAGAGTAAAAGGATAAAAAGGCAAAAAGGTAAAAGACCTTTTACACGCTTCGACCACTGATATATAATCTGCTTCTTCATCCCAACACGTTCATCTGACAATGGTTGCAGTCAAATTCAAGACGGAAGCGACGACCGTCGCCCAATACCAGAGAGAGAGGCTCGCGCCAGTCGGGGCGCTTACCACCATGCTTTACACAATAGCCCAGACTGTAGCGGATGCAGTGGCGGCACTGCATGATAGGCCCTGCCCCACCCTTCAACTCATAGGCCGTAGGCTCTGTCGCATAAAAGGCAGCAGAAAAACGGTTGGAGATGTTGTAAAGGTAGGGATATGGATAGGCGGGAGCAGATGACTGGTCATAGCTGGCACTGACTGACTGCACAGCAGCAACTGGCCTTGATAATCCGGTCACCAACAGACGGCGCAATTCAGAAAGTTGACTATTGGGAATGAAATAATCAAAATCGTCGGGGATAGTCATTTGAGTACACTCGTAGATGGTATCACCCAGACGTGACAGCTGTCGGGCAATATTCTCACGCTGGGGTTTCTGGGCCTTCTGATGGGCCTGTGGTAAGAACACACTAACGGGTCGGCCATTGACCTCCGATGCCAGTTCAAAGCCTCCTTCCACTGCTCGCAAGGAGAGGCTGACAGGTATCTTGCGACGGGCACTCTGGCCAGAGAGCAGTCGCACAAACTCCTGGTCATTATTCCGATATAGGCGCACAGCAGGACGAAGACCCTGAGGCATCTTATAGGGGAATATACGATTGCCTTCCACCCGGTTGGCACGAAGGCCCTCCAACTGGTGCTGGTCGTTATAGAAACAGAGACCGTCGCCATTAGTGAAACTGGTCACACCAGCGACATTGAATGAATCACCACGTATCTCCTTCACGGTGCCTACAAACTCGCCTATAGCCTTAGGCGTATCGAATGAGGCGATATCCGGTTGACGGCCATGAATGAAATAGGAGGTATAGCCACGATTGAAGGTACGACTCAGATCGGGTGTAAACGAATAGTCGCACCTGCCAAGTGATGCCCGGCAATACCGATCGGGATGCTGACGGACGATGGCGTCCAGGCGCTGACTGTAGGCCGCTGTGACGTTCTTCACATAGGCGGCATCCTTCAGACGACCCTCGATCTTAAACGAAGTGGCACCTGCTTCGATGAGCTCCTGCAGGTGGGCACTTTGGTTCATGTCTTTCAGCGACAGCAGATAGCGGTCGTGCTCTATCTCCTTCCCCTCGGCATCTACCAGCGAGAACTTCATCCGACAGAACTGAGCGCACTCCCCACGGTTGGCACTACGACCAAAGCAGTGTTGGGAAGCGTAACAGAGACCAGAATAACTGACGCACAGTGCCCCATGGACAAACACCTCCAATGGCATATCAGGCACTTCCTGATGAATCTTGGCGATCTCCTCGACAGAGAGTTCACGGGCCAGCACTACTCGCCTGAAACCAAGTTCCTGCAGCCATCTCACCTTCTCGGGAGTGCGGTTATCGGTCTGGGTAGAGGCATGCAGACTGAGCGACGTATCGGCAGCCAGTTCAAGAATGGCCATATCCTGTACGAGGATGGCATCCACACCAACTGATTCCAGATCATGGAGTAGCTGTCGGGTCGCCTCCAGTTCATCGTCATAAAGAATGGTATTGACCGTGACATATACCTTCACCCCAAAGGGATGGGCATAGTCGCAGAGTTGGCGGATATCGTCGATGCTGTTTCCCGCTGCTGCACGAGCACCAAAACGCGGTGCGCCTATATAGACGGCATCAGCACCATGGTCGATGGCAGCGATGCCACACTCCAGATTCTTTGCAGGGGCTAACAGTTCTAACGGGGTCAAGGCTGAAAACTACTTGATGTCATCAATGTTATATGGTGTCTCCTGATAGACGTAGTAGTTCACCCAGTTAGTGTAAAACAGGTTCGCATGAGAGCGCCAAGTCACCATCGGTGGATTCTTGGGATCGTTGTTCCTATAATAATTCTGCGGAGGTGCCACATCCTTGCGGATATCCTTGTCGCGCTTATACTCATTGTCGAGTGTGTTGGGCGCATACTCCAGATGACCTGTGATGAAGAACTCACGCCCACCCCGAGCCATGACAATACTCACACCACTGTCTTCCGACTCGGCAATCAGCGTAAGTTCGGGATGGGCAAGGATATCCTCGCGCTTGACCTCCGTATGACGGCTGTGTGGCATCATAAACACATCGTCGAAACCGCGAAAGATAGGGAGACGGGGATCGAGAGGCTTCTGAGGGAAAATACCAAACATCTTCATGGGCAGCGGGTACTTGGGTACACCATAATAATAATAAAGTCCGGCCTGGGCTGCCCAACAGATATATAAGGTACTCGTGACATGGGTACGGGCCCAGTCGAAGATCTCGGTAATCTCTTTCCAGTAACTGACATCCTCAAACTCCAACTGCTCCACAGGGGCTCCCGTCACAATCATACCATCGTATTTTTGGGAACGCATCTCTGCAAAGTCACGATAGAACATCATCATGTGCTCTATCGGCGTATTCTTCGGTGTATGACTCTGCAGTTTCATAAAACTGATCTCCAACTGCAAAGGCGTATTCGAGAGCAGACGGATGAGGTCGGTCTCTGTGGTTATCTTCAAGGGCATCAGGTTCAGAATGGCAATCTTCAAGGGACGGATATCCTGGGAAGTAGCCCTCGAATTGTCCATCACAAAGATATTCTCATTCTTCAGAATATCGATGGCGGGCAGTCTATCTGGTAATCTTAATGGCATGTTTGTTCTCTTTACTTAATCGTTACTAAACAAGCAGATACGTTGTCGAGTCCACCTTCTTCGATGGCAGCATCACATAGTCGATTGGCATCGGCACTTTCCGACAGCAAACGGGTAATTCTGGCATCATCTACCATATCAGAAAGACCGTCGGAACAGAGCAGGAAAGCATCGCCAGTCTGGATGTCATCGGTCAATCTGACTATATCGATATAGGAACTGGTACAGCCTCCACCAATGCAGTTGGTAATGATGCTGGAGTGTTTGGCTGAGCCAAGCATGGTGTTCAGAGAGTGGTCGGTCGTCAACTGCGTCAACTCTCCATCCCTAAACCGGTAGAGGCGGCTGTCGCCACAGTTCAACGAGTAGAAATCACCTGAGTAATAGGCCAGTCCTACTAGCGTGGTACCCATGCCTTTATACCGCTCGTCGGCCCTACCCTTTGAGGCCACAAAATTATTGATGGATTCAAGCCAGCCTACAATAGCCTCATTGAACTCTCCGGCATTAAGACCAATGGGAATATCATGGTAATAATACTGAAGATTATGCAAGGTGTCACAACTGGCTACGTCGCCACTGTTATGGCCACCCATACCGTCGGCAACTGCAATGATATATCTGTCTTTATGGTCAAGTGTCAACAACGTCTGATAATCGTCATCACGAACAAAATGGTTATTCACCAAGATCATGTCCTCATTTTGTTCTCTCACACAGCCAACCCTACTGGCTGATGATATTTCCAATACTATCATGATACTATCTGATGATGACCTGCAGACTGATGTTGGCCAGAGTCAGAATGTCACCATTGTTGAGGGTCATCTCCACATCAGGCTGCAGATTATGCTGATTTAACTTGGTTCCGTTTGATGAGTGCTTGTCGGCTATACACCAACCAGATCCCGGATTGTACTTCAACTGGGCATGAACACCCGAGACGTAGGCATGGTTCTCAAAGAAACGTGTATAAGGTCCTTTCCTACGCCCTATAATGGCCCCATTCATGGCTACAAGCCGAATGTTCAGGCTGTCGTTGGCAAGGGTCAGCACTGGCATGCTGCCACCGCCAGGAGCCTGAGATACACCTTTTCCGGTAGTACCGAAAGTGCCGAAACTGGGAGCAGAAGGCTGTTCTACAGCCACACCCCTGGCAACCATCAGTCCACCACAATATGTACAGCGACGTCCAATTCCCACACGCCCACACTGGTTACAGAACAGCAAGGCCTGTCCACACTGGTCACAATAGTGTGAATCGTCGTCTATCTCTTCTTTACATGCTGGACAAATAATCATCGCTTATATATCTTCTGGTAATATAATCTGGTATGTTTCTTTCGTCACCTGGTCAGGCGGCATCTGCGACACGCGGATAGAGAGTTTCTGGATGGTGGCATCAAGCAGGTTACGCATCTCACGGGCATTGCCCCAAGACTCGTCTTTTGCCAGCACCATCTTGTAAATAGTATCGAGTGCCTTGAACTCTGCAGTCTGTGACAAGGTATATTGTTCCTTCTGAGCCATCGACTTGAAGATGGCAAGCAACTCGTCCTCATTATAGTCGTCGATATGCAACTTGTGGGTAAACCGACTGGCCAAACCGGGGTTCATCATCATAAAATCTTCCATCTTGTCCTTATAGCCGGCTGCTATCACCACAAACTTGCCTCGGTCGTCCTCCATGCGTTTCATCAGGGTGTCGATGGCTTCCTTACCATATTGATCACCGCTATCGCTCAGGGTATAGGCCTCATCGATAAAGAGGATACCACCCATAGCCTTGTCGCACATGGCATTCACAATCTTAGGCGTCTCTCCCATATATTTGCCAACCAAGGTGGCTTTGCTGGCCTCCAGCACCCGACTCGTGGGCAGGATATCCATGGCCTGAAGCACCTCTCCCATCTTACGGGCGATTGAGGTCTTACCGGTTCCTGGATTACCTGTCAGCACAAAGTTCATAGCCATCTGCTGTACCTTTCCGGCACCCATGGCAGCACGCTGTTTCATGAACATGCTCTGTACGGCCAGACGACGGATGGAGTTCTTGACGGTACGCATGCCGACAAACTCATCCAGTTCGTTGAGCACCTCATCCAACGGACGGGCTGCCTCGTTCTGAGCCATAGGCAGGTCTTCCGTCGTCAGTGAGAACATGTCGCTCTCCTTGAAGGACGGATCATTCATCAGTTTAACGAGTCGCTGACTCTGACGCTCCACAGCCTCATCGAAGATCCTACGGGCCTCACGGGCATTGCCGAAGTTCTTGTCGCGACGCAGATAGAGTTGCTCAAACTGCCGGTGGATAGCCCCACGGGTCACTTCATCGACCACAAAGTTCTTGGCTTCAGCCAGATGCAGGAAGATCTCTGTCAACTCGTCGGGCGTATAGTCGTCGAAATGAATGGTCTGGGTGAAACGGCTCTTCAAACCAGGGTTGGAATCGATGAAGTCATGCATCTGGTCCGTATAGCCTGCCACGATACATATAAACTTACCGCGGTCGTCCTCTAGACGTTTCAGTAGGGTGTCGATGGCCTCCGAACCGAAAGAGTCACCGTCGTTGGATTTCAGTGTATAGGCCTCATCAATAAAAAGTACGCCACCTAATGCCTGATCCACCAACTGATTGGTCTTGATAGCCGTCTGACCAGAATAGCCTGCCACCAGTTTGGAACGGTCAGCCTCTACTAACTGACCTCTCGACACAATACCGAGGGTCTTGAAGATATCTGCCATGATACGGGCAACCGTAGTCTTACCTGTACCAGGATTACCTGTAAACACATAGTGCTTGCCCTGGAAGGTATTGGTCTCTCCACGCTTGATCTGCAGGTTCAGATATGAGGCCAGGTTAGAGACCTCTTTCTTCACGGCACCCAGACCAACCAGACCATCGAGCTTAACCAGACAATCGGAAACATCTACCGACTGAGGAGCCTCGTATGGCACGTCTTCCGGGATGATGGTCATCAACTCCTCGTTGCTCATCGATGAGATGCTCTGACCTTGCAGGCGCTGGGCTTGCTTCTTGCAGATCTGGTCGAAGAGGGTTCGCATGGTACGACCATTGGCGAAGTCCTTGCCACGGGAGTTGTACATCTCCGTGATCATCTTTCTGGCCAACTGCTCTGCATCGCTCGAGAACACATATTTCTTCTCCTTGGCAAAAATCTGCATGATATCATACAACTGCTCGGGAGAGTAGTCTTTGATATCGAGGAAGTAGTTGAAACGACTGCGGAATCCAGGGTTGATTCGGAACAGGTTTTCCATCTCCGTGCGATAGCCGGCGGCAATCACCACAAACTTACCACGATCGTCCTCCATGCGCTTCATCAGTTTCTCCAAAGCCTGGGCACCCTGATTATCACGCTCTCCAGCTGCGTTCTGAGGAGCCAACGTGTAAGCCTCATCCACAAATAGGATACCACCCATGGCCTTGTCGCATAAACGGTCTACCACCTTGGGGGTTTCGCCCTGATAGGGACTCACCATCTTGGCACGGTCCACTTCAACTACATGACCACTGTCGAGATAACCGACAGAAGCCAGGATCTCTCCAAGTTTACGGGCAATGGTGGTCTTACCAGTACCGGGATTACCTGTGAGAATAATGTGCATCGACATCTTCTCTTGCTCTCCCAATCCTCGTTCTGCACGCTGGATACTGTTCTGAACGGAATAGGCAATCTCCTTGACGGCATTCTTCACCTCGTCCATACCAATAAACTTGTCGAGGTCTTTCAAAATGTCATCCACAGTCCGTTCTTCAGGTACATAACCTGTGATATCGTCTTTCTCCACCTGAGAGACATCAATGCCGCGACTGATGAAATGAGTAAAGATATCCTCGGCAGTCTTGATGGCCAGATGACCATTGCCGAAAGTTTCATCCTTAATCTTCACCTGATATTTGAAGTAGCGCGACAACTGACTGTCTGCTTCGGGCGAAAACTTGGTCACACCATATTTCATCTGTAGGTTCAACTTACAGATATTGGTCAGTTCCTGATAGCCTGGTGTCGGCAGCCGGAAAGTGTATTTGAAGCGGTTGGCCACAGCGGGGTTGCTCTCAAGGAAGTCTTCCAGTCCCTTCGTCAGTCCTGAGATGATCACGATGGGATTATCTTCCCACTTATCCATCTCAACAAACAACTTATCGAGCGGATTCACCTGATTGGAATACTTGTCGGGCAACAGTTTCTGGACATTGTCGAAAAACAGGATACCGTTCTTGGCCTTCTTGATGTTATCATCCCATTTGTCAACGAAACGCTGATAATCCACAGCGTCAACCATGGTCAACTTGGGCTTCTCGATGATCTTATGCTTATAGAAATAATCACGCAGAATCTCTGCAAGAGTAGTCTTTCCCGTACCCGTCTCACCTATGATGACGGCATTCACCGAGATACGTACGTTAGCAATATCTTTTCTCGACCTAAGATACGTATAGGTATCTACTATGGTCTTGAGCTGACGCTTCACCTCGTCAAGCCCCACCAACTTGTCCAGTAGATCCTGCATGGCCAATGGCTGACCACACCACTTGCAGAACTTAGCTATGCTCCTGTTTTCCTTATGACATTTCTCGCAGACCATCTATTCAACGTCTCTCTCTAATTGCTTAAACCACTCTGTTGGATTCAGACTACTCGTATTAGGATTGCTGACATTCAGCAGACTCGGGCTGAAAATGATGAAATCCAGCACGAATATCAAAGCCAGCACACTCCATAATATATAGTGTAACACACTCTCTCCACTGATCGAACGTACCTGATCGGTCACATCGTTCAGAAGACCAAACTTCGAACCTTTAAACTTATACGACTTGGTCTTAAACGTATAGTACAGGGGTTCCAGAAGCATCGACTTCACGTCATTGTCCAACACCTCGGCTATCAGTTTACTGTCGGCCTTCTGGTCTCCACGGAAATCGGTCAGATGACAGATCAGCATATATACCAGCGTCACCGCGATAATAGCTACGTTGAACATGGAGGGATGCGACTGCGCAAAATACTTTAATATTATAATAGGTATAAACGACGACAGGGCACCTGCCAGTCCCCACAAGAAAGAGAAGAACACATCGTAGCCCCGGAAGTAGGCACGTGTACCCACTATGACTGCTGTCATACCACCCAAAGGAAATCCTATCGACAAGAAGGTGTGCGCTAACAGATAGGAACGGTTCTCCACTCCGATAAACAGGATTAGCAGCAACCAGATACCACACAAACTATAGAAGGCGATGCGCCATGTTTTCTCCCTACCCTTGGCCTTCGCCCAGTTATCACGTACACCCTTCACCCGTTTGGTGGTCTCCTCACGGGCATCCACAAAACGCTTGTAGTAAGTCTGAGTGGAATCAATCTGTCCCAAGGCCATCAACCAGTCTTCCAAAGCGTGCTCATAGGCATATTCTTCTGAGAAATCAGCAAACGGATCCTCGTGATAGAACACCGACATCCACTGACCGAAACTGCCACGACGCAGTTCGGCACGCATCTGGGTCAGGTTGCTGAGATCGAGTTCCTTACCATCTGTCAACTCTGTGCCATCAGGCATCAGATAGGTAGGTGTAACGCCCAGGATACGACAGAAACGGTAAACGGCAGTCTTGGCGTCATAGGCGCCCAGGCGCTCTCGGTTCTCTTCACTCTTCATGTCAAAGCAACGGTTGTACTCGTTCAGCACTTCCGTCCAACCATGCAACTGGGCGTAATAACTGAACCTGCCATTCTGTTCCATCAAGTCCTTCATCTCTTCCACAAAGGCACTGTCACTTAACTGCTGGGCTTGCTTCAGTCGCTCCTTAAGTTGCTCGCCTATCTGCAGCGGAGTGAAGGCGTTCTTCAGGTCGTAGCCTGCTTCACGGTCGAGGTTATAAAGCACCTTGTAAGCCAACGAATCCGAATAAGGCTGGTTACGCGTCAGAATACGCAGACTCTCACAGGCCATACGGTCTTCATGGCTGTACATCCATGACAGCAGACGACCGTCGGTCAGACTATGCCAGTCATCCAACGAAAGGTTCTCCTTACCAAAGGTCCTCACGATCTCCTTCAGATTTGAGGAAGGATAGCGTGAAATTAGCGGAATATCAGGATCTATCTCATAGACTGTTCGCATAATGGGCACAAGCACATCACCCTTCTTCAGATCAGTGAAATAGGAACGGATGCGGTCCACATTACATTTTGTATGCGACTCCAGATAGAGGAACAGACTGTCGTTTGGATTGATCAGCAGAAGGGCATAGTCGTTCTGGTAACTCAACAGCGAGATGGCCACGCTATGGGTATCGTCGCAGAGATTACCCTTGATATCCTTATACGGGAAGGTGGGCTCCATCGCATAGACAGCTGCCATCAATCCGGCATGCTGATCCACAGGATAACGGTTCACCACGATATCCTTCACAATGGTGCTCAACTTCTGATTGCCGCACGACTCCAACCAAGAAGCAATTCGTCCGTTATAGAGATAGCCTATGGCCAGTTTCTCGTTATCAAGCAACATCGGAATCAACTCATGGATATTGTCTGCCACCAGGTTCTTGTCTGGATCGACAATGAAACTCTTGTATTTCAGGAACGGAGAACTCAGGTCCACCTTCGGACTACCGCCCTTAAACCATTCCTCCACCTGATCGTAACCCCAACGGTTAGCGGCATTCACGACAGTCAGACCCTGCACAATCATCCTGACGCGCTCCGGCAATTCATTGATATGCGGTATACGTCCCTCACTTTTCTGGCGCATCATCACACGCTCATTAGTGCTCATGGGCGACTCTCCCAACCAGAGGGCCATCAGACAGATACCCAGCGAATAGAAATCGGCGGCTGGTGTCACTTCCACCACACCGTCAATTACATCGGTGTACATCTCCGGTGCTGCAAAGATGGGTGTACGGGCCTGGGTGGTCTTATGCTGCTTGCCGTCCTGTTCCAGGATACTGGAGATTCCGAAATCACCCAGAACCAGTTCGGTATGTTCCTTGTCACGGAAGAAGAAATTGCTCGGTTTCACGTCCTTATGCAGAATATTGCATTGATGGATATAGGCCAGGGCAGCTGCACCCTGAAGGGCGATGCGACGGAACCTGTCCATATCGCCATTCAGTTTGTAGTCCGACATAGTGCCTCCCTGCAGATACTCCATCAACTCATAATAGCGATGCTTGCCGTCAACGTAGGTCTTGCCAAAGTCATACACCTTGACAATCATCTCGAAGTCGAAGTTATAGATGGTCTGAAGGATCTTCTTATTGACATCGAAATTGGGATAATATATCTTCAACACAAAGGTCTCCCCATTGCGCTCAACCAGAAATACCTGAGCCTCACCCGTATTGTTACTCAACGACTGTACTTTACGATATTCCTCTCCCTTCAGGACAAAGAAATCCTCATCCACACTGGTTTCCATGCTCTGGACGCCATCTGCTCTGACGGTTCCTCCTACATCTATATGCGACGAAGTGACACCTGTTGTTGACAGGGAAGCATCCAACGATGACGGACGCAACGTAGCATCAGTATGATTTGTGCTCATTATAAATCGTCTTTAATTTCCTTTTTAGTGTTATTGCCGAGTATCACCCATTTGCCTCCCAACTGCGGTTTGGCACAGCCACAAGGGCTGGAGTGAAGGGCATGCTTGAAATTACACTCCCAAGCCAGTCTGACCCCCTGCGGCTTACAGGCCATTGCGTAGTTACGCACCTGGGCCGGCTTCTGCTTAGGTCCCTGGGCCATCTGATTCAGAATGGCTGTAATCTTCTCCAGCCTTTCATTCTTCTGGGCCTCATATTCTTCTTTGCTCAAGCGCTTGCGGTCAGACTCAGGGATGACGGGATTAGCCACGCCTCTGTCCTCTGCCAGAAGTTTCAGGACGCGCTCACGCAACTTGGCATTCAGCTGTTCCCTCACCATTTCTCTTTCTGAGGAATAGGGCAGCGTAAGATTTAACTGCTGAAGCTCTGAAGCCAACTGCTGCAACTCCACGTATTCAGGCATCTGCCTGACTTTTTCCATCAACTGGTGAGCCTCATCTGTCAATGGGGTACCACACTGCTTACAGAAAGCGAAATCGTTCAAGGTATGACAGACCGGACAGACAATACCGCCTCTCGGACTACCGCACTCTGGACAGAAAGCCTCACGACCCTTCAACTGAGCACCACAGAAAGAACAGACGTCCTTACGGATATAATGACGACAGGTCTCACAGAAATCAGCATCGGGATCCATCTCTGCTCCACAGTTCGGACAGGAGGTTTTACCTATGGGATTACCGCAGGAGGCACAAAACGCTGCTTCAGGCTCGTTGATTGCACCACAATAGGGGCATTTCACACCTTGGGCAGAACGCATCTGCATCTGCTGCACCATCTGCATGTCGTCAGAACGCTCTAAGGCAATTTCCTCACGCTGCAGTTGCTGCACTCCCCGGTTAGTTTTTTCAGGGTTTAGAGTAATATCTTCGTTCATTTCAAAACACGTGTTAAAGCTTAACTAGGTGCAAAATTAAGTAAAATTTCCAATTTAACAAAAAAAACCGCCGTAAATTTATATTTACGACGGCATTTTTATTGGTTTTCGGCCTTATTTTACCACAATTGCAGGCGTTCAGACTGAGGAATGAACATTTTGTCGCCCTCTTTCACGCCAAAAGCCTCATACCAGGCATCAATGTGCGGAAGGGCTCCGTTCACACGCCAGCGACCCAGTGAATGGGGATCGCTCTTGGTACGCTTACGGATCTCTGCCTCATTGATATTTCCTGCCCATACACCGGCATAGGCATGGAAGAAACGCTGGTCGGCTGTCAGACCGTCCAACTCTCCCAGAGGCGCATATTTCGTGGCGTTCTTGTAAGCAGCATAGGCCACCTGAAGACCACCATGGTCTGCAAGGTTCTCACCGAGGGTCAGTCTGCCATTACCCTTCAAGTCGGGCAACACACTGATATTCGAGAAGAAGTCTGCATACTTATCCGTACGTGCTGTAAAATTCTTTCCATCCAACTCTGTCCACCAGTCCTTCATATTGCCATCCTTGTCAAAACGACGACCACTATCATCGAATCCGTGAGTCATCTCATGTCCAATGACCACACCGATAGCGCCATAGTTGAAGGCATCGTCAGCTGAAGGATCAAAGAAAGGATACTGCAGGATACCTGCAGGGAAACAGATTTCGTTGGTCGTGGGGTTGTAGTAGGCATTCACCGTCTGTGGGGTCATATGCCAGTCGTCGCGGTCAACGGGTTTGCCTACACGATGCTCAATGCCCCATGAATTCCAGAACTTATGACATTCCCGCACATTCTCATAGTAAGATTTTTTCGGATCAATCTTCAGGGCCGAGATGTCGGTCCACCTATCGGGATAGCCAATCTTCACATAGAAGGTGTTCAACTTCAGCAGGGCATTCACCTTTGTAGAGTCGTCCATCCAGTCCTGGGCGGCAATACGCTCACCAAGGGCAATCTGCAGATTCTTCACAAGGGTGGTCATACGCTGTTTCGATGACTCAGGGAAGTATTTCTGGGCATAGATCCTACCCAGGGCCTCTCCCATCATACGCTCCACCTGAGCCGTACTGCGCTTCCAGAGTGGATGGTCTTCCTTGCGACCTGAAAGCACACGACCATTGAAGTCGAAATTCTCGGCAACCGTAGCATCACTCAGATAAATGGCAGCTCCATCGATGATGCCCCACTCCATCACGTCACGATACTCAGCAGGTTTGATGCTGCCGACCAGGGCGTTAGCCCCTTCCAGGAAGGCGGGCTGACCCACCACCATCTCTTGTAGATACTTGGTGGCCACACCGCTGGCGTTCATGATTCTCTCCAAAGACAGATTGGGGTATTTCGTCTGGAACTCCCGCAGCGTCATCTTATGATAGTTAGCCTCAGGGTCACGAAGTTCTGTACGCGACTTCGAAACCTTGGCCAGAGCTGTCTCCACCTTCATGATGTTCTGCATCTTCTTGGTTGCCGCGCTCTTGCTGAAGCCGAACAGTTGGAACATCCTGACAATGTGTTGCTTAAAGGCCTCACGTATTTCCAATGTTGCCTTGTCGTTATCGAGATAATACTCCTTCTGTCCTAACGTCAGACCGCCCTGATATACATTCAGGATATTCTGCGTGGCGTTCTTGTCGTCGGCCCCAAAACCGGCATAGAAGAACTTCTGTTCTCCATAGGGAGCCAACTCGAGTTGAATGTCCAGCAACTGGGCGTTGGTCTTGGCGGCTTCCAGTCGTTTGATGAGAGGCATTACAGGACTCACCCCTTCCTGTTCACGTCTTAAGGAGTCCATAGCCAACTTGTAAAGATCACTCAGTTTCTGTTCGATGGTACCCTCCGCGTAGGAGTTGTTAAGCAGTTCCGACAGAATGCCGTTGATACGCTTGTCGTTGGTCTCCTGTAAACGGTCAAAGCTGCCATAGCGCGAATAGGCGGCAGGCAGGGGATTCTTCTGCATCCATCCGCCACAGGCGTACTCATAAAAGTCGTCACCAGGACGTACATTAGTGTTAAAGTCTGTACGATCCAGACCAGAACGCAGGGGTTCCTGAGCCACTGCCATCATGCATAATGATGCCATAGCCATCATAGTTACAAATCGTTTTTTCATATTCATATGTTTTGTGTGATTGTTTCTAATGTCTCACTCAATTGTTCCCATCTCTCCACCTCTTCGTCGAGACATTTCTTCGTCGAGGTGTATTCTGTCACGAGTTTCATGTCCGAGGCATTCTCCGGCACCATCAGCAACTCGTCGAGTTCCTTCAGGCGCTGTTCCATCTCCTCAATCTTCCGCTCCGACTCCTTCACGGCTTTTTCAGCCCTGTTGATGCGTTTCTGCTGCTCCTTACGCTCGGCATAACTCAAACTCTTGGCGATGGTCTCACCTGCGTCGGCAGCGAGTTCGTTAGTTTTCCCCAACGTGGGAATATTTTGTTCCCCGTATGGGAACACTTTATTCCCCGTGTGGGAATGATCCGACCGTCCAAGTTCATTGAGTTCACTGATCTTCTTCGCCTGCAGGAAGTCGTAGATACCACCCAGATGCTCACGCACTTTACCGCCTCCAAACTCATAGACCTTTGTCACCAGCCCGTCGAGGAACTCTCGGTCGTGACTCACGATGATAGCCGTACCGTCGAAAGCCTTAATGGCCTCTTTCAGCACATCCTTCGAGGGCATGTCGAGGTGATTGGTCGGCTCGTCGAGAATCAACAGGTTTACAGGCTCCAGCAGCAGTCGGATCATAGCCAGTCGACTCCTTTCGCCCCCACTGAGCACCTTTACTTTCTTGTCGCTCTCCTCACCGCCAAACATAAAGGCACCAAGTATGTCGTTGATCCGCAGACGGACATCGCCCTTGGCCACATAGTCGATAGTCTGAAACACAGTGAGATTCTCATCGAGCAACTGTGCCTGGTTCTGGGCGAAATAGCCGATCTGGATATTATGTCCTACCTTCAGTTCACCCGTAAAGGGAATCTCACCCATAATACACTTCACGAGAGTTGACTTTCCCTCACCGTTCTTACCCACAAAGGCCACTTTCTCACCTCTCTTGATCGTGAGCGTCACATGGTCGAACACGGTGTGGGTACCATAGTCCTTCCTGACATCATCACAGATGATCGGATAGTCGCCACTCCTCAGACAGGGAGGGAATTTCAGATGCATCGCCGAGTTGTCCACCTCGTCGATCTCAATAGGCACAATCTTCTCCAGTTGTTTAATCTTCTGTTGCACCTGAACGGCCTTGGTAGCCTTATAACGGAAACGCTCGATGAAGTCCTTCATCTCTGCCACTTCCTTCTGCTGGTTCTCGTAGGCCCTGATCTGTTGTTCCCTGCGCTCCTGGCGCAGCACCACGTATTCATTATATTTCACCTTGTAGTCGATCACCCGTCCACAGGAGATCTCCAAGGTACGATTCGACACATTATTTATAAAAGCCCTGTCGTGGCTGACCAGCACCACAGCACTTGAACTCTGGGCCAGAAACTGTTCCAGCCATTGGATACTCTCGATGTCCAGATGGTTGGTTGGCTCGTCGAGCAATAACACATCGGGTCTCTGAAGCAGGATCTTGGCCAACTCGATACGCATGCGCCAACCGCCCGAGAACTCTGAGGTAGGCCGTTCGAAGTCTGTCCGCAGGAAACCTAGTCCCATCAGGGTGCGTTCCAGTTCTGCCTCCCTACTCTCTGCCCCCATCATCAGATAGCGCTCATGCTCTGTCGTATATTTCTCGATCAGAGCCAGGTAACTCTCACTCTCATAGTCTGTGCGCTCAGCCAGTTCCTGGTTCATCCTGTCCAGGCGCTCCTTCATCTTCGTGATGTCGGCAAAGGCTTTCTGGGTCTCTTCCCTCACGGTGGTATCATCCTGAAGGATCATCACCTGAGGCAGATAGCCGATCGTGCAGTCGTTGGGGATGCTCACCGTTCCTGCGGTGGCCTTCTGTTGTCCACAGAGTATCTTCAACATGGTCGATTTCCCTGCTCCGTTCTTACCCACCAGGGCAATACGATCTCTGTCGTTGATCACAAAACTTGCATCAACGAACAGGGGCTTCACTCCAAACTCCACTTTCAATCCCTCTACCGAAATCATTTACCTTCCTACTTTCTTACCTTTTTACCTTTTATCTACAAATACATAGTCCTTATAGTTCTCCCTTGGGAATCGCAGCATCTCGTCGGTAATGCCTCCCGAACGGAAGTTGGATATCTTGATGGTGGTCCAGATGATAGAGATCTTGATGCGCACGCTGATGGGGTGATAGGTCTTGCGCTCCACCAGTGCATGCACTTCCTTGATACCCTTGGCGCCCTTCTTGGCCTTCAAGGTGAGCAACAGTCCCTCAGGCTGTTCCGAGACACTATAGTCGAAATTCTCGGGCTCAAACTTAAACTTGCTCGAATACTTGTCCGACTTATTGTTCTTGGCATGATGTATCTCGACCTCCTTTTTCTTCTTTTTCTTAATGGTATAAACGGTGGTGCCATCGTTCCAGGAGTTCATCTTAGCATCCACAAACTTGCTCTTCTTGCCTTTATACCAGATGGTGCCGTTGGTCTTATAGATACCGATGATGTTCACATCGTAGTGCAGGGTGGCTCCTTGTTCGCCAAACACCTGCTGATAGGCACTGTTAAAGATCCTTCGGGCCTGACGGGCGTTAGGCGTATCCTGAGCGCCGGCAGTACAGAGTACCGCCAGGAGCGACATGACTATCAATAGGATTCTCTTTCTCATCATTTGAGCAAAAATGCCCCCCAAAAGGGAGGCATTTATTGATAAAGACGGGTTTTCTTTACTTCACCTTCTCCACGATGGCCTTGAAAGCCTCGGGGTTGTTCATGGCGAGGTCGGCGAGCACCTTACGGTTGATCTCGATACCGGCCTTGGTGAGCTTGCCCATGAAGACAGAGTAGCTCAGACCTTCCTGACGAGCGGCAGCGTTGATACGCTGGATCCACAGGGCGCGGAAGTTGCGCTTCTTGTTACGGCGATCACGATAGGCATAGGTCAATCCCTTCTCCCATGTGTTCTTGGCTACTGTCCAAACATTCTTGCGGGCACCGAAGTAACCGCGGGTAAGCTTCAAAATGTTCTTACGCTTTGCTCTTGATGCAACGTGATTTACTGATCTAGGCATAATTTTTCTACTTTAAATGTTCGACAATAGGTTTAACGGAGACACAACAGGTCACGAACCTGCTTCATGTTTGAAGGATCAACGATAGTTGTACCTACCAAGTTACGCTTCTGCTTCTTGGTCTTCTTCGTAAGAATGTGGCTGTGGTAAGCGTGACGTCTCTTAACCTTACCTGTACCGGTGAATGTGAATCTCTTCTTGGCACCGGAGTTTGTCTTTACTTTTGGCATTGTTTTAAAATTTTAAAATGTTATTAATATTCGGCAGCAACGCATATACCGGGCGCGCCACCTTCTTTTGTTTCTTCAATCTTTCAATTTTTCAATTCTTCAATTTTTCAATTCTTCAATCTTCCTCCGTCAGTTTCTTCAGGGCATCGGCACTGATCTTGGCATTGGCCAACAGTCCGCCATTGGCGGGTGTAGTCTCCTCTGCCTCTGCTTTCTCTGCCTGGGCTGCCTTAGCCTCCTGGGCAGCTGCCTCTCGGTCTCGAGCCTGCTGACTCTTCTTCTGCGTACCAGCTTTCTTAGGAGCCAGATAGAGGAACATCTTCTTGCCTTCGAGCGAGGGCATTCCCTCCACCTTTCCTACTTCCTCCAGATCATTGGCAAAACGCAGGAGCAGCACTTCGCCCTGCTCTTTGAACAGGATGGAGCGACCGCGGAAGAATACGTACGCACGTACCTTATTACCTTCCTCCAGAAACTCCTTGGCGTGCTTGAGCTTGAACTGATAGTCGTGCTCGTCGGTCTGGGGTCCGAAACGGATTTCCTTCACCTCTACCTTTACTTGCTTAGCCTTCATTTCCTTCTGGCGCTTCTTCTGCTGGTAAAGAAACTTGGAGTAGTCAATCAGACGACATACTGGCGGGTTGGCATTCGGTGAGATCTCCACCAGATCCACACCCTGTTCGTGGGCCATATTGATGGCATCACGGGTAGAAACTACGGTTGAACCATTGTCACCCACGATGCGTACTTCACGTACTCGGATTTGCTCGTTAATCCGGTACTGATTCTTCAGTTTGTCATTCTTCATTCACTACTTTTTTCAGAAATCGGCTGCAAAATTACTAAAAAGATTGAAGATTGAAGATTGAAGATTGAAGATTTTCCATTTACTGCACATTATTTATGTTTTTTTAACAGACAACCTTCGATTCTTCAATCCTTCAATTTTCAATCTTTCAATTCTTCAATCTTTCAATTTTCAATTTTTCAATCCTTCAATTCAAATCAAAAGTCCTTCGTCATTTCTGCAACTTTGGCATTCACCTCGTCGATAAACTGCTGGATGGTCATCACACTCTGCTCTCCTCCACCCTGTGGACGAACAGCAACCGTTCCGTCAGCAGCCTCCTTCTCACCAACGATGACCATATATGGGATACGCTTCAATTCATTGTCACGGATCTTACGGCCAAGTTTCTCGTTACGCAGGTCGATGGTAGCTCTTACACCACCCTCAGCAAACTTCTTCGAAACCTCCTGGGCATAGTCGTTGTACTTCTCCGATAGAGGCAGGATAGCCACCTGTTCCGGTGTCAGCCAGAGGGGGAAGTGGCCACTGGTGTGCTCGATCAGCACAGCGGTGAAACGCTCCAGACTTCCGAAGGGAGCACGGTGAATCATCACCGGCGTCTTCTTCTGGTTGTCCTCGTCGGTATATTCCAGATTGAAACGCTTGGGCAGGTTGTAATCTACCTGAATCGTTCCCAATTGCCAGCGACGTCCGATGGCATCCTTGATCATGAAGTCGAGCTTAGGTCCGTAGAAGGCAGCCTCACCATATTCCACCTTGGCGTTCAGTCCCTTCTCGGCACAGGCTTCCTGGATGGCCTTCTCTGCCAGCGCCCAGTCTTCGTCGGTACCTACATACTTGGTATGGTCGTTGGGGTCGCGCAGACTGATCTGGGCCTCGAAGTTGAAACCAAAGGCAGAAAGCACCACTCCGATGATGTCCATCACATTCAGGAACTCCTGCTTCACCTGGTCTGGACGACAGAACAGGTGGGCATCATCCTGGGTGAACGAACGCACTCGGGTGAGTCCGTGCAACTCGCCACTCTGCTCGTAACGATACACCGTACCAAACTCAGCGATACGCAGCGGCAGGTCACGATACGAACGGGGCTTCCAGGCGAAGATCTCACAGTGGTGAGGACAGTTCATGGGCTTCAGCATATACTCCTCACCCTCCTCAGGTGTGGTGATCGGACGGAATGAATCCTGACCGTAGTGGGCATAGTGACCTGAGGTCACATAGAGGCTTTTGCCACCGATATGCGGAGTAATAACCTCTTGATAACCATAGCGTTTCTGCACTTTACGCAAGTGATCCTGCAAGCGCAGGCGCAGGTCGGTTCCCTTAGGCAACCAGATAGGCAGACCCTTACCGACCTTATCTGAGAACATGAAAAGTTCCATCTCCTTGCCGATCTTACGGTGGTCACGCTTCTTGGCTTCCTCCAGCATTTCCAGATACTCGTCGAGCATCTTCTTCTTGGGGAATGAGATACCGTACAGACGCTGCATCTGCTCTCTGGTGGCATCGCCACGCCAGAAGGCACCGGCCACTGAGGTCAACTTAATGGCCTTAATCTCACCGGTGTCCACCAGATGCGGACCACGGCACAGGTCGGTAAAGTTACCTTGTGTATAGGTGGTGATCGAACCGTCCTCCAGGTCCTGATCAATATGTTCGCACTTATAGGTCTGACCGTCGGCAGCAAACTGCTTCAGGGCATCGGCCTTAGCCACCTCTTTGCGCACCACAGGCTCTTTCTTCGAAGCCAGTTCCTTCATCTTGGCCTCTATCTTGGGGAAGTCGCTCTCCTTGATGCTCTCGCCGTCCTTCAACAGCACATCATAGAAGAAACCATTCTCCACGGCAGGGCCGAAACCGAACTGAATGCCAGGATACAACTCCTGCAGTGCCTCAGCCAGCAAGTGGGCCGATGTGTGCCAGAAGGTGTGCTTACCCTCTTCATCGTCAAACTTGTAGAGCGCTATCGTGGCGTCCTCGTTGATAGGACGGTTCAGCTCTACTGTCTCACCGTTTACACCACAGCTTACAACGCTGCGTGCGAGAGCCGGAGAGATGCTCTCTGCAATCTGATAGCCAGTCACGCCCTGCTCATACGAACGAACAGATCCGTCTGGGAAAGTAATGTTAATCATCATATCTACAATATATGTTTGAGTTTAAAACGGGCACAAAGGTACAAATAAACGAGCGAAATACAAAATAAAATCGAATTTATTTTTATTTCCGAGTGTGAGTACCTACGAGGCATGTTGTCAGGCATGACTCAAAGTTAGGAAATCTACCTTTTTATTATCTTTGCTGAAGATTGACCTTGTCTCACGATATACACCCCTGGTCTGAGTCCATCCAAGGTCTCACCCATAGATTGTCCCGACACTGAATAGACCTCATAGGGCTGTTCTAAGTCAACTGTCACCTCTTCGATGCCACTTGGTATGTAAGTATAGCCCAGGCGCTTGTCCATCCACGTCAGGCGCTCCTTCATAAACCGCCTCACATTCTCCACCTCGGCCTTGTAACTGCCCCAGGCCTTGGGATTCATGTGTACCTTGGTGTTCAGGATGGGCCAGCGCATGAAATTCAGTTTTTGCGAGACTTCGAGTTCTTCTTCCATCTGGTCGATAAAGGCCATCAGATGTTCTTCGGTAAGGTCGGCATGCCGCGCCCTATCCCAGATGTCGAGGAGCATGCTCTGCGACTCAGCGTTCTGCAACACAAAGATGTCCACCAACTGTCTCAGGGTTCCTGCACAACTGCCCCCACTCCGATAGATATAGTCGCGCTTGTTGCAGACGGGATAGGTGCGGTTGTCATTCTCGAAAGCCAGGTCGAAGTCCCATACGGGTCCGGTGTACATGGTATCATCGTCGCGCTCTTTATACATAAACAGACTCCAGTAGGTATCTGTATTCCCCGAGAGTTCGCCCACCAGGAAATGCCGCAGGAAAGAGCTCCTATCCACATAACGGTCCAGATCGTTCTCCATCTTGTTGAAATGATCCTGGATATAACGACGCTGACTGGTGGTGATCGAGTCCTCACTGGGCGACTTGATGGTCACGGGATTACGGCTGTTCGACCTGAACCACGATTTCTCCCGGTCAGCATAGGCATCCACCTCCACTAAATAGCCTCCTGTCACGGCTATCCCTGAATTATCATTAGGCGTCATCTCCGTCACGTTCACACGGTTCTTATGCACCTGAATCTGGTCGCAGAGCTGATAGCAGCCCTTATATTCACCGTTCAGCAATACATCGACTGCCGTACCGTAGGGGGTATAAGGCATCCCAAGGCGCTTGCTCAACTCGAAGGCCAGCAGATTGCGCATCAGGGTCTTGTCACCATAGTTGTTGATGAGCGTCCATTTCTTGGCCTTGGCAGGGGCATCGAGCACATGCTGTTTCTTATCAAACTTGATGCGGTAGGGTTTCTTGGGAAATTCTCTCGAGGCATTACCACGCTCACGTACAGTCCCTGGCTCGGAAAGCAGTTTCGTACCATTGTCCGAGATAATGGTCAGTTGCGATACAATCTCGTGCACCTTGTCGTAGGGGATCACATCGTCCTTGGTATGGATGCTCACGGTGGGCAGGTTGGTCACCTGATAGAAGTGCGAGTCATCTCCAGATCCCTCATGACCGTAGAATTCGAGTTCTGCAATATTACAACGGGCATCAGCAGGTCCTATATAACGCACGTATCTGAATCCTCTCGAGCAGTTGACATCGGCATACGACATTTGCCCGATCTTGCCTTTCTCAGTGATGACATACAGGGGCAGTGCGTCCATAAAGTCAGGACTGTTGGCTCCCTCAAACACACCCAGTACCACTCTTCCCTCTCCTAAGCCGTCATTTCTGGGCGACCACCCCACCCGTGTAATCACATGAGCCGTACCCAAGTCCAGTCCGGCCCAGGTATAGCTCCGTTCCCACGAGGCGAAAAAGGTGCTCAGGTCTCCGTCGAAGGCCTCCCTCGGTGTATTCACGGTGGCCGTCTGCTGATTGGTCGTATAGTCCACACAGGCCAACACACCAATCACCTGTCCGGCCAATTTCTCGTCTGCCTTGGCCTCCCAACCAAGTAACGTCAGAAATATCGTCAGAATCACCCCTCTCATCTATCAACTATAAACTATCAACTATCAACTGTTCTTCTTGATTACACTATACGCCTGATAGATGCCCAATTCCCCAGCCTTACTCAAGTCGGCAATAGCCTCAGCCGTTTTCTTTGTCTGAATCCGCACAATGCCTCGGTTAAAGTAGGCCTCAGCCAGTTCGGGTTCCAGTTCGATGGCCTTGGTATAGTCGTCAATAGCCCGCTGGTAGTCATGGCGCTGTGCGTACAGATTTCCCCTGTTATAATAAAGATATGCATTGTGTGGGGCCAGTTGGATGGCATCCGAGAGGTCACCCAGCACATTGGCGGTCTGCAACTCGATGTTCGTTCCCTGCGAGGCGTTAAACTCGTTGATCTTGGCCTGGCAGACGGCTCTTTGCCAGTAGGCCAGCGACGAGGTGGAGTCGATCTGCAGATAGATGCTCAGGTCGTCGATGGCGTTGTCGAAGTTCTGTATCGAACAGTAGGCCACAGCCCGCAACAGCAGGTGGGGTTTCACGTCGGCCGTAGTCTTCGTGGTCTCAATCACATGACTCAGCGAGTCGATATACGCAAAGGTCTGTTTCATACGTGTCTCACTCAGGTTGGTCTGGTCGCACGACACATAGATGGGCTGTGTAGCCGACAGCTGGTTAAACGCCTCCACCGTCTTCTCGTAGGGGATATCCTGCCTGATTTCCCCTTCTGGCCTGACAAAGGTCAGTCCGTACATCGGCAGATAGTTCATCTCGGCCTTGCGGTTCTGTACCCTACCCCTGTAGTCGCTCTGATACTCATGCTCCACCTCCTGTTCATCTGCCACCACGAGCTGGTTATATTTCTCCAGATCCTCATCACTGCGCTTACGCATCTGTTTCTTCGACAGGCGTGGCTGTTTGCCGTAACGCTTGTCCAACTGGGCTTTCAGGATACGGAACTCGTCGAGTTCTGCCTGTTTGGTATTCCCCAACCTGCGGTAGCACGAGGCGCGGTGCTCCAGTCCGAACCAGAAGTTCGGATACTCTTCGATTACCTTTGAATAGTCGCGGATGGCTGCCCTCAGATTACCGGTCTGTTCCAGCAGCAGGGCTCTGTTAAACAAGGCCATCAGGTTGTCAGGCTCCAGTTTCAGCACGAAGTCAAAGTCCTCGATACCTCTGTTGTCATCTCCCACCTGGGCCCTTAACAGACCTCGGTTATAATGTCCCAGAAAGTTATTCGGATCCAGGTCCAGGGCGGTGTCATAGTCGGCCATGGCCCCTCTCAGGTTGTTCTGGTTGTATCGCGCCAGGGCACGGTTGATATAGTTGCCCGAATGCTTCGGCAGAAGGTGGATACTCTTGGTGAGATAGGTCTCGCCATCCTTCCATTCCTGTTTGGCCAGACTGATGACAGCCCTTTCTGCCCAGATCCCTCCGTCGTAGGGGTCCAACTCCAGACTCTTATCCAGCGATTTCACGGCCTTGGCGGTGTCCTGCTGCAACAGATACACCTCAGCCTGCATGGCGTAGGCCCGGGCATATTTCGACCAATGGGTAGTCATGGTGTCAATTTCTGCCAGGGCACGGTCGTAGTTCTTCTCCTGAATCAGACAGAGGATACGGTTGTGCCAGAGTCCCTGGTTCTCAGGGTCATAGCGCAGGGCACGGTCATAGTCGGTCACAGCCTCTGAGAATTTCTTCTGGTTGATGCGGCAGAGACCGCGCAACTCATAGGCACTCACCACGTAGGGATTGCGCTCAATGGCCTCTGTACAGTCGTTCTCGGCCCCTCTGTAGTCGTCGAGGTAATACTTGGCCACACCTCTGAAAAACCACGGTTCATAAAGCCAGGGCTTCTGACTGATAGCCTGGTTAAAATACTGGATCGACAGCACATAGTCCTCATAATAGAGCGCTGAGCGCCCTATCATCACCAGCCTGTCTGTGTTGAATTGTGCGAAACAAATCACTGGTGCCAGTATCAGCAGATAAATAATGCGGCGCATTATTTATCTGACGACTGGTTTCGTCTTATAGCCACAACGGTAGCGCCCCTTGGTCAGGGCCACAAGCTTACTCTTAATGAGTTGCTTGCGCAACGGTGAGATACGGTCCACAAACATTTTCCCGTCCAGATGGTCAAACTCATGCTGCATCACACGGGCCAGATAGCCCTCTATCCATTCGTCGTGATGCTGGAACTGCTCGTCGTCCCAGGCCACATGGATCCGGGTGGGTCTTACCACCTTCTCATGGATGGCGGGCAACGACAGACAGCCTTCTTCCGAACTGTCGGTATGCTCCTCGTCGTATTCAAGGATATGGGGATTGATAAACACCTGTCTGAAATCCTTATACTCTGGCAGGTCTTCCGACAGCACATCCAGGTCAATCACCGACAGTCTGATGGCCTTACCGATCTGGGGGGCGGCCAGTCCGATACCGTCCGACTCAGCCAGAGTGTCCCACATGTCAGCAATCAGCTCCTTCAACTGGGGATAGTCGGGGGTGATGTCCTCCGCCACTTTCCTCAGCACAGGCTGTCCATAAATATAAATAGGTAGAATCATATCTTGATTGAAAATGGAGAATTGAAAATTCTTTTAGTCGGCCTGTGGCCTTTGTAAAAGCGTCACAAGTGCCGAGCGGAAAATTATTTGCGGCTGCGAAGATAATCTTCGAGTATGATCGTGGCACTGATCTCATCCACCAAGGCCTTGTCCTGACGGGTCTTCTTCTTCAGACCGCCGGCAAGCATCGCCTGATGGGCCAGCACCGAGGTAAACCGCTCGTCATAATACTCAATAGGTACCTCGGGCATGGCTTTCTTCCATCGGTTCACAAACTGCTCCACTCGGGCCAGGTTCTCACTGGGCTGCCCGTTGGGCTGTCTGGGTTCTCCGATGATGATCCGCTCCACAGGTTCCTTGGCCAGATAGGCCTTCAACCAGTCAAACAACTCCGATGTAGAAACAGTCGCCAACCCTCCAGCGATCAACTGCAGAGGGTCGGTGACTGCTAATCCTGTACGTTTCCGACCGTAGTCGATGGAAAGTATCCGCGCCAATTCGCCTTGTTATTGGGCGCTATACAGCAGCCAGGCGTCGGGATAGGTCTCGCGCAGCTGGTCGCGGCTCGACACAGCAGAGGCCTTATCGGCAAACGTGGTGGCTACCACACGGTACATATTCTTATCCTCGTTCTTCACGATCTGTGCGTCATAGCCCGCAGCCTTCAGGCGCTGCTGCAGTCCCTCTGCGTTAGAGATCAGACCGAAGGAACCTACGATCACGCTGAAGTTCTTCAAACCGGCGCCACTGATCAGAGAGACACTCTCCTGACGGACTGATACATTGTCGAGATTATCGACCACACGCGTCTCGTTGGCAGGTTTTGCCTCTACAGGACCCACAACAGCGGTCTCCTCAGTCTGCTGGGGAGTAGCCTGTGTAGCGGTGTCATACTGCTTTGCTTTCTCGTAGGCCTTCTTATAGGCACTCTCACTCGACTTACAGCTTGTAAAAGCCATGGCTGCGCATAAACCAACGCACAAAAAGGTGTACTTTTTCATTTCTTGTTGTATTTAAAAAAATAGTTGTTGCATTAATTTGTGTGCGAAATTACAAAATATCACACAAAAACAAGCGAAAACACCACATAAAGTTTGTTAAATCGGGGAAAACACATCTTTTTCACAAAAATTTTGGCTCTTTTTTGCATTCCAAACGAAAAGTTTTGTATATTTGCAGAACGGAAACTCATTTAGTATTAATAAAACAGTTCGATTATGAAAAGTTTAGGTTACTTAAGTGCATTCCTCGGCGGTGCCATCGCAGGTGCAGCCCTGGGCATTCTCCTGGCTCCCGAGAAGGGACAGGACACGCGTGTGAAAATTACGGACGCAGTTGAAGACTTCCTGAAGAAGCACAACATCAAACTCAGCCGTAAAGAGGTTGTTGACCTGGTTGACGACATCCAGGACGCAGCCGAAGAGGAATAATCTGAATAGGAGGAGAGTGCGTAATGCTTTCAAGCGACAAGAACGTTGAGACGTTTGCCCAACTGATTGAGGTGCTGAAACATTACCTCGGGCTTCAGACGGAGTATGTCAAGCTCGATGTGATTGACAAGGTGGTGCGCCTGTTAACGGCGGCTGCCTTGGCAATCCTCTTTATCCTGATCATCATTGCCGTGCTCATGTTCTTCTCGTTTGCCTTTGCCTATTGGCTGGCAACTTACACAGGTACGGCGCTGGCCTTCCTCATTGTAGCCCTTATCCATCTGTTGCTCTTCTTTGTGGTCATGCATTTCCGTGGCCCCTGGATCCAGAAGCCCTTAGTCCACTTCCTTGCCTCCCTCCTCCTAAGTAAGTAATCCCCTTTCAACTCTCAACTACCATGTTGCCCGTCAAGAAACCCGTCCGTGAATACCGCACGTTGGAGGAAATCCGCCAGCGCAAGGACGAGCTGCTCCAGCAGCTCGAACAGGACAATACCCAGTTCACCAAGTTGTGGAACAACGTATTTATCAAAAAGGAGGGCAACTCCAAGACTGATTACATCGCTGGTCTGGTCAGCAATGGCATCGTAGCCATCGATACCATCTTCCTGGTCCGCAAGCTTCTCAAAAACTACGGTTCCCTCTTCGGTTTCTCCTCTTCTTCCTCCAAAAAGAAAAAGAAATCCCGCAAATAACGCCCCCTAAATAATCTATTTTAAGTCCCCTATATATGGGGGGGGTCGTATATTGGTCGTATAAAAGAAAAGCCTGAAAAGACGTCCTGAGCTCGCAGGCCGGAATGTTTTTCAGCCTTTTTCTTTTATATTAATCTACGTTATCTGGTTATTTGAGGCTTTTTTATATGGAATTAAAAAGCGACGATCTACCCAAAAGCGTTGGGAAAAAGAAAGATGTATGGGAATGAATACATTCCGCACGAAGAGGTCTTTAGAGACTGTTGATTATTCTGAATCAATATTGAGTCTCAGATTGCAGAAGAGCAATCTGAGCAACGAAATACGAAATGCTGTTTGAGCAAAGCGAGTTCATTGAGTGATTTGGAATAATTGACAGTCGGCCTCTGAGCTCAGGACGTAATCATTCCCATACACCTTTCTGATATACGTACAAACCACGTACACATTCTATTTTAAGCCTAGGGAGGGTAATTAAATAACGATTACTTGCCCGTCGTAGGCCAATTGGATGTCGGGAGGAAGCTGGGCGTTGACCTGGGTATGGAGTCCCACATCGTGACAGACATGGATGATGTACGTCTGACGAGCCCCTACCCTACGGGCAAACGCCATGGCATCATCCATGAGCTGATGCGAGTGATGCGGCTTGGTAAACCTGAGCGCATTCACCACTAAGACCTCAGTACCCTCCAGATAAGGATATTCTGACTCATGGATGCTCTTCATATCAGTGATATAAGTTAGAGACCCGATCTTATACCCCAAGATGGGCAGTTTCCCATGCATCACTTCTATGGGCGTGATATCCAAGTCACCGATTGTCAGAGGTTCGTGAGCATGAATCTCGTGCAGTCCGATGGCAGGCACTCCCGGGTATCTGTTTTCTGCAAAACAGTAGGGCAACATCTCCAACATACCCTTTCTAGCAATAGGATCGGCATAGACGTTGATCTCACCAAACTGACAATAAGGTCTGATGTCATCCATACCCCCCACATGGTCATAATGACTGTGAGTAATCAGGATTCCGTCAATCTTACGGAAAGGCTGAGGCAGTATCTGTTGACGGAAATCCGGTCCACAGTCTATCAGCAGACGCGTCTGCTCAGTCTCCACCAATACCGAACAACGTGTCCGGTTGTCTCGCGGATCCCGACTCCTGCACACCTCACACTGGCACCCGATGACAGGCACCCCGCATGATGTTCCCGTTCCCAAAAATATCAACCTCATCTATCAACTATAAACTATCAACTATAAACTATCAACTATAAACTATAAACTATCATCTATCAACTATCATCTATCAACTAAACCACGTTCACTTCCGGTTTCAGTTCGATGCCGAATTTCTCTTTCACATCATGTCGGATGGTCTCACACAACCTGACGATCTCCTGTCCTGTGGCACCCCCAAGATTCACAAGCACCAAGGCCTGTTTCTCATGCACCCCTGCCCTACCAAGACTTTTTCCTTTCCAGCCACACTGCTCAATCATCCAACCGGCCGGAATCTTCACCAGGGTGTCACTCACGTCATAATGGGGCATGTCGGGATACTGCGCAGCCAAAGTCTCATAGTGTTCACGACTCACCACAGGGTTCATAAAGAAACTCCCGGCATTACCCACCACCTTTGGGTCGGGCAGCTTGGCTTGTCTGATGTCAATAATGGTCTGGCGCAATTCCTGGGGCGTGGGATCCTTCACCTGTTTCAGTACACCGTAGTCCAGATGGGGCTTAAAGGTTGTCGAGAGGTGGTAAGTCACATGCGTTATCAGATAGCGGTCTTTCCATTCCTGTTTGAATCGGCTCTGTCGGTAGCCATACCCACAGTCCTTAGCCTGGATGTTCACCACCCTACCAGTGGCAATCTCCACCGCCTCGATGGTCTCAATATAGTCCTTGGCCTCTACGCCGTAAGCCCCGATGTTCTGTACAGCCGAGGCCCCTACATCACCAGGAATCAGCGACAGGTTCTCCAGTCCGTAGAGCCCTGCCATCAGCGAAGCCTCAACCATCTCGTCAAACACTTCCCCACTGCCACAGGTCATTCGGTCACCGTCAATCTGGATGCCTAAGATGTCGGAGCGTACCACGATACCCTCATAATCCTTGGTCAACAGCAGATTACTGCCTCCACCTATTATAATATAAGGACGGTCAGCCTTACGGATGATCTCAGCCACCTGTTGGGCTTCCTCCACCGTAGCAAACTCCAGGAACCGCTCACACTTAGCCTCCAGCCCAAATGTGTTATGCCCCTTCAAACTATAATCCCTCAGCTCTCTCACCAACTATCAACTATAAACTATAAACTATCAACTAGTTCGTCATTTTAAACAACTTCCAAGCCCCACCAGTCTTCTTGAACCTCAGTTCCACCTCCAGTCCGTTGGCCACACCTCGCAACAGGAATATCTTCTCTGGTGCCGAAGGCTGGGGCTTGCCGTACACGATGTTATACAGCACTTTTCCGGGCAGTGTGGGAGCAAAGGCTCCCCAAGTGTCAGGCGTAATCACACCCTCCATCATGTTAAAGTCGTCATCGGGATCAGGCCCTACAAAGGCCACCGTCTCGTTCAGACTCTTCACCTGGAATGCACTGTCGGTGACAAACTTCTTGTAGAACGTCAGGAAGTCGGCATTGGCATTCTCTTCCAGTGGTGTCACCTGGATAGCCTTCAGCATCCAGGCCCCTCTCAGTCGCTGGAACAGGTAGTTGGTCACGCGGTTTTTCCTCAGATGGATCTTCTCCACAGTAGCCTCCGCCACAGCCGTATCCTTCATCAGGGCCATCTGCTGCTCGTCGTTGAAAAGTAAGGTGTAGTATCCCTGTCGCATGAAGAAGTGCTCCATCTGCCACTGTTTTTTCTCGATAAGGGTGGTTTTCCCAGCCTCCATCTGTCGCAGGGGGAAGATGATACGCTCCTGCTGCAGACGCTTGTTGGCCGCAAAGTTAAACACGAAGTCGTCAAACATCGCGTCGGCAGCTCTGGGCATCGGTGTCTCTGTGATCAACAGCTCCAGAGTGTCGGTCTCAGCCATCTGTGATGAGTCGGCTACCGAGTCGCTGGCTGCCTCGTCAGCCTGTCCGGCCTTGTTCCCTGTACACGAGAACATCAGCCCTGTCACAGCCAAAAAACCAATCAAAAACCTCTTCATGTTCTCAAAATTGCCACAAAGGTACAAATATTTCTTCATTCTTCATCTTTATTCTTATTTTTTTTGTACCTTTGCACGCAAATTTGCAAATTTTACTATAGATATGATACTTGATAAGATTGACGAGCTTCTCAAAGAAGTACAGACATTAAGCGCTAAGAATGCGGAGGAAGTAGAACAGCTCCGCCTGAAATATCTCAGCAAGAAGGGTGAGATTACAGCCCTGATGAACGATTTCCGCAATGTAGCAGCCGACCAGAAGAAGACCGTTGGCATGAAGATCAACGAGCTCAAGACGCTGGCCACCGAGCGCATCAACCAGTTGCGCGAGGATTGCGAGACGCAGGAGAGCAGTGACGAGGCGCTCGATCTTACGCGCACCCCCTATCCCATCCAGTTGGGTACGCGCCACCCGTTGACCATTGTCACCAACGAGATTATCGACATTTTCTCACGTATGGGCTTTGTCCTGGCCGACGGTCCCGAGGTGGAGGACGACAATCATATCTTCACCAAGATGAACTTCGCTGCCGATCACCCCGCCCGTGATATGCAGGACACATTCTTTGTCAGTCAGCATCCCAACGATGTCACGAAGAACATCCTGCTCCGCTCCCATACCTCTTCAGTACAGGCGCGCGTCATGGAGCGTCTGCACACCGAGGATGGCCAGTTGAAAGAGCCCATCCGTGTCATCTGTCCGGGACGCGTCTATCGCAACGAGGCCATCACCGCCCGTGCCCACTGTTTCTTCCATCAGGTCGAAGGCCTGTATATCGACAAGAACGTATCGTTCACCGACCTCAAGCAGGTACTGCTCTCCTTCGCCAAGGAGATGTTCGGTCCCGACACGAAGATCCGTCTGCGCCCCAGTTACTTCCCGTTTACGGAGCCCTCTGCCGAAATGGACATCTCTTGTTTCATCTGCGGTGGTGAGGGTTGTGGCTTCTGCAAGCACACCGGTTGGGTAGAGATCTTAGGCTGTGGCATGGTCGATCCCAATGTCCTCGAGCTTTGTGGCATCGATTCCAAGATCTACAGTGGCTATGCCTTCGGCATGGGTGTCGAGCGCATCACGAATCTGAAATACCGCGTGAGCGATCTCCGCATGTTCTCCGAGAACGACACCCGTTTCTTAGAGGAATTCGAATCCGCCAATTAATCTTTGAAAGAGAGAGTGTTTAATTTCTGAAAAAAGATAGGAGCTGAATACGTCCTGAGCTCGAAGGCCGACTATCCGATTTTCCAAATCACTCAATGAGCTCGCTTCGCTCAAACAGCATTTCGTATTTCGTTGCTCAGATTGCTCTTCTGCAATCTGAGACTCAATATTGATTCAGAAAATCCGACAGTCTCTGAAGACCTTCTCGTGCGGAATGTATTCTGCCCCTATTCTTTTTTCAGAAATACGCTATTAGGTAATTGGAAGCCCTCGAACATTAGAGATGGCTTTTTCATACGGATACTTCTATGTTTTTTGAGGCCTCAAAATACCAGATAACTTAGATTAGTATAAAAGAAAAAGGCTGAAAAACATTCCGCACGAGCAGGTCTTTAGAGGGTGTACTATTATCGGAATCTTATTCGATTCTTGGATTGGGAAGCAATCCAAGCAAATCGACATGAGGAGCTGTCTGAGCGTAGCGAGTTCTCCGAATGATTACGATAATATTACACCCGGCCTGCGAGCTCAGGACGTCTTTTCAGACTTTTCTTTTATACGAACAAACCACAAAAAGATTATTTCTTGTCGAGCTGCTCGTAGATGGAGTTGTTGGATTTGTATTCCGGGACGATGGCCTTCATTTTGGCAACCGTGGCCATGTCGTCAAAACGCTTCGAAATAGTGATGAGCTCATCAATATCCTTGGATACTTTTTCATAGTCATACTCCCGCACTTCCGCAATACGGATCTTCTCATGGAACGTGGGCTTCGTGCCCTCCAGGTCGTTGAGCACCTCCTCATAAAGCTTCTCACCCGGACGGAGCCCCGTAAACTTAATCTCTACATTCTTCGCACCCGAGAGCTGAATCATACGCTTGGCCAGATCAGCAATCTTCACCGGTTTACCCATGTCGAAGACGAAGATCTCACCCCCATTACCCTTGGTACCGGCCTCTAACACCAACTTACAGGCCTCCGGTATCAACATAAAGAAACGCACGATATTCTCGTCAGTCACCGTGACCGGCCCGCCGTTCTTGATCTGCTCCTTGAAGAGCGGAATCACCGAACCGTTCGAGCCCAACACATTACCAAACCTGGTGGTGACAAACTGTGTACGCATCGAAGGACTGCCAATCTGGGAGTTCGTAATGAAACTGACCTTATTGCTCAATGTCGATAAGAACGACGATATCTTCTTCTCCTTGATGGCCTGGTCGAGACTCTGCACATAGATCTCGCAGATACGCTTCGAACAGCCCATCACATTGGTGGGGTTCACAGCCTTGTCCGTCGAGACCATCACAAACTTCTTCACCCCGTATTTCACACTCAGGTCGGCAATCACCTTCGTGCCCCAGATATTATTCAGCACAGCCTCCGAGGGGTTATCCTCCATCATAGGCACATGCTTGTAGGCAGCAGCATGGAACACATAGTCGGGACGGAACCGCTTGAAGAGCTCCTCCATGCGCTCCTTGTTACAGATGCTCGTCACGATGGTCTCTGCTGAGACACTCGGATAATATTTCTCCATCATCAGACGGATATCGTGCGCGGGCGTCTCAGCCTGGTCAATCAACAACATGGCGGCCGGAGAGAACTTCGCCACCTGGCGCACCATCTCCGAACCGATGGAACCCGCCGAACCCGTAATCAGCACCCGCTGACCTGAGAGCAGTTCCTCCACCGACTTCAGGTCCACACGGATCTCATTACGCGGCAACAGGTCTTCCACACTCACCTCCCGCAGTTGCACCTGCGCAACATTAGAGCCGTTGTTCAGTTCATCCTCGTTCAGTTCTATAGCACTTTGTGCCATGAAAATCTTGGCACCCGCCCCGATGATGACATCCTGCAGTTTCTGGTTGTTACGGAAATCAGAGGTACGGTAGGGAGACACCAGCACACCCTCAATGTCATTGGTCTTGATAATCTCGGCCAGGTCCTCACAGGCAGAATACACTTTCTCACCCATAATCATCTGGTGCTTCGTGTTCTTATGATGCGTGATAAAGCCCTTTACCACAAATTTCCGTGGACGCTGGTTCATGATGTTCTTCGCCAGACCCACGCCACCCGACATGGCACCGTAGATCAACACGCGCACGGCTCTGGTGTTCGAGAACGCCACGTCGTAGAGCGTCTTCACAAAGATACGCAGGGCCCACATCAGCAAGGTGGCAATCACATAGATAAGGAGGATGCTCGTCGTACTGAAGTTCACAAACCAGTCGGTATAATACCGGTTCACCAGGATGTCGAGCAGCACCACCAGACCCACCGACACCAGGTTGCCATACACCACGCGCATCAGATCCACGAAACTGGCGTAGCGCATAAATCCCGAATAGGTGTGGAAGATCCTGAAGCCGGGCACGCTGAGAATCACAAAACAGATAAGGGTGTTCATCACGCGCAGCGTGTTCTGAAACAACACCGCTGCACTGTTAAAGATCCAGTATGTCACGAGTCCGCTGACGATAATGATGAAGCAGTCGATCAGCAGAATGCTCCAATACGGCAGCGAGTTCTTCGTAAAATACCAATTTAATATCTTGTCAAATGGATTCTTCATTTACCAATCTTTCCCAATTTTGGGTGCAAAGATACGAATAAGTGAGCAAAGTACAAAATAAATAAGCATTTATTTTTAATTTCGAGCGAAAGTATCTTCGAGGCGAGGCCTCAGAGATAGTGCAAATCGAGCAAAAAACCAAATATTATTTGAGTTTTTTTGAGATGCAGCCTATCTTCGCCTTGTTTATCAAGGCAGAGATACGAATAAGTGAGCAAAAAACCAAATCAAATAAGCCTTATTTTATCTTCGAAATACACCCTATTTTCGCCCTGTTTACCAAGGCAGATATTGAGCAAATCGAGCAAAACGCAATAACAAATAAGCCCCTCATTCCCAATTATTTACAAGCAAATAATTACGTCAATTTAAATACAAAATTTTGACAACTCAATATTTCATTACATTCGAAATTTTTTCAATATTTTTTTTCGATGACCATATCGCTAAAACCCCTTTAAAATCTATGAATTACGAATATTTGTCTACAAAACACTTAAAACATAAATATTCTTAATAACTTTACATTTTCCACCAAAAATGCTTGATAGTTTCAAAAATATTTCATATCTTTGCAGCGTCTTTTAAATAATAACAAGCATAATGGGGTTCCCCCGACACTAAATAACCAACAATCTAAGAACAAAACTATGGATGACGAAGGAGGGGTCATCTACCGCATAGAGTCCCCTCCAATTTTTTCCCTCAACTCTTAACTCTTAACTCTCAACTAAAAATTCTGTTCATGCCCGGGGAGCCAGCTGGTCTCCAGCTGGAAGGCAGCCGTAGTGCCCGAGGTGTAAAGTGAGCCGCGGAGCGTGGTGATGCGATTACGCTTCAGGGGGACATCAGGCACCACTCTCTGCGAGATGGAGTTTCCCGCCGCGTCGAGCACATCGATAGTGATGTCGATGGTCTGCTCATCGGAGGTGAGGAACAGGAAGTTGGTTGATGTCGTTGGGGCACCCACTTTTTGCGAGGCTCCTACGATGTTGCTGAAGCCTGTATCGGCCAGGGCGAGTCCGGTAGAGGGGTTGAAGGCCTTTCCACCAGCCAAGAACGTAGTCCTTACCGTCGATGCATTGGCCGACTTATTGTCGGTTGACACAATCTTCAGTTCCGAGACGATACGACTGAGTGTGGCACTGAGCGATACGGCGGCTGTACTCGTAATGCTCACATCCTGGGTATAACAGAAGGTCTCGCGCACATGGTCGCTGGTGAATTCAGCCGCAGTGGCACTGGTGAGCACCAGAGCATCGCTACCGAAATAGTCGTAGCCGAGCACCACCATCTTGTAACTGCCCATGGGAAGGGAGAGACTGAACTGGCCGAAGCTGAGGGCCTCCGACTTGAGTTGGGTGGTCTTATACACCTCCTCATCACCTGCATAGAAAGCGAGGGTAATGGCGCCGATGTCGGCATAGGTTGACGGATCGACAGCAGCTCGGGTAGATGGCAGATCGTCGAAAGAAATGGTGAAGTTGTTGACCTGGACGCTGACTTTGGCTAGGTCAGCCTGAACTTCGGGGTTAGTCACTTCCTCAGCCTGAGTACAACTGGTGAGGTTCAGAAGGGCTGTGCACAGCACAAGACCTGCAATGGTTGAAATTTTTGTTTTCATTTGTTTATTTTGTTTTTGATAGAGTTAGACTCTGATTAAACAGTTGCAAATATACCATGGTTTTATTATATGACCAAATTTTCGTCATATATTTTAGGATTTTTTAAGCAGGGCGCCGCCCTGCAGACCCTTTTTAGGGTACCCCAACCCCCATTTTAGCAGGGTTCCCCTGCACTATCACATCAACCCCAACCCCTTCTTCATAAGTTTTGAGCCCCTTGCTAAGGGGCGGCTATAAAGCAGGGTTCCCCTGCAATCCTCCAACATCCCCAACCCCTTCTTCATAAGAAGGGGCTTCGACCTTAACCCTAAATCCCTTAGCCCTCTCCAGGGCAGGGACTTAACTGTTCGCTCGCCTAAGCTCGCTCACAGAGTTTTTGTATGGCTCGCGAAGCCTTTGCCCCTTCGGGGCGAGCCATGGTTTTTTACATCCCTGCTTATGCCGCCCCTTGGAAAGGGGCTCAATTTGGCGAGGTTTTCTCATGGCGATGTGAGGGGCTTAGGCATAAACCGCACGGTGCTTCATGTTTCCTAACGAAAACATTCCGCACGAGGAGGTCTTTAGAGACTGTAGATTTTTCTGAATCAACATTGAGTCTCAGATTGCAGGAAAGCAATCTGAGCAACGAAATACGAAATGCTGTTTGAGCAAAGCGAGTTCATTGAGTGATTTGGAAAAATTTGCAGTCGGCCTACGAGCTCAGGACGTTTTCGTGTTCTTTCTTTTGCTTCGGTTTTCTTTCTGGCGACCAGAAAGAAAATGAAGATTGGGGCCTGGGGGCGAGCCCCCAGCTGGGGGTTGAGGGGAAAAATCCCCTAAAATTAGGTCAATTAAAAATAAATGCTTATCTTTGCAGGCAAAATCAACTTAATACATTATTATATTATGAGTACAGGAAATGTGAGACCGGCAGAGATGGAGCGAATTACGACTCCAGAACTCGCCAAGAAGTTTATTGAGGAACAGGTAAACGAGCTGAGAGCTCAGATTGGTGACAAAAAGGTGCTTCTGGCACTGTCGGGAGGCGTTGACTCTTCGGTGGTGGCTGCACTGCTGATAAAGGCCGTGGGCCGTCAGCTGGTATCGGTACATGTAAACCATGGACTGCTGCGCAAGGGTGAGCCTGAACAGGTGGTCAAGGTGTTCCGTGACGAACTGAATGCCAATCTGGTGTATGTCGATGCCACCGACCGCTTCCTCGACAAGTTGGCCGGGGTGGCCGATCCCGAGCAGAAACGCAAGATTATCGGTGCAGAGTTTATCCGTGTGTTTGAAGAGGAGGCCCGCAAACTCGAGGGTATCAGTTTCCTGGCACAGGGTACAATCTACCCCGATATCGTGGAGTCGGGTCCTGTGAAGTCGCACCACAACGTGGGCGGTCTGCCTGAGGATATGCAGTTTGAACTGGTGGAGCCCATCAAACTGTTGTTCAAGGACGAGGTCCGCGTAGTAGGTAAGGAACTGGGCCTGCCCGATAACATGGTATTCCGTCAGCCGTTCCCAGGTCCTGGTCTGGGTGTGCGTTGCACCGGTGCGATCACTCGCGACCGTCTGGAGGCCCTACGCGAGTCGGATGCCATCCTGCGTGAGGAGTTTGCCAAGAATGGTCTGGAAGGCAAGGTATGGCAGTACTTTACGATTGTACCCGACTATAAATCGACGGGTGTCCGTGACGACAAGCGCAGTTGGGACTGGCCCGTGATTATCCGTGCCGTGAACACGCGCGATGCCATGACAGCCACGATTGAGGAGATTCCGTATGCGCTGTTGCATCATA